>CAWJEO010000035.1:0-118614 GCA_963841895.1 uncultured Acidobacteriota bacterium
ATCAATGGCCTAAACGTCGCTCAAGGCAACGTGATCATTTTGAGATCCTGACCGCTGCGGCCACCAAGGCCTTGGCCCACTGAGGCGTTTTGGACAACTCGACCATCTCCAGGATCTTCCCCTTCGTAAGGTGAAGAATGAGCGTTAGCTGGGGAGCCCGTCCGGCATGCGGGTCGGCGTCAACACTGTTGTCGAAGACCCGAAGCTCTGTGAGTCGCGGCATCAACTCAATCAGATTGATCCGACTCCGGTCGTAGCGCTCCCGAATCTTTTCATCCGGGATGTCGTGTCCGCCTCGAGCCACCCTGGATCGGACGCGCGCCATGTGCAGTTCGGGACTACTCAATCCCACGAACGACATGCGCACTTCGATTCCAGCCGCCACCGCTTCGTGCAGAAGAGCGCTGATGGTGTGCCCGCCAAGCGTCGTTTCGAACGCGAAGTCCAGGCGTTCGGCGATCGCCCGTTCCAGGAGGCGTTTCCCCTCGTGCCAGGCAGCGCTGTTCGCGTCTGCCGTCGAAATACCAGGATTGGCGGCCAGAATTCGGGCGGTCGCTTCGTCAGGATTGAAGTAGTCTGCGCCGGCCTGCCGAAACATCGCGCCTGCGACGCTGCTCTTGCCGGCACCGTTGGTTCCAGCGACCACGTAGAGGCATGGTCGACGCTTCGCACTAGCCACGCGAGCGCGCCGCAGCGACCGCAGCCTTGCCCAAACGCTTTCCAGACGCGGCGAACGCCGCCTTCATTCCGCGACGCGCTTTGGATGTTTGCATTCGCTCAAGGAGCGCATCGAATTCGCGGCTGAGCGTATCGAGCTTCGTCTGGGCTGCGCCCGATAAGGCGTTGAAGTTCTCGACGGACATGAGGACGGCTTTGGGCGAGTCGTGCTTCGTGATCACGACGGCGCCGCCTTGAATGGCCATCTCCAGGACGCGCCCAAACGCACTCTTCGCCTCGCTCGCGCTCACTGAAGACGGCTCGAGTGTCTCACCGCGGCTGTTTCGGAACGTCGCGACGTGACCTGGCCTGCGTCGCGGTCGGACCGCAGACGAGGCTGACTCCGGGTCCGCTTTCACGCTCTGCACTTTCATGCGTCTATTTTGGCCAATATGGACCAAACAGTCCAAATCGCGGGACCTCCTTCATAAACCCGGGCGAACAAAAAGCGAATACAATAAGCGTCGACGGCCGAAGCCTTCTGATCGAAGCGGCGGCCGCATGAACTAACTGGTCGTGGCAAATGGTATGAGGCGATGAAACGCACATGGACGATCATCGGCGTACGGATGCATCCGGGGCAGCTTCAAGAAGCGGTACCAGGGTGCTCTTCGGTCAGCCCGAGACGCCTCCGGCCCATGACCACTTTGGGTCAGATAACCTGGATGGAACGGATGGAACCGTGTTGCTCTGCCTCCACCAGGTGGGGCGCGCACGAGCAAAAATCCCTCGTTGATGAGCCCGGACGAGGCGTCACCTAAGGACAACGGGCTCCTCTTGAGTTCTTCGCGGCGATCGACTACGAAAAACTGAGATAAGAAAAAAGCGCTGAAGACGGGCGCGCGCGCTCGTCGAACCGCGTTCGAAGAGGAGCCCAACGTGAACCTGAACACTCAAAGCGCGAGTTCTCACTCCGGGATCCGGAGTCGACGAGATACTACGTCACGATCAGCGAGCTCTTGCGCCCGAGCGAAGGATCGTTCGCGGCTGAAGCGGTGATCGATGGGCAGCCATCCCGAACCGCTCTCACAACTCGAGGTGCTGGCGGTCGACTGTCAGGCCACGGCTGCAGCTCCGCGAGGGCATCTCATTGAGATCGGCTGGGCCCGAGTTCGCAAGACGATCACGCACGCGCGTGCGTGCCTAATCGCGCTTCCGGACAGCGAGCAGATTCCGCCAGCCGTTGCGCGGATCACCGGAATCTCCGAGCGCATGATGCGAGACGCTGTCGACGGACACCACGCATGGCGCGAGCTGTCCGACCAAGCCGCCATGCTCTCGCACCAGCCCGCGCCGACGGTCATTCACTTCGCGCGATTCGAGCAGCCGTTCCTCCGCTCGTTGGCCGCCGGCCCGTTTCCGCTCGACGTGGTCTGCGCACGGGACATTGGCAGGCGCCTATTGCCCAATCTGCCTCGCTGCAGCCTGCGTGCCCTTTCTGGATACTTCGGTCGCGCGGTTGGCACGCTGCGTCGTAGCGGCGATCACGTGGATGCGACGGCGTTCGTCTGGCAAGAGCTTGTCCGGCTGCTCGAGATGCAGGGGGTGTCGACGTGGGGCGCGCTCCACGATTGGCTCGCCGGACCGGTCACGCCGACCAGGTGTCGACGCCGCATCTGGCCGATGCCGCGGGACGTGCGGCTGTCGCTGCCGGATGCCCCTGGCATCTATCGCATGCTGCGGACAGACGGTAGCGTCCTGTACGTCGGCAAAGCCGCGTCGCTTCATCATCGGGTCAACAGCTACTTTCGGAAGCAGAACGGGGTCCCCGAGCGGTCGCTCGAGATGCTGTCGCAGGCACGGGCGATCTCGTTTAACGTCACACCCAGTCCGCTCGAGGCCGCGCTCCTCGAGCCGGACGAAATCAAGCGGCACCGACCGCCCTACAATGTCGCGCTCACGATTCAGGACCGCGCGCTGTGGTTCACGTCGCCGGATCTCAGCGCGCGTAGTTCACAGCCGTCGTCACACTGTCCGCTCGGACCATTTGCTTCTCCCGATACGCTCGATCAATTCGTGGCACTCACTCGGGCAGACTGCGCGGCGCTGATGTCCGGCCGACGGGGCCCGGATGCAGGCACATTCAACGCCGGTTACAACCGGCTGTGCGCGACGCATCCTGAACTGTCGCGCATCAGCCTCTCTGCGCATGCCAAGCTGCTGCGGCTTGGCACGCGCCTGTGGCGAGAAGGTCGGCGAGACCGCGACGTTGATGACGACGACGTCAACGAAACGGGTCGTGGATTCACGGGGTGGACCCCGGAGTTCGTGCAAGTTTCCCTCGAGTGGCTCGCATTGCGGGCGGCGCTCGCCCGACGCCGCGCGATCTGGCTCACCCGGTTGGTCGATTCGACCGTGGTGTGGCGCGAGCCCGGTGGCAGTTGTGCGCGGCTCATTGTGATCGAGAACAGCGAGGTGGTGTTGAGCGCGGCAGTGGACGCAAACGCGGCGCCATCGATTCCACCGGGTCACCGCCGTCCAGTGGCCGCACGTCGTGAGGCCTTCACCCTCGCCTCCTTCGATCGCCTACGGGTATTGACGACGGAGCTGAAGCGCTTGAGTGCAGCTGGCGCTCCCGTGGCGCTGCGCCTGGGCGTCGGACCGGCACTCGACGAGTCGCGACTCGCGTCTGCGCTCTGGTGGGTGTGATGCGTGGCTGGCAGATGCTCGACCGAGGTGAGGAGTCAACCAGATGGGTTCCACAGCCACCATTCTCCACGCGGACCTCGACGCCTTTTATGCGTCGGTCGAACAGCTGCTGGACCCTCGCCTGCGCGGCAAGCCGATTGCGGTCGGCGGTGGCGTCGTTCTCGCGGCCTCCTACGAAGCGCGGGCCTTCGGCGTACGAAGCGGCATGCCTGGACGCCGCGCGCGGCAACTCTGTCCCGACCTCGTGTTTGTCGGCGGACATTTCGACGAATACCAACGGCTCGGCGACGCCGCCATCGGAGTCCTGAGCGATTTCACGCCTTCCATCGAGCGCATCTCCATCGACGAGGCCTTCGCCGACGTGGCAGGGTGCACGCATCTCTTCGGTTCGCCGGCAGAGATCGCAAGGACGGTTCGGGCTCGGGTGCGCGCCGAGCTTGGCTTGCCGATGTCAATCGGCGTGGCGCGTACCAAGCACCTGGCGAAGATCGCATCGCAGGTCGCGAAGCCGGATGGATTGGTCGTCGTCGATCCAGACACTGAACTCGAGTTCCTTCACGAGCTGCCCGTCGCACTCATGTGGGGCGTGGGCCCCGCCACCGAGGCGCGGCTCGCCACGATCGGCGTCACCACCATCGGTCAATTGGCGGAGAGCTCTCCTCAATCCATGGAGCGATTGCTTGGGCACGCGGCGGGAAGAAAGTTGACGGCACTCGCGTGGAACCGCGATCCGCGGCAAATCCAGACGCACCGGCGCGCGCACTCCGCCGGCGCACAATCGGCGCTCGGACGACAGCCCGCGATCGAGCGCGTCTTCAAACCGACGCTCCATCATCTCGCCGACCGCATCGGCGCGCGGCTCCGCGCCAAATCCCTGGCGGGCCGGACGATCACGGTCCGCGTGCGCTTCGCCGATTTGCGCTCGGTCACGCGCTCGCTCACGCTGTCTGCGCCGATTTCTGCAACGAGGGCTCTCGCTGAGATCGCCGAGGACTTGGTGGGCGGCGTCCTTGCGGATCACCCTGACGAGAGGACGATCTCGCTGCTGGCGATCGCCGTCTCACATCTCGAAGCGCATGCGATCGTGCAACTGGAGCTGCCGCTCGGGCTTGCCGACGAAGGACGCCGTCCTGGCACAAAGAAAGGACTGGCGCGAACGCGCGCAGACCGGGCCGTCGATGCGATCCGCAAGCGCTTCGGAGGACAAGCGGTGGATTATGGGTCAACAACGCGGGGTGTGCGCTCCGTCCCTGACGAGTTCCGACGCCTTGCTGAAAGAGAGCTTTGATATCGCCAGCACGCTACTGCGATCACGCGGCTGGCATGGGCGCCAGTTCGTTGATCAGACTCACCGCACGATTTGTCTCGACACAGCCCGGCGACACGCGGACAGCACGGACACCTTTGGCCATTTGGATCTCGACGTACTAGAGACCTATAGAGCTGTAGGTCACAATTGGTCACACGCTGAAGGCACTCGAGGAACCAGGCTCTGGGTTCAGCTGTCGTCTTGCACAGTCTTGTCGACTGCTTGTACGTTATCGTCTCCGGGCACAGACTCAGGCACACTCTTCACTCGTGGCGGACCATCAACTCCAACCCGGACTGTACGAAGCGCTGGTCACCGGCGCCCTCGACAAGCGGCTCGCCGACCTCGTCGTCGCAGCCGTTGCGCCCGAAATGCGCGCTCTCGCCGACGCGGAGGCGGCCGACCGGCTGTCGCGCCACTTCGCGACGGTCGTGACGCGTGCGATCGAGGCCCTCCCCGAGCACGGTCGCGCCCAGGCTGGCGCGCAGATCATTTCGCGGCTCATCGATCTGCTGTCGCAGGTGAGCGATGCGGTCGACCGAGAGGTCGATTTACCCCTCGATCCCGCCCGAGTGCTGGCGGCGATCCTGCGGCGCAAGCCCGATGGGTCTCCAGAGGCGCTCGAGGCGCCATTGACGCCCCTGCTCGATACGACGCTCCTGACGAACTCGCGCGGTGAGCCAGCGATCGGGCACGAGCTTCGCGCGGAGATCCACTCGTCGGACGCCATCGACGTGGTCATGGCATTTGTGCGGTGGAGCGGCATCCGCCCGCTTCTCGAGGCGCTTCGACGTCATTGCCGGGACGGGAAGTCGCTGCGCGTCGTTACGACGACGTACACGAATAGCACCGAGCTGCGCGCACTCGAGGAGCTCGCGGCGCTCGGCGCCGAGATCAGGGTCTCCTACGACACGGCCTCGACGCGGCTCCACGCCAAGGCCTGGTTGTTCCATCGGAAGAGCGGCTACTCGACCGCCTACATCGGATCGTCCAATCTGACGCACTCGGCGATGGTCACCGGGCTCGAATGGAACGTCCGGGTGTCAGGTGTTCGCAATCCGGACGTCGTCGCGAAGATGACAGCGGTCTTTGACTCGTACTGGGCGAGCGGCGACTTCGTTCCGTTCGACCGCGACGAGTTTCGGCAGCGCACCGCGCTGACTGAGCCCGAGCAGACGCTTCGACTGAGTCCGATCGAGATCATTCTTATGCCGTTTCAGGAGCGGCTCCTCGAGCAGGTGGAACTCGCGCGCATGCGCGGGCGGCACCGAAACCTCCTGGTTGCGGCAACCGGAACTGGCAAGACGGTCATGGCCGCCGTCGACTACGCGCGCCTGCGCGAACGGCTGCCGCGTGACCGGGTGCTCTTCGTCGCACACCGCGAGGAGATCCTCGATCAGAGCCGCGCGACATTCGCCCATGCGCTCCGCGATGCGACATTCGGGGAGCTCTGGGTCGGCGGAAAGCGCCCGACGCGGTTCGAGCACGTCTTCGCGTCGATTCAGAGCCTCAATCGATCCGGATTGGAATCAGTCGACCCCGCGCATTTCGATGTCGTGATTGTCGACGAGTTCCATCACGCTGCCGCGCCGTCCTACCAGATGCTTCTGGAACGCATCGCTCCGCGAGAGCTCCTTGGGATGACGGCCACGCCGGAGCGCGCCGACGGCCTCGACATTCTGCGCTACTTCGACGGCCGCATCGCCGCAGAACTCCGCGTATGGGACGCGATCGATCAGCAGTATCTCGTGCCGTTTTCGTACTTCGGCGTCCACGACGGCACGGACTTGACCGGGGTGCCGTGGAAGCGCGGCGCCGGATACGATCCCACCGCCTTGACGAATGTCCTGACCGCCGATCATGCCTGGGCGAGACGGGTCATTGAGGAACTCCGGCGCAAGACCGGCGATCCGCAGAGGGTCAGAGCCCTTGGGTTTTGCGTGACGATCGCGCACGCGCGGTTCATGGCCGAGCAGTTCCGGGCGGCCGGGATTCCGGCCGTGGCGATCTGGGGTGACAGCCCGATGGAAGAGCGAACGGCGGCACTGCGCGATCTCGCTGCTGGGCGTGTGAACGTCGTATTCACGGTCGATCTCTTCAACGAAGGAGTCGACGTGCCGAACGTCGACACCCTGCTGCTGCTTCGTCCCACCGAGAGCCCGACGCTGTTCCTCCAGCAGCTTGGACGAGGTCTCAGGCGCGCCCGCGAGAAGGCGCTCTGCACCGTCATCGACTTCGTCGGAAACCATCGTCGCGAGTTTCGATTCGACCGAAAACTGCGCGCCCTCCTCGGCGGCACCCGCCGGGAACTCGAGCGGCACGTCGAGCGCGACTTTCCGTTCTTGCCGAACGGCTGTCACATGGAACTGGATCCCGTCGCTCAGGACATCGTCCTCCGCAGCATCCGCCAGGCGATCCCTTCAGACTGGCGCGCCAAGTGCGATGAGCTGCGATCGCTAGGGAACGTCTCGCTTGCGAAGTATCTGGAAGAGACCGGCCTCGAACTCGAGGACGTCTACGCGAATAACAGGAGTTGGAGCGCGCTCCGTCGAGCGGTGGGGCTGCCGACCGCGGACTCGGGTCCGGAAGAGGACGCCCTTCTTCGCGCCGTTGGAAGGCTGCTGCACGTAGACGACCACGAGAGACTTGAATCCTACAGATCGCTGGTGGCCGGGCGACGCCGCCGGATGCCGAGGGGATGACCGATCGCGAGCGTCGCTTCGCGCGCATGCTGATCGCTTCGCTTACAACCCTGAAGCCTTCGGCGTCGCTGACCGAAGGACTGGCGCAGCTCTGGGAGCATCCGCAGGTCCGCAGCGAACTCCTGGAGCTGTTGGATCTCCTGCCGGACCGAGTCGAGCATGTGCACGCTGACTTGAGCATCGCGAACGTTCCGCTGGCTGTGCACGCACGATACACGCGCACTGAGATCCTGGCGGCGTTCGATATCGGTAGTGGCGTCAAGCCGGGCACTTGGCAGTCCGGCGTTTGGTGGGACGAGAAGAGTCGGAGCGACTTGTTCGCGTTCACACTAGACAAGTCGGCGGGATCTTTTTCTCCGACAACGCGATATCGTGACTACGCGATCAGCCCTGAACTGATCCACTGGGAGAGCCAGTCCGTGACGTCCCTGGACAGCGAGACGGGGCGGCGCTACATCAGCCAGGCGAACAGGGAACGAACGTGGTGCTGTTCGCACGACTGAGTACCGGCGACCGAGCATTCTGGTGCCTCGGACCAGCGACCTACGTCTCGCACCAAGGGGAACGTCCGATCGCGATGACCTGGCGTCTGCACCACCGGCTCCCCGGCGACTTGTTCGCGGCGTTCGCCGCCGCGGTCGCGTGATGCCACCGTTCGCCAGAAGTAGCAAGAGTTTGGGCCCTTTGTAGTCTCAAGCGATAATCGATCATAGCTGTTCGGCGCCGAAAGACGACGCGCGTTCGAGATGCTGCTCCCAAGGTGCCGCGCTCCGCAGCCGCTCGGCTCGCTTTAGCGGAAGCGCTATTCAGGGACTTTGAGCGTCTGACACCTTAAGAGTTCACACCCTTCACCAAGTCATTCGAGTCGTGGAGAACGTACCTGAGCGGTGGCGCCGTGCCCAAAAGAACCCCTGGTATCGATAGCCATTCTCGCCAGGTGTCTTAGCTCCGCAACGCCAACCCCACTTCGTAACGGCTTCCCGGGACGACGCTGAACATTGCCGGGCTCGGCGTGCGCTCCAAAAACTGTGCCCCAACTCCGTCACCTGCGCTCCGCCAACTTAGGTCACTTGCGTCGCCAGCCGACGATGCTACCGTCGTCCCTGAGCAGGAGGCGGCCCATGGCCAAGGCGCGGCAGACCGGGCGATCAACGACACCAATTTCGGAGCAACTCGCAGCGCTCGCCGATCGCGTTGCGAGAATCGAGCGACAGTTGGCGCATTCGGGCACCGAGCCTCGGTCCAGAGTCGACACCGGGTCTTCAGATTGTCGTGCCGGAGGCTTGACAGAATGGGTTGCTAACTGGCAAGCGCGCGAAGCGCGACAGAAACTGATTCGCGAGTTCGATGCTCAGGAGTGGCGCGAAGAGATGCGCCGGTTTCAACCACAACTCGATGCCATGAAGCGCGCGCGCCTCGTACGGCTCAACGCCTTCCTCGTCGCACGCGGCATGGAGCCCGAGCCCGACGAGTGCCCGGAGACCAACGGCTGACGCTCGACTGGAACGCTACTTCGCGCTCATGGGCTTCGGCGTATTACGATCGTCATCTCACTCATGGCTGACATCGGACGCAACAATCCCTGCCCCTGCGGCAGCGGCCGCAAGTACAAGCAGTGCTGTCTCCACAAGGTGGACGCGTCGCGCACGCTGCGCCTCCGACTCCGCCAGGCAGAAGGACGCGTGGTGCCGGAACTCCTCGAGTTCGCCCTCGAGCGTTGGGACAAGGACTTGCTCCTCGGCGCGTGGGAAGAGTTCGTGTTCTGGGAAGAGGAGATCCCCGACCAGATCTTCGAAGACCCCGACTTTGACCCGCTGTTCCTGCCGTGGTTCCTGTTCACCTACATCCCCGATCCGCACGAGGAGGATCCATTACCTGACGCCCCGACTGCGCCAATTGGATTGACGTACCTGGAAGAGCACGACGAGATTGACGCCCTCGATCGCGAGCTGATCGAAGTCGGCCTGTGCCGGCGGATTCAGCTTTCACGCGATCCGGGAAGTCGTGCGCGGCGAGTCGGTCACGTTGAAAGACATCTTGACCGGCCGTGAGGTCCGCGCCCTTGAGCACAGCGCCACCGAGACGGTTTCGCCAGGCGACATCATCTTCGCGTTTCCTGCGACCTTCGGCGGCGGCACCATCCTGCTCGGGTTAGGGCCGGTCCCCATCCCGCCGGCCTGGCACAACCACATCATCGACTTCCGGCAGGAGACGTGGAAGCGACGTCGCCCGACGCCGGACGACTTGCAGGATGCCGAGCACGAGATTCGCGACCTCTATTTCGAGATCGCGGACGCCATCTTCAACCCGCAACCGCCCGCACTCACCAACACCGACGGTGAGCCGCTCGTGCTGACCACGCTCACCTACGAGCTGCGGGCCAGCGTGCAGGAGGCCTTCGAGGTGTTCAAGGGCCTCGGCGCGTCGCGTGCGACGGACGCGGTCAGTGAAGAAGACGATGACGTCGAGAGGAACGACGATGGAACGATCGTGCGCGCCGTCGTGCGATGGCTGAAGGACGACGAGACGCTCCTCGGCACCGTGACGATCGAGGAGGGCGTGCTGCGCGCGGAGGTGAACTCCGCCGAACGCGCCGCACGGATTCAGGAGGAGATCGCCTCTCGCCTCGGCATCGCGTCGTCCTGACCGGAACAGAATCATGATCGGCTGAGGACGCGATGTCGCAAGCGATCGCGAACGCCGAGTCGGGCCAGGAACTCGACGCCGACGAAGAGATCGACGACGAGCGGGCAGCGGAGCTGGCCGCGATCAGGACCGAAGTCCTCGCGAAGCACTGGGACGAATGGGTGGACGTGCCGCTGCCGGCGCTGGACGGCAAGACACCGCGACAGGCGGCGAAGTCGGCGCTCGGCCGCGAACGGCTCGAAGCGCTCTTCGCCGAGTTCACCTGGCGCAACGAAACCCAGCCGACACACCTCCGCGTGGATGTTGCGACGCTGCGGCAGAAACTCAAACTACCCGGGAAGTAGGCTTTCAGCTCTCGGCTATCGGCTGTCAGCGCTCTCAGCTATGAGCACCGAAAGCTGAGAGCTGATCGCTGATAGCTGGGCGCGCCAGGCGCCAGCACGAGCGCGCCGCCCTGTTGAGTTTGCGCGCGCCCTTCGCGTCCTTCTAGACTACGGCTCCCCCCGATCGAAAACTTTCTCGCCAGCGCACGACCGCTTCCACAAGGACATCATGCGGCCCGAACGACCCCTTGTGCTCGATCCCGCCTTATCGCAATCGCTCGGCAGCCTTCGCCCCGGCGCCGGCACCTCGACGAAAGATCTCGAGAGCGCGCTCGCCGACATCAGCGCCGCCACCGCGGCCGGGCAGCCGATGGACTCGCTGCTCTCTGGCATTCATCGCGACATGAGCGCGGCGCGAACGACTACCCCGCTGCCGCCGGAGCTGAAGACGCTCGTCGCAGTGCGGACGACGGCGGCGCGCGCGCTGGATCCGCTCGCCACCTGGACCCGCGCGCTGCGGCCGCGCGCCTCGCGCGGGCCGTTCGTCAACGACCTCGGCGAGACGTTCTGGATCGACACCTTTCACCTGCCGACGCTCGCGTCGCTGGTGGTCGAGAACCTGTCCGGCCAACGCGGCCTGGTCGCGCGTCTGCCGATCCGCGGGCAACTCGGCGCCGGCAATCGCCTTCGCCTGAACGCTGGAACGGTCTGGCTGCCGGCCCGCCTGTTCGCGTCCGGCCGCGCCGCCAACGACTTCGTCGCGATGCGCATCACCGGCGGCACCGCGAACATCACGGGTGACACCCTGACCGACGCGGGCACGGTCGATTCTGAAGGGCGCGTGGTCGCTCGAGCTGCGCCTCAATCTCGACCACACGGGAGAACCCGTTCCCGACGCAGACGCTGACACAGACGCCGCCCACACCGAAGCCACGCTCCCGCGCACGGCCACGTTCGTGATTGGCCCGCAAGGTCTGCGCTCGGTGGCGATCCCGGCGGTCTCGCTGACGGCGTACGGCACCACGCTCCAGCTCACCGCAACCGACGATCGCCCGTTCTTCGACGAGATCACGCGCTCCGTCGTCGTGCCGCTGGCGTCGGATCAGAACGCGTTCCGTTTCGCGGCGGTTCGATCCACGGTGTGGAGGATTGACGGTGCGGCCCGAATCGCGCGCAGCGGCTGGGCGCTGAGCGTGGCCACGATCGATCCGAATGCGCTCGGCGAGGCCGACAACGCCGGCACGGCGTGGATCGAGCTCGACACGCCGCTCGCGATCGAGTGGAAGGGGCTTGCCGCAGCCGGTCAAGGCGCCCAAGACGGTGCTCAGCGTCGCGCCGGCGAAGACGCTCGTCTGGTCCACGCTCAACCCGGCGGACGTCCGCTTCGCTCTCCTGCTCTGGAACGAAGCCGCAGGCAGCCCGCAGCGGCGATCGACCCTCGAGTTCGAAAGCATCGCCGGCTCGGTCGTCGTCCACATCAGCCAGCCGGATCTGGATGCGGTGATCTTCAACGGCCGCGCCATCGGCCATTTCGATCGGCCGCTCGCCGCCGACGGCGGACGGCTCGCGATCCGCATGCCGACAGCCTGGTACGCGGTCGCCGAGCTGGCGACCGACACCATCGTCGGCGTCATCGGCAACGATCCCAAGGCGCAGACGCGTCCGCACATCGCGTTCGCGCTCGAAAACGCGTTCATCAAAGCGCGCTCGCCGGTCTGGTTGCACCTGACGGGCCCGCTCAACGCTGCCGGCATCGAGCGCGGACTTCTGCTGCTGCGGTTTCCGTTCCGGTTCGTGCTGCCGACGCTGCCCGACCCGTATGCGTCGAGCATCGACGTCCCGGTGCGCACGGACGTCGATATCGGCTGGGCCTCGGCATCGGTGGTCTGGCCCAACCTCGACGCCGCGTCGCTCGGGTTCACCGTGCTGCCCGCCGAGGCGCAGCAAGGCGCGCTCACCACGTTCAACACCCAGCTGGTCGCCGGCCGCGGCACCGCGCCGACGGTGCCGGTGCTGCTGGACGTCTCGAGCAACGCCGATCAGTTCGGCGTCGCCATCCCGCCGCAATTGCGGCACCGGCTCGTCGCTGCAGGTGCAGGGGATGTCGCTCGTCGCCGAGGCGCGGCACGTCGCGGTGATCACGCTGCCGCCGATCTCGTGGGAGCCGATGCTCACGAAGACGCCGGAGCCCGGCGCCACCGGCGACGTTCCGCTTCCGCCGCCGCCGCACGACGGCGGCCCCGCACTCCTCACCGCCGACGTCGTCGAGCTCCGTCCGGTCGAACCGGTGCCGCTCCTGCGCGCCTATCACGAGGCGATCCGCGATCGCCGCCACTTCAACGCGCGCCTGCCGCTGCCCTTCGGCCTGATCGCCAACCTGAACTCGCGCGGCACCGCCGGCGACGCGGCCGAGTCGCAGTTCAAGGGCACCGTGTTCATGAACCGTCCGCGCTTCGACGGGCTCACCGGCGGTCGCCAGCTCGCGTTGAAAGGCGAGCCAGGCGTTCCCCAACAGCGCGATCCGACGATGCCCGGCTTTCTCGACGCCGAGATGCAGGACGACTACGCGAAGGGCGTGCTCAGCGAGAACCTGCTGAAGGGCGTGCAGACCGATTTCGGCCGCGGCGACGAACGGCGTGCCGGTCCGCCGCTACGAGCTGTCGGGCTACGGCGCGAGCCTCTTCAGCGACTGGCGCGATCCCGAAGCCGAAGGCCCGGCGATCATCCAGGCCCGGTTCGACGTGCTCACCGGCCGGACGTCGCACGAAGTGATTCAGATGCAGAGCGCGCTGGATCCGGTGCACGCGCGCGTGGTCCGCACGATCACGATCGATCGCCAGCCGGGCGGCTGGGTGCTGCGCGAGGACAGCGGGTGGCAGCCGACGAGCGACGGGCTCTTTGTCTTCAAGGGCGACGCGAACGCGGTGGCGCCGCCGATTCCGCCCGGGGTGCCGCAGCCGCTTCCGCCCGCGTTCGTGGAAACCGACATCCACCGCGGCGCGGTGTCTGGCGTCGTCAACATCCGCAACATCCGCCTCAACGGCGCACAGTTTTCGCTGCCCTCGCCGGACGGCGCCGTCATCTGGCAACCCGTGCTCTACGACGCCGACGTGCTGTTCGCCACATCGGCCAATCCGCGGTTGGCGCTGGGCGCAGGTTCGAACGGGTCGCGAGTGCCGAGCCGCAACCTGACCGGATGGATTCAGATCAGCGGTCCGAAATACCACACGATGTCGACGAGCGGCAACGTCATCTCGCGCGTCCGGCCGGCGACAGGACGACAGATCGCCGATCTGCTCGCGGTCCGCGGTCCGGCGGCCGGTCCGATCGACGCGCAGCTCCTGCTCGGCGGCACCGCGGGCGAACCAGGCATGCAGTTCCACGCGTTCCGCATGGACGTGAGCTGCGCCGAGTCCAGCGGCACGCCTCGCCTGGTCGCGAGCGTGCGCGGCTCACCGGCGCTGCCGCGCGACGGCGCCTGGAGCCTCGGACGCCTCGGCACATCGGACCCGGCGCCGAAAGCGCTCGACGCGAACTTCCCTGTTCCTCTCGTGCGCCCGAATACGTCGACTGCGGGAAACGATCGGTGGCATCTGGCCGATCCGGTCGACATCCTGCAGCTCGCCGACAACGCCAATCCGACGCTGCGCTACGGCCTGGTCCAGTCGATGGGCACGCAGAAGGTGTTCTTCGAGCGGCCGCGCGTCGGCAGCGATCCGAAACCGATCACGCTGCCGAAGCCGCCGAAGCTCGCCGACGTCGGCGCGCTCCTGAACGCCGCCGGCATCTTCCCCGGGCTCGGCGACGCCTTCGACTTCAACGCGTTCGACGGCTTCGACATCAGCTCGGGCCAGCTCGGATTCTCGCGCACGTTTCCGATTCTGAAAGGCGGCACCCGCGCCAGCGCGATGCTCGCCGATCTCGGCGGCAGCGACGCGATTCAGCTGGTCATCGACTACGAAGACGAGCAGAACATCGCGACCGTCGCGACGATCACCGTCAATCCGGCGGCGTCGCCGCGCTGGTCGATCGCGCTCGAGCGCGTGGCCTTCACCGTCCGCTTCCGCGGCAACCCGCTGATCCGGATGTTCGCGCGCGTCAAGGCCAACGAACAGAGCGCGCCGGCGATCGAAGACATCAACGTCCGCTACGAAGGGATCCTGCAGTCGCTGCAGACGATCTTCACCAACGTGCAGCAGGTGGCGCGCTTCCTGCCGGGCGGCGCGGGCGCGGGGCTTGCGCGTCGCGTTCTCGCAAGGGCACCTGACGATTCAGAACGAATTCGCGCTGCCCAATCTGCCGCTCGGCGCCGGCCAGATCACCGACGTCGCGGTCGCGATGGGCCTCGAGGTGTCATTGAGCCCGTTCGACGTGCGCTTCATCGCCGGCCTCGGCAGCTCGCCGAAGCCGTTTCGCTGGATCGTGTCGCCACTGGCCGGCACCGGCGTCGTGCAGGTCGGGATCGGATCGAAGGGCCTCGACATCCTGGTGCAGTGCGGCCTCGGCGTCGGGCTGGCGATCGATCTGGGCATCGCGGCCGGCAGCGCCAGCGTCGCCATCGCCCTCGAGCTGAACACGGGTCCATCGCCGTTCGAGATCCGCGTGATCCTTTCCGGACGCGCGAGCGTTGACGTGCTGCGCGGGCTGGCCAGCGCCACGATCACGCTGGCGGCCGGCGTGGGCGTCATCCCTCCCAAGAATCTGCTCGAACCGCCCTTCCTGCCGCCGCGGGTACTTCCGCCGCTGACCGAGATCCCGTCGTTCACGGTCGGCTTGACCGCGTCGGTCGGCGTCGGCATCCACATCACCGTGTGCTGGGTCGTGGACGTCGATTTCGACGGCTACTGGCAGTTCCGCCAGGACATCACAACGCCTGCGATCGACATCCCGGTCGTCTGAGTCTCATGGAGGCCACTCACTTCGATATTTCGCGCACGACAGTACGCAGTTTCGTTGAAATAGACCTGACCCCTTTTCTTGACCAGGCAGGAATCGCATGGCGCTCGCTGACGTTCGGCTCTCGTTTCTCACTTTTCCGCAGGAATGGCGTGCCGGCACGCTCTGCCGCGCGGGTCCTGCTGCTGCCGGTCGGCGATCCGCAGGCGCCGATCGCGCAAGGCCTCCCCGTATTTGCGGGCACCGCATGGCCGCTGCGAGTGACGGTGCTGCCGTCGCCCGATGCGCTGCTGAGCGGCGCGCCTGGCGCGGCCGCGGGCGCGATGTCGTTCACCTTTACCGCGACGCCGCCGGCCGATGCCGACGACCTGTTCACAGCGCTGGCCATCGAACTCACGCCGGTCGCGCTTCCGACAACTCCGGCGGCAATTGCGGACCGCCTTGCGAAGGTGGCGAGCGCGCGCATCAAGAAGCAGTTGCCCGACAGCTACGTCAACGCGTTTCCGTTCGAGCGGCCCGGCGATGGGACGACGAGGACCGACGAGTTCGGCTGCGCGCTGCGCGACACGACGCCGGCGGTGAAGACCGATCCGCGGCCGCCGAACACCATCACGTGGGGCGCCATCCTCAGCTTCGCGCTGCGCCAGCCGGCGCTCGCGCGGGCGCTCGGCCTGATCTACGACATCCCCTTCCCCGCCACCATTCCCGGACCGCTGGCCGACGGTGGCTGGGTCTATGTGGAACTCGATCCTGCGGGCGCGATTCAACCGGCGTCGGCCGCCTCGGTCCGCAGCTATGCGGCGCGCTTACCGGTTCTCGAAGCCGGCAGCGATCGCCCGCTCTTTGCGGCGGTCCTCTTCCCCGTCGGATCGACTGCGGCCGGCAACTACGACGAGGCGCTGGCCGAGTCCGCCAGCTACGGCGACGGCTTCGCCAAGATCGTGCACGCCTCGCAGGCGCTCACCGCCGATGCGGCGTCGAGCGGCCACAATCAGCTGCGGCCGGCGACCGATGCGGGGATCGATCTCGGGTGGGACGACGAGCAGGTGACGCGCTGGCTGAATCGCCAGCTCGCCGCGATGCGCGCGCGGCTCGGCGGCGATCCCACACTCGTCGAAGCGCCGCTCGGCGTGTCCGGCTACCGCATCGACGTCAGCACGCACGAAGAGCCGAATCCGCCCGACTGGAAATCGCTCTGCCGCGCGATCTCGATCGACGGCGATGGCAACCCGGCGCCGCTGCAGTTTCCGCCGCCGCCAGCGGCCGCCGTGTTTTCGACGACCTTCAACGACGAGCTCACGGTCGAACCGGCGCCGGCGCGGAGCATTCACGCGACGAACCAGACCGCCTGGCTGCCGCAGCACTTCACGCGCTGGCAGGGCGGCTCGCTCGTCGCCAACGATCCGACGCTGTTCGAACTGTCCGGCACGACGCCGCGGGCCAGCGCAACCGATCAGACTGGCGGTCCAAGCCATCGCGGTCCCGCCGCCGACCTACGCGGGTGCGGCGCCGCTGGTGCCGCTGCGCTACGGGACGCTCTACCACTTCCGCTGCCGTCTCGCCGATCTGACCGGCGGCGGTCCCACTGCCGATGGCGAACCGGCCACTCCCGCGCTTCACCCGGTGGCCACCACGCGCTTCCTGCGTCACGTGCAGCCCAAGACGGTCCGGATCGAGTCCAACATCGCCGTCGCCGAACCCGGAGATCCGACGCCCGCGGTCGGCACGATCACGACGCATGGACGTCTGGCGGCCGTTGATTGGCTATCCGGAGCTCACCTTCGCGGGCATCGACGATCCGGCGGTGATCGCTGCGCTGATTGCCGATGCCGCGGCCGCGCGCAACGACAGCCGCGCCGTTGGCGTCAACGATCCCGATGTGACGCATCTCGTCGTGTCGGTGCAGGTCCGGGCGGCGGCTCACGATACGCATCCGGCGATCGACAAGGACGGCTTCCGCGAGCTCTACTCGGTGAAGATCTCGTTCCCCGACTTCGACGAAGACGACGTCCTCGATCCGGGCGATCCGCTGACGCTCACGTTTCAGTACGCAGACGAAGCCGACATCGCCGCGATCGATCCGCCAGCCGACGAGACCACCACGCTCACGCTGCCGCGCGCGCGTGACATCCGTCTGCGGCTCACGCCGGTCTGCGCCGACAAGCCCGACTACTTTGGCGCCCCGTGGGTGCAGGAAGGGCTCACCGCCCACGTCTCGACGCGCGCCGAGGCGGAGGACGAAGACGATCTCTACGTACCCGCTCGAAGAAGACGACGAGCTGAACGGCATCCTGCTGCGCGACGGTCCGGACCTGATGCAGCGGCTCGCCGACCAGCTCGACGTCGCCACCAGTGGCCTCACCCTGACCGCACGTCCCGGCGAGCGCGTCGTCTTCGGCGCGTCGGGTGCGCTGCGCCACACGCTCACCGGCGATCGCGGCGCCATCACGTTCGCGTCGTCCAACGAGCTGATCGGCCGCTGGCTGGCCGTGATCAACATCCGCCTGAACCGCGACTGGAGCTGGGACGGACTCGACGACGAAGGCTTCGTCGTCGGCCGTCGCGACGAGGCCGGCGCTGCTGGCGATCCGATCGCCGTCGGACAACTGCAGGTGCCGTTCGCGGTGTCGCCGCAGGCGGTGGCGCCAGGTGGAGTGCCTGGCGTCGATCGACGCGCGACGACGCGATTGATCTTTCTCGACGCGGTCGATCCCAATCCGCCGGCCGGCGAGTTCCCGCAGATTCTCCATCCTGAGTGGACCATCGAGCCGCGCATCCGCGGCTTCTCGGCAAGCGAGAACGCGGCGCTGCAGAAGGCCTACGACGTGCGGCTGCCGATTGCGGTGCCGCCGCGACAGACGCCGCGCATCGTCTCGGCCGGCTGGGCGCTCTCGCCGTACGACCCTGCGGATGACTATTCCTCTACGAATGCACGACGCCGGGCGTTGTGGATCGAGCTCGACGAGCCGGTCGAGCACGACGAAGACGCGCTCTTCGCGCGCGTGCTCGCCTACGGCCCCGATCCGCTGCTGTCGGGCGCGATCACCCATCAGCTTCGTCCGGTACCGCCGCTGCCGTTCGGCCCATCAACGCTGTTCGACCTCGTCGAGAAGTCGTTGCCGCACCCGCCGTCGCCGCCGCCGCTGGCCGTCGATCCCGAGCCGATCCGGGTGATTGTTCCGGGACAACCGGAGGACGGCTCCGGCCGTGACGCGATGTTGCCGCTCGAGGCCGGTTCGCCGGTCAGCGGTGAGACCAAGCCGCGTCACTATCTGCTCCCGCCGCCGCCCGGGATCGATCCGGATGCGCCCGAGATGTTCGGCTTCTGGACCTACGAGCTGCGCATCGGTCACAACGAGTGGTCCACCGAGCAGGCCTGCTTCGGACGGCCGCTGATCGTGAAGGGCGTCCAGCATCCGGCGCCGGCTCTCCGCTGCACCGCGTTCCGGCATGCGCCGCCGCAACCCGCATCGCCGCGCATCGTCGTCACCGCGCCGTTTGCGACGCCGGTCTTCGAGGATCGCAAGCTGACCGATCTCAAGCAGGGCGATCCGCGGACGCGGCTGTGGGCGCTGCTCTACGCGCAGGTCGCGCAGGCGGACGGCAAGACACAGCGCAACGTGCTCATCGGTCGAGCACCGGCGCTGCCGCGGATCGAGATGAACATCCTCGGCGTCCTGCAGAGTGTCAACACGCGCGATCTGATCGGCGTCGCGGAGTTCGATCCGCAGCAGGTCGAGGCGACGCTCGAACTGCTGGCGTTGCCGCCCACCACGCCGCTCTCGGTGATCGTCGTCGAGCTGCTGCCGAGCGATCACCTCACGCAGACATCCTTCACCGTCGGCTCACCGGACATCTTCCCGTTCGCGGTCGGCACGGCGTATTTCCTCACCGATCGCCAGGATGGGACGGATATGACCTTCGACGGCCGGCCGATGATCGGGCTGCGCGCCGATCCGCTGGGCCGCGAGCTGGGGACGATGACGAGCCGGCGCATCTTGAGGTGTTCGCCGCTGACGTCGATTGCGGCGGCCTGCTGAGCGCGAGGCTCTCGGCTTTCGGCTCTCGGCTATTGGCTTTCAGCGCTCTCGACTGTCGGCGCCGAGAGCTGATCGCCGATCCCTGATAGCCGATTCCTCAGGGCTGCTTCTTGTACTCCATCTCGAATCTTCGAGTAGTTCATGGACAACCCGCCCTTCACCTTCTTGCGGGGCACGAGGTTGCTGACCTTGACCTTTTTCGCCGTGCGTTTCCGGGCGGTGGCGGCGGTTGGCGACTTCTTCGGCATGAATCCTCCTCGGCGGCGGGGGGATGTCGCGTCTCTGATGATAACCGAGCCGCGATTCACGACCTGACCCCTACCCCCTCCCCCTATTCGCACTCGCGGCGTTCCAGACGCCGCCAGAAGTAATACGACAGCGCCCAGAGCACGCCGGTGCCCACGGCAAAGCCCCACGCCTCGGGGCCATCGCCCACCGCAAGGTGCGCGATCAGCGCGGAGACGAGGGTGAAAGCGAAGCCGGCGTAGGCCCATTCCTTGAGCCGCGCGGGCACGGGCGCCAGTAGCAGCACCACGCCGAGGAGCTTGGCCCAGGTGAGCTGCACCCGGAAGTAGTCGGGGAAACCGAGATGCGTGAACGCCTCCGCCACCTGCGGCAGGGTCAGCTGCGCATAGGCGGTGAAGCCCATTTGCAGGCACAAGAGCACGGTGGCGGCCCAGAAGGCGATGACGATGCCTCTTGGGCGGGAGATGCTCAGGGTCACGGGCGAAAGGCTGCGGCTGCTGGCTACGGTCAGGTTCATGTCGTCCTCCTTGCCACCCTGACGGATGGCGCGGGCGGAACGTGACGGGCGTCGAAAATGCGCCCGAAAACGCTCCTACCAGCGCAGCAGCTGCGTGATCTGAATGAGGTTGCCGCAGGTGTCGTTGAGCATGGCGATCCGGGAGCCGGTCGCGTCCTTCGGCGGCATGGTGAACTCGGCTCCGCCCGCTTTCATCCGCTCGTAATCGGCCTGCACGTCGTCGGTAAAGAACATCGCCGCGGGCTGGCCTTGCTGGAACAGCGCCTGCTGGTAGGCCTTGGCCGCCGGGTTGTTGTTCAGCGCCAGCTGCAGCTCGGTGCCGTCCGGGTCCTCTGGCGAGGCCACCGTGAGCCAGCGATACGAGCCCTGGCTGAAGTCGGCCTTTTTCACGAAACCCAGCACTTCGGTATAGAAAGCGCAGGGCCTTCTCCTGGTCGTCGACGTGCACGGTGGTCAGCTTGATCCATTCATCGGTTGCGCTCCTTGGTCACATTTCTTACGGTTCGTCCGTCAGTGGTATGACGGAACGCGACGAGAATGTGTGACCGATGGCCGAACCCGATTATCTGGCCGAGCAATTCGAAGAGCACCGCACCCACCTGCGCGCCGTGGCCTACCGCATGCTCGGCTCGGTCGCCGAGGTGGACGACGCGGTTCAGGAAGCGTGGCTGCGGCTCAGCCGGACCGATGCCGCGGGCATCGACAACCTCGGCGGATGGCTGACGACGGTCGTGGCGCGGGTGTGCCTCGACATGCTGCGGTCGCGCACGTCGCGGCGCGAGGAGCCGTTCGCGCCGGACGCGCCGGAGCCGGTCGCGACCGGCACGCGCGGGAGCAGCCCCGAGCAGGAAGCGGTGCTCGCGGATTCGGTCGGGCTCGCGCTGCTCGTCGTGCTCGATCGGCTGACGCCGGCCGAACGGCTCGCCTTCGTGCTGCACGACATGTTCGCGATGCCGTTCGAGGAGATCGGGCCGATCGTCGGCCGTTCCGCAGAGGCGGCGCGGCAGCTCGCCAGCCGCGCGCGGCGTCGCGTGCGCGGCGGCTCGGCGGAGCCGGTCCCCGATCTCGGCCGGCAGCGCGAGGTCGTCGACGCGTTTCTTGCGGCCTTACGTTCCGGCGACTTCGAGGGCCTGATGGCCGTCCTCGATCCGGATCTCGTCGTCCGCGCGGAGATCCCGGGCAGCGCACCGAGCGAGAGCCGCGGCGCGGCGGTCTGGGCGAAGGGCGCGGTCGCCTACGGGCACATGGCGCGGGTGGTGCGGCCGGCGCTCGTGGACGGGACCGTCGGGCTCGCCATGGCGTCGCCGCAAGGGCTGGTGTCGCGCGCGATCACCTTCACGATCGTGGACGGCAAGATCACCGAGATCGAGATCATCGGCGATCCGGCGCGGCTCGCCGAGCTCGAGGTGTCGATGGTTGACTGAATCAGCCGGCCACTTCCCGATATGCGTCGCTCAGGAGTTTCACACCGCGCTGAATCTGCGCGACGCCTGTCACGCCATACCCGAGGAGCAACCCGGCACGAGACAGCGGGCGCGTGGCGTAGTCCGCGATCGAATACGCTCCGACTCCACGGCTCACACCGGCATCGATGAGCGCGTCGACCCGATCGGGACGAAGGTCGGGAAGCCAGACGACGACGTGCAGCCCGGCCGCGCTGCCGTCCATGGAGGCCTTGGCGCCGAAGTGCCGCCTGACCGCGCCAAGCAAGGCGTGCCGCCGTTCGCGATACCGTTTCTGCATGCGGCGAATGTGTCGGTCGTATTCGCCGGTTGACATCAGCTGCGCCAGCGTCCGCTGCAACAGCGCCGACGAGCCCATATCGCAGAGCCACTTGCCCGCGGCCACGGCTTTCGCGAGTCCCGGTGGAACCGCCAGGTACCCCAGGCGTAACGATGGAAACAGCGACTTCGCGAAGGTGCCGCAGTAGATGACGCTGCCCTTCGTATCGAGACCCGCCAGCGCCGCGATCGGCCGGCCGACGTAGCGGAACTCTCCGTCGTAATCGTCTTCGATGATGTAGGCGCCGTGCTGCTTGGCCCATTCGAGCAGGGCATAGCGACGCGCCGCGGGCATGACGGCGCCGGTCGGAAACTGGTGCGAGGGCGTGACGTAGACCGCCCGCACTCGCCCCTTCTGGCGCGGCAGCTTCGCCGGATCGAGGCCATGCCCATCAACCGGGATGCGAATCAGCTTCGCCCCCGCCGCCACAAAGATGGCGTGTGCCGCGAGGTAGCCGGGATCCTCGACGCCGATGCCATCGCCGGGATCGAGCAGGAGACGCGCACAGATATCGAGCGCTTGCTGCGTGCCGCTGGTGACGACAATCTGATCGGGCGTGCTCTCGATGCCGCGAGCCGCGCGGATCCGGTTGGCGATCTGCTGGCGCAGTTCCAGATCGCCGGCTGGCGGCCCATAGCGAAAGGCCTCGGCGCGGAGCGCCGCATGAAAGGCCGACCGCAACCGCGCGCGCACGCGGGGATCCGGTTCGGACAATCCGTAGATGAAGTTGATCGCCAGGCCGGAACGAGGAGTCATCGACGGGCGCGTCCGCGCGGCGATCTCGACGCTGAGGCGACCGCGCCTCGACAACTGTCCGACCTCGAGCGGGCGAGCCGCCGGCTCCGCCCGCGCCCGCTCACGGCTTTTCGGCCAGGCCGGCGAGACGAAGGTGCCGGCGCCCTGGCGGGTGACCAGATACCCCTCGAGCACGAGCTGCTCGTAGGCGAGCAGGACAATGTTGCGCGAGCAGCCCGAAATCGCGCGCCAGTTCGCGCGTGGGCGGAAGGCGCGCCTCGAACGGCAACACGCCCTGCTGAATCATGGTCCGGAGCGCCCGGGTGATCTGCGCGTAGCGCGGGCCCTGGCCGTCGAGGACGATCACCATGTCCGGCGGGCGCCAGGTGGCACCATCGGAATGGTCGGGATTGGATCTATTCGTTGAGCCAACTTCCCCTTACCTTAGCCCACATGGCCTCTCCCCTTCGCGCCCGTGCCCGCGACACCATCGTCTTTGGCGGACTGACCGCTGGCGTGCTCGATATCGCCGACGCCTTCGTCGTGGCGTGGCTGAATGGCGGAACGGCACTGCGCGTGCTCCACGCGATCGCGAGTGGCCTGCTCGGCCGCGCGGCGTATGACGGCGGCGCGCCCACGGCGGCGCTCGGCCTGTTTCTGCACTTCTTCATCGCGACCTCCGCCGCGACGGCGTTCTACCTCGGCAGCCTGAAACTGCCCTTCTTGCTTCGGCGGCCGCTGCTGTGGGGTCCGGTCTTCGGCCTCTGCGTCTGGGCGGTCATGTATCAGATCGTGCTGCCGATGACATTCGGGCGGCCGTTCACGATGCCGCCGCTGCCGAACCTGCTCAATCAGCTGGGCATTCACGCGTTGGGTGTCGGCTTGCCGATCGCGCTGTGGGCGAGCTGGTCCGCTCGACGTGCGACGACGACATAGCGAACGCCGCCGCCGCGCCGATTGGCCCCATCGATCTGCTCACAAGCGGATCTTCTCGTAGCACCACTCCATCGCTATCGTAAGCGTGAGCCCGGCGCTCCGCTTCCCCGCGGCGTCGAGCCGACGTTCGCTTGCACGTTGTGCGTTGTTTGCGGTTCGGACGTCCTCGCCCGAGGAGGACGCCCCCACGGAGGACACAATGAAGACGATCATTGACTGGGCTGTGCGCCCTGATGACGACGGTCGTGTGCGCTGGCGCGGCGTTCGCGCAGGGTGGAGGGGCAAGCAGCACCGGAACGATTCAAGGCCGCGCCGCTGACGCGCAAAACGCCGTGCTCCCTGGCGTCACGGTCACCGCGACCAGCCCGGCGCTCATTCAGCCTCAAACCACGGTCACGTCCGAGACCGGCAACTATCGATTCCCTGCGGTGCCGCCGGGCACCTACTCGATCAGCTTCGAACTGCCCGGGTTCAACACCCTGAAACGCGACGGCATCGTCATCACGCTGGGGTTCACGGCGCAGGTCAACGTGGAGCTCGCGCTGGCGACGGTGCAGGAGACCGTGACCGTCAGCGGCCAGTCGCCGGTCATCGACACCAGCGCCACGCGGGTGCAGCAGAACTTCAAGATGGAGCAGCTGCAGTCGATTCCCAACGGCCGCGACATGTGGGCGCTGCTGGCGGTGACACCGTCGGTGATGATGGGACGGATCGACGTCGGCGGCAATCGCGCCGGTACGCAAACCGGTTACAGCGCGTATGGACAGACCGGTCAGGTGCGGGTGTTGATCGAAGGCATCAACACCACCGAGGGGACGGGTGGAGCAGGCTTCTACTTCGATTACGCGTCACTCGAAGAGGCGTTTCTGGGAACGACCGGACAATCGGCTGAAATGCCGACGCCCGGCGTCCAGAGCCAGTTCATCGCGCGCTCCGGCAGCAATCAGTATCAAGGTGAATATCACCTCGACTGGTACAACAACGCGATGCAGGGATCGAACATCCCGGACGAATACACCGCGCCCACCGCATTCAACAACAGTCCGATCCGCGCGCACAGCAACGAGATCGATCGCTACTACGATCACGACATCAATTTCGGCGGCCCGATCAGGAAGGACACGCTGTGGGCGTTCGGCACCTACCGCCAGCAGTTCAACGCCGTCGCCCAGCCCAACTTTCAATTCGACAAGACGTTCGACACGAAGCTCTGGAATCCTGTCGCCAAGCTGACGTATCAACTCAGTCAACACCACAAGCTGATCGGCTACTACCAGTGGGGGCAGAAACAGCAACTGAACCGCCTGCCGTTTGCGACCTACACCTATCTATCGCCGGAGCAGACGTTCAAGCAGGACTCGGGCAGCTGGGTCTACAAAGGCGAGTGGAACGGCACGATCAGCGACAAGCTCTACGTCGAGGCGCGCTACGGCGACTTCGGCTACTACTTCCCGCTCTACACGAACAGTCCGGACAACTTCTTCTGGCATGACTCGGGCCGCCTCATCTCCGAAGGCGCGCATCAGAAGCAGCAGCTCGACCGCGATCGCCGGCAACTCACCGGCGCCGCCACCTATTTCCTGGACACCGCCCGAGGCAGCCACACGTTCAAGTTCGGCGGCGAATTCCTCCGAGAGAAGTCGTGGGAGGGATTCGAATCGCGCCGCGGCGGCACCACCAACATCGAGCAGATCTACAACAACGGCGTCTCGACGCAGGTGATCTTCGGCATTCCGACCGCTTCGTGCCAGGTCGGATCGCGGTCCGCGCACGACTGCCTGGAGTCGATCGCGGCGCTCGACCAGACAGCGGCGTTCCTGACCGATACGTGGGCGATCGGCAGGACGACGTTCAACCTCGGCGTCCGCTACGACCGTTATCACGCCTGGCTCCCGGAGCAGGAGCAGCTCGCGGGCAGCGTCGGCCCGGTCGTCGTCGCCGCGCGCACCTTCCCCGAGACGCATTTCTACACCTGGAACTCGTTCGCGCCGCGCATCGGCGTCGTCTATGACCTGTCGGGCACCGGCAAAACGGTGCTGAAGGCGAACTATGGCCTCTACTGGCACAATCCCGGCGCAGTCATCGGTGCGAATGCCAATCCAAACATCGCCAACAAGTCAGCGACGTATACGTGGGTCGACGCCAACGGCGATCGCCGGTGGCAGCCCGGCGAAGAAACCGTCCGCACGGCGGCGTCGCTCGAAGGCAATCTGACGATCGATCCGAACATCACGAACCCGTACACCCACGAGGCGAGCGCGTGGATCGAGCGTCAGCTCACCGACACGATGGGCGCGCGGGCGGGGTTCGTCTACAAGACCGAGGACGATCTCATCGCCACGTTCCAGCCCGGGCGGCCGCCGTCCGCATTCACGGTGCCGTACGCGTTCAACGACAACGGCCCCGACGGACGTGCGGGCACCGCCGACGATCGTTCGCTCACCTTCTACGGTGTGCCCAACGCGCTCGCGGCGAACTTCCCCATCACCGAGACGCAGATGAACGTCGATCAGTACGCGCGCTACAAGACGATCGAAGTGTCGATGAACAAACGCGCCTCGAACCGCTGGTCGGCATCGGCGGGGTTCGGCTACACGTTCATGACCGACTTTCCCAACGGGCCGCAGCGCAATCCGAACAACCCTGGCGTCGAGGACCGGACGATGTGGACGTTCAAGGCGACCGGTTCGTACGATGCGCCCTGGGGCGTTCGGATCTCGCCGGTGTTGCGTCATCAGGCAGGACCCAACTACGCGCGGACGGTCACGATCTCGGCCCCAGCGGCCTTGGGGTTGACGGCGACCTCCTCTCAGACGGCGGGCACGATTGCGTACGTCGAGCCGATGGACGCCAACCGCGAGGACAACATCTGGGTGTTCGACGTGCGCGCCGAGAAGAGCATCACGTTGACGAGCCGAATTCGCCTGCGCGCGTTCTTCGATGCCTTCAATTTGACGAACAGTCACGCGTCAGAAACGATCGGGCGCGCGACCGGATTGGCCTATCAGAAGCCGACCGCGATCCTCGCGCCGTTCACGACTCGGGTGGGCTTCAGGTTCATTTTCTAACCAGCGACGTGCGGGGAGCATCGATGACGCGATCATCTCGTGCAGGTAGCGCGCTCGCACTGCTGATGTGCTGCGCGATTGGCGTCGCCGATGGCCAGGCGCCCGCAGGCCAGGATCGGGTTCCGATCCTGGCCGAGCTTTTCACCGCCGAGGGCTGCAGCAGCTGTCCAGCCGGCGGACAAGATTCTCGAGTGGCTGTCGAAGGAACAACCGGTCGACGGCGTGTTCGTGGTCGCGATGAGCGAGCACGTGACCTACTGGGACCATCAAGGGTGGAAGGATCCATTCGGCTCGCCCCGATTCACCGAGCGACAGCAGATGTACGCGAGGCGCCTCGGCGTCGCCGACATCTTCACGCCGCAGCTCGTGATCGACGGCACCGTCCAGATGATCGGGAGCGATACGGCGGCGCTCAAGCGCGCGCTTGCTGACGCGTCGCGCCGACCCAAACCACCGTTGATCGTCAACGCGTCTCTGACCGCGAATGATGAGGTGAATGGTTCCGCTTCAGGTCCTGGCCTCGAGGCTGGCGCGATCGAAGGAGCCGATCTGGTCTGGGCGTTGACCGAGGATGACCTCGCCGTCGACGTGAGCCGCGGCGAAAACGCCAAGCGCACGCTCCATCACTCCGCCGTCGTCCGGGTGCTGAGCGAGAAGAAGATCGCGCGCGGCAACACCGCGCCAATGACTGTCGTGATGCGGGTGCCGCCCGGGGCGAGACCTGGGAACCTCCGGCTCGTCGCATTCGTGCAGTCGCCGAAGTCGAAGCGCGTCGTGAGCGTAGGGTCGACTCGCGTACTCGCTCAGTGAGCGCCTCTTGCACGCGCCCGCACCTTCGGCGATACTCCTCCCGCACTCCCCCCACGGTCGAACGCCACGGGCACCCCCCCGAACCCTGCGCGCTCGATCGGTTTCGCGAGTCAGCACGTCCAGGCCACGCACATGCCAATCGTCTTCGTGCACGGGGTGAACAATCGCAAAGAGGATCCGTCCTACGAGGTCGGGGTTCACCTCTTCGAGAAGTTCTGCGGCAAACACCTGCAGGGCATCACTCTTGGAGGCGCGCCGGTCGCCAATCTCGCGCCGTCGTTCCCCTACTGGGGTGATCTCGCGACGACGTTCGCGTGGGACATGGAGTCGCTGCCCAGCGGCCAGGTGAACGCGCTCGGTCCGGGTGTCGCCGACGATCTGCGCCCGCTCATCGCGGTGATCGACGATACGCTGCCGGACGCGAAGACGGCGGCGACGCAGCCGCTGCTGACGCTCGCGAAGAAGCGATCGCTGATAGCCTCCGTCGACTTGATCTCCACGCTCGTGCTGCAGAGTCCACCCGCCGGCAAGGCCGGCGAGGTCGCCGACTTCATCGTCGCCGCGCAGGGCTACGCCACCGCCAACCCGCAGCCGGCGTGGCTGGCCACGGTCACGACCGACGAGCAGTTGCTGAACCGACTCGTCGCCGAAGCGAAGACCGCGGCCTCGACGGGAGTGCAGACGCTCGGCACGTTCGATTTCATCACCGGTCCGCTGGCTGCGGCCGGAGCCAAGCTGAAAGGCGCGGTGTCGTCCGCGGCGACGACGGTGCTGGATCGCACCGGCGATTTCGCCTCGACCAAGCTCCTCGCCTGGCAGCGCAAGCCGCTCAACGCCACGCTCGGACGATTCTTCGGCGACATCTTCGTCTACCTGGACAGCCGCGGCGACAAGGGAACGGAAGGACCGATCCTGAAGCGGATCCTGCAGGCCATCGACGGCGCGCGGGCGACGCATCCGAACGAGCCGCTGATCGTCGTGGGACACAGCCTCGGCGGCGTGATCTCGTTCGATCTGCTGTCCTACTACCGCACCGACATCGACGTGGCGCTGTTCGTCTCGATCGGCTCGCAGGTGTCGCACTTCGAGGAGATGAAGCGCTACAAGAGCAGCGATCCGAACGTCAAACGGCCGCAGAAGGCGAAGACGCCTGCGAACATCAAACGCTGGATCAACATCTTCGACGAGGTGGACATCTTCTCTTACGCCTGCGACAAGGTGTTCGACCGGGTGGACGACTTCGCCTACGACACCCAGACCTACGTGATCAAGGCGCACGGCGCCTACTTCGAGCAGGATCGCTTCTACAGCCGCCTGCGCACGCGCATCGACGCGCTGCCATGAGCCTCGTCTGGCCCGCGGCCGAAGCCGACATCGTCTCAGCGCAGCCGCGCCTGCACGCGGTGATCGTCGCCGTCAGCGACTACCCGCATCTGAACGGCGGCAGCGGCGCGCTCGCCAACGATCCGCTCGGCCTGTCGCAGCTCACGACGCCGGGATTCACGGGTCTGGCGATCGCGCGATGGCTGCTCAACGATTACAACAATCCGCAGTGCCCGCTGGGATCGATCGAGGTCCTGTTGTCGCCGAGCGCGGCCGTGCCCAGGCCCCGCGCCGGCACCAGTGAACGCGACGAGCGCCACGATGGCGGAGGTGGAGGCGGCGGTGACGCGATGGCAGGCGCGCTGCCACACCCATCGCGACAACATCGCGTGGTTCTACTTCTGCGGCCACGGGATCAGCAAGAACGCCCAATACCTTCTGCCGCAGGACTTCGGCAACCCGGCGCTCGGCAACCCGTTCAAGAACTGCATCGACTTCGACGGCCTGCGGGTCGGGATGCGCAAGTGCCAGGCGCAGACGCAGCTGTTCTTCATCGACGCGTGCCGCGAAACGCCGTTTGGTTTGTTGACGCAGGTCAATGTCTCCGGCGATCCGATCATCGGCGGCGCCGCCTTCTCCGATACCGTCGAATGCTCGGCGGCGTACTACGCGACGACGCAGACCCGTCTGGCCTACGGGCCGGACAACGACGTCACCTACTTCGGCCAGGCGTTGCTGTGGTGTCTCGACGGGGTTGGCGCGATCAAACGGGGCATCAAATGGGTCGTCGACACGTATTCGCTCGGCAACGCGCTGGGCCAGACGATGGCGCAGCTTGGAAGGCGGCACCGGCTGCCGCTCGCCTGCAATCCCGATCCGAGCGGCATGAAGCGCATTCACGAAGCGCCGGGACCGCGCGTGGTCGCCGCGATCGGCTGCACGTCCGAAGCGGCCGACAGCGTCGCCAACATCAGACTGACGAAAGACACGATCGTGCTGCAGTCGCCGCCCGGCCAGCAGAAGCCGCTCGTCGAGCGCGTCGATGCCGGCGACTGGCAGATCGAGATCACCTTCCCGGCGGGCGCGTTTCCGGCGAGCGCGCCCGAAAGCCATCGGCTGATGCCGCCGGTGTTCGAGGGGCTGGAGATTCCATGAGCGATCGCCTGACGATTCGCTTCGCCTCGGATATGCCCGCGGCCACCGTCGAAGTGGTCTCACCCGACCTGCAGGTCGTCGATCGGGTGATGCTGAACGCGGGGCGGAGCCGCGACGTTGACGTGCCGTCCGAGCAGTCGTTCCTGCGGGTGCACCTGCCGTCCGGTCAGGTGGTCACGCTGCAGGACCCGGGCAACCTCGATCGAAAGATTTCGATGGCGATGATTCGCGGCGGCAGCAGGGCCACTGGCACTCGCGGCGCGTCGATCGCGCCCCAGGTCGTCGACCCGCCCGAGGAAACGACCTTCGACGCAATCCGGCAGTACCACCGGCTGCGGTCCGGGCTGCCGCGCAATTTCGGAAGGCGAAGGCGAAACCCTGCCGCTGTCGTCGCAGGCCACCGTCACCCTCACGGCTCCCGGTGGATACATCCAGAACGGCGTGTCGTCCAGCCGCGGACGTGAGGCGCATTGGAACGTGGGCGGCCCGCCCTCACAGGAACCACTGCGGCTTCAGATTCAGCATTCGGTGTCGAGCGCCCGGCTCGACCTCTGTGTGCCAGGCAACACGCGCGAGGTCTGGGCGCGATCGGACACGATTCGCGAGCAGGGCGGTCAGGCCTACAGCGTGCGTCTGACCACCAACGAACCGGCGTCGGACACGATTCTCGGCTACCTCCAGCGCGGCGATCTGTATTCGGCCGAAGCGATGGCCGAATGGTGCGACGAAGCGCAGGACATGCTGATGTCGAAGATGGCCGACCCGTACGCGGCGGCGGTCGGCGGATACCTGCTGCTGAAGCTGAAGCGGTTCGACGCGATGCGCGACTGGGCGCGCAATCTCGCCACCTATTTTCCGTTCCTCTCCGACGGCTCGATCATCTGGGCGACGCAGCTGATTCAGCAGCAGCCGTCCAATGAGGCCGAGATTCGGCAGTATCTGCTCCAGGCGGCCCGCATCGGCCCGCCGGTGTATTCGATTGGCATGTCGCTCCTCACCGACGGGCTGCGGCTGATGGGTGCGGACGGCCGTGCGGCTCTCGCGCAGGTCCTGAACGACCGCGATGTCCTGTTGTCGGCGTCGCCGCTGACCGCGTTCATCCGGACGGCTGACGGCTACATGCGCGGCCCCGATGCGCTGCCGGCCGTCTTCGATATCGGCTTTACGCCGGCGACCTGAGACGCCGGGGGTCAGGTCATGAATCGTGAACGCAATAGGGGGGAGGGGTAGGGGTCATGAACGCAATAGGGGGAAGGGGTAGGGGTCAGGTCGTGAATCGTGAATCGCAATAGGGCGAGGGACCTCTTCGCCGTGATCGGGTAAAGCCTGCAGACGCAGATGAGCCAGGCGAAGCAGCTGTGGCCCGCGCCTATCATTGAAGCGTGGGAAGCGTTCGGCGGCTCGCGCTGGCTCTCGCGCTCGGGATCGTGCTGATTGTTGCGAGCCTGTTCGCTGGCAGCGCCGCCGCACGTCAACAGCTCCCGAAGCCGCCCGAACTGTCGATCATCGCGGCGCCAGGACTCGAACGCTGCCGCGAAGGGGCTGGCGCGGCTCGACACCGCGAAGCTCGTGACGGTGATGCAGATGGTCGGGCTCAACGATGCCGGGCCGCCGATCACCGTCGTCCTGACGCCCGAGAACTCGGACGTTGCCCGCGGGACGCCATCGTGGGTGGCGGGTTTCGCTGACGGCGATCGCGGCGTGATCGTGATCTTCCCGTCGCGCACGCCGTCCTATCCGTACGACTCGATGGAAGAGCTCCTCCACCACGAAGTGGCGCACGTGCTGATCGCGCGCGCCGCTCCAGCGGCGGAGATCCCTCGCTGGTTTCACGAAGGACTGGCGATGGCGCTCGAGCGCACGTGGGGCATCCGCGATCGCTCGGAGCTCGCGCTGGCCGTGGTGGGCGGACGACGGTCGCTGGCGGCGCTCGACGCCGACTTCCGCGGCAGCGCGACGAGCGCGGCTCGGGCCTACGGCGTCGCCGGTGCGTTCGTTGGCGATCTGATCAGCCGGCACGGTCCCGGCTTCCCTGCCCGCGTGCTCGCGTCACTGGCGGCGGGCGCGCCATTCGCGGACGCGTTCAGCCGGGCCACCGCCATGTCGCTTGCCGAAGCCGAGCGCGTCTTCTGGCGCGAGAGCTGGTGGTACCGCGTCCTGCCCTGGCTCACGAGCACGTTTGCGGTCTGGATGGGCATCGTCGCGCTGGCGGTGGTGGCGAGGCGGCGGCGGGCCGCGCGCCGCCGGGCGCTGCGCGAGCGATGGGAGGCGGAAGAGCGGGAACGCGAATTAGAAGAAACAGAACGTCGAACTGCCGGCACCCGACGACCCGCGATAGGGGGAGAGAGGGGGAGGGGTCAGGTCATGAATCGTGAACGGGATAGGGGGGAGGGGTAGGGGTCAGGTCGTGAATCGTGAACGTGACGGTCACCGCGCGGGCAGCGCACCGACGAGCCGGTGATAGCGCGCGTCGGCGCGCAGCTGCGTCAGCTCAGGCTCGTTGGCGATTTCCTTGACCGAATAGCCCGCCTTCACCGCCTGCCCGAGGCGCTGCAGCGCCTGGTCGCGATTCCCGGCGAGCTCGTGGATGAGCGTCAAGTGCATCTGCACCTGCGCCGTCAGCGTTGGTTCGCGCTCGATGTCCTTGATCACGTCGAGCGCCGCGGCGGTCTGGTTCGACTTCACCAGATACGTCGCGAGCCGGCTTCGCAACTCGACGACGGTGGGTTGCCTGGCCGCTTCCTCGCGGAGGAGCGTAATCGCGCGCTCGTAGGCGGCAATCGAGTCGGCACGGCGGCCCGGGGCCCAGCGGTACGCATCGGCGAGGTTGCCCCAGTAGAGCGAACGGTTGGCGCCGAGCTCCACCGCTTTCTCGAACGCGGGCACCGCGTCGTGATAGCGGCCCTGATAGAAGCGCAGCGTGCCGAGGTTCGAGTAGGTTGCAGCGCTCGGCGCGATTTCGAGGGCACGCTGCAAGGCACTGGCCGCCTCGTCGTAGCGGAGGAGTTGAAAGTACGCGGCGCCGAGGTTTCTCCAGACAATCGGATTGTCCGGCGCGAGTGTTCGCGAGGCCTCCCACGCGGCGATGGCCTCAGCATGGCGGCTGCGGCGGTAATAGAAGTTGGCGAGCTCGCTGTCGAACCGCCAATCGGATCCCTTGAGCCTGACCGCTTCCTTCAGCGCCGCTTCCGCCTCCTGATCCCGCTTCTGCGCCGCATAGCCCATGCCCAGGCCGAGGTGCGGCATCGGAGACTGCGGATCGAGCTCGTTCGCACGGCGCCAGCGCGCTTCGGCCTCGGTCAAGCGGCCGGCATCGTAATCGACGAAGCCCTGCGACGTCTGCGCGATGGCGAGATCCGGATTCAGTTCGAGCGCGCGCCGCGCGCCCTCGGCCGCCAGGCGGCTCCATTGCGGATCGGGATTGAGCGAGTTCTTGCGGCGATACGCATCGGCCAGGTTGGCGTGGGCGGGCGCGTAACTCTGATCGACTTTCAACGCCGCTTCGAGCGCTTGAATGGCCGTGTCCACATTGCCAGGAAGGTCCGACCGCTGCAGGAGCTGCGCCGCACGCTGCGTCAGCTCGTATGGCGACCCCTGGAGGGCCGGCGGGCTCGCGACCGTCTCCGCGGGCGCGCTCTCGCCGCGCTGTGAGACAAACCACGCCACGGCCCCCACGGTCACGGCGAGCGCGACGAGCATGACAGCGGCGGCCCATCGCGGAGTGCGGGCGCGCGTCGCTCGCGGCGGCGGCGTGACGATCGGCGTTCGATCGATCTGCGCGAGCGCCTGCCGCACGTCGGTCATGCTGGCGTAGCGATCGTCAGGCTTCTTCTCGAGGGCTTTCGCGACGATCGCGACGAGTCCTGGCGGCACGTCCGGACGCAGGCCGGCGATCGACGGCGGCGTGGCGAGATGCAGTTGACGCAACCGCTCCGATCGCGACGCGCCGTGGAACGGCAGCGTGCGCGTCAGCATCTGGTAGAGGACGACGCCGAACGAGAAGACATCGGACCGCTTGTCCACCGGATCCCCGACCGCCTGTTCGGGCGACATGTAGTCCGGCGTGCCGAGCGTAGAGCCCTCCGTCGTCAACGGCGCGAAGGTTGGCGTCTGCGCGATGTCGGGGTCGGTCTGCGGCGCGCCGGCTTTCGCCAGGCCGAAGTCGAGCACCTTCAGCGCGCCGGTCGCCGCGATCATGATGTTGCCCGGCTTGAGATCGCGATGGACGATGCCGGCGTCGTGGGCGCAGGCCATCGCGTCGGCGATGTGCGCCGCGTAATCGATCGCCTCGGGGATCGTGAGGGCGCCTCTTCGCGAGTCGCTCCGCGAGCGTCTCGCCGCGGATGAACTCCATCGCGATGAAGTGCAGGCCGGCGTCGCTGTCGATCTCGTAGATCGTGACGATGTTCGGATGGTTGAGGGCGGACGCCGACTTGGCTTCGCGGGCGAAGCGTTCGCGGCCGAGGGTGTCGGTGAACCGTTCGGGGAGGACCTTCAGGGCGACGTCGCGATCGAGGCGGGTGTCGCGGGCGCGCCAGACGACGCCCATGCCGCCTTCTCCGGCCTTTTCGACGATCAGGTATTGCTGTAGCTGCCGGCCAATCATTTCAGCCCCGGGGGGCAGGACGATGATAGCTCAGCCGTAGCTTGGCGACGGCGGGCAATAGGGGGAGGGGGTAGGGGTCAGGTCGTGAATGTTTGCGTTCAGTACCCGACTTCGCGCTCGATTCCCCGGACAATCCGGGCGAGTTCTTCGACCAGCGGGCCGCCGCCAGCCTCGCGATAGGCGCGCACGAGCGCTTCGTAATACCAGATCACGTCGGCCGCAGGCGCCTTGAAGCGCTCCCAGATGGTGTCGCCGTGCAGCCGCAGGTCGCGCAGGATCGCGTAGCTGTTGTGGACCTTGTCGGCGGCGGAGACGCGGAGCTCGTCAAGTTTCAGCTGGCTCGCATGTTCCACGTACGCGCGCTTCCGCTCGATCCAGGGCTTCTTCGGCACGTCCCACGAATCGGTGCAGGCCTCGACGATGCGCGCGACGCGGTCGCCGAAGCGGGCGCGGATGTCGTCGAGACGCTCGCGGCCGCCGGCGTCCTCGGCGGCGTCGTGGAGCAGCGCCGCGATCGCCTCGTCTTCGTCGCCGCCGGCGTCGAGCACGATCGACGCGACGCCGAGCAGGTGGCCGAGGTACGGCACGCTCGTGCCCTTGCGGAGCTGACCGGCATGCGCGTCGCCGGCGTAGCGGACAGCGTCGAAGAAGCGTTCACTGAGCATGCCAGATTGTAGGACCGTCGTCGCAGGCGCGTCGATGCGCGCCCGACAGTCTCTACGAACCACCAGATCTAGCACCAACGGGATTGCGGCGGAAGGAATCGAAGGTTGCTGACGGGGCATCGATGATCCGATGCCCGTCAGCGTCAAATGCATTGGGACGGGGATGATGCCGTCGAGGATGAACGATCTATTCAGCCCGCGGTCGGGCCATTACGTGTTGTATTCGATCTTCGAATAGTTGAGCGAAAGCCCGCCCTTGATCGCCTTCGGCTGGTTCGGCGACAAGTCTTCCGAATTTCGCTGGCTTCGTCTGTTTCGTCTTCTTCGTTGCCTTCATGTTGTCCTCCTGGCTGCGACAGCAGCACTACCTGGTAGATACGCCCCGATCGCGGTGCGGGTTCTCGTTTCTGCGGGGTACGTGCAGAAATAAACACCTCACAATTCATGTCGTGTTCTGCCCCGCGTTTACGATCTAGCGCGTTGCAAAGGGCAGGTCATGAGTTACGAATGCGATCAGCTTTGGCTGTGGACTCGAGGCGTGTTGAGACGCGTTCACGATTCACGACCTGACCCCCTGACAGATCTTGCGAAAGGTACGCAGAAAGATCGCATCGTCGCGATCTAACTTGACTCGTTGAACTGTGTCCTCACGATCACCCTTGTCGGGTCGGCGGGGACGATGTTACCGTCGTCTTGTGACGGCGCGAGCGACACTGACGCAGAGGGTCGATTTGCTCGAACAGAACGCGGGCGACCTGGGCGAGCTCCGCGTGGAGGTCCGAAGCGAGCTCGCAGCAGTCCGCGCCGAACCGCGAGCGGTTGAGGAATCCTTGCGAGCCGCGATTCGAGCGGGCGGCGAATCGGTGCGCGCCGACTTAAAGGAGCGCTTCGAATCGCTGCTCACCGAGATCCGCGGAGGCGACGAGGAGACCCGTCGCTACATGCGCGTGCTCTACGAGGATCTTGTCGTGCGTATCGCGACCATCAACAAGGGACGCTGACTCGAGGCCGGGAGGGGACGAGCCGGCCGAGCCGACGCATCGTTGAGCCGCTGTCAACGCCGTTTCTGGTCCCCAAGTCTCCGGCCTCTGCGTCTCTCGATCTCCGGCCCTTCAAACGGCGGCCCCCCTGCCTTCGACGTAGAACGAACACTGATCCATCACCGCCGCGTCGAGTTCCAGACGCAGGCGATGCCATCGCCCGGCAACGCGGATGCGGGTCTCGGCAATCGAGCGTTCGCTCAAGAATCGCCAGATGCCCCTCGGTTGGGCCTGCTCCTGGCAACCGGTGCCACCCAGCGACTTGCGGCGCTTCCGCGTCGTCCAGCTCAGTCGCGACGCCGGCGTTGCCGCTGGAGCCGGCTCGGCACAACGCATGGCAAAGAGGTAGGCTGCCACCGAACTGCGCACTTCGAACACCTTGCCAACCGCCAGCGAGGCGAACGGAAAATCACGCAGACGCCATGGTCGAGTGATTCTGACGCGCATGGGAGACTCCCTGACCACCGTCGCTGCAACACGGACGCCACGTCGTCGTTTGAACAGACCGAGGAATGGTGACTTCGTCCTGGCCCGGGGACGCCTCTGGCGCCCCCACGCGATTGGGCCGAGAATCTGAGCGACGTGGCGAAGCGCCTGCACCATCGCGTTTATGTGGTCCGGCTCGACAACCCGCGCGGCGATGGCCGCGAGGGGTTTTACGTCGGCATGACCGGGCTTCCGCTCGACGAGCGCTTCGCCAATCACAAACGCGGCTACAAGAGCTCGAGCGTCGTCCGCACCCACGGCGTCGGCCTCGCCTGGGAACACTTCGACGGCATTCCGGCGATGACGTTCGAAGAGGCGGCTCTGACCGAAGTCACGCTCGCCGACGACCTCCGCGACCTGGGATACCTGGTCTACGGACCGACAAATCGAAAGGCGCGACGGACAAAAAGGCGTCGTGGGCGCACTGGAACAATACACGGCCCGCGTACGCGTTGATCGCGACAGAACACCAGCTCGGCCATGACCGTCAGCGCGTCACTATGACCGGCAAGACGTCGGCGGCCGTGGTTCCTGTTGAACAAGACGCCGGTCGAATTAGAGTTCGATCGCGGCCTCGAGATCGACAAGGCTCGGGCGCTGGTTGGAGCCGCACTGCGCTGAGCCCGCCGGCCGCTGACGGCCTGCCCTCCAGGCCGGAAGCTCTGTCGATGACCAAACGAGCGCTCCCCTCGACGCCGCTGACGCCGACTCGCCGCGATCTTCTGGCGGCGCTTGCCTTCGCCTCGTCATGGCCACGCCTGGCGCGCGCGAACGACCTGGCGACCGCGAGCCACTCGCAGTCGGCATCCGACGACGACCTGGTCTGGCTTGACGTGACGACGATCAGCGCGCGGATCGCGACGCGGACACTGTCGGCGATCGACCTCGCCGAGGCCTATCTGCGGCGCATCGAACGGCTGAACGGGTCGCTGACGGCGTATGTCACCGTGACCGGCGACCGCGCCCGCGAGGACGCGCGCCGGGTGGATCGGTCGCTGCGCCAGGCAAAGGGCGCGAGCCGAATCGCCGGCGTTCCGATCGCGCACAAGGACCTGTTCGAAACCGCGGGCATCCGCACGACCGCCGGTTCGCGGCTCTACGAAATGCATGTGCCCACCGAGGACGCGACGCTGGTCGCGAGGCTCGCCACGGCCGGCACCGTTCTCCTCGGCAAGAGCAACACGCACGAACTGGGCGGCGGCGTCACCACGATCAACCCGTTCTTCGGCACGACGCGCAATCCCTGGGATCGCGCGCGCCTCGCCGGCGGCTCGAGCGGCGGATCGGCAGCGGCGGTCGCGGGCGGACTGGCCGCCGCGGCCACCGGCAGCGACACCGGCGGCAGCGTGCGAATTCCCGCGGCCTTCTGCGGCTGCGTCGGCTTCAAGCCGACGTTCGGACGCATCAGCACCGCGGGCCTCCTCGGGGCCGCGCCAACTTTCGATCACAGCGGCCTGCTGACGCGCACCGTCGCCGACGCGATGTTGATCTACGCCGAGATTATCGGCTACGACGTCCGCGATCCGTCGACGGCTCCCGCTACGGGCGACATCCGTACCACAACACAGACATCGCGTGCGCCTCTTCGAATCGCCGTCGCACGAAACTACTTCTTCGACGGCCTGCAGCCCGACGTCGAGCGGGCGATCGAATCGGCGATCGAGGTGTTTCGCAAGGGCATGCATGACGTCCGCGACGTCTCGTTCCCGATCGACGGCGACACGATGGCGCGCGTCTTCGATCCGATCGTCGTCTCGGAGATTCACCAGCATCTCGCGGAACACTGGCAGAAGCGGCCCGACGCCTTCTCCGCGTCATTCGCTGGCTTCTTCAAAGCGCCTCTGCCCACGGCGCTCGAGTTGGTCGCCGCCGAGCGCGCATTGCGCGTGTATCAGAGCGGGGTGCGCCGGCTCTTCGAGAACGTCGATGTCGTGGTGACGCCGACGGTACCGATCACAGCGCCGCCGATCGACGGACCGATCGATGGCGCGCTTGATCCTGCGCAACACCTGGCCGTTCAACGCCGCGCGTACGCCGGCGATCTCACTGCCCTGCGGCTTCGATGCACAGGGACTACCCATCGGGCTTCAACTCGTCGCCGCGCCGTTCGCCGAAGCGACGCTGTTCCGTGCCGCGGCAGAGTATCAGCGGCTGACCGACTGGCATCGGCGACACCCTGCATAACCGGCCACCGCCGCAGCTGAGCAACCTCGGCCGGCGGCACGGCTGAGCACTGACATGTCCAGACGTGGCAGACTGTCGCTGAAGACCGTCGTGATCACGCTGACACTCAATGTTAACGGACGGCCGCAAACGGTCGACGTCGATCCTGCGACGCCGCTGCTCTATGTCCTGAGCGACGACCTCGCCCTTCGCGGGCCGAAGTTCGGCTGCGGCCAGGGCCAGTGTGGCGCGTGCACGGTCCTCGCCGACGGACGTGCGATCCGCTCGTGTGTGACGCCGGTTGGCAAGATCGGCACGGCTGCAATCACCACGCTCGAGGGCCTCGGGACACCCGAGAAGCCGCATCCGATTCAGCAGGCGTTCATCGACGAACAGGCCGCACAGTGCGGCTTCTGCCTGAGCGGCGTCATCCTGACCGCCAAGGCCTTCCTCGACGAGAAACCGCGCGCCACCGACGAGGAAATCCGGCAAGCGCTGTCGGGCGTCCTGTGCCGCTGCTTCGTCAACATCCGGATGCTCAACGCGATCCGCCGTTACGCGAAGGGAGCGGCGGGATGAGGGCGCGGCTGACGGCCGACGCTGGCGCCGCGCTTTCGCGCGAGGGCTTCTCTCGACGCGCCTTCCTCAAAGGTTCGGGCGCGCTCGTCGTCGCGTTCGCCTCGTCGGCCGCGTTCGATTCGGCCGGCGCCCTGCTGGCGCAAGGGTTCAACGGTACCGGGAGCACGGCGCTCGATTCGTGGATCGCCATCGGCGCGGATGGACAGATCACTGCCTACACGGGCAAGTGCGAGTTCGGACAAGGCCTCTACACGGCGCAGACACAGCTGGTCGCCGAAGAGCTGTGCGTCCCGTTCGATCGCGTTCGTTTGATTCAATGCGACACCTCGGTCACTCCGGATCAGGGGACGACGTCCGGGCAGCAGTCGCATCCGGCAAACTTCAACACGTCGAACCTCGCCCTCGCGGCGGCGACGGCGCGCGAGACCCTGCTGCAGCTCGCGGCGACACGGCTCAAGACCAGCGTGACCGACGTGATCGCGAAAGACGGCGCGATCAGCTCGAAGAGCCACGCGACGGCACGCGTGACGTACGGCGAACTCGTCGGCGGCAAACGCTTCGACGTCAGCCTTAATGCGCGTGCGCGGCGGCGCCACCCGCGCGAGTGGGTCGTGCTCGGCCGATCCGTACCGCGGGTGGACATGCGCGCGATGGTCACGGGCGGGTTCGAGTTCGTGCACAACGTGCGCGTGCCGGGCATGGCCCACGGCCGCGTCGTACGCCCGCCCGCGCCTGGCGCCACCGTCGTGCGGGTCGACGAGAGCTCGGTGCGCAACCTGCCGGGGCTCGTGCGGGTCGTGGTCCGCAACAATTTCGTCGGCGTCGTCGCCGAGAAAGCCATGGCAGGCGATCACGATCGCCAACCGACTTCAGGTCACCTGGAGTCCCGGTGTCGCGCTCGGGCCGCAGCAGGACGCGTATGACTGGCTCCGCCGGCAGCCGTCCACCGATACGCTGCTGGTGGACTCGACCGACGTCGACGCTACGCTGGCGTCGGCGAAGACCGTGCTCAAAGCCACTTATCGGCATCCGTACCAGATGCACGGATCGATCGGGACCTCGTGCGCCGTCGCCGACGTGCGCGCCGGCGAGGCGACGTTATGGTCGGCCACGCAATCGGCCTATCCGATGCGCAATACCACGGCGTCAATTCTCGGCTTGCCGCCCGAGCGCGTCCGGGTGGTCTACACGCGCGGCGCCGGATGTTACGGCATCAACGGTGCCGACACCGTCACCTACGACGCGGCCGTGCTGTCGCAAGCGGTCGGCAGACCGGTGCGCGTGCAGCTCTCACGCGCGGACGAAATGGCGTGGGAGAACTTCGGCAACCTGTTCGCGATCGATCAGCGGGTGGGACTCGACGATCGCGGCACGATCGTCGCGTGGGACTACGAAGCCTGGTCCGCGGCGCGCGGTGGCCGGCCCGGCTACAACACGCCGGGCAACGTGATCACCGGATTCCTGCTCGGCTCGAACCCTGCGCCATTCGCACCGCGGACGCCGGCGCCGCCGCCGGCGACGCCGCTGAACAACGGCTCGAACACGGCGCCGTCCTACATCGCCGGACGGGTGCGCGACACCGAGCGAGGCGCCGGGGTCGTGCGCAGCGAGCGCCTGCTCTCGCATCGCGTCCGCTCGCCGTTCTTCACCGGACCGTTGCGGGCGCCGGAGCGGCTGCAGAACACGTTCGCGCACGAATGCTTCATGGACGAGATCGCGGCGCACGTCAAAGCGGATCCGGTCGCCTATCGCCTGCGGCATCTGTCGCACGCGCGGCTCAGCGAAGCCGTCCGCGTCGCGGCCAAGGCCGCGAACTGGCAGCCGAGGCCGTCGCCGCGCCCGGGACAGCGTCCGACGGGCGTCGTCAGCGGCCGCGGCCTCTCTTGCGTCTGCTACGAAGGCGACAACGGCTATCTCGCGATGGTTGCGGAAGTCGACGTCAATCAGGACACCGGCGCCGTTCACGTCACCCGGCTCGTCGTCGCGCACGACAGCGGACCGGTGTCGAATCCCGACGGCATCCGCAATCAGATCGAGGGCGGGTCGCTCCAGGGCATGAGCCGCGCGCTCGGGGAAACGGTCACGTGGGACGCCACGCGCGTGACGTCGGTGGACTGGCGCTCCTATCGCACGCTGACGCTCGGGGCCGCCGTGCCGCGCATCGAGATCGTCCTGATCGATCAGCCCGACGCGGACGCCTGCGGCGCCGGCGAAACCGCGATCACCGTCGTGGGGGCCGCCATTGGCAACGCGATCTTCGACGCGACGGGCGCGCGCATCCGCGAAGTGCCCTTCACTCCGGAACGCCTCAAGACCTTGCTCGCGGCGCGGACTACGACAGCGCGGCCGCCAACAGGATGATGAAGAAGGCCGGCAGCGCGGTGATCAGATACACGACGCCGATCCCGGCCACCTTCGCGATCGTCATCATGAGTCCGCCACCAAACACCCGCCTGAACGCGACGATGGTGTAGATCGTCAGACAGACGAGAACCGTCACGTCGACGACTGCTTCGACCGCCGCGACCTGGCAACGTTGGCGAGTTCGCTCAGCGTCAGTACTGCGAAGCCGAAGGCGTGCAGATGCGTCGCGAAGACCAGCGACACGGGGAACCTCCAGCCCCGATAGAACAGCGCAACGATCCCCGCGAAGACCGGCAGCATCGCAAAGAACACCCGTGACATCGTGGTGAGCAGCCGCGCTCGAAAGGCCTCGGGATCGTTGAGCGCGGCGGCCGCGACGACGCGCACGACCCACGCGGCGTCCCTGGTCTGCGCGAGAAACTGCTCGCGTTGCTCCGGAGTCAGTTGATCGGTGGCTGGCCGGCTGAGATCGATCTTGATGTCGCCGCTTGATGCCGGTCGGCCGTCTCGCGGGATCGACGACTCCGGCACCGCCGCGGCGACGAGAAAGTAGATCACGCTGACGGTGAGATACAGCCGCACCGGCGGCAGGAACGCCGCCCGCTGCCCCTCGACGTAGCGCTTCGTCAGGAACCCCGGCTTGAGCGCGGCACGACGCGCTGGCCGCAGGCGGCGCAGAATCGTCCGTCGATCGCGGCGCCGCAGTTGAGACACTTGACGGCCTCCGCCTTTGGCTCCGTCTCAGCTTCGGGTGCCGGCGCCTCGTGCGCTTCAATCTCCGCCGTCACAACGCCATCCCCACCGGGATGGCTGGCGTCACTCACCACGTCGGCAGTCTAATCGCAACCAACCCGACCTGCCCGACCTGCCCGACCTGCCCGACCAGCCCGACCAGCCCTACCCGCCCTACCCGCCCTACCCGCCCTACCCGCCCTACCTGCCCTACCAGCCCCACCTGCCCTACTTGCCCTGCCTCGCGGATATGATGACGCCGCGCGCCCGTCGCGCGGAGGGAGAGCTGACCATGTTTCGCCGACTCAGTCCTGTGGTTGTCGTTGCCGGCGTCCTGATGCTCGTCTTTGCCGGCGTGCCGCACGGCGCCACGCAGATCCGGCTCGCACGGCAGCCGGATTACCACGCGGGACGCATCGCGTTCAGTTATCTGGGCGACATCTGGACCGCGACCGACACGGGCGCCAATCCGGATCGACTCACCGACCACCGCGGCCACGACATGTATCCGCGGTTCTCACCCGACGGCAAGTGGATTGCGTTCTCGTCCAACCGCTACGGCAACAACGACGCCTTCGTCGTCCCCGCCGGCGGCGGCGCCACGCAGCGCCTCACGTTCCACCCGGGCGCGGACGATGTCGTGGGCTGGACGCGCGATTCGACGAAGGTCCTGATTCGATCGGGGCGCGGCGCCGGTGCCTTCCCCAACGTCGCCACGCTCTGGGAAGTGCCGGTCGGTGGCGGGCCCGAGCAGCCGCTGCCGGTCGACTGGGGCTACTACGGCAGCTATTCGCCCGACGGCAAGTCGCTGGCCTTCAACCGCCATCCCGCCACGTGGACGCGGCAGCACTATCGCGGCAGTTTCGCCGCGGATCTCTGGATCGCGAACCTCGCCGCCAAAACCTACACGCGACTGTTGTCCGACGAGCGCTACAACCGCTACTGGCCGATGTGGGGCGCCGACAACGCGATCTATTTCGTGGCCGATCCGCTGCCGAATGACCGGTCGGTCGTGCCCGGGAGTCCTGACGTCCGCAAGAGCGCCAACAACATCTACAAGGTCCCGGTGAGCGGCGGTCAACCGGTCCAGGTCACCCATCACCCTGACGGCAACCTGTTCTGGCCGTCGATGTCGAGCGACGGCAAGGTGATCGTCTACGAGTCGATGTTCGGGCTCTGGAAACTCGATGTCGCGAGCGGCAAATCGAACGAGATCCGGATCGAGATCGCCAGCGACGACAAGGACAACGAGAGCGACGTCGAGGTCGTGCGCAACGAAGTCGATTCGTTCGATCTGTCGCCGTCGGGCCGCCGCGCCGTGATCTCCGCGCGCGGCCAGATCCTCACCATCGCCACCGAACGCGGGGACGTCACGCGCGTCGCGCCGGACCCGATGGCGTCGCGCAACCAGTTTCCGAAGTGGTCCGCCGACGGCAAGCTCGTCGCCTATCTCTCGGACACGTCAGGACGCGACGAGATCTGGATCAGCGATCCCGAAGGCCGAAGCCCGAAGAAGATCACCAACCTCGACAACGAGAAGGGCGCGATCGTCTGGACGCCGGACTCGACCGCGCTTGTCTACACCGCCGCCGACAAGCGCCTCTATCGCTACACCGTCGCGGACGACAAGACGCTCACGCTGTCGTCGAGCGACGTGAACCGGATCGGCTCGGTCGCGGTGTCGCCTGACAGCAAGTGGGTGGCGTTCGCCAAGCAGGATCGCACCCTCCGCTCGCACGTCTACATCATGCCGATCGCCGGCGGCGAGGAGCGCCACGTCTCGGACGACCGGCTGCTCTACTCCGAAGCCAACGCGGTGTGGACGGCGGACGGTCGCTATCTCGTGTTCACGTCGGCCGAAGGTTTCAGCAACGGCATCGCGTCGCAGGGCGGCATCAACACGACGATGGCGCTGTGGGCGCTGTCGCTGCGCGATCAGGAGCGCGATCCGATGGATCGCGACATCGACAACGAGGCGGAAGCGCTGGCGGCTGAAGCGGCGGCACGGCAAGCGGGCGGACGCGGAGGCGCCGGCGGCGGCGCGGCAGCGCCGGTCGAGGTGCGGATCGACTGGAACAACATCGCGCGCCGGGCCCGGCGGCTCACCGTGCCGGGCACGGCGCTCGGCCGTCTGACGCCAGCACCCGAAGGCCACGCGCTCGCGTTGTCGGTCGGCACTGGCGGCGGACCCGGTGGCGGTGGCGCTGCTGCCGCGCTCGGCGATTCCGGCGCCGGCATCTACGTGATCGACGTCGAAACCGGCCAGCTGGCGCGCGTGCCGGCGGCGCCGCCGAACAACCAGGCCGGTGGTGGCGGCGGCGGCGGTGGCGGTGGCTTCCAGGCCGGCGGCGCCGGCTCGGGCATCGCGTTCGCGCGCGACGGCCGCACGATCTACTTCACCGCCAATCGCGGGCTCTATGCCGCGCCGATCAATCTCGCGGCGCTGCGCGAGACGACCGCCGGCGGCGGCCGCGGCGGCCGCGGCGGCGGCCAGGGCGATGCGGCACCCGCCGCTCCCGCCGCGGGCGCCGGACAGGGCCAGCAGGGTCCGGCGCGACAGGTGACCTACACCGCCAACATCGAGATCGATCGCAAGGCGCTCCGAGCCCAGGTCTTCAACGAAGGCTGGCGGATCATGAAGAACCGCTTCTACGACGCCAAGATGCACGGCGCCAACTGGAACGCGCTGCGCGAGATGTACCAGACGCTCTTGCCGCACATCGTCAACAGCGAAGAGCTGCACACGACGATGATGATGATGATCGGTCACCTGAATGCGTCGCACACCGGCGTGAGCGGCGGCCCGAATCCGATCACCGCGAACATCCCGGCCCGCTATCCCGGCTTCGACGTCGTCGGCGACCCGTCGGGCTACTACAAGGTCGGTCACATCTACAAGGGCGGTCCTGCGGATCACGACTATCTCAAGATCGCGACGGGCCACTACCTCGTGGCGCTCGACGGCCGGCCGCTGAAGACGTCCGACAACTACTGGCGCGCCTTCAGCGTGGCGTCGGGCAGCAAGTTCCACTTCCTGGTCAACGACAAGCCGGCCGCGGAGGGCGCGTGGGAGGTCACGGTCACGCCGGCCACTGGCGGCCAGTTCTCCGATCTGCAGTACGCGCGCTGGGTGGACGATCGGCGCGCGATGGTCACGAAGCTGAGCGACGGCAACATCGGCTACCTGCACATTCGCGCGATGGATGCGCCGTCGCTCCGGCAGTTCCAGCTCGATCTCGCCGCCAATCGCACCAAGCAGGCGCTCGTGATCGATCAGCGCTTCAACGGCGGCGGCGGCATCGATCAGGAGCTGCTGTCGATCCTCGCGGGCCGCAAGTATCAGTACACGATCGGCCGCGACGCGGGCTTCGAGCAGCCGCGGCCGCAGAACTTCTACGGGCCGATGGTGGTGATGCAGAACGAGCGCTCCGCCTCGGACGCGGAGATGTTCCCCGCCGGCTTCAAGGCGCTCGGGCTCGGCAAGGTCATTGGCGTGCCGACGATGGGCGCGGTGATTGGCACCGGGTCGTACACGCTGCTCGACGGATCGACGATCCGCACGCCGGGCAGCGGCGTCTGGACGGTGACCAGCCAGAACATGGAGAACTACGGCGTGCCGCCGGACGTCTTCGTCGACAACACGCCGTCCGACTTCGTGGCTGGGCGCGACATGCAGATCGAAAAGGCTGTCGAAGTGCTGAAGGCCGATCTCGCCGGACGAAAGACGACGACGCAGCAGCAGCCGCAGCAATAGTCGACGGCGGTTCTTGACGAAGGTTCCGACGGGGGTCTCGACGAGATCGCGCCGGCCGCGGGTCGACAGCTCCCGCGGTCACGAGCGACTTACGCGGAGATGTAGGTGGTCTTGACGATGGTGTAGAACTCGCGCGCGTAGCTGCCCTGCTCGCGCGGACCGTAGCTGGATTTCTTCCGGCCGCCGAACGGCACGTGATAGTCGAGCCCTGCCGTCGGCAGGTTGATCATCACCAGCCCGCTCTTCGCGTGCCGCTTGAAGTGACTCGCGTGCTTCAGCGACGTCGTCGCAATCCCTGCTGACAGTCCGAACGGCGTGTCGTTCGCGACCGCCAACGCTTCGTCGTAGTTCTTCACGCGGATCACAGCAGCGACCGGCCCGAAGATCTCCTCGCGGTTGATGCGCATGGCCGGCGCCGTGTCGGTGAACAGCGCCGGCGCCATGTAGTAGCCCTCGGTATCGCGCTTGAGGCGCTCGCCGCCGTGCGCCAGGCGCGCGCCCTCGGCCTTGCCGATCCCGAGATACTCCTCGTTCTTCGCCAGCTGACGTTCATCCACGACCGGGCCGATCTCCGTGCCCGGCTTCAACGCGTCGTCGATCACCAGCCGCTTCATCCGATCGATCATCGCGTCCACGAAGCGATCGTGGATGCCCTCGGTCACGATCAATCGGCTCGACGCGGTGCAGCGCTGCCCCGCCTGGAAGAACGCGCCGTTGATCGCGATCGACACGGCCGTCGCCAGATCCGCATCGTCCAGGACGACCAGCGGGTTCTTGCCGCCCATCTCGAGCTGCACGCGCGCGCCGGCCTTGACGGCGGCCTCGGCGACCGACGGACCGACGTCCTGCGAGCCGGTGAAGCTCACGGCGTCGATGTCGGCCGACGACGCGAGCGCGGGACCAAGCGACGAGCCAGGCCCCATGACGAGGTTGAGGACACCGGGCGGCAGCCCCGCGCGCTGCACGATGTCGGCGAGCGCCCACGGCGAGGCGGGCACGAGCTCCGCCGGCTTGAAGACGACGCAGTTGCCGAACGCCAGTGCCGGCGCAATCTTCCACGCTGGAATCGCCAGCGGGAAGTTCCACGGCGTGATCGCGGCGACGACGCCGAGCGGCTCGCGCGTGACCTCGACGTCGATGCCCGGGCGGACCGAGTCGATCTTCTCGCCGGTCACGCGCAGCGCTTCGCCGGCGAAGAACTTGAAGATCGCGCCGGCGCGCGCGGCCTCGCCGACGCCGTCCGCGAGCGGCTTTCCCTGCTCGCGCGCCAGCAGCCGGCCGAGCTCGTCTTTGCGCGCGAGAATCTCGGTGCCCGCCTTGTCGAGGACATCGAAGCGCTGCTGCGGCGTCGACAGCGACCAGGTCTCGAACGCGCGCCGCGCCGCGGCAATGGCGCGATCGAGATCGCTCGCGCGACGCGCGCGCGAATTCGCCGACGACGTCGGCGGTGTTCGAGGGATTGATGTCGATGCTGCGGTCGGCGGAATCAATCGCCGCGCCGTCGATCAGGTTCGGGAAGATGGTGGACATAGGCGATCTGGTGATCTGGTGATCTGATGATCTGCGATCTAGTGCTTTGTGCGATGGCTTCGTACGCTTCGTGTCTTCTCTTCGTGCCCTTCGTGTTCAAGACAACCGCGGCTTCGGGATGTCCGCGATCTCGCAGAGGACGTCCACGACCGACGAGAAGTCGTTGCCGCCCTTGCCACGGCTGCGCGCGGTGCTGAAGGCCTCGCGCGCGACGGCGGCGATCGGCACCGGGCACCTTCGCCGCGTTGGCGGCTTCGACGATGAGCGTCAGGTCCTTGTGGGCGAGGTCGATGGTGAAGCCGGGCGTAATGTCGCCCTTGAGCACCTTTGCCGGCCACGCGATCTTGAGCTGGCCGTTGGTCGCGGTCGTGCCGTGGATGACGTCGAGCGTCTTCTCCAGCTGGAGGCCGAAGCGCTGCGACAGCGCGATCGCTTCGGCGTTGAGCTGGCACGAGATGATCGCGAGGTAGTTGTTCACCAGCTTGGTCCGCATGCCGGTGCCGACGCCGCCGCAGTGATGGATCGTCGTGCCCATCGCCTCGAGCAGCGGCTTCACACGCGCGAACGTCGGCTCGTCGGCGCCGACCATGAACAGGCACTCGCCGCGCTCGGCATGACTCGCCAGCCGCCCGACCGGCGCGTCGACGAACGCGATGCCCTTCCCCGCCGCCGCGGCGGCAAGCCGATCGGTGACCAGCGGATCGATCGTGCTCATGTCGACGATGACGCTGCCGGCGCGCAGGCTCGCGATCAGCCCGTGCGGGCCGCCCACGACTTCCTCGACCACCGCGGTCGTCGGCAGCATGGTAAAGACGATCTCGGTCTCCGCCGCGACCGCTGCGACGTCTGCCGCGCCACGGGCGCCGAGCGCCTCGAGCGACCGCACGCGGTCGCTCTCGACGTCCAGCACGACGAGCGTCGAGCCCTTGCGGCACAGATTCGCGGCCATGGGCCGGCCCATGTTGCCGAGCCCGATAAATCCGATCGTCACGCGCTCCTCCTGAGCCCTTCCGGCACTCGAGCCAATGCTGTCGCCACGCCGGGTTCCGGTGCCCGGTCCGCGCTGCGATGGCCGCTGCGAGCCGGCCGACGCGAGCCCCAACGCCCGCGCAGTCTACGGCGTTGGGGACCCCTGCTCGCGGGTCCCCCCTGCCTTCTCGCGCGGTCGGCACTCTGAGCGGGCACCTCCACACGGCGTCGCGCCAGCATTGGCTCGAGCGCCTTGCGGGCGAACGAGGAGCCGCAACATCTCAGGGCAGCTGTTACCCGAACTTCACGCAGACGTTCTTCACCTGCGTGTAGCTCGCGAGCGACTCGAGGCCCTTCTCGCGGCCGTAGCCGCTCTTCTTGTAGCCGCCGAACGGCAGCTCGACGCCGCCGCCGGCGCCGTAGGTGTTGACGTAGACCTGGCCGGACTTGATGCGCGACGCCAGCGACAGCGCCTTGTTGATGTCGCGCGTCCAGATGCCGGCGACGAGGCCGTACTGGCTCTTGTTCGCGATCGACGGCGGCTTCCTCGATATCGTCGAAGCCGATGATGGCGAGCACGGGGCCGAAGATCTCTTCCTGCGCCACGCGCATGTCGGGCTTCACGCCGTCGAGCAGCGTTGGCTCGAAGTAGTAGCCGCCCGGGAGATCCGGGTTGGTCGGCCGATTGCCACCCGCGGCGACCGTGGCGCCTTCCTCGCGGCCGACGGCGACGTAGCGCTCGATGGTCTCGAGCTGGCGCTTCGAGATGATCGGCCCCATATCGGGGTCGCTCACGCCGGGGCCGACCCTCATGCTCTTCGCGCGGGCAACGAGGCGATCGACGAACTCGTCGTGGGCGCGGCGTTCGACGAGGAGACGCGAGCCGGCCGAGCACGTCTGCCCCGCATTCTGGAAGATGGCGTTGGCCGCCCCTGCCGCGGCGAGATCGAAGTCGGCGTCGGCAAAGACGATGTTCGGTGACTTGCCGCCGAGCTCCATCACGACCGGGACGACATTCTCGGCGGCGAGCCTGGCGACGTGCACGCCGACCTCAACCGAGCCGGTGAACGTCAGCTGGTTGATGTCGGGGTGGCTCGCAAGCGCAACGCCGGCTTCGGAGCCGGTGCCGGGAATGATGTTGACGACGCCCGGCGGCAGTCCGCACGCGAGGCCGATTTCGCCCAGGCGCAGCGCCGTCATCGGCGCCTCGCTCGATGGCTTCATGACGATCGTGCAGCCGGCGGCAATCGCCGGCGCGATGCCGCGGGCGCCAATCTGGATCGGATAGTTCCACGGCACGATCTGCGCCGAGACGCCGATCGGCTCGCGCAGCGTGTAGTCGAGGAAGCCGGGCCCCAGCGGGATCGTGTGGCCCATGATCTTGTCGGCGATGCCGGCAAAGAACTCGAAATAGCGGGCCGCGACCTGGACGTCGGTGCGGGCCTGGCGCAGCGGCTTGCCGTTGTCGTGGCTCTCGAGCGTGGCGAGCTCTTCGGCGCGCTCGCGGATCGCCGCGGCAATGCGGATCATGATCCGGCCGCGCTCGGCCGGCAGCATGCCGCCCCACGCCTTCGACTCGAGCGCCGTGTGGGCTGCCGCCACCGCGCGATCGACGTCGGCCTTGGTGGCCTTGGCCACCGTCGCCAGGCGCCCGCCGGTTGACGGGTCGAAGACGTCGAACGTCTGGCCGTCGGACGCATCGACGCGTTCGCCGTTGATCAGGAGACCTTCAGTTGCCGTTGCTACTGTCGACATTGCCAAACCTCACTCAAGATAAACACAGATCCGAGCACGAAATTCACGAAGCGCACGACAATTGAACTCACGTAATTCGAATCTTCGTGCTGCTTTGTGTCATCCTCGTATCGCCGCGAGCGTCGCGGCGTAGTTCGATCGATCGATGCGGGCGTCGATGAGGCTTGGGCCATCGACGGCGGTCGCGGCGGCGATGCGCGCGCGACATGCGAGGCCTCGTCCGCGGCCGGGAACGCGGCGCACGCCAAAGCTTTCCGCCAGCGCCGGCCAGTTGACCGGGCCGAGCGCAACACCGGCAGGCTGATAGCCGCGGCGCTGCTGCTTGATCTCGATCAAGCTCAGCGACGCGTCGTTGAACACCACAATCGTGAGGCGCAGTTTCTCACGAACCGCGGTCATCAGCTCGGCCGCGCACATGAGCAGGCCGCCGTCGCCGGTCAGCGCGACGACCGGCCGATCGCGATCCGCTATCGCCGCTCCAATCGCCGCCGGCAACGCAAAGCCCATCGTCGATAGCCCATTCGAGATCAGCAGCCCGTTCGGTTCCGCCACCGGCCACAGCATCGTCGCTGGCAGCATGTGGGCGCCGGCGTCAACGGTGACACGGTGCGACCGCGACCAGGCGGCGGCGGTCATCTGGACGACGCGCTGCGCGTGAAGCCGCCGCGGGATGTCGATGGCGCGCCGCTCGCTCGGCGACCTGCCGGCGGACGGCGTCGAGGTCCCACTCGCGCGCGGTGGCATCAGCGACTCGAGCTCGGCAACGCCGGACGCGATCGGAGTCACGCGCTGCGCGGCAAACGGGACCTGTCGCGTCTCGAGGCGCCACGGGCAGATCGACACCACGGGCTGAACGTACGGCCACGGCCGCGGGAGCAGCTCGACCGGATCGAGGCCGATGCCGATGATGAGGTCGCTGGACGCGACGAGCGCCCGCTCGATCTGCGCGTTGGTGAACACGCCGGCAAAGCACGGATGGTCGTCGGGGACCACGCCCTTGGCCTTGTAGGTGACCAGCGCCGGAATCGCGCGGCGCTCCAGCAGACGACGGATCGCGTTTGCGTCGGCAGGCCGCCGCGCGCCCAGTCCGACGATGACGAGCGGGCGGCGCGCGCGAGAGACGATCGACTCGAAGGCGCCGCGGTCGTCCTCGAATGGCGCCTCTGTCAACGCGCTTTCGTTCGCGCGATCCGGTGCGGGGGCAGACGACTCGAAATCCTCCGGGCAATCGATGTGCACCGGGCCAGGCGGCAGCTGCGCACTCGCGGCAAACGCCTGCTCGATGGTCGTCGCGGCGCAGCCGGGACGGAGACGGCCGCTCCACTTCGTGATCGGACGAAAGACGGCCTGATGATCGAACTGCTGATGCTCGAAGGCGCCTGCCGACGACACCGCGTGGCTGTCGGTGAAGACGAACAACGGCGCACGATCGAGGAACGCGCACGCGACGCCATTCGTGACCGACGCCGCGCCAGGCCCGAGCGTCGTCAAACACGCGCCCGGCGTCCCGGTGACTTCGGCCTGCCCCACGGCCGCCAGCGCACCGCCCGTCTCGGTGGCGGTGAGCACGAACGGCAGTCCCGCGCGGCCCGCCGCATCGATCAGATCGAGGTTGCCACCGCCGCCAGGCACGCCAAACAGCGCGCGCACGCCAGAATCCATGAGGCGGCGGACGATGAGGTCACGGAGCGAGGACATCGAGACGAGCAATGCTACGACGACGGGCGCATCGTCGCGAGCGACTTCGCGCTGCGGGCGTCGCTGCGGGCCGATCGTGCGGCGAGAACCCGCGTGGAGCTGGTCACGCAGGCGCCGAAGCGATACGCTGCGCACGGTCGAGCAATCCCGCGTGACGTCGCATGGCTTCGCGCATAATCTGCCAAGTTCGCTCTCCAGTCGCTCACACACAGGAGACAGATGCCAGACGTCGAGCTGCAGCGAGACCTCAGAACGGGCGTGCGCGCCCTGTGCCAATCGTTTCCGGACGTGTATTGGCGCGAGCTCGACGCTCGGCGCGCTTACCCGGAAGAATTCGTCAAGGCGCTGACCGCCGCAGGCTATCTCGCCGCCCTGATTCCGGAAGAGTTCGGCGGCTCTGGGCTCGGCGTGACCGAAGCGGCGATCATCCTCGAGGAGATTCATCGCAACGGCGGCAACGCCGGCGCCTGCCATGCGCAGATGTATACGATGGGGACGCTGCTGCGTCACGGCTCGGCCGAGCAGAAGGCGTTCTACCTGCCCAAGATCGCGAGCGGCGAGCTCCGGCTCCAGGCCTTCGGCGTCAGCGAGCCGACGACCGGTTCCGACACGACCCAGCTGAAGACGACAGCTACGCGCCGCGGCGACAACTACATCGTCCGCGGCCAGAAGATCTGGATCTCGCGCGCCGAGCATTCCGATCTGCTGCTGCTGATCGCGCGGACGACGCCAGTCGAGCAAGTGCAGAAGCGGACGGAAGGACTGTCGATTCTGCTCGTCGACATGCGGGAGGCCGTCGGCCACGGGCTGACCATCCGGCCGATCCGCACGATGATGAATCACGCGACGACCGAGCTCTTCTTCGACGATCTCGAAGTGCCGGTCTCCGCGCTCGTCGGCGAAGAAGGGAAAGGCTTCCGCTACCTGCTCGACGGCTTGAACGCCGAGCGCATTCTGATCGCGGCCGAGTGCATCGGCGACGGGCGCTGGTTCATCGATCGCGCGACGCGCTACGCGTCCGAGCGAGTCGTGTTCGGCCGGCCGATCGGCAAGAACCAGGGCGTGCAGTTTCCGATCGCCCGCGCGCACGTCAACGTCGAGGCGGCGGACCTGATGCGAATCAAGGCCGCGGAGCTCTTCGATCGCGGCGAGCCGTGCGGCGCCGAGGCCAACATGGCCAAGCTCCTCGCCGCCGATGCGTCGTGGGAAGCGGCCAACGTCGCCGTGCAGACCCACGGCGGCTTCGGCTTCGCCGAGGAATACGACATCGAGCGCAAGTTCCGCGAGACGCGGCTCTACCAGGTCGCGCCGGTGTCGTCGAACCTGATCCTCGCGTATGTCGCCGAGCACGTTCTCGGACTGCCCAGATCGTACTAGACCAACCACCAGGATCTCGAAGCCACGAAGGCACGAAGGACACGAAGAATGAATCAACAAGGATGCAGCGTTGATCTAGTGCTGAACACGAGCAACGTTGGTGAATTCGTGCCTTGACCGAATCCATTCCTGTTTCGTGATTTCGTGTCTTCGTGGCCTTCGCTTTCCGAATGGTGATTCGAAGTGACGCGTCCGCTTGAAGGAATCACCGTCGTCGCGCTCGAACAGGCGGTCGCCGCGCCGTTCGCGACGCGGCAGCTGGCGGATCTTGGCGCGCGGGTGATCAAGATCGAGCGGCCGGAGGCCGGCGACTTCGCGCGCGGCTACGACACGCACCGTGCTCGGGCAGTCGAGTTACTTCGTCTGGCTGAATCGATCGAAGGAGTCGCTCACGCTCGACATGAAGGCGCCGCACGCGGCGGACGTGATGGCGAAGCTGCTCGAGAAGGCGGACGTCTTCATCGAGAACCTCGCGCCGGGCGCCGCGCGATCGCCTCGGGCTTTCGACGGCTTCGCTGCACGAGCGCTATCCGCGCCTCATCGTCTGCAGCGTGTCCGGATACGGCGCCTCTGGGCCCTACGCGTCGAAGAAGGCGTACGACTTGCTCGTCCAGAGCGAGCTCGGCCTGATCTCGCTCACGGGCAGCTGAGGAGCACCCGTCGAAGGTCGGCATTTCGGTCGCCGACATTTCCGCCGGCATGTACGCCTACGCCGGCATCCTGACCGCCCTGCTGTCGCGTGACGTCTACCGGTCGCGGTACGGTGGTCCGTGTCTCGCTGCTCGATGCGCTCGCGGAATGGATGAGCGCGCCGTTCTACTACAGCGCGTATGGCGGCAAGCGCCGAAGCGGAGCGGCGCGCATCACGCCTCGATCGCGCCGTACGGGCCGTACGACACCGGCGAAGGCGGCACCGGTCTACCTGGCGATTCAGAACGCGCGCGAGTGGACGCGCTTTTGCGAGACGTGCTCGAACAACCGGCGCTGGCCGACGATGCGCGGTTCCGAACCAATCCGGATCGCGTGACGCATCGCGCCGCGCTCGACGAGGCCATCGCCGACGTGTTCGCCGCCTCACCGCCGATCAGGTGCTGGCGCGGCTGGACGCGGCCGGCATCGCCAGCGCGCGGCTCGGGTCGATTGGCGAGCTTCCTCGCATCCGCAGTTCACCGCCCGCAGATCGCTGGCGCGAGGTCGAGTCACCGGGCGGACCGCTGAGGGCGCTGCTGCCGCCGGTGGTGATGGACGATGTGACGCCGGTGATGGCCGCGATTCCGGCTCTTGGCCAGCACACCGACGCGATCCTTGGCGAGCTGGGCTTCGACGTCGCGACGATCGCCGCCTGGCGCGCGGCCCGGACGATTTGACAGTGATCATTCCTGAGGTGACGATGGCGATCAAGGCAGGCTGGACCGGGCGGGTCTTCGAAGACTTCACCGTCGGCGACATCTACGAACACCCGCTCGGCCGGACGGTGACCCAGGCCGACAACATCTGGTTCACGTGCCTGACGATGAACACCAACCCGATTCACTTCGACGCGGAGTATTCGAGCCACACCGAGTTCGGGCGGCCGCTGGTCAACTCGTGCTTCACGCTCGCGCTGGTCACCGGCCAGTCGGTGATCGATTTGACGATCAACGCCGTCGCCAACCTCGGCTGGGACGAGGTGAAGCTGCCGAACCCGCTCTTCGAGGGCGACACGGTCTACGCCAGAGCGAAGTGCTCGAGACGCGCGAATCGAAGTCGCGGCCGCAGGCGGCATCGTCAGCGTGAAGACGACGGGGGCCAATCAGAAGGGTACGCCGGTCATCGAATTCACGCGGACGTTCATGGTGTGGAAGCGAGGGCACGTGCCCCGCCAGCGGCAGAAAGAGCTAGCCACGAAGACACGAAAGCACGAAGATGAAAGCAAGGCCTTTGAAATCCTTCCTTCGTGCCTTCGCGCCTTCGTGGCTAGCTCTTTTGCTCGCTTGCAACACAGCGCAGTGAGTTGGCGGACGTCGCGGATCGCCTCGAAGTCGCGAAGCAAGGCCAGCGCCTGCTCGGCGGACGCCTGCGAAATCGACCGCGACGCACAGCCCAGAAACTTCGCAGCCATTTCGTCGTCGCTCGCCGGCCGCTCCGGGATAGCCTCGCGCGCCGTTCGCCGACTGGCTGACCACGCGTCCGTCGCGCAGATGCACTGCACGCGCGCCTGCGTCAGCGGCGGCGCGTCGACGCCAAGCGCCGGATCGACCGTCATCGTCGACGCGCGCCATCTGCGCGAGCATCCGCGCGTCGCGCATTCGCGCTGTGCCTCGAACGTGTCGATGCCGACGCGGCCATCGACCACGGCGGCCGCGGCGCAGAACGCCATGCTGAACTTGGCCTCGAGCCCGGTCGCCGGCCGGTCGTAGATGAGCACCGTCGGCGTGATTGCGATCGACGTCCACCACGACGCCGCTCGACCTCGTCCGCCGTGAACCCTCGCGGCGGCGGAGCGCGAGGATCGCGTCGAGCGGCGGGTGCGTCGCCGCGCAGGAGGGATAGAGCTTGACGGTGATGCCGGTGTCGAGAATCTCCCAGCGCGAGCCGAGATCCGCGGCCTCGCGTTCGAGGTCGTCGCCGGCGCTGTCCATGGCGTGGAGAAAGCCCTGCGGCCCATCGATGGCGAGCGCGCTGGCGGTCATGCCGGCACGCGCCAGCGATGCGGCAAGCACGCCATCGCGAGCGGCCAGCCCGGCGTGCAGCGGCTTGACCATCGTGCCGAAGTTCTCCTTCAGCCCTGACGCCTCGGAGGCGGCGATCGCGATCGCATGAGCCGCGGCCGCGGCATCAAGGCCCAGGAGCCGGCTCACGCGCAGCCGCGGCGCCGATGGCGCCGAGCGTCGAGGTGCAATGCCAGCCGCGCTGATAGTGACGCGGGTTCATCAGCCGGCCGAGCCGCGCCTCGATCTCGAAGCCGATCACATAGGCGTCCGCGAGCCGCGCGCCTGAGGCGCCGATCGATCTCACCCGCTGCCAGGATCGCCGCGACCAGCGGCGCGCTCGGGATGCGCCAGCGAGACGAAGCACATGTCGTCGTAATCGAGCGCGTGCGCGGCGGTGCCGTTGGCCAGCGCCGCACCGGCCGCCGTCGCGCGCAGGCCGGTGCCAAGCACCGTGCAGGCGCGGCTGCCCTCTTCGGCGATCGACCTGCTGCACGATGCGGCCGGCCGGCTCCGCCGCACCGGCCAGCGTGACGCCGATGGTGTCGAGGATCGCCGTCGCCGCGCGGGCGCGCGCCGCGGCCGGCGGCGTGGCGTCGGCGCACGAACGCCGCCAGCGCCGGGAGCGCGGCGCGCTTGGTCTCGGTCGTCATGACGGTCCTCCCGACGTCGCCGCCTCGGCGCAGCCGATCGCGGCCATGAACCGCTGCTTGATGAACACACAGTCGAGCGGCGGTTTGGTCGTTGGTGTCGAATGCTGGAGCCGCGCGACGATGGTCCACGGGCCACTCGCCTGCCTGGCGTTGGCGAGCACGTGTTCGAGCGCGCCAATTCCTCGACGTGCTCACCGTGGCCGATTGCGCGAGCCCCATCGCGCGTGCGGCAGCTTCGAGATCGGCGCCGTGCGCGGTTGCCGTGTCCTGCCCGCCGGTCGTCGCGTACTTCGCGTTGTCGAGCACGACGAGGATCAGGTTCGCGGGCCGCTGCCAGCCAATGGTCGCGAGCGATCCCAGGTTCATCAGCAGCGAGCCGTCGCCGTCGACGACATACACGCGCCGATCGGGTTGACGCGACAGCAAGGCCGAGGCCGATCGACGAGGCCAGCCCCATGCTGCCCCAGGTGTAGAAGTTGGCCGGACGATCGCCGGCGGCAAAGAGGTCGTAGGCCGGATGGCCAAGGCTCGCGACGATCGGTTCGTCGTCCGCCGCTGCAACGACCGCGCGAATCGCTTCGAGGCTCGTCATGCGGCGCGGCTCCGGCGATGGCGACCGGCACGGTGATCCGGCGCGGCAGCTGACAGACGCCGGGCATGCGCGTGCCGAATGCGGTCTTGCCGACGAGTTGCACCGTCGCCGGCGGTCGTTTCGGCGGTCTCGGCGCGCGATCACCGGCACGCCGATCGCGCGGCAGATGGGCGCGACCGCGCGGCCCATCGGCACCTGCGCGGCATTCCATTCGCCGGCGTCGCCGCGCATGCTGACGATGGCGAGGACCGGAATCTGGTACGGGACGAGCAGCGAGGTCAGCGCGTTGAGCGAGTTGCCGAGGCCGCTCGACTGCAGCATCACCGTCGGCCGCGCGCCGCCGAGATACAGGCCGGCGGCGATGCCGAACGCTTCTTCCTCGCGCGTCGCGATCATCGTGCTGACATCGGGATACGCGTCGCGCAGGATCCGAATGACGTGCGAGAGCGGATTATCGGGCACGTAGACGACATGGCGGCTGCCGGCCGCATGGAGCCCGGCGCACACGCCGGCCGCCCACAGCGGCGATGAACGATCGTTGATCACGCGCGGCAGTTTATCTGAATGCGGTGTATCCGAAGGCGCCGCGCGTTCGGTGGTGGCTAAAGTGACACGCCTCTACAAGCGGCGATTCGCCGCGTGGCTTCCGCGCGACCGACCCGTGCCTTCGCGACCAGCCCCTCGAACGCCGCGGCGTCGAAACGGCCCACCTTCTCGTCGTCCCAATCCGGCGCCACGAGCACCGCGTCGTCGTAGACCACTTTGCCGTCGGTCATCTCGAACACGTACGGCGGCGAGACGATGTAGAGGACTTCGGCCGGCGCATCGGCATCGTTGCGCAACTGGAACAGCGTGCCCGGGCGCGTGACGACCGCCTGTCCGGCGCTGAGCGCGAGGTCGTACGGATCGGCCGTCGCGAACTCTTTCATTCGGATGTTGAGTTGACCGCTGACGACGTAGGTCACCTGAACGACGACCGGGTGGACGTGAATCCATGAGTGGATACCGGCAGGAATACGGCCCGCGGCAATGCCCATCTCGCCCAGCGCGCCCCACGGCACGTCGTCCTGCATGACATCGGTGGCGTTGAGGAACGGGCTGACATCGGTCCCGTCCGGCACCGTAAAGAATCCGCGTGCGCTGAAAGCCCGATTCATCGTGTTCTCCTGGTGTGAGGCGCCAAAACGCGCCGGCGTTCGTCTGATCCCATAGACGGCCAGCCCGCGCACTTTACCGCCGGATCGCCGGCGATCCTGCGGCCAGGAACTTCGGCCACCGGGCTTCCCGTCAAACAATACAGAGAGCACGGAGTTTCACGCTGAGTCACGAGTCTCATCCCAGCGCCGACCGGGCGAACGGCTCGACCGCATATAGTGGTCGGATGTTCGCTCGCCTGTTCGGCCGCCGCAAATTCCTGGCCACGGGTGCCGTCGCCAGCGTCGGCGCGGCCGCGTGGGTCGGTTCGTCGTCGTCCTGGAGCGCCCGGTTTCTGCGCGACCGGTTCGGCGAGTTCGGCCGCGAGTTGCCGGCAGCGGCCCAGAAGCCAGCGCCGTCCTCGTGGTCGGACAACGCGATCACGCTCGCCTGGCTCGGACACGCCACCGTCCTCATCAACTTCTACGGCGTCCGCATCCTCACCGACCCGGTTCTGTTCTCGCGGATCGGCGTGGACATTGGTCCCGGGACGATTGGCCCGCTCCGGCTGGTCCAGTGCGCGCTCACGCCCGACGAACTGCCGGATCTCGATCTCGTCCTCGTCTCGCACGCGCACTTCGATCACCTCGACACGGCGTCGCTCGGCGCGGTCCGCGGCCTGCCCGCGGCGGTCATGGCCGCCTCGACATCAGACCTTCTGCCCAGTCGTTCGTACTCCTCCGTCACCGAACTGCGGTGGAACGAATCGACGACGATCAAGACGCGCCACGGCGACGTCGCCGTCCGCGCGGTCGAGGTCAAGCACTGGGGCGCACGGCTGCAGCGCGACACCTACCGCGGCTACAACGGCTACATCGTCGAGCGCGAAGGGCGCCGGCTGCTGATCGGCGGCGACACCGCGGCGACGCCGCTCTTCGCGGATCATCGGCGCTACGGTCCGTTCGAAGCGGCGGTGATGCCGGTCGGCGCCTACGACCCGTGGATCCGCAATCACTGCACGCCGGAGCAGGCGGTGGCGATGGCCGATGCCGCCGGCGCGCGACTTGTTCGTGCCGGTCCACCATCAGTCGTTTCAGCTGAGCCGCGAGCCGTTCTTCGAACCGATCGAGCGGACGCAGACCGCGCTAGCCGCCGAGAGACGTCGCGAGATCGCGGATCATCCTGGCTGATAAAACGATACACGCCATCGCGAGACCGGTTCCTGTTCCTCGAGCGCGTCCGGTGCGCTGGGCAAGTCCTGAGTGCGATGCCATGCGAAGCGCCGCGTCCCGCGTGCGGTGTGCGACATCCGGTTCCGACGTGGCGCGCGGGTCAGGCACGCCGCACGACGCACGCTACGCCGCACGGAGGACGCCGCACTAAGCACCGGACGAGGTCGAGGAACAAGGAACGCAGCCTGCAGCGGGGTTCTCTTGGGCAGTTTGAGGCGCAGCTTCGCTAGTGATACCGTGTGCTGCACAACGCCATGCGCTGTCGACTCATCATCGTCTGTCTGCTCGCCTCGTTCGTCCTTCCTGCTCCACTCTCCGCACAACACCACGATCAGCTCGGCACGGTGACCTTCCCGACGTCGTGCGCGCCAGCGGTTCAGGACGAGTTCAATCGCGGCGTCGCGATGCTGCACTCGTACTGGTTCAACTACGCGGGCAAGACGTTCAAGGGCGTCCTCGCCAAGGATCCGGCGTGCGCGATCGCGTACTGGGGCGTGGCCCTCGATCTGCTCGGCAACACGTTGTCGGGGCCGCCGTCGGCGACCGCGGCACGCGCCGCGTGGGAGGCGCTCGAGCAGGCGCGACCGCTGACGATCAAGACCGAACGCGAGCGTGAGTGGCTCGACGCGGCCCGCGCCTACTTCCGCGATTTCGACAAGACGCCGGTGGACGTGCGGCTGCAGAACTACGGTCGCGCGATGGAACAGATCGCGAAGAAGTATCCGGACGATTTCGAGGCGCAGGTGTTCTACGCGCTGACGCTGCAGGCGTCGGCGCCGAAGACCGATCTCACCTACGCCAATCAATTCAAGGCCGCCGAGCTGCTCGAGAAGCTCTACACGGCGAACCCGCAGCACCCGGGCATCACCCACTACCTGATTCACGCCTACGACTTCGCGCCGTTCGCGGAGCGCGGTATTCCCGCGGCGCGGCGTTATGCGGCGATCGCGCCGGCGGTTCCGCACGCGCGCCACATGCCGGCGCACATCTACTCGATGGTCGGGCTGTGGGAAGACTCGATCACGTCGAATCTCTCGGCGCTGGAGATTCAGCCGGACTACTACCACGCCGCCGACTTCACGGCCTACGCGCACCTGCAGCTCGCGCAGGACAAGACCGCCGCCGCGGTGATCGAGAAGGCGCTGGCCACGCCGGCGCGCGGCGATCGCCCGCCTGGCGTCGGCGATTTCACGGCGCGCGCGGCGATGCCGGCGCGATACGTCCTGGAACGCGCCGATTGGACGGCGGCCGCGGCGCTGCCGGTTGGATCGAGCGCGTATCCGCACGCCGACGCGCTCACCCGATTCACGCGCGGCCTCGGGATGGTTCATACCCGCAACCTCGCCGGTGCGAAGGGCGAAATCGAGGCGCTCGAAGGCCATCGCGCCGCGCTGCAGAAAGCCGGCGATGCCTACTGGGCGGATCGGGTGAACGAACAGGTGCTGGCGTTGTCGGCGTGGCTCGCCCACGCCGAAGGCCGTCGTGATGACGCGTTGGCGCTCATGCGCCGCGCGGCGGACGGCGAAGACGGCAGCATCAAGCACGTCGCGATGGAGAACCGTCTCTATCCGATGCGCGAGCTGCTCGCCGATCTTCTGCTCGCGGCCGGACAGCCGAAGGCCGCGCTCGCCGAGTACGGCAAGGCCTTGAAGCAGACGCCGAACCGCTACCGCGGGCTCTACGGCGCCGCCCGCGCCGCCGACGCCGCCGGCGACCGCTCCGCCGCGACGAGCTACTACTCGGGCCTGCTCGCGCTCGCCAAGAAAGGCGACGGCACGCGCCCCGAGCTCGAACAGGCGCGCGCGTATCTCAAGCGCTGATCGTCACGCCGCCGCTACAACGCCGGACGCCGCAGCTGGTTCACCAGGAACTCCCGCGTCTGCTCGGTCTCGAACAGGTTCGTGTGATGCACGCCGTAGAGGCTGGCGAGCGGTCCGTCCGGCACGTCGAAGCCACTGTCGGCCGGCGTGATCACGAGCAGGCTCTCCCGGTCGATGAACGGCAACCCGTTGGCCGTGCCGTCGAGCCACACGTTGCGTGAATCGACGACGAGATCGTTGTAGCCCTGGAAGAACTCGTCGATCGCGGCATCGCCCGCCAGCCGCGCAATCAGTTTGAGGTTCGCCTCGTCGCGCCGCGGCTCGTAGTTGGTGCTCACGGCCGAAAAGCGAATCTTCGCGGGCCTGGTCGCGTGGCGCAGCTGCCCCAGGAACTGATCGACGCGCGCCGCCGGGTTCTGCGCCTGCCAGACCCGGAATCCGCTCGAGGATCTCGCCGCCCAGTTTCGCGACCGCCAGCCGCGCCAGCAGGCCGCTGAGCTTCCCGTAGAGACCGAACGCATCGATGTGCACGAGGTTGATCAGCAGATCGGCCGCCCGCGCCCAGTTGTTGGGATTGGCGAGCGACGTTCCGAAGTTTGGCGTGCCGACGAAGATCACACGCTTGACGGCGCCGCCGATCCGCACCGCGTCGGTGCCGTCGCCGAGCGGCAGTTGAACCAGGGCCCGCGCCACGAGGCCGCCGCGCGAGTGCGTGACGATGTCGAGCGGGTGTTTGTCGCCGGCAATCCACGGCGGCAGCACGCGCAGCAGCATCTGCGCGTTCTCGAGCGGCGACTTCGACAGCGTCCAGTGATCGAACGCCAGCACCTGGCGATAGTTCCGGTGCGCCCAGTCGAAGAACCCGCGGCCAAGTCCGGCGACCGGCGCCGCGCTCTTGCTGAACGTGCCGTGAATCAGCAGCAGGCAACCCTGCGCCTGCGGATTCGAGCTCGTCGACTTGTCGTCGTTCTTCGAATAGGGCCGCAGCTCGCCGGTGATCGGGTCGTGCACGAGCAGCCGCTCGGTATTGACGACGTCGTAGTCGTACTGGCGGACGATCTCGCCGATGAGCCCCTGCTCGAGTCGTCCGGTCGCCCAGCGCGCGACGATCTTGACGTAGTCCGCGAAGCCGCGATCCTTCTGCAGCTTGGCCTGCGCGTACTGCGCGACCTTGGGCATGCCGCCGACTTCGACCAGGCTTTCGGGATCGCCATCGCTGCTCTTCGCCCAGTAGCGGATACCGCCCTGCTCCATCACCATCAGCTCGTCTTCGCTCTCGCGAAGATCGGCCGGGCCGCGCAGCCGATCGAGCGGCCTCATGCCGGGACCGCCGACCACCTCGGGCAGCGTGCTCGGCGCGGCTTGCAGCGGCGCTTCGCCTCTCTGCATAACCCGACGGTGCCGCCCGCTGCGCGGCGACTCGAGTTGACGCGGCGGCAGGACGCCCAGTCGTGTCTCGTTGCGGGCGGCGAGCTGCTGGACCAGCGTCTGCGTCGGATCGCCGTAGAGCACGAGGCTGGCCCACGACAGGCCCATGTTCGCCGGCACCGTGACGAGCGCGTCACGCCTGTCGCCGTTGCCGAGCACCGCTTTCTTGGCGCGGCGCTTGGCGTTGCACAACGCTTCGCCGACGGTCATGCGCTCGAGCGCCATCAACGTGTAGAAGTCTGCCGCCAGCTTCATCGCCATGCCGTCGTCGATCGGCCACAGCGGGGCGATGTAGGCGCCGACGCCCTTGTTCACGAACGCCGAGGCCAGGCCATGGACGTCGCCCTGATACTTCGGCAGCGATCGCGCCTCGTCCATGCCGGCTTCGCAGGCGTTGGCGTAGACGAGCCACGGCGGCGCCGATCGCATGAGCGTGTTGCGGATCTCCTGCGCCCACAGCGGACCGTCGGACAGCACCCAGCCGCTGCGCAGCGGCTCTTCGGGATCGAAGAAGGCGTGGCCGGCGAAGTGGATGACGTCGTAGGCGCCGCTCCGGAGCCAGCGGCGGCAATCGTCCCTGGTCACGACCTGGTGAATGTGCGCGTCGCGACGGCGGTCGAACTCGAGGGCGACGCCGACCTGTTCCTGAAGCCGCTCGAACAGCGCGGCGACATGCTCGGCCTCGTCACGAGCGCCGGGCAACTGCCGGAACGGCTGCTCACTGTGCAGAATCGGGTCGCCGATGATCAGCACGCGCACGCCGCCGGTGCGGCGCTCCGCCGACCAGCGCACCGCGCTCTGCTCCATGAAGATCTGGCGGCCGAGCGCGTAGCGTTCGCTCAGCCAGTCCTGCCCGTCGTGCATCAGCTCCCACGGATAGCGCATGAGCTGTTGTGGAATCTGCAGCAGCATGTGCAGATCGCGATCGCCTGACGCGGCGAGCTCGGACGACAGGCTGTTCTGCAGATCCTGGATGATGTCCTCGCCGAGCGTGCGGCCGAACGACTCGATCTGATCGAGGTCCTCCGAGTCGACCCAGCCCTGTTTCAGCAGGCGCTCGAGGCCGGAGAGCGCACATTCGATCGTGCTCGGATTGACGCGCGTCTCGTTTTCCTTGAGCGTGGCGTCGCGGCGGATCGATTGCAGGCGGAGCCGATAGCGATCGCTCATCGCTTTCTTCTCCCAGGTCCGGCCGTCGAACAGCGGCTCGAGCGACAGCGTCACCAGCGGCGACGGCGCCAGCGACCGGAACTGACCGCGGTAGCTGGACGCGACCGACGTCTGGCCGACCAGGCGCTCGATCAGATCCTCTCGGCCGCGGGCGTCGGCCGAGCCGAGCATCGAGCTGACCACGCGCCAGAGCGCGCGATGATCGCGCTCGATCAGATCCGTCGCGCCGAGGAGCGCCGCCCAGTGGACGCGGCGCGTGAACTCCAGCTTCAGGTAATTCGAGTCGATCAGCCGATCGAGCTTCTTCGGCCGGTAGAGCGCGATGCCGCACAGGCCGTGGGTGCGAGCCGCCGTGGCCGGCGAGCGGGCGATGATCACGCTGCCGTTTTCAGGATCGTCCGAGAAGTGGCGAAGCGTCCGCCCGGCGAGCTTGGCGAGATACGTCGCCCGTTCGCACTCCTGCTTGAACGCCTCGTATTCCTCGCGCAGCCTCGCCGGCAGGATCGTCGGATCGGCGAAGCACTGCGACCACACATCGCGGCTGCCATCGACGCGGCCATCCGGCAGTTGAATGTCGTCGGGACCCGCCTGCCAGCCGACCTTCCTCATGTCGCGCAGCGAATCCACGCACGCCGACACCACGCGCGTCGCCTCGTCTGGCGTCGCCTGGCGACGGGCACTGCCCGGCGGCCGCTGCCGCGCGCACGCGAGCTCGAGCGCGCGCATGTAGTCCTCGCGCCGCGACTTGTCGGTCTCACGCAACACCGAGGCAAGCCACACCTGCAGCGGCTGCTTGACGAGCCGGTTCAGCTCCTGCTGCACGGTGACCAGCAGCCGTTTCAAGTCGTAGCTGTTGCTGTCGCCGTGCGCAAGCTGCACCACCTTCTCGCGCGCGGTCCACGAGATGAAATCGCCAAGCGCCTGCATGTAGGCCAGCGTCAGGGCGTCGAAGTCGCGCGTCAGGTCGTCGAGGCGACCCAGGTCGATGGCCGACACGACGACTTCGCGATTGCCGTGGCCTTCATACGAGGCCGTCGCCTCGCGGACGATCGTCTTCGCCACCTTCGCGGCGGTCGTGTCGAGGGCGTTCTCGGCCCGCTCGTCGTCGGCGGTCTCGATGTCCTCGCCCCACGCCGTGAGCAGCCGCTCGTAGTTCCAGCCGCCGGTGGGCACATCCGTCTGCGCCGCGATCGCGATCTCCGCGACGGTCTCGAGCTCGTACGCCACCTCGAGAAACTGCATCTTGCACATGTCGAAGGCGACGATGCGAAAGCGGTCGACGTCGGCTTCGTCGAGCACGGCCTCCATCACGCCGCGGAGATCCGCCACATCCATCGCCGTCTTCGACGTCGCGTCGTCGCAGATCGCGAAGACGTCGGTCCAGTTGTGCACGGGGTTGCCGATGATCGAGTTGGGATCGAGCATGCCCGTGCCGCCGATGACGAGGGCGTAGTGCTCGGCCGGCATCTCGCGGATGCCCCAGAGAAGAAAGTCCTTGAGGGTGGCGGTGGAACCCGAGTCGATCGAGCCCAGCGCTTCGTTGTACGGCGCCTGCCCGCCGCGAAGCAGGTAGCGCATCGCGCCGTTGGGCTCGAACTTGACCGGCAGGTCGACGAACATCGCCACGCCGAGGTTGGCCGGCAGCTTCGCCCGGTGCGCTTCTTCGACGTCGGTCATGACGCTCTTGGCGAGCGCCGACGTATCTCCGGCCAGGTACAAGAGGACGGTCCAACGCGGTCCCGGCATTCGATGCCTCCGATCTTCAGAACGCTGAAGGCCGGCGCTAGGGCAAACGCCGTCGCAACGTTAGACGGACCCTCGAAAACGCTTTCCAGCTGAGCCGTCGCAGGGTGGCGGGTCTTTGATAGAGTCTCGCGGTACGGCGGTCCGGACGTCCAGGACCGCCCTCAAAACCGTGTCTTTCGTTCACGTGTCGTCCGGCCTGCTGCTGCTCTGGCTGGTGGTCTTTGCCCAGCCGCCTGCACGCGCGGCTGCGCAGCCGTCGGCGCGACCCGTTTCGTCGCCGCCCGCGGGTCGGTTTCTCGACACTCATTGCCTGGGTTGCCACAACGACCGGGCTCGCGTCGCGGGCCTCAGCCTGAGCGCTCTCGATCCCACCAACGTCGCGACTCATGCCGGAGCTCTGGGAGAAGGTCCTGCACAAGCTCCGCACCGGCCAGATGCCTCCGGCAGGGCCGGCCGAAGCCGGATCGCGTCGAACAGGAAACGATGACGACATGGCTCGCGGCATCGCTCGACGCCGCCGCGGCGCGCCGGCCCGATCCCGGTCGCGTCGGCCTCCATCGTCTCAACCGCGTCGAGTACGCCAACGCGATTCGCGATCTGTTCGGGCTCGACGTGAACACGAAGGCGTTGCTGCTGCCGGACGAAGCCGACGAAGGCTTCGACAACGTCGCGGCGAGCCTGACGCTGTCGCCGGCGCATCTCGAGCGCTATCTCGGCGGCGGCCCGCGACATCAGCCGCCTGGCGGTCGGCGATCGGACGCTCGGCGACGCGCCAGCGTCCGCGCTCTACCGCGTGCCGCGACTGCTCGAGCAGGACGTGCGCGTCAACGACGACCTGCCGTTCGGCTCGCGCGGCGGCCTCGCGGTGCGTCACACCTTTCCGCTGGACGGCGAGTACGTCTTCAAGGTGCGCCTCCGCCGCCAGATCTACGACTACATCGTCGGGATGGGCCACCCGCAGCAGCTCGATCTGCGCATCGACGGCGTGCGCCTGAAGCGCTTCTCGGTCGGCGGCGAAGCGAAAGGCACACCGGGACCGCTGACGTGGAACGGCGAGATCGTCGGCGAGACGCCGTGGGAGCTCTACATGCACGCGGCCGATGCCGGCCTCGAGCTGCGGACGCCGATCAAGGCCGGGACACGCGTCGGTGAGCGCGTCGTTCGTGGACAGCCCGTGGGAACCGGAAGGCGTCACGCAGCCGCTGCAGGTCGATTTCGGCCGCGGCTCGGACGAGCAGTACGACGGCTATGCCGCGGTGGACGCGCTGTCGGTGCAAGGCCCGTATCAGGCGAACCAGCGACGACCGCCGCCGCGAAACGGCCAGCGCTGTTCACGTGCGTCCCGAAAGGCGCTGCAGACGAACGGCGCTGCGCGACCGCAGATCCTGTCGTCGATCGCCCGCCGCGCGTATCGCCGTCCGGTCACGCCTTCGAGATCTCGAGACGCTGCTCGAGTTCTACGACATCGGCCGCGCCCGCGGCGACTTCGATGCGGGCATCCAGTCGGCGCTCGAGCGCATGCTCGTGAGCTTCAACTTCCTGTTCCGCGTCGAGAGCAATCCGCCCGAACGCGGCGCCGGGCACGGTGCATCGGCTCAGCGATCTCGATCTCGCGTCGCGGCTGTCGTTCTTTCTCTGGAGCAGCATTCCCGACGACGAGCTGCTGACCCTGGCCGAGCGCGGACAGCTGCGCGACCCCGCCGTCCTCGAGCAGCAGGTGCGGCGCATGCTGCGCGATCCGCGTTCGCGGGCGCTCGTGGACAACTTCGGCACGCAGTGGCTCGGCCTGCGCAAGGCGGACACCTTTCTGCCCGACCCGAACATCTTTCCTGAATTCGACGAGAACCTCCGCGACGGCCTTCCGCCAGGAAGCCGCGCTCTTCGTCGGTCAGCCAGTTCGAGGCCGACCGCAGCATCGTCGATCTGCTGCGCGCGAACTATTCGTTCCTCAACGAACGGCTCGCGCAGCACTACGGCGTGCCGCGGCGTCTTCGGCGAGCGCTTCCGGCGAGTGACGTTCACCGACGACGTCGCGCGGCGGCCTGCTCGGCCAGGGCGGCGTGCTGATGGTGACGTCGTACCCGGACCGCACGACGCCGGTGCTGCGCGGGTTCTGGGTGCTCGAAAGCCTGCTGGGCATGCCGCCACCGCCGCCACCGCCAGACGTGCCCGACCTCGAGCCCACGACGCCGGACGGGCGGCGGCTGATCGATTCGCGAGCAGATGGAGGTCCACCGCAAGAACCCGGCCTGCGCGGTCTGTCACGTGCGCATGGATCCGGTCGGGTTCTCGCTGGAGAACTTCGACGCGATCGGCCGGTGGCGGACGACCAGCAGCGGCCTGCCGGTGGATGCGGCGTCGGTGTTCGCCGACGGGACGCCGATCGACGGCGTCGAGGGGCTGCGCCGGTTCCTGCTCGACCGCCGCGAGAGCTACGTCGAGACGTTCGTCGCCAAACTGCTGACCTACGCGCTCGGCCGGCATGTGGACTACCGCGATCAGCCGGCAATCCGTACAATCACCCGTGAGGCCGCGGCCGCGGACCACCGCTGGTCGGCGATCATTCTCGGCATCGTCAAGAGCACGCCGTTCCAGATGAGGACAACCGCGTCATGATGATCACCAAACGCGCGATCTCGCGCCGGACCGTGCTGAAGGCGCTGGGCGTGACGGTGCCGCTGCCGTTCCTCGACGCGATGGTGCCGGCGATGACGGCGCTGGCGCAGACGCCGGCCACGGCCGCCTCTGCGCTTCGGCGCGGTCTACGTTCCCAACGGCGTGATTCCCGGCAAGTGGTTCCCGACCGCCGAAGGCGCGGGCTTCGAGTTCTCGCCGACGCTGCAGCCGCTCGAAGCGTTTCGCGATCGGCTGCTCGTCATCAGCGGCCTCGACAGCGTGCCGCCGCCGCCGCCCGGCGAGCGTCAGTACAACAACCACGCCGACGCCAGCACGCGGTTCCTGACCGACGTGACGCCGAGCCGCAACCTGCGCGCCGGCGTGTCGATCGATCAGATCGCGGCGAAGGACCTCGAGCCGCGACACCACGCTGCCGTCGCTCGAGCTCGCGCTGGAATCGGTGGACTCGGGCACGTCGTGCGACTTCGGCCGCAGCTGCGTCTACACCGGCACCATCGCCTGGGCCGGACCGACGTCGCCGCTGCCGATGGAACACGATCCCAGCGCCGCGTTCGTGCGGCTGTTCGGCGACGGCGCGACGAGCGATGCGGCGGCGCGGCGGACGCGGCATGCAGCAGAAAGGCAGCATCCTCGATTCGCTGCTCGGCGAGGTCGCCGGCGCTCAGCGGCAAGGTGGCGGCCGACCGATCGGACGCGGCTCGCCGACCTATCTGGAGAGCGTGCGCGACGTCGAACGGCGGATCCAGAAGGCGGTGGCGCACAACGCCGAGCTGCCGCGGTTCGATCGCCCGGCCGGCGTCCCCGAAACCTTCGAGCAGCACGCGCGGCTGATGTTCGACCTGCAGCTGCTCGCCTATCAGGGCGACGTCACCCGCGTCGTGACGTTCATGATCGGCCGCGAGTTCAGCGGCCGCACCTATCCGGAGATCGGCGTGCCCGACGCGCATCATCCGATCTCGCACCACCAGCGCGATCCGGTGCGCATGGAGAAGTGCGCGAAGATCAACCACTACCACGTCGTCGCTGTTCGCGTCGTTCCTCGAGAAGATGAAGAACACGCCGGACGGCGACGGCTCGCTGCTCGATCACATCGGCGATCGTCTACGGCGCCGGCATGAGCGAAGGCAACGGCCACGTTCCGGAGAACCTGCCGATCCTGCTCGCTGGGCGGCGGCAACGGCCGGTTGAAGAGCGGACGCCACGTCAAGTATCCGAAGGGCACGCCGCTCGCCAACTTCCATCTCGGCCTGCTCGACAAGCTGGGCGTGCGCGATCGACAGCCACGGCAACAGCACGGGCCCGGTGAATCTCGACTGACGCCACGAATGTGGCCACAGAGACGCAGAGGCACAGAGACGGTCTTGAAGAGCCACTGATCGCAGGCGATCGTCTCGCTCGTCGTGTTGGCCGCGAGCGAGCGCGGCGTCTCCGCTGCCTCTGAAGACCCGCCGCTGCTGGACGCGGTTCGGAAGAAGGACGCAGCGTCGGTCCAGGCGCTGATCAGGAAGCGCGCCGACGTCAACGCGACCGCAGGTGACGGCGCGACAGCCCTGCACTGGGCCGTGTATCACGACGACGCGGCCATCGTCGATGCGCTGCTCGCCGCGGGCGCGCGAGCGGACGTCGCGAACGATCTCGGCATCACGCCGCTCTATCTCGCGAGCGCCAACGGCAACGCGGCCATCGTGACGAAGCTGCTCGCGAAGAGCGCGGCCGTAGACGCCGCGTCAGAAACCGGCGTCACGCCGCTGATGGAGGCGGCGCGCAGCGGCAGCGCCGAGGTGGTGCGCGCTGCTGATCGCGCGCGGCGCCAACGTCAACGCCGCCGAGCGCGATCGCGGTCAGACCGCGCTGATGTGGGCCGTGTCACGGCAGCATCCCGACGTCGTGGAGCTGCTGCTCGCGCACAAGGCGAACGTTCACGCGCGGACGCGCGTCCGGCCGCTGACGGTGATGCTCGACCAAGGGCCGCGCCGGACCGTCAAGACGTCGGTCCAGGACGCGCGGCAGATCGAAGCCGGCGGGAGTACCGGCGTTGCTGTTCGCCGCGCAGGTCGGAGACGTCGAAGTCCGCGGCGTTGCTTCTCGCCGCTGGCGCGAACGTCAACGACACCGCCGCTGACGGCAACTCCGCGCTCGTCGCTGGCGACGTTCGCCGGACATCCGGCGGTCGCGCGCGTGCTCGTTGACAACGGTGCCGATCCGAACGCTGCCGGCGCCGGCTACACGGCGCTCCATGCCGCCGCGCTGCGCGGCGATCTCGCCACCGTGCAGGCGCTGGTGGCCAAAGGGCGCGGACCTCGAACGCGCGGCTCACCAAAGGCAGTCCGGTCCGCCGATTCGGATCGCAGTGGGCGCTGCCGACGCCGATGACCGGCGCCACGCCGCTCTTCGTCGCCGCCGCCTATCTCGAAGTCGAGATCATCCGCGCGCTGGTCACGGGCGGCGCGACGCCATCGCTCGCGCTGCCGAACGGGACGACACCCCTGCTTGCCGTCGCCGGCGTCCCGGTCGAGAAGGAAGCGCGTCCGTCCGATCTCGTCCGCTGGAACATTGTCGACAACGACACGCCGCAGATCCCGCGCGACGAGAAAGACATCCTCGACGCGACCACCGTGCTTCTCGACGCCGGCGTCGACGTCAATGACGCGAACGACGACCGGCGACACCGCGCTGCACGCCGCGGCCGGCACCGGCAATACGATCATTGATTCAGCTGCTGGCCGATCGCGGCGCCACGCTCGACGCGACGAACAAGGCCGGCCAGACGCCGCTCGCGTTGACGCTCCCCCGCCGCGCGCAGGAAGGCCGTCCCACGCCTGCCGGCGGATCCAAGCCGGCGGAAGAGCTCCTGCGCCGGCTCGGCGCGACGCGCTAGGAATCTGGTGATTTGATGATCTGGTGAGCTGATAAGATCTAAAGCGACACTGCCAGATCGCCAGATCATCAGATCGATCAGATCACCAGATCACGAGATCACCGAGATCACCAGATCTCTGTGGTCAGAAGCCGATGCGCGCCGCGAGTTCGATCCGGCGCGGCGGCAGCGCGCGATTCGGCAGCCCGAAGAGCGGCGACGTCACCACGCCATTGAAGTCCACATAGTTCGTGTAGTTCGTCAGGTTGTCCGCACTGATGGTGAACACGACGTAGGGACCGGTGTCCGGCGCCATCAGGAAATACAGCTTCGAGAACCCGACGGCGACGCCGAACTGGCGCGGCCCGAGACCGGCGTTTCGCGCGATGCTCGACGTCGCCCGGCCGCCGGACCAGGCTGAAGGCGCCGAACGGCGTGACGATCGCCGCCGGATCGTTGGGCGACGCCGGCACCGGCCGATCCTCGTAGATCAGATCGAGATTGTCGTCGCGGCCGGTGGTGATGTTGAACGGGCGGCCGGAGCCGTAGCGGACCAGCGCGTTGAGCGACATGTCCGCGCGGCAGGTTGATCGTGGCGCCCGCCACCACGCGGTGCCGCTCGTCGTCGCCGGCGCGGCCGTATTCGGCCAGCAGCGCAAACGCATCTTCCGCCACCGTGTACGGCCCGTCGGTGTCGCTCTTCGCCCAACGCGCGATGTAGGTGCCAAACAGCGACAGCTTGGCCGCGAGCGCGCGGCGCAGCGTCACGTTCAGCTGATGCGCCTCCGAGGACCCGGTCGATTCGAACTGCAGGATCGGTCCGCGATCGGCGAAGAAGCGCTGGCCCGTCGCCGGAGTGACCGTGTTGATGTTGCGCGTGCGCAGCAATCGATTGCCGCGGAGGTAGGTGTAGCCGATCGATCCGACCAGCATCTTGCCGAACTGCCACTCGTAGTTGGTGTTCGCCGCCAGGCTGCGCGGCGAATGCAGCTCGTCCGCCTGACGCACCGCCGACAGGGCGGGCTGACCGTCGAGCGAGGGCGGAATCGCCGGAAAGAACGTCGGCGAGACGACGATGACCTCGTCGAACAGGATACCGTCGTAGCGGTTGATGTCGAGGGTCACGTCGAACGGGATCGGGCCGTGAAAGACGCCCGCCGATGCGCGCACGGTGTGCGTGTTCGTCCCGCCCGGCGTCCACGCCAGCCCGACCCGCGGCGCGAAGTTCCACTGCGACGCGAGCGGCCGCTGCAGATCGTGGCGGATGCCGAACGAGAACGTGAGATCGCGCCAGAACCGCCAGTCGTCCTGGAGGAACCACGCCGCCTGCCAGTCGTTGTAGTCGATCGTCGGCGCGCCGCGCGCAATCGAGAAGTACGAGGGTCCGAACCCTGGCAGCCCGCGCAGCGTCCCGATATAGCGATCGAGCGGCGTCGCGACGATGGTGCCGGCACTGTTGACGGCGGCGCCGAACACGAACGTCCCGCCGAGGTTCGTCTGACGCGCCTCGTTGATATGGGCAGCTTCCACGTACAGACCCGCGCGCAGATCGTGCGACCCGCGCGTCTGCGACAGGATCCAGCTGGCCGAGAGGTCCCGGATCTCGCGCCGGTGCGCCAGCGCGGCCTGATTGCCGCCGGCGTTGAATGCGTCGAACACCAGCACTGCCGGCGCCGTTGACACGGCGGCCTCTTCGCGGAGACGGCGGCGGCCGCGAATCCGCAGCTCGCTGCCGATGCCCTCCCCGATCGACGAGACCAGCGACAGGCGCCCCGCGTCTTCGCGAGCGCGGCGATCGGTGGCACGCTCCGGCAAGTCGAGTCCGCTGTCGAGCGACATGTTGCGTTCGCGCTCCTCCTGACGCGCGACGTCGATCGAGATGACGTGGTGCGGCGACACCGCGACGTCGGTGCGGAAGCTGTACGAGTCGATGCGAGCGGGCGTCTCGACGCTCTGCACGAACGGCGTTGGCGACGGCTGGGTGGGCGAGGCGACCGTGGCGTTGACGACGAGCTGGTCGTCGCGGTCCCAACGGCCTCCGTAGCCGAGAAAACTCCACTTGCCGCGGACGATCGGACCGCCGAGATAGCCGCTGAACGCGCGGATCTGCGACGGTTGCTTCTCGGGCTCGAACGCATTGGCGGCGTTGAGGCGTGAGTCGCTGAAGGTGACCTGCGCGTCGCCACGGTAGGCAGCGGTCGCCGGGCGCGTCACGATCTCCACGAGGCCGGCTGACGGCTCAGCGAATTCCGGCGCAAACGCGTTGGTCGAGATGCGGATGCTCTGGATCGCCTCCTTCGGCGGGAGACGGCCCGACACCGGCTGCCCGTCGACCCGGACCGCCACCTGGTCCGCGCGTCCCGCCGTCGCCGACAGCTCGCGCAGCACCTGCAGCATCATGTCGGGATCGTTCGGCAGGACGCTGAGATCTTCGGGGCCGAGTACCAGCCCCACGGGACTCAGCCCGGTCGCACGCCGGAAGTCCGCAAGCGACGACATCACCTCGACCTGCTCAACGATCGCCAGCCGCAGGGTCACGTCCACTTGACCGTTCGTGCCAGCGGCGAGCGTCAGCGCCTGCGCTATCGGCGCATAGCCCTGGACGTCAACGGCGAGCTGATATAGGCCCGGCGGCAGATCCTTGAAGCCGTACACGCCACGGGCGTCGCTGACCGCGCTCTGCGGTGCGCTGCTGCGCGTCGGTCATCGTCACCGATGCGCCAGCCATCGCCTCGCCGCCCTCGTTCTTGATCGAGCCCGTGAGCTGCGCGGCCGCGGGCCGCGCGCTTTGTGCGGCCGGCGGCTGTCCGCCTTGCGCGGCCGGACCGGCGAGCGCCGCTATCGACAGAAGGGCCGCAAGCATCGCGACGCGGGTCTTGACGATCGGGATCATGGTTGGCACTTTCGGGAGAGCCTGAGGGCTTCTCCACGCCAGTCGTGCGCCTGTTGCGGGGGTGGCGACCACGCGTCAGACCAGCCAAGGTTCTGGACGGCGAGGTGCATGAGGCCGCAGTCCAGCGTCATCAGAAGGTGCTCGCAGGATGAAGGCGTCGCGCCGAGTGCGAGCTGCTCGGCACGATAAGTGTCGACGATGCCGGCGCGCTGGTCGTCGGTCCAGCGTCCGGCGACCAGATGCGCCAGATCGAGGATCTGCGGACCGACGGCCATCATCTCCCAGTCGATCAGGCACACCGACGGCGCGCCGTTCGCGTCGTCGATCAAGACGTTCGACGGGTAGGGCTCGCCATGCATGACTCCAGAGGGCTGCGCCAGGAGCCGGCTCGTGGCGTAGGCGTGGGCACGCGCGACCGCGCCCATGTCCTGCGCCGGACCACGATCGAATCGCATGGCACGGGCGCGCCAGTCCTCGAACAGAGACGCGTCGTAGCGCAACAACGTGGCGGCGTCCACGCCGGCTTGCACGCCGACGGCCTGAGTGTGCACGTGCAGGCGGGCGAGCTGCCGCGCCGCGGCGTGCCAGGCCTCACCTTTCCCGCACTGCCAGAGCGGCACGCCGGGGCTGCGTTCCAGGATCAGGTGGCTCGTGGCTTGCTCGTCGATGACCGCGCCGTAGAACTTCGGCGCACCTGCGTCGAGCAAGGGCAGCAGCCGCTCGTATGCGACGCGCTCACGTCGATCGTCGGCGACGAAGCGCGGCTTGGCGGGCCGGGCGTCATCGGCGAGACCAGCCGAGCCGATGCCCTTCGCGACGAGCCGCAGCGGCTCCCGCCTGTCGAACGTCACGTCGATGTCGTGCAACAGATAGCTGGACTGGACGACCGACGGGCGACAGGAGAAGGTCACGATGCGCCTTCTCCCGGCCACGCTGGGGCCGCGCCTCAACCAGTCGTACACCGCCTCGGCAACCTCGCCGAACCGCACGGCCCGAAGGCACCGCGGTGCCGATCACGACGGACCTCCCGCGTAATCGAGCAACCGCGTCAATACACGGTCCGAGTCGAAGTACGTCTCGGCGATCGATCGCGCCGCACGTCGATGGCGGTCGTAGTCGGCGTCGATCGCCTCAACGCCCGCCACCGCGTCTTCCGTCGTCGAGAACGTCAGCAGACCCTCTCCGGACGGCAACAGGTCGCCGAACCCCGTGTCCTGCGCCAGCACCGGGCGGCCCGAGGCGAGATAGCACGCGCTCCGGTCGCTGACCCATCCCGAACGCATCGCGACATAGCCGCTCTTCGCAATGCCGATCTCGGCACGCGATCCGCGCACGAACTGTCGATATCGATCCGGCGTTCCGGCGGCAGCAATCGGATCGACGATCGACCAGCCATGGTGTTCGAGCGCCGCCACGTCCGGTTCGTCGGCGTGAATCGAGAGCGCCAGCGCGAACGCCGCGCGGCTGCGGCGCGGAAGATCGATCAGCGGCCGCAGCGCATGCGCCTTCTGGCCGAGAAACACGCCGTTGTAGTGGGCGGATCCGTACGAGCGCCAATTGGCAACCGTGGTGAACGCCTCGCGGCTGACCTCGTCGGCCACCGTCCACTCGGCCGTCACGACCGGCGGGCACGTCGCGAACCAGGATCGATCGCACGTCGGCACGGCGCAGCCGGGCTGTCCCACCGCCAGGCCCACGGTCGCGAAGTGCGTGTGCGCGTCGAAGCGCATGTCGATGCCGTCGCCCGCGTGCCACACCTGGTTGAAACCCGGATCGAGATCCAGGTACAGCCGCCGTGGAATGCGCTCGAGCAGTGCCGGCATCGGTCAGCATGCCGGAGACGTTGATCAGGCAGATCGGTGCGGTTCGCGATCTCTTGCAGATCGTCGTACGACAGCCCGACCGTCTCGCGCGTGCCGTCGACGAGCAGCGCCGCTTCGCCGTCGAGGCCGTGCGCGCGCACGATGCGTCGAAAGGTACGCCGCCGCACTGCTGTCGGCGAGCGCCGCGCCTCCCGGACGGATCTTGTCGGCCGCGATCGGCTCGACGAAGAACGCGTGATGACCGAGCTGGCGCAGCCCGAGGACGTACTGCAGCACGGCCCACGTCGCACCGCCGTAATGCGGGTCGCCCGCCATCATGCCCGAGCAGAGCACCGTCAGCCGGCTGCGAGGCCCTGTCACATTCCTCACTCGCAGCTCCGGCGCGACGGGATCGGCCGCGTCAGCGACGGCGGTGAGCGCCACACGGCCGACGGGATTGCCGCGGTCCTTCAGCCAGAGCACGCCCTCCCAGACGATGTCGAATTCGAGCTCGTAGCGGCCGGCGGCCTCCGGCACCTCAATCGGCACGTCGATGATGCGCGCGCGCTCCGGCGCCAGCGGCTCGGTGAACCACTGTCGTGGATGGTCGAACTCCAGCAGCGCCCCGCCTTCGCTGAGGAGGTGATACGAGAGGCCGAACGGCGCCCGGCCCCGACTCAGCGCAACCCTCGACAGGTTCGTGACTTTCACGGGGACAGAGACGAAACCACCAGCGAGCCCGGACACGGCGCCCTGCATCGGCTCGAATCCGCGCCGCCACGGCCGCACCATCGGACACCACGAGCCGTTGCGGTCGCGAGCGCTCGTGGTCGAAGAACGCCGCGAACGCCGTGTCGAACAGTCGCACCGGCGAGTCCCACAGAGACGCGGTGCTCGACATGATCGAGGGAAACAGCTCGGCGAAGCCGGTCGTTCAGCGGGAACGGTACGGGTTCGCGCTGGAACAGCACCTTGTTGAACCCGATCGCGATCGGCCGGAATCGTCCGGGACGCTCGAGATGAAATCGGACGGCCGCCTCACCCACTCCCGGGAACGCCGGGTTGAAGTAGTCGTCCAGAGCAACTAACCCACCGGGCCGGAGGATCTCTTCGGCGAGCCTGAGATCGGCTCCCGCTTCCGCTGCCGAGTGCCCGCCATCGATGTGACAGAACGAGAACGTCCGCCCGAGCGCCTTGGCATCAATCGTCGACGAGGCGGCGGAGACCGTGGTCAGGAACGACAGGTCGTCGTGGAAGCGCGACATGTTGTCGATGAACCTGGTGCGATTGCCGAGACCGGATCCCGAGACGTTTTGCGACTGCAGGTCGTCGAAGAGATCGACCGCGACGAATCGTCCGCCCGAGCCGCGGAGTGCAGCAGTGCCGATCGCCGACAGCCCGTGGTGCACGCCAATCTCGAGCACATCGCCGGCGAGGTCGGCCTCGGCGATGACCTGGTTGTAGGCCATGAAGAGAAAGAGCGCGTCGGGGGAGAACCAACCCGCGATCCGATCGAACGAGCCGAGGTAACTCGACAGGAACTCGTCATCGCATGGCTGGTCTCCCCCGCTGCTGGCCGAGCGGCGCCACGGCAGCGCGATCGATAGAACTCGTCGAGCTCGACGCCGTACTTGGCGGCGCCGCGCAGCAGGTGCTCGCCAAAGCCTTCGGTGTGCGCGAAATGCGCTTCGCGCAGGAACAGCGTCCGATACCGCTCCGGATGCTTCTTCAGGAGCAGCGCGTCCTTCTCGAAGAACGTCAGCCGCTCGGCGACGCCCTCGCGCGCGAGCGCTGCGCGACTGCGGCGGGTGATAGACCCTCACGTCAGCGCCGAACGGAATCGTCGCCGTGCTCGAGCGCGCGCCAGCCGAGGTCGGTGTCCTCGCGGAAGTGCGGATGATCGAATTGCCCGTCGAAGCCGTCGATCGCCGCGAACGTCTCGCGCCGCAGGAACAGGTTCGCGGTCATGAAGCCGATGCCTTCGAACCCGACGTTGGTGACCGGTCGGAAGCGCGGGTCGTGGGCCCGATCCGACAGCACAGTCCCCTCGACACCAACGACACGCGGCTCCTCGAAGTAGAGTCAGAGCCCGTTCGATCCAATCGCGATCCGGCCGGCAGTCATCGTCGGTGAACGCGAGCAGGTCGCCGCGCGCATAGAAGGCGCCGAGGTTGCGGGCGTTGACGGCCCCCGGGACGTCAGTGTGAACTAGCAGGAGGTCGAGGCCAGAGTCGTCGACGTCGACGGGAACGCGACTCTGATCGACCACGATCACTTCGAAGTCGCGGCAGGTCTGCCGGGCCAGGCGCTCCAGCAGCACGCCGAGCGCCTCCTGGCGCTCGTAGCTGGCAACGACGACGCTCACCTTCGGCTGTGGCCGCGCGAGCGTCTCGATGCGCCGCGCAAGGAGCCTTCCGAGCGCCGGTGATACGCGCTCCCAGGAGTACATCTCTACCGCCTGTGCGCGTGCGGACGAACCAAGCTGGTCGGCCAGGTGGCTGTCGTCCAGCACCCGATCGACGGCAACGCCAAACTCGTCGAGCGATGCCGTCAGGAACGACGGCTGGCCGCGCGGCCGAATGCCCCGCGCGCCAATCTCGGTCGTGACGATCGGCAGGCCGGCGGCCATGAAGTCGAACATCTTGATGTTCGTGCCCGAACCGGACTGCATCGGATTGACGGCGAGATCCGCGGCTTCGATGAACCGGCGCTTGGCGTCCTCATCGAGGCGTCCGGTCAGATGCACGTTGGCCGGCAACGACTCACCCGCAAACGCCTCGCCTACGCCGCCGCAGACAACGAAGCTCACGCACGGGCGCGCGGGCGCAAGCGTCTCGACGATGAAGCGTGCCGCCTCGACGTTTGGCGGGTAAAGGCTGCCTACGAACACCGCTGCCGGCCGTGCCCGCAGATTGCAGTCGCGCTTGAGCGCGGCCCGTCGGGCGCAGTCTGACGGTGCGACGGGCGCCGTGAACGTCCCGTTCGGCACGACGTGCATCTTGGCGAACGGGATGTCGTACACGTCGTGCATCAAAGCGCGGTCCTCGTGCGAGCACGTCAGCACGAGATCCGCCGCACGGCAGAGATCTCGTTCGAGCGTCGCGACATGCCTCGCGAGCCGGGCCCCGAATGGATCGTCGCGAAGCAGCCCGAGCCGCAGTGCCCCCTCGACGTTGTGGGCGTCATAGACGACGAGCTGCGGTCGTTGTCGCAGCAGGTCTTTCACGAGCGGATACACCCAGGGATGCGAGAAGACCACCACGTCCGCACTGGCGGCATGCCTGCGCGCCGCCTGCACGTATTCCGGCGAGTGGTGCGCGAGGTGTGGAAACGCAACGTCGATCACCGTGCGTCCGCCCGCACGTGCCTGCCACTCGGCCGCCGCGGCGAAGTGTGCCGGCGCCAGCGGGACGTCGATCTCCTCGAGCGTCTCGCTGAGGGTGTGGCGACGATGCGGCATGCCAGGCCAGTCGTAGGTGCCGACGTAGGTGGTCCTGACGTCGGCGCCGAGCGCGTGATACAGGCCGAGCAGCCGCAGCCGCCCGCCGCCGACCGGTGGATCGATCGGCTGCATGTCGAGGACCGTCACCGCGAGCGCCGTCGATGCGCGAGGAACGGCCGGCATCGACATGTGAACCGCCGGCGACCGGCGCGGCGATCCGATCAGCGCCTCGACGATCGGCTCCCACGCGATATGCGACACCGATCGCCGGCCGGCCGCACCCATTGCCGCTGCCGCGCGACGATGATCGATGGCGTCGGTCAGACGCGCGGCGATTGCCCTCGCGTCGGGTTCGACGACATAGCCGTTGACGCCGTCGCGGACGAATTCGAGCGTCTCGCCCGAGTCGGAGCACGTCAGCACCGGCTTGCCGCTCTTGAACGCCTCGATCGTGACGAGCCCGTAGTCCTCCTGGCGTGGAACGAACGGCACGAGCAGCGCATCGGCGTACAGATCGACAAGCTTCGCTTCGCTCACGCCGCCCAGAAACTGGATGCGGCGGTCGCCGGCCGCCGCCTTGCGCAGGGCAGCGTTCGTCTTCGCCGGTCCCGGTGATGAGCAGCGGGACGTCGCGCTTCAGGTGCTTGTAGGCATCGATGATCAGGTGCGCCCGCTTCCAGCGATGGAGCCGTCCGGGCAACAGGATGAAGTCCTGGCGCCGCGAACCCTTGAATCCGGAGAGGGCAGGCGGGTGATGGAGTGCGGAGAACCCGACCTCCTGCCACCACGGCGAGGCCTCGACGAGGCGCCGATAGGTCGTGTGTCCGTTGCTGAAGTGTCGCCTGACGCGGCCCTGGCGGAGGCCAAACCGGTCGAGGGCATGGATCGCCTGGCGTTGTGCACGCTGTTCCGCCGTGCCCTCGCCGTACTCGTGCGCGAACATGTCGTAGAACACGCGCAGCGTGTGGAGCAGGTACGACGCGTGATTCGGATGCGACACCATGAAGGTCGGCGCCTTGGTCGAGACGACGAGGTCGTAGTCGCGGAGATCGAGCGCGTAGAAGCGCGCATAGGACTCGAGGACGGCATCGAACGACGACTCGTCCGACTCGACCGCAATTTCATCGGCCTCGTGCGACGGCTTCGCGGAAGGCGTTGAGCAGGCCGCGGTACAGCGCCTCCGCGCCGCCGCGCTCGCCCGAGGCCATCCGTGGGGTGACGATGGCGACCCTCATGACGGACGCCTCCGGCGCGAGGCCGCGACGGTTGCCGAGGCCGAACGACGCCGGCGCGCCGCGCGCCAGGTTGACGCGGCGAACGGTTCGGACGGGCCTTCGCCGGGATCCGACCCGCGTCGCGCGGGCGCGATTCGTTGATCCACTCGACGACCAGCTCGATCGCGCGGTGTGTCGCCGCCAGGCACTGAGCCTCTGCCGCAAGCAGCGCCTCCAGCGGATCATCACCAGGCGGCAGCCCGCGAACAGAAAGCGCCGACGGCCGGCGCATGGGCTCGAGCCGCGCCGACAGACGGCTCATCAAGGCATCGACATCTTCGTCGCTCTGGAGTTCGGGCAGGTCATCGGCCATGACGAGATGTCCTTTCTTCACGCGACGCCAGCCTCGTCCAGCAGTCGTCCAAGGACGCCAGCCGAGTCGAAGCACTCCGTAGCGATGGCCCGCGCGGCTTCGGCGTGCGCACGGTAGTCGCGGACGATCCGCGCGGCGCCGTCGGCGGCTTCGCCGACCGTCTCGAACACCACCACGCCCTCGCCAGACCCGCGCGGCGGGCAGAAGCCGGTGTCCTGCACGAGGACCGGCTTGCCCGCGGCCAGATACTGCGCGGTGCGATCGCTGAACCAGCCGCACCGCGACTGGACGTACATGCCTTGCGCGGCCGAGCACTCGGCCATCGAACCGGCCACATAGCGCCTCGTAGTCCTCAGGGGTCGACGCTACCGCGCGCGGATCGACGACGCGCCAACCGGTACGGCGCAGCGCGCACGCGTCGGTGTCGTCCGCCTGATGGATGTCGAGCGCGACCTCGAAGCAGTGCGGCACGAGCCGCGGCAGCTCGACGATCTTGCGGAACTGGTGCGCCTTCGATCCGAACAGCACGCCGTCGTGGCTGATCGGCGCGAACGCGCCGCGCCAGCTGGCCACGGTCGTGAACGCGCCGGACGCGACCGCCGGAGCGACCTCGCGGTCATCGACGACCACCGGCGGCCACATCGCTCGCCAGCTGATGCCGCCCGTCGGCAGCAGACAGCCTTGCGTGCCAATGCGTTGGCCGACGGTGTAGTACGTGTCGTGACCGTCGAGTCGCGCCGCCTCGCGCGGCCACAGCTGCGTGTAGCCGGGATCGACGTCGACGTACGCCTTCCGACGGAACCGCTTCTTCAGCGACGCGCACGACAGATGACCCGAGATGTTGATCAGCAGATCCGCATCGTCCGAGAGGTCGCTTAAGTTCGGCCTTACTCAACCCACAGACCCGTGCGTCGTCCAGGGCCGACGTGGCATCGCACACGAGCGCCGATCGGCGTTCGAAGCCGTACCGCCTCAGCACGCGATCGAAATAGGCGCGATTGGCGCTTTCGGCGGCCGCCGCCGGGCCGCCGGCGTCGTCCACGCTCGCCGCGCTCGAGAGCTGCTCGACGAAGTAGACGTCGACGCCGAGCCGCTCGAGGCCGACGAGCCAGTTGAGCACCATGCGGGCGTTGCCGCCGTTGTGCGGTTTGTTGGCGATGACGCCACTCACAACCACGATCGGCTTCATGCCCTCGCTCCTTCCACGCGCTCGCGCACGTCGTAGACGATGCAGCGGGCATCGCGAAACGCGCAGCGATACCGTTCGACCAGGTGACGGCTCAGGCCGGCGTAGTGATCGAGCCACCAATACGCCGTGCCCGGCAGCAGGAAGAAACCCGCGCCGCGCGCACGCGCCGCTTCCAATGCGTCGATTGCCTCGGCGCTGTCGGCCGGGTGATAGCCGGCGTAGACACCGGGCCTGGCTTCGGGAAAGTGCCACGCCGGCCGCTCGCTCGTCGGCAGCAGCGCACTATCGCCCCTGCTGACGACCGCCACGATCTCGCCTGGCGGAACGACGTTTGCCACGACCGTGCGGATGTCGTCCACGAGATGACGATAGCCATCGACGAACGCCGACACCTCGGTTCGAAGCGCGCCGAGACGCTGTCGGCTGGCAATGGCGTCGAGACGGCTCCTGACCAGCGCCCCGATCGCGACCTCCGAGTAGTCGCGGGCGATCCGTTCGGGCGGCGGCGGCCCCGCGCCGAGCGGCACGCGAGGGATCCGCGACGACCTCCCGCATCAGCTCCGCCGCGTGATCGACGTCGGGCTCAGCCCAGGTTTCGCCGGCGCGATAGGGACCAACGTTCCGTTCGACCGTGGTCAGGGCGTAGCCAACCGGGAAGCTGTTCGACGAGTCGGCAAAGTCCGTATTGCCCGACCAGTCGGTCGCGATCACCGGCTTCCCGAGCGCCATCGCCTCTGCGATGGTCAGGCCCGTGCCCTCCGAGCGGTGCAGCGAGACATAGGCGTCGCACGCCGCCATGAAATCGCCGACGTGGTCGGACGGCCAGTAGCCGTCGTACAGATCGATGGGACACCCACGTGCGCGGGCCTTCAGCGCGGCGTAGCCGTTCGCATCCGCGGGCGCATTGACCGACTTCAGCACGAGCCTGACGCCAGACGGCGTCGGGAACGCTCGGCGGAACGCCTCGATGACGGCCGCTGGATTCTTGCGGGGCAGGTGGCTGTGGACGTCGAACGCAAACCCGAAGACGAATTCGTGCGCGCCCAGGCCAAGCCGCGTGCGGCCGGCGTCACGGGAGCCGCGCGCCGTGATCACCGGCGGGATGCGGACGACCGGGACCGGCGCAATCGGCGCGAGCGCCGACGCAATGAACGAGGTGCCGACCCAGATCTCGTCGTAAAAGGCGAACCGGTTGTACCACTCCTCCGGAAACCGCGGCAGCTCCCACGCCCACGCACCGACGTTGTAGGCGTTGGCGAAGAACGACTCGCCTACCTCGGAGAGCAGCGCGAAATGTTGTCCCGCATCGACGCAGACGAGATTGATGGCGGCGTTGCCCGACCCGTCAGTCAGCTCGAGAGTGCGGTCGTGCGAGCGGTTGCCGGTCAGCGACGACACGTCGTGCAGGACGAGCGGCGCCTTCGCCTGCTGCAAGGCGCGCACGTAGCCCCGTGCCGCCGCACCCCACCCGCTCTCGTCACGCAAGTAGCCGGTGACGCGGACCGGCGGCGTTGCGCGCTCACCTGCCGACGCGGCGATCACCGGCTCAAACCACGGATTGAAGCGGTGGAGGCGATCGAGCGCGGCATCGGCGCTGTAGCTCACCGGCCTCGCCCTCCAAGGGCATACACGACGCCGGCCTCGTCGCGTATCACGCAGCGGCATCGCTGCTCGAGGTGCTGCGCGAACTCGCGGTAATGGTCGAGCCACCACGACGAGGGCTGCGGAATGACGAGGAAGCGCGCCCCGGCCTTGCGCGCTGCCTCGAGCCGCGCGATCGCCTCGCCGCTGTCTGCAGGATGGTGGCCGGCGTAGACCCCCGTCGCGGTGCGGGGAAAGTGCCAGCCGGTGCGTTTGTCGAACGTCACGAGCTCGTCGTCTCCCCGGCTCACGACGAGCACCTTGGCGCGCGGTGGCACCACCTGCCGAACCAGCTCGCGCACCCGACCGACGAGCCGCCGATAGCGGGCGCGTTCGAGCGTCGCGACGAGACCGTCCATCTCACGCGCGCGGGTAGCCATCGCGTCCCGCGCCGCCTCGATCTGGGTGTCTCGCGCTGCGGCTCGCTGTTCGAGCGCGGTGATGCGCTCAGCGGCAGCACGCGCCTCCTCCCGCGTCACGCGCGCTTCGTCCTCGGCGCTGGCCAGCCGCTTTTCGACATCGCCCACGTGACTCCGCACGTCGTCGAGCGCGCTCGCGGCGGCTCGCAGTTGGGCCAGCGCATGACTGGCGCCCTGCTCGAGCCGCTCGACTCGATCGACTGGTGCACCGGAATCGTTCATGAGGATGAGAAGCTGCCGGTTGATCGCGTCGATGCGCTGACGGAGAAGATCCGCTTCGTGCGCCGCGGCCTGCTGCGCGGCGGCGAGGTGGCTGAGGTCGAGGCTGGTGTGGTGGCTCGCGGTCCCGCCACACGGTTCGGCGACGAAGACGAAATACGACGTCATCGCGTCGGCGTCCTCCGCGAGCACGTCGAGCACCGAGTCGGCGACCCCGCGGCCAAGTTGCCGCAGCCGCTCGATCGTGTCCACTTCCCGCGTGACGCCGGTCACCATGAATCCCGCGCTGTTCAGCAGGCGCTCGACGTCAGCGGCAGTGAACGGATGCCGCGGGATTGGCGGCGACCCGCGTCGCGACGACGCCGCCAGTCGCAGGCTCGCGTGGGTGATGTTCGACACCACCGCCACGAACCGACCGTCGGGCGACAGCACGCGTCGCGCCTGACGCAGAAACGCCGCGGGATCCGGGATCTCCACCCAATTGACGGCCACGATCGCGGCCCAGCGATCGGCCGGCCGGGCGGCGCGCGCCTGGCCCGCCGCCGGCCGCAACGCCAACGTCGTCGGCGCGGTGTCATGGCCGCGCCGACGCAGCCAGGCCGCGACCGCAGGCGCGCCATCGCCGACCACGCCAAGCGGGCTCGCGTCGAGATCGTGGAGCACGCGCTCGAGGGCTTCGGCGCCGGCCGGCGGACGCCCGGCTGCAGCTGAATGAAGCTCGGGCCGCCGACGGGTGGATTGGAGATTGGCCATTACGCGCCGCACACGTTCAGCAGGTGGCGCAGTACCACCGCATGGTCGAAATATTCAGCGGCGACTGCGCGCGCCGCCCGCCGATGACGGGCATAGTCGGAGCGAATCGCCTCGACCGCACTCGCGGCTTCGTCGAGCGTCGAGAAGCTGAAGAGCCCGTCGCCGGTCGGCAACGTCGTGCCGAATCCGGTGTCCTGCGTCACCACGGGACGGCCCGCGGCCAGATAGGCGGCGCTGCGATCGCTGAACCAGCCCGTGCGCAGCCGCACGTTCTGGTCCTTGGCCACCGTGAACTCCGCCTGCGAGTCGCGGATGTAGTGGACGTAGCGATCGATGTCCGCCGAGACGACTTCTGCATCGACGACCGTCCAGTGATGCCGCTCGAGGAGCGCGCGATCGTCATCGGTGTAACTCGTCAGCGCGAGCTCGAACGTCGCGCTCGTTCGTGACGGCAAGTCGAGGAACTTCAGGAACTCGTAGTGCTTGCTCCAGTGGTAGACCTCGCCGTCGTGGGTGACCTCGCGCCAGAGCTGACGCCATCCGGCCACCGTCGTGAAGCGGCCGCCCTCGACCTCGCTGCCCTCCCACACATCGAGCAGCAGCGGCTGCCGGGTCGGCACGAACGAGAACCGCTCCGAGACCGGCAGCAGGCAATCGTGATTGCCATAGTTGCCGGCCCACGTGAAGAAGGCGGAATGGGGCTCGAGAAGGTCGATGGCAGCCTGGACGCCGTTGGCCAGCTCGAGCTCGCGCAGCACCGGATCGGTGCCCACGTAGACCAGCCGCCCGTTGGCGGTGTGCTCGGCGCGCGGGACCGTCGCTCCATGCAGGTTCACTATCAACGCCGCCGAGTCGTACAAGCTGCGAAGGGCCGTGTCCGAGAGCCCGTAGGCGTCGCCGCTCGTGTGCAGGGCATGGAACGCCCAGCGATCGTCGAGATCGAACCGGGCCATGAGGTCCGACAGAAACGAGGCGGCGCCAACCGCGCCATCGTCGCCGTCGCGGACGAACGCGCGCGGCGTCCCACCGTGGCTCTCGACGTAATAGCAGTCGTACCCGAGCCGGCGGAAGCCGAGCACGTACTGCATCGTGAGCCAGACAATGCCGGCCACGGGGTATTGCGTCATCGCGCCCAGCACGACGATCGGCGCGCGGGTCATGCCGCACCTCCGGCGACCGCGGTCACAATCGCCGCGCTGCGGCGAGGACGATGACCGATCTGCACGGCATGGAGCTGCGCGTAGACGCCGTTCATCCGCAGCAGCGCCTCGTGCGTCCCGCGCTCGACGATCGCGCCGCGGTCCATCACGAGAATCTGGTCGGCGTGATGGATCGTCGACAACCGGTGCGCGATCATGAACGTCGTCCGGCCCGCCATGAGGCGATCCAGCGCTTCGAGGATCACCGCCTCCGTCCGCGAGTCGATCGACGCGGTCGGCTCGTCGAGGATGAGAATCGCCGCGTTCTTCAGAAACGCCCGGGCGATACAGATGCGCTGGCGCTCGCCGCCTGACAGCCGAACGCCGCGCTCGCCGATCGACGACTGATACGCGCCCGGCAACCGCGTGATGAAGTCGTGCGCGTTGGCTGCGGTCGCCGCGGCGACGATCTCGTCCTCGGTGGCGTCGAGTTTGCCGTAGCGGATGTTTTCGGCGATCGAACCCGAGAACAGCACCGGGTCCTGCGGCACCAGGCTGACGTTGTCGCGGAGGGATCGCAGGGTGATCGATCGGATGTCATGGCCGTCGATCAGGATCCGCCCCTCGTTCGGATCGTAGAAGCGCGGAATCAGGCTGGCGAGCGTCGTCTTGCCGGCGCCGGTGGCGCCGACGACGGCGATGACCTGGCCTGGAGCGGCATCGAAGGAGATCTCCTTCAGCGTGTCGACGCGGCCCGGATAGCTGAAGCAGACGCGCTCGAAGGTCACCCGGCCCTCGACGCCGGCAATCGCGTCGGCCGCGTCGGCTTCCCGGACGATCGGCCTGGTGTCGAGCACGCTGAACGCCATGCGGACGCCGACGAGCTTGTCCTGCAGCGACCCGATCGTGTGACTGATCTGCTCGAGCGGCTTGTAGACAGCCGCGATGTACGAGAGCACGACGAGCAGCTGTCCTGCCGTCAGCCGCCCGTTGAGCGCCTGATACGAGCCAAAGCCCAGCACAAGCGCGGTGCCGACAGCTGTCGTCATGTTGACGCACAGCGAAAACAGCGTCTGCCGGACGGTGAGCTGCACACGGGCCTGAAGCGTGGCGTCTCCCTTACGGCGGAACCGGCCGAGCTCGTGCTCTTCGCGGTTGAACGCGGTGATCACCGGCACCATCGACATCGCGTCGTGCGCGATCGACAACGTGTCGGCTTCCATACCCTTCACTTCGAGGAGGCGCTTCTGAATGTGGGTGGCGTAGTAACCCACCGCGTAATAGAGGAACGGCACCACCGTGATCGAGAGCAGCGCCAGCGTCTGGTCGATGCTGAAGGAGATCCACACCATGCCGATGATCGTCAGGGCGCCATGGGCGAGCGGCTGCAGCGCCATGACCAGCCCGCCGGCGGCGGCGGCTTCGAAGTTGATGCCGTAGATGAGTCGCCCTGTGCTGACCTGGTCGCGGTAGGCGACCGAGAGACGCTCGGCGTGATGGAAGAGATCGCTCCTGAAATCGAGCACCATGCTCTGCTCGAGCCTGGTCTGCAAGTAGCTGCTCGCCACGGCCAGACCGTTGGCGAGCAGCGCGAGCACGAGGCCGCCGAGCACGGCCGCGATCAGCATCGTGACGCTGTCCATCCAGCCGAACGGCGCGAGTGTCCCCGTCAACGGCTGACTGCCGATGACGTGGTCGATGACGATCTTCATCGGCCAGGGCAGCAGCAGTCCGACCGCGACCGCGAGGAGCGTCACCGTGACGAGCAGGCTCGCCTGTCGTGCGTACGGCTTGAGGTACGGCAGAACGCGGAGAATGTCTCGCATCTCGTCTTTACTGTCCGTGCGTGAATCCGGGAATGGCGCGCGCGCCGCCCGGGCGCCCGACCGTCGTCGTCGCGCCGCGGCTTCTGCTCGATTGGCTGCATGCCTTCGCGCTGCGCCACGTGCGCGACCAGCTCGAGAATCCGTCGCGCGTCGCGCGACGTCACGCCGGCAACCATCGCCATCGCGCCGGCTCCGCCGAGCAGCGCCACCTCGGCGAACGCGCCGCCGCCAACGTAGAGAATCGACACGACACTGGCCACGACCGCGGCGAGGGTCGCCGTGGTGACGGGCCGCGGCCGGAGACGAACCCGGGCGCGGAAGAGGCAACGACCGGCCCCGTGCTCCTCGACCAGCGCCTGCAAGTGCACCCAGGCCCAGATCCCGACGGCGACGCTGACGTCGCGAGCGTCGCACCAGCCGTCATCGATCTGGATCTCTCGTCCGAAGTGGTGCAAGCGCAACCGGTCCACGATGCGCGGCAACAAACGTTCCGCGCTCGTCCAGGCCTCGCTCCAGAACCGGCACTCGTACGTCGAGCCGACGAGCAGCGCCCACGGCGAGCCCACGGCCGCCGTCGCGAGCTTGGCGTCAGCCGAAACATCCCGTCGAGGCTGGAGATGGCCAGCTCGATGCCCACGTTCGGTCGCCGGACGCATCACGCCGCGCATCCGCCCGAAGCTGCGGGCGAGCGGCTGCACGACGTGCAGCGCGGCGATGGTCAGCTTGTAGACGGCGCGGCTCGTGTGCTTGTCGAGGCCGCCGATTCGCGGCAGCCCATCGATGTCTTCCTGATCGGCAAAAGTAAACGTCCTGCTGAGCGTGATCGCCAGTGCGAGCACGCCAAGCGCAACGGCGAGCCAAGCGACGGGATTCGGCCCGTCGGGCAAGCAGTCCGAGACTACCGCCGAGCACCAGGGCCAGATTCCCGATCACCCAAGGGGTGGCGTGCGGCATGGTCGCGACCGGATGCCGGCTCTGGTGGTAGATGCTCGGAAAGGCGGCCGTCCCCCACACGCCCGAGTTCACGCGGATCGACGTCAGCTCCCGGACAAACGGCAGGCTGCTGTAGATGCGGCCGCGCCAGGACACCGCGGACCCGAGAAACCGGTGCGGGTGCCGCTCGCGCAGCCACGCCTCGCCCTCGCCATAACCGACCTGCTGCCGCCAGTACGCCAAGAGATGCGAGCGATGGTGATGCCAGACGTGCGCCGAGGGCGCGAACTCGATGCGACCGCCGCAGTCCTGCAGCCGCCAGCACACGTCCACGTCATCGCCGGCACGAAGAAAAATCCGGTCGAAGCCGCCGATGTCGAGCAGGGCCTGCCGTCGTATCGCCAGATTGCAGCCGGGCACGTGCTCGGCGACGGTGTCGTCGAGCAACACATGCGTCGGCCCCCCCGGGGCCCGCGCGACGCACTGGGCGAACCAGTCGTCGTCCGGGGGCACGCGATTCGGGCCGCCGACGGCCACCGCATCGCCGCGAAGAAACGGCTGAACGAGATAGTTCAGCCAGTCGGGCTCGACTCGAACGTCGGCGTCGACATAGGCCACGATCTCGCCGGACGCGGCGCGCGCCCCGATGTTGCGCGCAACGCTCAGACCGCTGCCCGGAATGCGAATCAGCCGAACGTTCGGAAAGCGGCTGGCGATTTCCGCCGTCGTATCCGTCGAGCCGTCGTCGACGACGATGGCTTCGACTGACGGGTAGTCAACGCCGCGCGATGGCGCGAAGGCAGTCGTCGAGGGTCGAGGCCGCGTTGCGGGCGCAGACGACGATCGACACCATGGGCCACTCTGCACGCACGTGTTCGGGGAACACGTCGTTGCCGAAGACCCCAGCGATGGCGTAATAGGCGCGTTTCGGACGCCGTTCGCGATCGACGAGGCCGAACGACCAGTCGTCCACCTGAGCGCCGCCGCGCCACCATTCATCGGTCCAGCTGAAGACGACAGCGCCACACGCCCCTTCGCCGAGCGCCGCCCGCACGTGCATCGCGGCGAGGTCCGCCTGACCGTCTTCGCCGTGACGCTGGCTGTCGGCGCCGCATTCGGCGAGCAGGAGCGGCTTGTGTCCGGCCCGGTGCTGCAGGCGGCGGACATAGGCGCGCATGGCGTCTTCGTCGTGCAGGTAGAGGTTGACGGCATGCACGTCGACGAACGGGAGTTCGAGGAACTCGGTCGGCGGATAGTTGACGTAGGTCAACAGCATGTCCGGGGCGCGGTTCCTGGCCTCGTCGAACAGCTCGGCGAGGAAGCGCTCGATGCGGCGCCGGCCGTGCCAGCGAACAACCGGCGGGGGATCTCGTTGCCAAGCGCGGTCAGCAGGAGTGCCGGGTGATCCGCAATGTCGCGCGCCCGTGCCCCAATCTCGCGGCGAATGGTGCGCCGCAGATGCCGATCGTCGAGGAACGCGACGTGCTGTGACCAGGCGAGGCCTGCCATCACGCGCAGCCCGTGCTCGCCCGCCAGGTCGAGCAGATCCAGCGGCGGGGTCGTATACGTGCGCACGGTGTTGATACCGGCGCCTGCCATGAGATGGAAGTCGCGGTCGATGAGACGACGTTCGGGAAAGTTGTAGCCGTCAGCGCGCGGCGCGAACGCACCGTACACCACGCCGCGAACGAGAAATCGACGATGGTCGACGTGAACGAACTTTCCGTGAACACCCGGGGTAGCCGGGCCATGGGCGATGTCGATGTTCGTATTCACTAGCAGGACGTTTCTGGACGAGACGAAGAGGCCAGCGCGACCGATCGACTGTGTTGCCGTACAGCACACGTCGAACTATTCGCGCACGAACGGAGACATCTGGCAGTCATCGAATCACCGGGGGCGGGCGTCGTGACGTGCGAGCGGTGGGTGCGTCGCTTATCTGACCAACACAGCACGGCTGGCGTGCCTCGCTTATCAACCGCGGCTCGCGGTGCAAGACCGGATCCACGCAACCCGCCGTTACACGTCGGCGGTCCGGTGGATGAGGCTGTGTGGATTCGCCCTACGAAATCAGCGATCTGCGCGACATGAGCAGCGGTACGTCTGTTGGTGACGCACACGGCTCAGATGTTCACGCGCGATACACGGCCCGTGATTTTTTTCACGAACGGCCGCTGCGCTACATGCCGCGATATTGCTGCGGCTTCTGATCGGGGCCAGGCGCCTGCAGAAGGTCGCCGTTGCTCATGACGTCCATGCCGTGATTGCCGGCGGCATCGACATAGCCGAGCAGCTTGCCGCTCGTCCGGTCGACTTTGATCAGCCAGCCCGGCGCGCCGTTCGGACCGCGCGGAATGCTCGAGAGCCACATCGCGTCGCCGACAAGCTTCAAGCCGAACGTTTTGCCGTAGCGAGGACCATTCGCCGAGGTACTTGCCCTCGCGCGACGAAGCGCTGGATGCGGCCGTTCTCGCGATCGGCGACGTAGACGACTCCCGACCCGTCGATCTGGATCGAGTGCGGCAGGCGGAATTGTCCTGGGCCGGTGCCCGCGCTACCCCACTCGCGCAGCTTCTTGCCGTCGGCGGCATACTCGAGGATGCGCGCGTTGCGATAGCCGTCGGCGATGAACAGGTGACCGTCGGACGCAAACGCGATGTCGGTCGTGCTGCAGAAGTTGCCGCACGGCGTCGGCTGCCCGCCGACTTCGATCTGCAGCAGCGTCTTCCCCTCTGGCGAGAACTTGTAGACCATCGAGCTCGCCGCGTCGGTCGTCCAGACGTTGCCTTGAGGATCGACGCGAATCGCGTGCGGCGTCGTGTACAGGCCCTTGCCCCACGACCGCACGATCTTGCCGGCGCGATCGACGACGATCACCGGATCGGCCTTGTCGCCGCGCTGCAAGAGGTAGATCAGGCCGTTGCGATCGGCCGCCACCCACGACACCATCCCCATTGCCCAGCCGTCCTGCGCTGGCGGTTGCACCGCGATCGGGGACGCGGCGAGCGGCAGCTTGGTGCCGTTCTGCAGGAGCGTGCGCAGCTCGGCGTTCTGCGTCTCCATTCGCGTCCGTTCTTCCGGCGTCAGCGAATTCGGGTTCTGGAGGACCAGCGGCAGAACGAGAGCGGCGGCGAAGGCCTTCAGCGACATGACAGCGGACCGTATCACAGTCGCCGCGCGCGCGGCGTCCGTCCAGATCGTCCTGCCGGCGGGACCGGGCGGCGCTACTTTGTTGGCGGCGAATCTGGCGAGCCGCCGTGAAACTGATCGTCGAAGAAGCCGAGCATCTGCTGCGGCAACGCCTCGAAAGAAAGGAGGATCAGCGAGATCGCGAACACCAGAAGAGGGCCGCCAAGTCCGACTTTCGCGGCCAGGCCGAGAATCACGCAGCCGCCGAGCAAGCGCGACGACGCGGTAGAACATGATCCGGACGCTGCGATCGTCGGACACGTGTTCGGCGGCGGATCGCGTGAGCAGCCGTCGCTGGAAGCGGACGGCATCGACGATGGCGTCGAGCAGAATCAGGGCCAGGCTGACTCTGAACGACGTCCGGCGCCAGCCGTCCGAGGTGAATTCGGCCCAGTCGCCCGGCGGAAAGGCAACCAGCAGGACAAAGCCGCCAAAGGCCGAACAGCATGAATGCGATCACCGGCGCGGCGAGCAGCCACATCTTCGCCATCTGAGAGAGGGCCTGTCCGACGGTGACGGGCAGCTGATGACCGGGTACTTTGATCGAACGTCACCTCGATCGTCAGGCGGTTGGTCAGGAAGATCCACGACTCGAGCAGGAAGATCACGGCAACGCTGACCGCTGACCAGCCGAAGAACGCGACACGCCGATCACGGGGACCGAGTGACGCATCACGGCCCACCAGAAGCCGGCCGACCGGAAGGAGACTGAAAGCGAGTCGAGGACGTGAGGGGCTTCGCGCACGCCGGCCGATAGCCTACTCCGTTCTCAGGGCGATTGCGGGATCGACGGTCGAGGCGCGGCGCGGGTGAGCGACACGGAGGTTATCGGGACGGTGGTGTTAAGGGGGGTTCGCCGGAGGAGCGCCTACCAGTGCCGGCGACGTGGCACTTCAGAGCGGGACGGATTCCACAACTCGCCGCAGGTTTCGCAGCGCCAGTACGTCGAGTCGCTGATGCTCTTGCCGGTGGCGACAACTTTCGCCGAACGGCAGAAGGGACAGATTGTCGGAGGCTCGCGCGGTTCCGTGCGTTCGCTCTGATTCATCGTGTCCCTTCGCGTGTCGAGCGGACGCGCGGGTCGCGCGCGTCCGCCAGTGACGTTACCAACGGCGGTCGTTGCGCTTGTTCGCGTATCCGCCGCCGCCGCCGTTGCGGGGCTCCTGCGGCCGAGCTTCGTTGACCGAGAGGTTGCGGCCACCGTACTGCGTGTCGTTCAACGTGGAAATGGCGTTGAGGGCATCGGCATCAGTGGCCATCTCGACGAACGCGAAGCCGCGGGCGCGGCCGGTCTCGCGATCGCGGACGACGTTGATCGTCTCGACGTTGCCGGTTGTGGCGAACAGCGTCTGGAGATCGGTTTCAGTTGTTTCAAATGGGAGATTACCAACGTAGAGCTTGCGATTCATGGATGTTCTGACTCCGGGCACCGGTCTTTGGTGCCAATGGACAACGCCGAGCGGGATGCTCGTAACCGCTCACGAGCGCGGATGCGAGTCAGAAACCTGATTCGAATCAGTGCGGGTAAGGAGGCGGGCGTCGTTTCCGACCCCTCAAGGATAACACGGGCCCGTCAGGCCGCCGATTTGCCGCCCTTCTGGAGCGATTCCGGCAGGAATTTGTCCACCTCTTCGTCCAGGATCGCGTCCTCGTGGACGTTCGGCGCCGCCGACCGCGCGGCTTCGTACATCGTGCGGTCCGCGGGAGGCGCGGTGTCGTAGATCGCCTGCAGCCGCGCCATCAGCGCGTCGCGTTCGGCGCGGGCGGCGTCGAGGGTGAGATGACCGTCCTTGAGGTCGGCGAGCGCGGCGCGAAACTGCTCGCGGATGTGCCACAGCCGCGCCCCACACGTGCGATGGGCGTTGGCGCGGCCTTCCAAATCAAGCAGTATCCGCAGCGCCAGGACGCAAACCGCCAGCGACGTTGTCACCGCCAGGACGAGGGCCAGCGCCCCGTTCATCGTCGAGACCAGCGCGATCGACGACAGCGCCGCGGTCAGGATGAGCAGCGCCTCGGCGACGAGGGACCAGCGATTCCACTGCGCGTAGCGCGCGGCGAGCCGGGTATGGACGCGGTGGGTGTAGATGACGTGACCGAAGGTCATCCGCAGGTGATCGACGAGCGTGAGTCCGAACATGAGCCCCCCTTGGCCGGTGGCACAGGGGGATGTGCATGCGGTCGGCGCTCGCGGGAGGCAGCGGGCGCAAAGTCGGGGCGATTATAGCGAGGTTTCTGGGTTCCTAAGTTTCGAGGGTGGCAAAAAACGTGGTGGGGTCAGGTCGTGAATCGTGAATCGGGCGCCGCGCAGCGCGCCCAATTCACGATTCACGACCTGACCCCTACCCCTCCCCTTCCCCCGGATCCCACGGAAACGACCGGCTTGACATGTGACCTTTTGGTCACATATTGTCAAGAGGTGCACGACGACGACCGGGTGTTCAAGGCGCTGGCCGACCCCACACGTCGTCGCCTGCTCGACCAGCTCTTTGCGCGTGACGGCCGCACGCTCACCGAGCTCGAGGCGGAGATCGCGATGACCCGCTTCGGCGTCATGAAGCACCTTCGCATCCTCGAGAAGGCAGGCCTCATCGTTGCGCGTCGATCGGGGCGGGAAAAGCTGCACTTTCTCAACCCGGTCCCAATTCGCCTGATTCACGACCGCTGGATTGACAAATATCGCGAGCCCCGCGCCTCGGCGCTCGCGTCACTCAAACACGAGCTGGAGAAATCGAAATGACGACACTCGCAGAAAACCAAACGAAGACCGTCCAGGTCTACCGCGTATTCATCAAGGCGACGCCGCAGGCGATCTGGGACGCGATCACCCAGCCCGGATGGGCGGAGAAGTACGGCTACGCCTGCCGCCAGACCTACGACCTGCGGCCCGGCGGCGCCTTCAAGGCCTTCGCCAGCGCGCCGATGAAGGCCCACGGCGTCCCCGACGAGATCATCGTCGGCGAAATCATCGAGTCGAACCCGCCGACGAAGCTGGTGCAGACATGGCATCCGATCTGGGATCCGGGTAGCGCTGCCGAACAGCCGACTCTTCTCACCTACGAAATCGAGCCGCAGCCCCAGGGCTTCACGAAGCTCACCGTCATTCACGACGTCACCGGCGCGCCGATCATCGCGAAGATGGTCGCAGGCGAGGCGGGCGAGGCGGGCGGCGGGTGGGCGTGGATCCTCAGCGATCTCAAGACGCTGCTTGAGACCGGAAAGGCGATGGGCGGCGGACAGTAGGGTCGCCAGATCTGGAGATCCGGGTGGGGGTCAGGTCTGACCCCACCCTGATCTCGCCCTTCGCGATCCGATGTCGAGATTCCTCCGTCGGCTCCGACTACAGTGAAACGGACGACAAAGCGGCGCGCTGGCACGGCCGGTAGCCGCGAGGAGCTGACCGATGAAGTTCATGCTGATGATGAATGCACCGCGCGGGGCTGGGGACTGGGCGGTGAACAACTGGGCGCCGGCCGACCTCAAAGCTCACATCGAGTTCATGAAACGCTTCCACAAGGAGCTGAGCGACTCGGGCGAGTTGGCGGGCGCCGAAGGGTTGGCCAGCCCGGGCGAGGCGCGGATCGTGCGCGCGGGCACGAGCAGCGCCCCGGAAGTAACCGACGGGCCGTTCCCGGAAGCGAAGGAGTTTCTCGCGGGCTACTGGATCGTCGACGTCGAGAGCCCTGAGCGGGCGTACGCGCTTGCAGCGAAGGCGTCGGCGGCGCCGGGGAAAGGCGGCGTGCCGCTCAACATGCCAATCGAAGTGCGTCAAGTGATGAGCGCGCCGCCGGTCGAGGTGTGACGACCGCCTTCAGTGGAGAGCATCTGCTGCGCGACCTCGCGCCGCAGGTGCTCGGCGCGGTGATGCGGCGCTTCGGCGACTTCTCCGCCGCCGAAGACGCCGTACAGGAAGCGCTGATCGCCGCGGCGATGCAGTGGCCGGACGAGGGCGTCCCCGACAACCCGCGCGGCTGGCTGATCCAGGTCGCCGCGCGGCGCTTGACCGATCACTGGCGCTCCGAGCAGGCGCGGCGGCGGCGCGAAGGTCTCGTGATCAGTCAGATGCCGTCGCACGAACAGGTGGCGCCGGCACCGGACGCGCCGGTCGAGCATGACGACACACTGGTCCTGCTCTTCATGTGCTGTCATCCGTCGCTCTCGCAGCCGTCGGCGATCGCGCTGACGCTGCGCGCCGTCGGCGGCTTGACCACCGCGGAGATCGCGCACGCGTTCCTGGTCCCCGAAGCGACGATGGCGCAGCGGATCAGTCGCGCCAAGGGGAAAATCAAATCGTCCGGCATACCGTTCCGCATGCCCACGGCCGACGAGCGTGCCGACCGGCTGAGCGCCGTGCTTCACGTGCTCTACCTGATCTTCAACGAGGGCTACGCGAGCAGCAGCGGGCAGGATCTGCAGCGGCGCGATCTGGCCAACGAAGCCATCCGTCTGACCCGCGCCGTCCATCGCCTGCTGCCCGACGCCAACGAGGTCGCCGGGCTTCTCGCCTTGATGCTGCTGACCGACGCCCGTCGTCTCGCGCGGACGACCGCCGACGGCGATCTGATCCCGCTGGCCGAGCAGGACCGCTCGCTCTGGGACCGCGCGGCGATCGACGAAGGCACGGCGCTCGTGACCGCGAGCTTCACCAGAGGCGCAGTCGGCTTCTATCAGCTCCAGGCAGCGATCGCGGCGCTGCACGACGAGGCGACACGCGCCGAAGACACCGACTGGCCGCAGATTCTCGCGCTGTATACCGTGCTCAAGCGGCTGTCGGACAACCCGATGGTGGCGCTGAACCACGCGATTGCGGCGGCGATGGTCGACGGCGCCGCAGCGGGGCTCGAGCTGCTGAAACCGCTCGACGCCGACAGCCGGATGGCGGGCCATTATCGGCTCGATGCGGTCCGCGCCCACTTCTTCGAGATGAGCGGCGACGCCGAGCGGGCGATCGCGCACTATCGGCGTGCCGCCGCACGGACCGCGAGCATCCCTGAACGGAACTATCTCGCCGGGAAGGCAGCGCGGCTCTCCGCCGGCGAATGAGAGCCGAAAGCCGAAAGCTGCATTTCAGCCAAACCGCTACGCGGTTTGCGTAAAGTGTTCGATGATCGCGCTGGCCGCCTTGGCACCCACTGCCCGCGTCAGCTCTTCGCGAGTGGCGCGCCGCACGCCCTGGACGCTGCCGAACTCGGTGAGGAGCGCCTTGCGCCGGCGCACGCCGATCCCCGGAATCCCATCCAGCTCCGAGCGCAGGTCGCGGTTGGTCCGTGACTGACGGTGGAAGGTCACCGCGAAGCGGTGCGCTTCGTCGCGGATGCGCTGCAACAGCCGAAGCGGCGCTCCGTGCGGATCCATCGCGATCGGCCGATCGCTTTCGCGGACGAACACCAGCTCCTCCTTCTTGGCGAGGCCGATTGCGATCAGGTTGGCGAGCCCGATCTCCTCCAGCGCTTCGTAGGCGGCGTTCAACTGCCCTTTGCCGCCGTCGATCACGACCAGGTCCGGGAACGGTCCGCCATCATCGAGCACGCGAGCGTACCGACGGCGCACGACCTGCTTCATCGCCGCGAAGTCGTCGAGAAACCGTGGCAGCGCCGCTGACCCGGCCGACTGCGCAGTGTCCGAGACTACGGCGGGCGTTGCCGGCGGCTCTGGCGTCGGCAGGAGATCATCGGGTGAGGCCGGTCGCGCCACTTCCCGGCGGACGCGGAACTTCCGATACTCGCTGCGCTTCATCCGCCCGTCTTCGCAGACGACGAGCGAGGCGACGGTGTCGCTGCCCTGGATGGTCGAGATATCGAAGCACTCGATGCGGCGCGGCAGCGTCGGCAGCTTGAGAATCGCTTTCAGCTGATCGAGCGCATCGTAGTGGGCCGTGGACTTCTGATCGAATCGGGTGCGATACGCGAACGCCGCGTTCCTCTGCGCCAGATCGACCATGTCCTTCTTGTCGCCGCGCTGCGGCACGACGATCCGCACCTTGCGCTCGGCCCGCGACGACAGCCACGCCTCGAGCACGTCCTTGTCGAGCGGCTCGACCGCCACGTGGATCTCCGGCGGCGGCACCGCGTCGGCATAGAGCTGCTGGAGCGCGGTCTCGAGCAGCTCGGCTTCGGATCCGGCGCCGAATCCCGGCAGCGTCGACGGAACGGCCGCGGCAGCCGCGGGACGAGGCGCCTGGCCGGGCGCGGGTGACTCGGACGCCTGCAGCTCGAAGCGTTCGATCACCCGGCCGCCGCGGAAGACGAACACTTGAACCACCGCGCCTTCGGTGCCGAGCTTGACGCCAATCACATCGCGATCGTTCAGGCCGGCGGTCGCCATCTTCTGCTGGCGCTCGCGCACGGCTTCGATGGTGCGGATCGCGTCACGCAGCTGCGCGGCCTCCTCGAAGCGCTCGGCGACCGAGGCGCCGGTCATCCGCTCGCGCAGCTGCACGCTGAGCTCCTCGGTGCGGCCTTCGAGAAAGAGCCGCGTGTCGGCCACCGCGGCGGCGTAGCGTTCTTCCGTGCAAATGGTCGCCACGCACGGCGCCAGGCAGCGGCCGATGTCGTATTCGAGGCACGGACGGGCGCGGAGTCCGGTAATCACCTCGTTACACGACCGGATGCCGAACATCTTGTGGGTCAGGGCCATGGTCCGCCGCGCGAGCTTCGCCGGCAGGAACGGGCCGGCGAAAAAGTCGCCCCCTGTCTCAACGTGTCGGGCCACCAGCACCCGCGGAAACGCTTCGGTGGTCGTCAGCTGCAGGTACGGATAGTTTTTGTCGTCGCGCAGCAGGATGTTGTAGCGCGGGTAGCGCTGCTTGATCAGGTTGTTCTCGAGCGCCAGGGCCTCGACGACCGAGTCGGTGACGACGACCTCGAGGCGCGTGGCTTCGTCGAGCAGGGCGTCGTGGCGCGGGCTGAGGCCGTAGGCGCCAAGGTAGCTGCGGACGCGATCGCGCAGCGATCGGGCCTTGCCGACGTAGAGGGTTTCTCCCGCGGCGCTGGAAAACAGATAGACCCCGGGCTGATGCGGCAGCCTGCCCATCTGCTCCTTGAGATCGTGGATGGCCATTGATACTCTTGCAGGCCGACAGAGCCGCACTGGGCCGCTGTCGTTGCCTTGTCTTGCTCGCGACCGTCGTCGACCAGAACCAGTCAACGCCGGGCCTGGTGTTCGGGCGTGTGCCTCTAGTCTAAACGATGACCTTCACGGGCGCGATCGGCGCCTTCTGCATGCTCCCGCTGCGCGCGATCATCGCCGCCAGCGTGGCGCTCGGCATCCATCCCAACGTCCTGACGCTCGTCGGCGTCCTCATCAACATCGTGGCCGCCTGGGCGCTCGCTGTCGATCGCTTCATCCTCGCCGGCGTGATCATGATCGTCGCCAACATCTTCGACTTCATCGACGGCAAGGTCGCGCACATCACCGGCAAGCAGTCGGAGTTCGGCGCGTTCTGGGACTCGACGCTCGATCGCTTCTCGGATCTGGCGCTCTTCACCGGGCTCATCTGGCTCTATTCGACCCTGGGCCGTGAGGGCTACGTCCTGATCGCGGCGATGGCGCTGATCTTTTCGATCATGACGAGCTACGCGCGGGCGCGCGCCGAGTCGCTGATCGAGAAGTGCAAGGTCGGCTTCATGGAGCGGCCCGAGCGCATCGTGCTCTTCATGATCGGCGCGTTCACCGATCGAATGGCCGGCGTGCTGTGGGTGATCCTGGTGCTGTCGATCGTGACCGTCGCCAACCGGATCTACTACACGTATCTGGCGCTGAACCGGCTCGACATGCCGTCGACATCCGGACCGATGGGATGGTTCTGGCGGGCGTTCTTCTGGCGGGACGAACGAGCGACGCTGGCCTACGACCTGTGGGTGATTGCGATTCTGGCGTTCGTCTGGCTGACGCCGCCCGACTGGCTGCGGGACCCGACCGCCAGCGGGATGGGGCTGCTGGGATTCCTGCAGTGACGCCTGCACTGCTGGCTGGCGCTCGTCAGTTTCCAGTTGTCAGTTTCCAGTTCAAAGGGCGTCTCGCGTGCCACTTCGGGCTTCGCCGCTGAATTCCAGCAAAGCCTCCTTTGAACTGGTAACTGGAAACTGGCAACTGACAGTCTGCCGCGCCGAGTCGCTAGTTTCCCCAAACAGCCTTTTCCAACGGTCTCATGACGCCTTTCGTTTGCGCGCCGGGCTCTTGGCCGAGACGTCCTTCGGCTCCGCCACCTTCTTCACGCTGGGTTCGTCAGACTCGGCCTTCGCCGTCTTCTTCTTGCCGCTGCTGACCTGATCGAGGCTGCGGCGCAGCGCTTCCATCAGATCGACCACCTTCGGCGGCGCCTCCTCGGCCGGCGCGACGATCTCCTCGCCGGCGACCTTCGCGTCGATGATGTGGCGCAGCCCTTCCTGGTATTCGTCCTTGTAATCGGCCAGATCGAGCTCGCCCTCAAAACTTTCGATCACTTGCTTGGCGAGCTTCATCTCGGCCGGACCGACCTTGCCGCGCACTTCACGCAGCTCGTCGATCTGGTCGATGGTCCGGATCTCGGCGGCGTGGTGCAGCGTGTACATCACCAGGCCCTGCTTGTGCGGCTTGACCGCGACCAGCGATTCGCGGCCGTGGATCGCGACCTTGCCGACGCCGACCTTGCCCTGCATGCCGTCGCGCATCACCGAATAGGCGTCGGCGGCCATGCCGTTCTCGGGGACGAGGTAATACGCCTTGTCCACGTACATCGGGTCGATCGAGCTGTCGTCGGCGAACTGGACCAGGTTGATGACCTTGGTCGATTCGGTGCGGACCTTGGCGATGTCCTCGTCGCCCACGACGACCCAGCGGCCCTTCTCGAACTCGTAGCCCTTGACGACCTCGGCCGAGGTCACTTCTCGTTCACACTTTGAACACCACTTCTTCTGGTTGATCCGGGTCTGGCAATCGTTGTGGAGCTGATTGAACGAGATGGTCGCGCTCGCCTCGGTGGCCGGATAGACCTTGACCGGGATGTTGACCAGGCTGACTTTGAGATAGCCCTTCCACGTGGGTCTCGGGGGCATGACGAGTCTCCTCAGATATCGGCACGGCTGGGCTGCCAATAGCCCATCCGTCGGGTAAAAAATGCGGGGGACTGTCCCCCGTCGACTTCGCAGTTTCTGCCACGACGGGGACCGCCGCCAGTCCCACGATTTCGGCCACTTCCGGGCATCCGAGCGGGGACTGTCCCCGTACCGATGCGCAGTTTTCGCTAAGAAGAATAGCGCGCTGGCGGCTCCGCGACTAGACGGAGTCGCGAACGTCGCGCGATCCCAGATGCAGCCCCGGGCCATCGTCTATTTCGATGGCGTGGCTGCTGATCTGGTCGCGGAGGACGCGGCGGACCTCGCCGAGGGACGTGGCCGGGACCTCGAGGCGCCGCGCCAGCGCGCGAACGCGTGAAATGATGAGCAGCGTCGGCGAGACTCCCCCGTCGCGCCAGGCGATGCCGCCAATCTGCTGGTACGTCAGAAACCCGCTGTCGGTCCAGATGCCGTTGCGGTACAGACCGCGGTTGATGCGCTGCGTGAGCGGCAGCATGTACCCGAAGTAGACGAACATCATCAGCTCGCCGAAGGTGCTCAGCGCAAAGGTCAGGAGCCAGAACAGCAACTGGGTGGCGTTGGGCAGTATCGGGTAGACCTGCAGGCCCCCGGGCGACTGCGCCAGCAGCTGCAACGACAGCAGCAGTTGCGCGGACTGCCGCCAGGTCAGGTAGGCCTTGAGCAGGACCAGCAGTCCGAGCATCATGCCGAGGCCGAGGCTCAGCCCGAAATACGGCGGGCGCCTCGCCGGCCAGGTGACCAGCCCGTCCGGGCGGCGCTGGCGCCAGCGCCACAGCTCGAGCGCCAGCCGGACATTGGCAATGAAAAACCCCACCCCCAGCGCCAGCAGTATCTGCGGCAGGAGGCTGACCAGGGTCATGACTGCTCGGTAGTGGTCGCCCCGGCGGGAACGGCGGTCGCGAGCGACGGGTCGAAACAGTGGCGGCAGCGCGCCTCGTAGGTCCCCATCGCCCCGAGAAGGACGCGATCGGTGCTCTGGACGAGACGCTGCGTGTGATTCGCCGGGTTACCGCACACCATGCAGATCGCGCGGGTCTTGGTGATGTACTCCGCCACCGCGAGCAGGTGCGGCATCGGCTCGAACGGTTTGCCGAGGTAGTCCTGGTCGAGGCCCGCCACGATCACTCTGACACCGCGCGCGGCCAGTCGGGCGCACACCGCCGGGCAGCTCGGCGTCGAAGAACTGCCCTTCGTCGATGCCGACGACTTCGGTGTCGGGCTGGACTTTGGCGACCAACTCGGCCGCGGTGCGTGCCGGCTCCGACGGAATCCGCAGCTCGCTGTGCGACACGATGTGGTCGTCGGCGTAGCGGGTGTCGACGGCGGGTTTGAAAATCTGTACGCGCTGTTTGGCAATCTGGGCGCGGCGAATCCGGCGGATGAGCTCCTCGCTCTTGCCGCTGAACATGCTGCCGACAATCACCTCGATCCACCCCGTCTGCGGCGTGCGGACGACATCCATATGTTGATTATAAGGACTCGCAGGGCTCGCGCTTCGCGCGAGCGGGGCACCCGTCGCTCCGCTCGGGCGCAGGGCTCGCTCACACGTTCGCGAGCAGGGCGCGGCCGTTCGGCCGCGCTGGGGCCATGTGCGCGAGGCGGCCGAGCGGCCCTGCGCGCGAGCGTGAGCGACGCGCGCCCTGCGGCGAGGCGCGAGCCGAGCCGCCCTGCGCCCGAGCGGAGCGACGGGCGCCCTGCTCGCGCGAAGCGCGAGCCCGCTATGCGCGGGCCAGGTACTCGCCGGTCTCGGTGTTGACCCGAATCAGGTCGCCTTCGTCCACGAACGGCGGGACCTGCACGACGACGCCGGTTTCGAGCGTGGCCGGCTTCATCTGGTTGGTGGCGGTCGCGCCCTTGATGGCCGGAACCGTCTCGACGACCTTCAGATCGACGGTCTGCGGCAGCTCGATGCCGACCGGGTTCTCGCCGTAGAACTCGACCTTGATCGTCATCTCGTTCTTGAGAAAGCCGACCGAATCGCCAAGCGTCGTCGGCGCTCATGTTGATCTGCTCGTAGGACTCGGTGTCCATGAAGTGATAGCCGTCCCCGTCGCTGTAGAGGAACTGCATCTCCTTCTCTTCCAGCGTCGCGCGCTCGATGACGTCTTCCGAGCGCAGCTTCTGCTCGGACATCGTCTGCGTGCGGAGGCTGCGCGCCTTGACGCGGACGAAGCCGCGCAGGTTGCCGGGGGTGACGTGCATCAGGTCGTGGATGCGCCACAGCTCGTTGTCGAGCTTGATGATCATCCCCTTCTTCAGCCGCGTCGCGAGCAGTGTGTCAGCCATGGATCCTTCGTTCGAGGTGGGTAGAACCTGGCAATCGTAACAGAACCAGCCGCACAGGTGCGACGGATGGGTGCACAGGTGCCGCTACTCGACGGGTGCACCTCGAGCACTCACCTAGCGCCCTTCCCGCACCTGGCGCACCCAGCGCACCCGCACCCAGTGTACCCAGCGCACCTGTCGCACCTGTGCACCTGGTTCTGCTACCATCAGTCTCGTGGCCTTTGCACGCTGGGACCCACTCCGCGACCTGCTGGCGATCCAACATCGGCTCGAACGGCTGGCGTCGCCGACACCGCAAGGCTGGGCGCCAGCCGTCGATCTGTGCGAGACGGCAGACGCCTTCATCCTGACCGCCGAACTGCCCGGCCTGTCGCGCGAGCAGGTGCGCATCGACGTGCAGGACGGCCGCATCAGCTTGCAGGGCCGCCGCGACGCCCGCGTCCCGTGCGAGCAGTATCACCAGGTCGAACGCGGCCACGGCGAGTTCGCGCGCTCGTTCGCGCTCCCGATTCCGGTCGACGTCGAGCGCATCTCCGCCGACCTGCGGGACGGCGTCCTCACCGTCATCGTGCCAAAGGCTCCCGATCGCGGCCCGCGCCGCGTCGACGTCGGCTGACGCGCCGGCACCGCGATGGCCGCTGAGCGCAGGCTGCGATCGGCGTTCATCGATAGCGGCAGATCGCGGTTCGTGATCCGCACACTCCTTCCGACCGGGCAGTCATGATGGTCAAGCGCCTTTCGCTCGCCCTCGTCTTCGTCACCGTCGGCCTCGTCGCCGGCATCGTCCTCACCGGCCGCATGCGCAGCGACGAGGTCGCGGTCGCGCAGCCGGCGCGCGGCGACTCGCCCGAGCCCGGGCGTCGAACAGCCACGCGCGGTGCGGCTGCCACGGCGGCGCCCGGCCCCGACTTCACGCGCGTCGCCGAACAGACCGTCCGCGCCGTCGCCAACATCTCGTCGATCCAGGTCGTGCGGCACGCGCACCTCGCCGTTCTTCAACGATCCGTTCTTCCAGCAGTTCTTCGGCGATCCGGATGGCATGTTCGGCTCGCGCGATCGCTACGCGTCGAGCCTCGGCTCCGGCGTCATCGTCTCGCCCGACGGCTACGTGGTGACCAACAACCACGTGCTCGGCCAGGGCAGCATCGAGCGGGTGACGGTGTCGCTCGGCGACAAGCGCGAGCTCGAAGCCAAGATCGTCGGCGTGGACAGCTGGACCGACCTCGCGCTGCTGAAGGTGTCGGCGACCAATCTGCCGGTGATTCCGTGGGGCGACTCGTCGCGGCTGAAGGTCGCCGAGTGGGTGATGGCGATCGGCAACCCCTATCAGCTGAGCCAGTCGGTGTCGCTCGGCATCGTCAGCGCGCTCGGGCGGCAGCAACGTCGGCATCTCCACCTACGAAGACTTCATCCAGACCGACGCGGCGATCAATCCGGGCAACTCCGGCGGCGCGCTGGTCAGCGCCCGCGGCGAGCTGATCGGCATCAACACCGCGATCTTCACGCAGAGCGGCGGCTACCAGGGCATCGGCTTCGCCGTGCCGAGCAACCTCGCCCGCCACATCGTCGACGAGCTGCAAGACCTACGGCAGCGTCCGCCGCGGCTCGATCGGCTATCTCGAAGTCGCGCCGCTGACGACGCACATCGCGCAGCAGCTGAAGGCGCCGTCCGCCGACGGCGTGGTCGTGATGGATCTGCGGCAGGGATCGGCGGCGCGCGCCGGCATCGAGCAGTACGACATCATCCTGTCGGTGAACGGCCGCCGATTGGCGACACCGCGACGCTGCTGAAGATCATCTCCGACGCGCCGATCGGCAGCACCGTCGCCATCGAGATCCTGCGCGAAGGCCAGCGGCAGACGCTTCGCGTCCCGATCGAACGACAGGGCCAACGCATCGCTCCGCCAGCGCGGCTGACATCGCGTGCAGCCAACTCCGCCGGCTCCCGAGCTCCCGGCGAACCTCGTCGAGATCACGCTGGCGCTGCGCTGGCGGCGACGCTCGCTGTCGTCGCCGCGCTGGCGGTCAGCGGCATCGCCCGCCGCCTGCTCACGCGCGTCGGGCGCGAACGGCACTCACCGAGCCGATTGCGCTGGGCACGCTGCGCATCGCTGCGCTTCATGACCTTCGTCGTCGTCTTCGCGCGTGCTGCGTTCCCCGCCCTCGAGCTCGCCGGCGTCGAGCCTGCACGTCGGTCTGCACCCGCGCGAGATCGCGGCGCTGGGCCGCCGAAGACCGGCGATCCGCATCGCGGTGATCCTGCTGCTCGCGTTCATGGTGGTCCGCATCCTGACGACGGTCATCATGCGCACCGAGCGCGATCTGGCGGTCGGCACCGGACTCGACGCGCTCGAGCGGCGCAAGCGCGCGCAAACGGTCGCGAGCGTCGTGCAGCCGCGCGCTCTCCGCGCTGATGTGGTCCACCGCCGTGCTGATCGTCCTGCGCGAGCTCGACGTCGACATCACGCCGGTCCTGACCGGCGCCGGCATCGTCGGCCTCGCGATCGGCTTCGGCGCGCAGACGCTCGTGCGCGACGTCATCTCCGGGTTCTTCCTGATCGTCGAGGATCAGGTGCGCGTCGGCGACGTGGCGATGGTCAACGGGACCGGCGGCCTGGTCGAGCAGATCAACCTGCGGACGATCGTGCTGCGCGACTTCGAGGGCGTCGTCCACGTCATCCCCAACGGCGAGATCAAGACGCTCGCCAACCGGACCAAGGACTTCTCGTACTACGTGATCGATCTCGGCATCGACTACGACGAGGACACCGATCGCGTGATGGCGCTCGTCCGCGAGGCGGGCGAGTCGCTGATGAAGGATCCCGGCGTACGCGCCGTCGATTCTCGATCCGGTGGAAGTGCTCGGCGTCGACGACTTCAAGGAGTCGGCGGTGTCACTGCGATTCCGGATCAAGACCATGCCGCTCAAGCAGTGGGAGGTGGGACGCGAGCTGCGGCGGCGGGTCAAGCTGATCCTCGATCGCGAAGGCGTCCGCATTCCCGGGCCGAAGATGGACGTCACCATCGCGCGGGGCCGGCCCGCGGAGCCGCCTCCACCCACGCGCGCCGACAAGGTCCAGCCCGTCGAATAGTCCTGCCGTTTGTCACGACATGCCACGCCGGCGTGACAATCCGATACAAGTCCGCCGACTTGTTAATTCTCGATTGCGCAGACAACGCAGCGCCGATCCTCGTCGTATTGGGAATTACACAAAGGAGCGCTTGCGTGGATTACGCAGAGGGAACCGTGTTCGCATGATTACGCCGATCTGCGGAACCGTCCGAATCCACGCAGGAATCCGCGTAATCGCGAGCTATGCGTTTCTATCAGGCGAGTCGTGACATCGATATTGATAGTGGCGGCCCTGACCGCTACGGCGCTCTTGTCGGTCCAGCCGTCGGCGCAGAGCGTCGCGCGCACCCCGACGGCGACGCTGATCCCCGCGTCAACCCTTACCTTCGCCAGCTCAGCCGACAGCAATAGCCCAGCTGTGTGGGAGCTGGTTGCGGGACGCCCGACGCTGACGCTGTTGACGTCGTTCAACGGCTGGCCGACGCGTCACGTCGGGACTCAGGTGTCCGGGCTCAGCTCTCGCGGCGCGATCAGCTTTGCCGCACCGCCGCCGCACGGGGTGTGGATGGAGGCCATTGTCCCGGACGTCGACGGCACGTGGTATGGCTACTACCACAACGAGCTGCCGGCGGAAGTCTGCGGCGACGCGACGCATATGCTGCCGCGCATTGGCGCGGCCCGGTCCACCGACTTCGGCGCGACCTGGGAAGATCTCGGCGTCATCCTCGAAGCGCCGCGCGGCTGGTTCGAGTGTCAGACGACGAACCGCTATTTCGTCGGCGGCGTGGGCGACTTCAGCGCGATCCTCGATCGCGAGAGCAAGGACCTCTACTTCTTCTTCAGCCAGTACGCGAGCCGCGAATCGACGCAGGGTGTTGCGGTCGCGCGGATGGCCTGGGCGGATCGCGACAGCCCGCCGGTCGCGTGTCGGTCTGGTGGCGCGGGTCGGCCTGGATCCCGACGTTTCGCAGGCGGCTCGAGGACGAGTCGATCCGGTACTCGTATCCGGCGGGCATGCCGATCTACCGTGCGCAGGACGGCTGGCACGACGACCAGATCGTCGACGCGTTCTGGGGCCCGTCGGTGCACTGGAACACCTACCTCGAGCAGTATGTGATGCTCCTCAACCGCGCGCGCGACGCTGACTGGCACCAGGAGGGCATTTACGTTGCCTTCTCGCCAAAGCTCGGCGACCCCTCCGCATGGTCCACTCCACAGCGCCTGCTCACCGGCGGCATGTGGTATCCGCAGGTGCTCGGCCTCGAGCCCGGCGTCGGCACCGACAAGATCGCCGGCGAACGGGCGCGACTCTTCGTCGGCGGACGGTCGCACTATTTGATTGAGTTTGAGAAAGTAGCGGACGTGAGCGCCGAGTGTCAAGGTGCCAGGGTGCCAAGGTGCCAGGGTGCCAAGGTGCTCCAGTGCCAGGGTGCTCTTAGGCCGCGCGAGGCGCACCAATCTAGCACTGGCACGTGAACACTCCGACAGTTGAGCATTCTGGCACCACACCGCACCCTTCTCGGCACCCTGGCACCCTTTACCGGCACTTTGGCACACTGTACGTACCGAGCACTCCAGGCACCCCAAGCTCGGTATCCTTCCGGTATGACCCCCGACGAGTTTCGAGCGTTCGGCCATCAGGTGGTGGACCTGATCGCCGACTACCGGGCGCGCGTGGCGGAGCGCCCGGTGATGGCGCGCGACGGCGCCTGGCGAGATCAAGGCGAAGCTGCCGGCGTCGCCGCCCGGCGCGCCCGAGCCGTTCGACGCCATCCTTCGCGATCTCGATGCGGTGATCCTGCCGGGCCTCACGCATTGGCAACACCCGCAGTTCTTCGGCTACTTCCCCAGCAACGGCTTGCTCGCCAGCGTCCTCGGCGACTACCTCAGCACCGGGCTGGGCGTGCTTGGGCTCGCGTGGCAATCGAGCCCGGCGCTCACCGAGCTCGAAGAAGTCGTGACCGACTGGCTGCGGCAGATGGTCGGTCTGAGCGACGGCTGGCAGGGCGTCATCCAGGACACGGCGTCGACGAGCACGCTGGTCGCCCTGATCTGCGCGCGCGAGCGGGCAACGGACTACAGCCTCGCTGAAGGCGGGCTGCAGGGGCGAGCCGAGCCGCTGACGGTCTACACGTCCACGCACAGCCACAGCTCCGTCGACAAGGCGGCGCTCCTCGCCGGCTTCGGCCGCGACAACGTGCGGCTCGTGCCCTGCGATCGCCGCTACGCGATGCGCGCCGAGGCGCTCGATCGCCTGATCGCCGCCGATCGCGCGGCCGGCCGTCAGCCGTGCGCCATCGTCGCGACAACGGGCACGACGACGACGACGGCAATGGATCCGGTTCGTGAGATCGCGGAGGTGGCGGCGCGGCACAAGGTGTGGCTGCACGTCGACGCGCGCGATGGCCGGGTCGGCGATGATCCTGCCCGAGTGCCGCTGGCTGTGGGACGGCGTCGAGGGCGCCGACTCGATCGTGATCAACCCGCACAAGTGGCTCGGCGCCGCCTTCGACTGCACCGTGTACTTCGTGCGCGACCCCGAGCATCTGGTGCGCGTGATGTCGACCAACCCGAGCTACCTGCAGTCGTCGGCAGACGGCCGGGTGAAGAACTATCGCGACTGGGGCATTCCGCTGGGCCGCCGCTTTCGCGCGCTGAAGCTCTGGTGCCTGATCCGCGAGCAGGGCGTCGAGCGGCTGCAGGCGCGGCTCCGCCGCGATCTCGCCAACGCGCAGTGGCTCGCCGGCGAAGTGCAGGCGACGCCCGACTGGCGCGTCGTCGCGCCAGTGCCGCTGCAGACCGTCTGCATCCGCCACGAACCGCCGGGACTGACCGGCGACGCGCTCAACCGCCACACGCGCGACTGGGCCGAACGACTGAATCAGTCGGGACGCGCCTACGTCACGCCCGCGATGCTCGACGACCAGTGGATGGTGCGTGTGTCGAGTGGGCGGCGAGCTGACGGAGCGGCGAACACGTCGAAGAGGGATGGCGCGCGATCGCGAGACGCCGATGCGCGCAGGGCTCGCGCGGCTGACAGCGGCCCGCGCGAGCAGGGCGCGCGACGCGCGCAGGGGCGCAGGCCGTTCGGCCGGCGCTTACACGCGAACTGATGCGGCCGCCGAAGGCGCCGCCCTGCTCGAGCGAAGCGAGAGCCCTGCTCGACGCGAAGCGCAGAGCCCTGCGCGGCGCGTGAGCGCCGCGCCCTGCTCGCCGGCGAGCCCGTCAGAAGCTGAATCGAGCGCCGAACCTGAAGACGCGCGGCGGCACGATCGCGGTCGGACGCAGGAAGCTCTGCACCTGCACGCGGCTGCCGTCGGCAGCGTCACCGTCGGCCGGCCCGACGATGCGTCGCCTGCTGACCGATGTCCGCGGCGTTGGTGTTGGCGATGTTGAACATATCGACGAAGGCCGACAGCGTGCGGCCGCCGAAGCGGAACCGCCGTTCGATCTTCGCGTCGAGCACCGTGACGTTGTCGGTGCGATAGACGCCGTTCTGCTCCGCCTCGTACGCCGGACTCGCGTTGGTGCCGGCCGCGGTGATGTTCTGGCCCGGCTGCCCCTGCGCGAGCACGTCGCGCGAGATCGGGGTTGCCGGACTGGTGACGGATCGAGCCGGTGGCGACGATGCCCCACGGCGCCTGATAGGTGCCGAACAGCTTCGAAGTTCCAGTTGGTCACGGTCTCGTCGGCGAACCGCTCCTGGTTCGGCGTTCTGCACGTAGCGCGCGTCGCGATCCCAGTTGTAGTAGTAGCTGGTCACCATCGACCAGCGGTTCGACATGCGCTTGGTCAGCGTGAAGTCGAGCGCCGCGTCGTCGGCGAGCTCCTCGGCGACGGTGCGCGTCTCCGTGAGGCTCGGCCGGCGCCTGGCCCGGAATGTCCCACCACGTGAAGTTCGGGCCGTCGTCGGCGTTGCCGGCGATGCCGTCGATGCCGGGGTCGGCGAAGCGTCCGCGCCAGCGTGTAGAGGCTGTAGACGCGATTGAGCTCGACCGCTTCCGAGTTGTTGCGATCGGTCCGGAACGTGTAGCCGGCGCGGAAGCCGATGTTGGCCGCGAGCTCGCGCTCGAACCAGAAGCTCATGCTGTCGGTGTAGGGATCCTTCAGATCGGGATCGATCAGCGCCGAGACGCCGCCGACGCCGGTGACCGCGCGGTTCTGCCCGAACTCGTCGGGCGTGAACTGCTGGTCGCCGTTGCGGTCGATCCAGTCGAACGTCGCGGTCGCGGCGGCGAGCGGGTTGACCGTGCCCGAGGCGTTGCCGGTGTTGTGAGTGGAAGCGGCCCCAGTTGGCCTTCACCAGCGTCTTGCCGTTGCCGCCGCACGTCCCACGACATGCCGAAGCGCGGCGCAATCAGCGCCGGATAGCGGCGGATGCCGCTCTGCGCCCGGCGCGGTGAAGTTGCTGTCGGCAAACGACGTGCGCGGCAGCGAGTAGGGACCGACCGAGGTCTGAATCGGCACGCCGGCGTAGAAGAAGCTCCGCCACGGGCGTGTCGGGAATGATCTGATCCGGGAAGAACGACTCGTAGTAGTCCCAGCGCAGGCCGAGGCTGGCGGTCAAGCGCTGCGCGATCTGGATCGAGTCGTTGATGTAGGCGCCGTGATGCCAGTTGGCGTTGGTCTGCACGCGCGGCGTGTTCTGGATCTGCACGCGGTACGGCGTCGAGAACGGCGCGGCGCCGCCGGTGCTGTTGAACTGCACCGTCAGCGAATCGAGGAAGCCGCCGTCGGTCGCTTCGTTCGACTCGCGCTCCGACAGATAGCCGACCTTGATCGTGTGATTGCCGCCGAGCCAGTTGTCCTGGAACATCTGGCCGTCCCAGTTGAACTGCCAGCGCCGGCGATCGGTCCGCGTGTAGTCGTCCGAGCCCTTGGTGAACGTCGTTCCCGATCCGGCATCGGTGACGCGGCGATCGAGACTCGTCGCCCAGCTCGCCGTTCGGGCCGTACGGAATCTGCGGGAAGTTGTAGCCGAACGACGAGACCGCGCTGCGGAAGAAGAACTTCGGTCCGAGGATCGAGTTCCACTCGACGTTGCCGGCCCACGAGCCGCTGTCCTGCTTGGCCACCGTCCAGCGATAGCGCGTCGACGTGCCGCCGCGCTCGGGCAGCAGCTTGCGGCCGTACTGGATGTAGTGGCTGATGCGATTGTTCGGCGAGAGCTGGTAGCTCAATTTGTAGGTGCCGTTCTGCAGGCTCGTCAGCTGGCCGAAGTCGCCGGGGTTCTCGACCGGGAAGCCCGAGACCGTGACCGTGCTGTCCTGGCGGCGCAGCGAGACGTAGTACCACAGCTTGTCGCGCTTGACCGGGCCGCCGAAGTCGCCGTTGACGTCGTAGTAGTCGAGCGTCCGCGTGCCCTCGCCGACGCCGAGCGCCGGCCAGCCGGCCGTCGATGTTCGTGCCCTGCAGGTGCTCGTTCTGGTAGTCGCTGTAGAGCGTGCCGCGAATCTGGTTGCCGCCCGATTTGATGACCGCGTTCAGCTGCACGCCCGGCGTCGCCGCCTGCGCGTCGTTGCCGTCGCTTCCGAGCTGCAGCTCGTCGAACGAGCCGTAGTCGTAGTAGAAGCCGGCGCTGCCGGTGCCTTCGGTGGTGTTGACGCCGTCGATCTGGATGCGCACCTGACCGGAGAAGCCGAACGCCTCGAAGCCGGTCTGCGTGCCGGCCCGCGACCCGCCGACGTCGATGCGCGAGACGCGGACGCCCGGCGACTGCCCCATCACCGACCAGATGTCGCGCGCGTTGGGCAGCGACTGCAGCATGTCCTGCGTGAGGTTGAACGTGCTCGTGGTGCTCGAGACGTCGACCACCGGCGACGCGCCGGAGACGGTGACGGTTTCCTGCAGCGACGCCACTTGCAGCTGCACGTTGACCGTCGCGGTGAATCCGAGGTTGACCACGATGCCCTCGCGCTTGACGTTGGAGAATCCGGAGAGCTCGTAGGTGAGCTGGTAGACACCCGGAGGAACGGACGGGAACCGGTAGTTGCCGGTTTCGTTCGTAATCGGCCGTCTGCACGCCCATCAGCGCCGGGCTCGTGGCGGTCACGGTCACGCCGGGCAGCACGGCGCCGGTGTTGTCGACGACCGTACCGTTGATGCTGCCTGTCGTCTGCGCCATCGTCGCCGTCGCTGTCAGCAGGACCAGCGCCGCGCCAAGCAGCCCGTGGCGAAGTCGCACACGGACACTTCTCACTGTGGGGTCAGGCCTCATACCGCTACGCTCCTTTAATCAAGCAAAAGACAAAGGGAAATCGCGGTTGATGCTAGTGGGGCGTGACGCGAATGTTGCGGGTCTCGGGACGCGCGGAAAAATAAGGGCGGGATGATTCGGCAGATGTCTGCCGCCAACGGCCACGGTCCCTGGCGATTGGCGGTTGCGACCAGTGGAGGGAGAAATGAAAAGGGCGGGACCTGATGGCCCCGCCCTTTCGTCGACGATGTGTGGCGGCGTCCTGACCGCCGCTCGGAAAACCCGCCTACCAGCGGATCCGTGACACCAGCTGGACGACGCGCGCCGTGTTGACGCCCGTCAATGTGGTCGTCTCGTAGCCAGGCCTGCGAGGCTCCCGCCGACCGGCTGTTGGTGATCGTGAGGCCGCTGACCGGAGCGAAGTTGACGTTGTTGAACACATTCAGCGCATCGACGCGGAACTCGGCATTGAGGCGCCGACGAACTCGACGCGCTTGACGAGGCTCAAATCGAACTGCTTGAACAGCGGTCCGGTGACGACGACCGATTGCAGCCCGCAGTCGCCGAGCCCCGAATGGTCTCGATGCAGTCCAGGCTGTCGGCCGGCGCGATGTAGCGGCCGCTCGGCGGGCCCAGCGGGCCGTAGCCGTTGGCGCACGTGGCGCTGACGCTGAACGCCTTGAACGTCTCGTCGATGACTTCCTGCGGCAGCATCCACACGCGGCCCTGCGCGTCGATCCGAAGCTTGAACAGGTCCGCGAGTTCGTCTTTGTCCATCCCGACCAGGCGGACGTTCCCAAAGTCGAGCAGTCGGCCACTCTGGACGCGCGCGTTACCGGCGAGCTGCCAGCCGCCGATCATCCGATCGAGTCCACGCCGTTGACGTTGTTCCCGAACCGCTGTCCGCGTCCGAACGGCAGCGGGTAGACGACGTTGACCTTGAACGCGTGGGTCACGTCGCCTTCCGCGCCGTCGTTGCGGACCATCGGGCTGTCGACGCGCAGCGACAGGAAGCGTGAGGCCGTGGCATGGCCGAGCACGTAGCTTCTGGCGAACGCCAGCCCGCTGGCCGAGCGGCGTCTGAACTCGAGCGCCATCGAGTTGTACAACGTCCGTCCTCGTTCTCGACGATGATTGCGCCGCCGAGCAGATCGGGATTGGCGAGCAGGAAGTTCGCCGGCAGCCCGGCCGTGAGCGCCCGGTTACGGAGCGTCAGGTCGTTGTTAGCGCGTCGGCCGATGCATACGGGTTCGGATTGAAGCGCGCGAGCGGGGTCACAACGTGGTGCTGCGGAAATTTGCCGAGGTATACAGCGCCGGGTCCCCGGCATTCGCACGCGGCACTCCGGTAAAGTAGGCCAGGAAGATCGGAAGCGGCGCCGTGCCGGTGCCCGCCCGGACCGAAGTAGGCGAACGTCCGGCACGCGTCCGCCGCCGCGATGTTGGCCTGAAGGTTCGCCATCGCGAGCTTGAACTCGTCGAGGAAGCCGTTCTCGATGATGTTCAGCTCGTTGTAGTTGTTCGTGCGCCAGTTGCCGGCCGATCGCGCCCGAGGTAGCGGCCTTCGATCGACATCGTGCGGCCGAACGACCGCTGCACGCCGGCCTGCCACGTGTCGGCATACGGCACTACAAGATCCGGGCTGAAGATCGTGATGTCGCCGGTGACGACGTCGCGGTAACGGAAACAGCGGCGTCGCCGGGAACGCGGCCGGGCCCAGACGGCTCGGATCCCGCATCAGGAGCGGGGAGCCCCGAGATTCCCGAGCTGGAGCTTCCGAAAGACCTTGAGCGCGACGCCGGGGTTGTTGCCGATCTCGCCGGTGAAGTCGGCCAGGCCGAGTCGCGTGTACGAGCGGCTGTAGCCACCGCGGACCACGGTGTCGCCGATCTGGCCAGGTCAGCCGCTGCAGGAAGCCGGTTTTCGCGCTCGGCGTCCAGGCGAAGCCGACGCTGGGCGAGATGTTGTTCCAGTCCATCGGATACGGCCGTTCGCCCGTGCCGAGTTGACGAAACTCGGGGAACTGGCCGGCCATCGTGCCCGGCTTGAACAGATTGCCGACGCCCGAAACGCCCGAACACGTCCTCGATGTCGCCGATCGAATAGCTGTTGTTCAGCGCGATGAACGGGAACGTGAGTTCGTAGCGGGCCGAGTTCGCGTGAAGTTCGTGCCATCCGCCAGGAATCCTGCGCCCAGAAGCCGACTTCCCGCTGGCGGGCGCGCTGCCGGCCGTTGCCCAGCGCCTCGGTCCTGCCCGGTGCTCTCGTTCAGCCGGGCGACGTCGCGCACTTCGCTGACGCGGCCCGTCAGGATGGCGTACAGACCCTGCGCGCGGTCGAGGTTGGTCGTCGAGGCGCCCGGGAAGTTGGCGGTCGTGAACATCTCCTCCGCCGGGTCGCCCGACACCACACCAAAGCGCAGCTCCGGCACGATCTGCTGATTCTCCATCCACAGCTCGAACTGCGTGAACGATCCGCCAAGGTTGACGCTGTGCGAGCCCTTCTGCCAGTTGAGCGTGTTCTCGATGGATCGATGGAACGCGTCGCGCGCCGAGTGGTCCCGGCGCGCCTGCGTTCGAAGACCGGTCTGCGCGGTGGTGATGCCCAGCAGCCCGTTGTTGATGTTCGAGGTGGAAGCCGCCCTGATTCGCGAGACTGCCCGCACCACATGTCCGGCTTGAGCTCACCCTGCGCAGAAGATCACCGGCGCGCCGCCGTAGCCGATCCGCAGCTCGTTGACCAGCGTCGGCCGCAGGATCGATCGCAGCCAGGCGCTTGCCTGCGCGACGCGTGGATCCATTGGCTGGCCACGACCGGGAACCCGGGGAAGTAGGCCTCGCGGTTGTTCGTCGTGTCCGGATGCTCTCACCGCCAGCGAAGTACTGGAAGTTCATCGAATAGGTCAGGCGATGCCGATCGTTCAGCTGGTAGTCGAGCCGAACCGTCGGATAGCGGTTCTTCGATCTCCGTCGGCACCTGGAACGAAAACTCCTGGAACAGCGGATCGGTGAGATCCCGCACGTTGCCTTCCGATTCGCGTCGCGGCGCGGATGTCGGCCAGCAGCCGCGCCATGATCGGATCCGGGCGTGGCGGTCTGACCGTTCGCGCGCGGCAAGCTCGAACAGGTTGACCGTCTGGACGCCCCGCGCCGTGTTGTAACGGAAGATGCCCTGCTGCGGCCTGCGGGATGAAAATCTGGCGCTTCCGCCGGGTGCTGCCAGGCTGACCGCAACTCCTCGTAGTTGCACGAAGAAGAACGCCTGTTGCGCCCATTGAAGCCGGGAAGCATGATCGGGCCGCCCAGGTTGAATCCCGGCTGATTCTGCAGCAGCTCCGGCTTCGGCAGCCCATCCCGCTTGTTGAACTAGGTATTCGCATTGAGCTCGTCGCTGCGATAGGTGTGGAACACGCTGCCGCGGAACTGGTTGGTGCCCGACTTGGTGACGTAGCGAATCTGCGTCGCGCCGCTGCCGCGGCTCTCGGCGCCGGAGGCTGCGGTCGTGAACGTGATCTCCTCGACCGCGTCGAGGCGCGGCCCGACAATCGCGAAGAAGCCGTCGGTGTGTTTAGTTCGTGTTGTCCTGGATGTTGACGCCGTCGAGCGTCATGTTGATCGTGCTCTGCGGCAGGCCGTTGACGATCGAGTCGCGCGACCCGCCGGGGGTCGTGACGCCCGGGAGGAAGACGATGAAGTCGGCGGCGTTGCGGCTCGAGAGCGGCAGGCTCGCGACCTGTCGAGTATCGAGCGTCGTCGCGACCGTCGCGGACGCGGTCTGCACGAGCTCGGAGTTCGACTGCACGAGCACCTGTTCCGTCACCCCGCCGACCTCGAGCGTCGCGCGGACGTTCGCCGGGACGCCGGCGTTGACGACGACGTTGTTGAGGACGACCGTCTTGAATCCCTGCAGCGACACCGACACCGTGTAGGTGCCGGTGATCAGCGAGGGCACCGAGAACACGCCCGGTCGGACGTGACCGCCGTGAACGTTTCGCCGGTGGCGTTGTTCTTGATGAGCACGTCGGCGCCCGGGATGACGCCGCCGTCGGTATCGACGACGACGCCCGAAATGGACGCGGTCGACGAGCCCTGCGCGAACGCCGGGGCACTGACAGACAAAGAGACCAGAACGACCAGAGCCAGCCTCAACAAAGCAAATGCACATAGCTGAAGCCTCCGAAATCGGCCACGGTCGACGGTTACCCGCGCCTTGGGCCCGAACCCTACGCAGTGAAACGAACGTTCAATCCGTCTTCGTGCCCTCGACGGGGCTTTGACCCCTTCGTGACCTTCGCCCGTCTCTTCTTCGTGCCCTTGACGGGGGTTTGACCCCTTCGTGACCTTCGTGTCTAGAAGTTCAGGCGCGCGCCGATGCGGAAGATCCGCGGCGGCACGATGGTGGTCGGACGCAGGAAGCCCTGCACCTGAACGCGGCTGCCGTCGGCGAGCGTGACCGTCGGCCGGCCGACGATGGTGCGTCTGGCCGTTGATGTTCGCGGAGTTCGTGTTGAGGATGTTGAACAGATCCACGAACCCTGAGATCGACCGCGAGCCGAAGCGGAAGCGCCGCTCGAGCTTGGCGTCGAGGACGGTGACGTTGTCGCTCCGATAGGTGCCGTCCGTTCCGCCTCGAACGAGCCGGTGCCGGTCAACGTGATGTTCTGTCCGGTCTGGCCCGACAGCGCGACGTCGCGCGAGATCGCGGTGCCCGACTGGTGTCGCAGCGATCCGGTCGCGACGAGTTCAAACGGCGCCCGATAGGTGCCGAAGATCTTGAAGTTCCAGTTGGTCAGCGTGTTGTCCGGGAACCGTTCGTCGTTCGGGTTCTGGATGAACTCGAGGTCGCGATCCCAGTTGAAGTAGTAGCTGGTGACCAGCGAGAAGCGATTCGACATTCTCTTGGTGAACGTCAGGTCGACGGAGCGGTCGGTGGCGATGATGCTGTCGATGGTCCGCTCTTCGGTGACGCTCGCCGGAGCCTGGCCCGGAATGTCGAACATCGTGATCGTCGGGCCGTCGTCGGCGTTGCCGGCGATGCCGTCGATACCGGGATCGACGAAGTTCCGCGGCAGCGTGTAGAGGCTGTAAAGCCGCGCGAGCTCGACGTCGTCCGAAATGTTGCCATCGGTGCGGAACGTGTAGCCGACGCGGAAGCCCATGTTGTTGCCGAGATCGCGCTCGAACCAGAGGCTCGCCGCGTCGGTGTAGGGATTCTTGAGGTTGGGATCGATGCGGACCGAGACGCCGCCGACGCCGGAGACCGCGCGGTTCTGCCCGAGCTCGTTGATCTGGAACAGCTTGTCGTTGTTCGGATCGAGCCAGTCGAAGGTGGCGGTGGCGGAGGCCAGCGGGTTGACGTCGGCTGACGCGTTGCCGGTGTTCTGGTGGAACCGGCCCCAGTTGGCCTTGAACACCATCTTGCCG
>CAWJEO010000036.1:0-99996 GCA_963841895.1 uncultured Acidobacteriota bacterium
GCAATCCGTCTGCCGGGATGGGACGGCGTCGACGAGCGCCCGGACGCTGTCGCCGCCTCGCCGACTCGTTGCGGTTTCTCGATGGTTCGTGCGGCACGAAAGGTGCTGCATACTCAGCGACCGTGTTGAGTGCCGGACGCGATCGGTCCGGCGCTCGTGCGCCTTGTTACCAACGGTGAAAACGCTTTCGGGATACGTAAGCCGGGCGGTGGCTCGCGGCAGGGGACGCCCGCCCGCAACGCTTGCGGTCGTGCTCTACAAAGCCGTCACCGACAGCATCAGCAAGCTGGTGATGCTGGTCGTGACGATTGTGGGGGCGCGTACGCTCGAGGCGCCGGAGTTCGGCGTCTTCGCGCTCGCCATGACCACCGGCTGGTTGCTCAGCGTGGCAAGCGACGCTGGATTGCCGCTGGACCTCGCGAAACAGATCGCGGTCGCCTCCTCAGGTGGACAGCGGCCGCCGTTCGCGCTCGTGCGCGATGCGATGCGATGGCGGATGACGTTTGCCGCCGTCGCTGTGGTGGCGGGGATCGCCCTCGGTGCCGCGCTGGTCCCGGCGGACGCGGTCGCGGCGTTCTCGCTGATCGTTCTGGCACAGCTGCTCAACGCCAGCCTCGAGACGCTTGGTCATGCGTTTCGAGGGCTGGGACGGAGCGCCGTCGAAGCCAGCCTGAACGTCGCGCAGCGAACCGGGGCGGGCCTCGCCGCGGCGCTGCTGCTGGCCGATGGTGCGCCGCTCGTCCTGGCGGCGCTCGCCCTGGCGCTGGCTCCGGCGGTTGCGCTCGTCGCCGGCATCGTGATTGCGCGACAGATGACGGCGGCGACAGATGCGTCAAGTGCGACAGGTGCGCAAGGTGCGGTGCGGTGCACAGGTGCAGCGGTTGCAGCCGGTTCGACGCTCTCGGCGCGGTTCGTCCGTGACGTGGCGCCCGTCGGCGCTGCCGTACTGCTGTCGGCGCTCTATTTCCGCTGCGACGTCTACTTCATCGAGCGCTGGCACGGGCTCGACGCCGTCGGCCTGTACAACGGCGCCTTCCGCATCGTCGAAGCGCTTCGGCTCTTTCCGGCGGCGGTGATGGCGGTGACGTTCCCTGCCTTCTGTGTCGCCCGAAGCTGGTCGCCACTCCGCTCCGTTGTCGGCGCGCTTCTGCCGGTCAGCGTCGTGCTGATGACGGCGCTCTATCTCGTCGCTCCTGATCTGCTCGGCGCGTTGTACGGTCCTCGTTTCACGATCGCGGCGCCTGCGCTCGGCATCCTCGCACTTGCGCTGCCGTTCTTCTTCGTCAACTACGCGCTCACCCACCAGGTCATCGCGTGGGAAGGCCAGCGGATGTACCTCCGGATCACGGCGGCCGCGCTCGCCACCAACGTGATCGCGAATCTGCTGCTCATCCCGGGCGACGGCTTGCGCGGCGCCGCCATCGCCACGCTGATTACGGAAGTCGTCGTCTTCGCCGGGTGCATCTGGGCGCTCGCGGCATGCGCGGCGATCCGGGTCACAGGGGCGGGCGCACCGGCGACTCCGGTGACGCCGGCTGCTCCAGTGACCGTCATGTCCGGAGAGCCGCGATGATCGGCGGCCCGCGGCCCGCTCAGGAGCGCGCCTTCCATCAATCGGTCATCTACGCGTCGCTCTTCGATTACCCGCTGACGCTCGAGCAGCTGCGCGAAAGCCTGATCGGCGAAGTCGCGGACGAGGCGACGCTGGCCGAGTGGTATCGACGCAGTCCCCGCCTCCAATCCGCGATCGAACAATCCAATGGCTACTTCTTTCCACGCGGGCACGCTGGCTTGCTCCGCACCCGTCATTCGCGGGAAGCGCGCAGCCGTCGTTTGCTCGAGGCGCACGCGTGGGTGCTGTGGCTCGTCACGCACATCCCGTTCGTGCGGATGGTGGCGCTTTCCGGCAGCCTCGCGCACCTCAACGCGGATGCCGAAGCCGACCTCGACCTCTTCGTTGTCACCGCGCCGCGCCGAGTTTGGAGCGTGACGCTCACCACGCTGCTCCTGACGCGCCTGCTCGGATGCCGGCGGCAGCTCTGTCTCAACTACGTCGTCTCGGAACGGGCGTTGATGGTGGGGCCGGCCGATCTGTTCTCGGCGAACCAGATCGTCCATCTGCAGCCGCTCACCGGCGGCGAGGTGTATCGCCGGTTCATTGACGAGAACCGCTTCGTCGAGCGTTTCTACCCGAACTTCCGCCCGCGCCCGGTGGTCGGCGCCGGGACGGCACGTGTGAATCGTGTCGTTCGGGCAATCGAGATCGCGACCGACTGGACGATCGCGCCGCTGTACGAACGCGCCTGTCGCCTCGTCTACCGCTGGCATCTCCGCCGGCGCTCGCACACCTGGCGCTCCCGCGACCAGGTGCGGCTCGAAGCCGAGTGCCTCAAGCTCCACACGCACAGCCATCGCCACGAGGTGATGGAACAGTTCGAGCGGGCGCTCGAGCACGCCGCGGCGGCGTTTACAGCCGAAGAATCGTCGCCCGTGCGGGCCGCCCGGTGATTCGCGACAGCGCGTCGGCGTAGAGCGCCACCTGCCGGCGATAGACGTCCTGGGCGTCGCCCATCTCCGCGTCGGTCTTGAAGTCGACGACCACCCACGACGTGCCGTCGTCGAACGCCAGGTCGATCTGGCCGTCGATCAGCTGATCGTCGAGCGTGATCGAAATCGGCGTTTCACGGCGGCAGGCGCGGCCCGCCTGTTGTGCCGCATGGGCGGCGCGCAAGAGCGGGTGCATCAGCGCGCGCGTCACGACGGCAGCGGCGGTCTGGCGCTCTTGCGCAGTGGCGCCGAGCACGCGGGCGTGGAGCGCCGCCAGATTCTTGAGCTGATCGGCCGAGGCATCGAGCGGGGCGGACGCGAGCAGGGCGTGCACGAGCACGCCGAAGCGACGGCCCGAGACGCGCGTCGCCGAGCTCGACGCGTCCTCGATGGTGACCGCGGCCGCATCCGGACGCACTCCGCCCGACGGTGCGGCGGCTTCAAAGAGCGGCAGCCCGGTCGCCATCGCGAGCGGCGGTTCCTCGATGGACTGATTCAGCGTCCAGTGCCCGCGCCCATTGCGTTGCCGTCAGCACCTGCATCGACGGCGCCGCCGCGCGACCGACGATCTCGTTGCGACGCGCGCGCCACGTCTGATAGCGCTGCTTGTCGGCGTCAACGTCTTTCTGCCGCGCGTCCTTGGTGATCAAATCCTCACGGCGGAGGCCGCGGCGCTCGTCACCGCGTCGATCGAGCGCCAGCGGGTCCCACCAGACGACGGTGTATGGCTGGTTGGTGACGGGATCGTGAAAGTTGTATGCGCCGGGGCGGACCGTCGTCATCGACGGGCCCTCGTCGCGTGGCCGCTCGAGCACGGTGTCGCGGCCGTTGAACTCGGGAACGCCCGGCGTCACCACCGGGGCGGCGCCGATCTCGCGCGGATAGATGGCGGCCGACAGCGGGCTGACCCAGCCTTTCTCGAACGGGGCGTCGCCAACCGCGGGGACGACCAGCAGATCTCTTGCCCGGGTCGCTGCCACGTAGGCGAGTCGCACGGCCTCAGCGCGATCGCGTGACGTCTCGAGATCGTTGTGCTCGGACAGATCGAGCGGCGTCCAACCGGCCAGGCTGACCGCGGCAAGCCCGGATTCGGCGTCGAGATGCCGTTGCGCGTAGGCGCGATTCAGCTTGCAGCCGATATCGGCGAGGATCACGACCGGGAACTCGAGTCCCTTGGCCTTGTGCACGGTCATGATGCGGACGCCCTCCGTGCCTTCTTCGAGGATCGGCGCTTCCGGTGTCTGCGATCGCGCGGCGGCGGTGCGCAGGTCGTCCACAAAGCCGCGGAACGACAAGCCGCCTTCCGCCTCGGTACTGCCGCGCCAGTTCCTGAATCTGCAGGACGTTGGCGAGCACTTGCTCGCCGCCGCGCCAGAGGATGAAGCCGGCATGGGCACGCGTCAGCTCGAGCAGGCGGCCGATGGTCTCGGCGACCGGACAGTAGTTGCGCTTGCGATGCAGATCCGCAAGCGTGCGGAGCGCATCAGCGAGCGGCACCAGCCCTTCGGGCACCTCGTCTGGCACGTCATACGGACGGAAGCCATGCCCGAGCGCGTGCCACGCGAGCATGTCTTCTTCGCCGATGGCGAAGAACGGGCCGCGCAGCGTCGCAAACACCGACAACGCGTCGTCGGGCCGCTCGATGGCGACGAGCGCGGTCCGCAGCGCGTCCACTTCCTCGCGCTCGTGGAATGCCTTGCCGCCGACGAGCAGGTGCGCAATCCCGCGCGATTCGAGTGCCTGCACGTAGGCTCGCGTGACGTCGTCCTGGTAATCGACGAAGCGGCGAAACAGCAGGCAGACGTCGCCTGGAACGATCGGCCGCGACTCGCCTGCCGTGTCGGACACGCGCCAGCCGCTCGACTGCACCAGCCAGCGCACGAACTCGCCGATCGATTCGGGCAACGACTGGCCGATCGCCGTCGCCGTGATGTCGGAGACGCCGTACGGACGCGGCACCGGCAGCGCGACCACCGACGGCTGATCCGCCGGTTGATCGCGATACGGCAGCAACGCAACGTAGTCGGCCTGTAACGACTCGGCGTCGCCCTTCATGTGCGTGCTGAAGGCCGCGTTCACCGCGCGCTGGATGTGCGGCACGCTACGAAACGACGTCTGCAGCGTGACCCGGGTGGCGTCGCGCTCGATCAGGCGCTGGCACACGCGGCGGTAGACGCCGACGTCAGCGCGGCGAAAGCGGTAAATCGACTGCTTGGGGTCGCCGACGATGAAGAGCCCGCCGGGGCGAACTGGCAAATCCTGCGGGTCGCCAGAAAAGCCTTCGGGCTCGGCAGCGGCGAGCATCCACAACAGGTCGGCCTGAAGCGGATCGGTGTCCTGAAACTCGTCAACGAGAATGAAGCGGAAGCGGGCCTGAAACTCGCGGCGTACCGCCGGCACATCGCGGACCAGGTCGCGCGCGCGGATCAGCAGGTCGAGAAAGTCGAGCGCGCCGGCGCGTGTCTTCCGCGCCTCGAACTGCTCGATGCAGGACGCCAGCTCATCGTGCAACAGCGCCGCCACGTCAGCGTCGGCATGGGTACGGAACCGCACGATGCCGTCCACGAGCAGGTCGCGCGCTTCGCAGGCGGTCGCGCGCGACACGGTCTTCGAATACTTCCCGCTCGTGCTGCGGCCCTTGAGCAGCTCGAACGAACGACCCGCCAGCGCGCACAATCGCGCTTCCCAACCGTCGTAGTCGGGCATCCCGCGCGAGCGGAGCTGATCGATCTCCTTGTGGGCGCGGCGCAACGCCTCGGTCGATCTGAAGAGCACGTCGCCGCGTCGATCGATCGGGTCTTCGGTGATCGTCGCAAACGTCTTCAGCGCGTCGAGCAGCGCCTCCATCTCGCTCTCGCGACGGAAGTCCGGCGGCCGGGTCCACGCTTTCGGATGATCGCGCCATTGCAACAGCTCGTACGCCGCCGAGCGGACGCGCCCGATCGGACCGGCGTCGTCATCGTCCCAGTTGGTGCGCGCCGGCACCCGGCGCAGCGCCCGGCGGAGCCCTTCGCCGGGCGCCTCGAGCCGCTCCTGAATCCAGTCAGCGAAAGCCTCGTCGAACAGGCGTTCGCTCTGGCCTTCGGTCAACACCTCGAACGAGGGATCGATGCGCGCTTCGACCGGCCGTTCGCGCAGCAGATCGGCGCAAAAGCCGTGAATGGTGCTGACGTGCGCTTCCTCGAACCGTTGAACGGCGCGCTCGAGTGCCGCGGCTTCCGGGGTCCCTGCCACGGCGGCAATCCGGCGACGTTCGAGCTCTTCACGCAGCCGGAGCTTGAGCTCGCCGGCGGCCTTCTCGCTGAACGTGACCGCGACGATCTCTTCAATCGACGCCGCGGTACCGGTTTCGATCAGCCGGACCACACGCTTCACCAGCTCGGTGGTCTTGCCGGTTCCGGCGGCGGCCTCGACGACGAGCGTTGACGTCAAGGCCTCGGTGATGAGATGCCGCTCGTCGGCGATGACCGCGGCTGCTGCCCGGTCGTCGATCACGGCAGCCTCCGAAGCGCGTCGAGGTCCGGCATGGTCGCCGGCTTGCGTCCGGTCCGCCACTCCTCTTCTCCGCCGCAGACCGGACGGAAGTCGCACCAGAGGCAGGCGTCGCGGGCCGGGCGGGCGGCCAGCGGGCCGTGCTCCACCGCGCGATCGATGATCTCGAGCACTTCGATCCCGCTCCGGCGCGCGGTCTCGCCCAGCGGAATCGCATGCACGTCGAAGTTGCCGGCGGTCGTGCAGTACCACAGCCGCCCTTCATAGACCGTCTGGCCGGTCAGCGATTCGAGCGCCAGCCCGTACAGGACCGGTTGGAGCACGCGGCCGCCGTGCACCACCGTTGCGCGCGTCGTCCGGTTGCGTCCGGTCTTGTGATCCGTCACGCGGAGCGCGCCGGTGCGCGGATTCTGTTCGACGAGGTCGATCGAGCCGCGCAGACGGAAACGGCCGCCGACAACCGCCGGATCCGAAACGGAGGACGGGTCGCGGCCCTGGTCCGGCGGCAGGCCGAAGGCGAACTCGAAGCGCTGCGGCACCCAGTCGGCGTCGCGCGGCAAGTGTTCGAGCCACAGGAGCAAGTCCTGGCGGAGCGACGCGATCTCGTCGCGCCAGACTTTGTCGATGGCCGGCGCGAACTTGTCGGCCGCGTCGCGCGCGACGTCCTGAATCACCCACTCGAGCTGCTGGCGCGCGCTCGCAAGCCGCGCCTCGGTCACCGGCAGCTGATCGTTCTTGAGCAGCGTGCGATAGAACTGCGCCTGGATCTCGTGGAAGAGACTCCCGCGGGTGAGCGGATCCATGCGCTGCAGCGGCGTCGGCTCCTCGAGCGGCGCCAGACGGTAGATCGCGGCCAGCAGGAACTGGTACGGACACGAGGCGTAGCGCTGAAGCGCGGTGAGCGAATAGGAGCGGGCCGCCAGCCGATGCGGGGCGAGCGCCGCCGCCGCTTCGGGCGTGGGCGTCACGAGGCCATCGGCCTTCGACCACCGCGGCTGGAACCGGGCCCAGCGCTCGGTGACCGAGCGGCGGAGGGACGCGTTGAGATCGATCAGGTAGCGGGCGCGACCTTCGACCGCCGCCGGATCGCGGTGGTGGAGCAGCGGCCGAAGGACCGCGAGATCGTGTTCGAAGTCGTCGATCGCCGATTCCGGCGCCGGCGGTGCCGGCCACGACAACGAGGCCGCGCCCTCGCGGTTGGCGCGCTCCGCGATCTCGGAATAGTTCGGCAGCCGGCCGGTCGTGGCGCGTTCGACGTCGAGCACGTAAAACGACGGCACCCGCGCGCGCGACTCGCGCAGCTCGACGCGCGGATACGAGAGGTAGACACGCTCGGCGGCAGCACCGACGGCGAGCCGCAGCTGGAGCCGCTCGGCGTCGGCCCGCGTCTGCAGCGTGTCGAGGTCGGCATCGAGCGCGCGGCGGCGGGTGTCGAGGAGCAGCGCGTCCTCGCGCAGCCGCTGCGGAAACACGCGCTCGGCGAGGCCGGGGACGAAGACGATGCGGAACGATCGCCCGCGTGCCGCGTGACAGGTGCCGATGAACACGCGGCCCTGACGCCGGCGCGGCGGCTCGTGCGTGAGCGTCCGAAGTCTTGTCAGGAGGACGTCGCGAACTTCCTTCAGCGCCACCGGTCCGACGTTGCCGAGCGGCCCCATTTCGTCGAGGACCCGCAGCACGCGCGCGGGTTGCCGCAACACCCGCGGCGCCAGCGCCTTGAGCCGCTCGAGCCACACCGACCACAACACGGTGTCGCGCCACGCGTCGAGCGTCTCGACGATTGGCAGCGCGACCTCTTCGAGGTGGGTCAGCTGCTCGCAGTCCCTCCGCAGTGCCGCAATACGGGGCGAGTCGGGATCTTCCTCCGCCATCTCGCGCAGACGGACTTCGTACTCCTTCCGCAAGCCAGGCAAGCGGCGGCGCCAGCGATCGAGCCCTTGAATGACGTAGGCCTCGACGAGCAGCTCTTCCCACCGCCATGGCGCCTGCAGCGTGCCCGCGACCACCCGATGCCCGTCGCGTTCGTGCGGCCCCGGCGCCTCCTCGAGCGGCGGCGCGTCCTCGGCGCGATCCTCGGGCGGGATCAGGCTCTCGATGATCTCGTCGGTCGGCGCCGACCATCGTTCCGGGGCGGACATGTCGATGACGGGAACTTGTCCGAGCGAGAGATACTCCGCGAACCGACGGGCGGACAGCCCTTCGTCCGCGCATGCCAGCAGGGCAAGAAAGGCGCGGCCGGCGGCATCGGGCCGGCGCGTGCCGCGCTCGAACCATACCGGGATGCCGGCGCGAGAGAACGCGTGCTCGAGCAACCCGAAGTACGTTTGCGGCGCGCGCAGCAACACCGCCATCTCATCGAAACGCACGCCCCGCGCGGCTTCCTGCACGACACGCCGCGCAATCTCCACGGCCTCGCGGCCTTCGCCCGGCGCCGAAAACACGCGCACGGTGTCGTCAGGCTCGGCGATCGGCGGCGGATCGATCGAGAAGAGATGCCGCTGCAGGCGGGTCAGCGCAGGATCGGACGCCGGCGACCGAACGGTGCGGATTCATCGGCGGGCACACCGCCCATGTGCGTCAGCGTTCGATTCGTCCGTTCGTCGCCAGCGGGGACGACGGCGAAGACGTCGCCGGCGGCGCTGACGAGCGCAGCCAGGAACGCGTCCTCCGCCGGAGAAGTCGCGGCCACGTCGAGCAGCACGACAGTCGTCGCGGCCAGCGACTCGGGACGTTCGCGCAGTGCGGTCGTCGCCGCCGTCAGGGCCGCCGCGCGTGTCACGGTGCCGGCGCGCAGGGCCTCGGCCTCGACGCCGTCCAGCATCCGCGCAAGATCGCCGCCGGCAGGACCGAGCGCGCGAAGCGCCTCGCTCGAGACCGCGGCCATCTGCAGCTCGTGGAGCGTGCGCGCGGCCGCGCGCGGGAAGCCCGGCATCGTCGCGACCGGCTCGAAGTACCTCGAGTCCCCCGGTGCGCTGCGCGTCGAACGCCACCCGCGTCGTCATCGCCTCGACGCCGAGGGCGCCGCTCGGGCTCGTGCCGGCATTGGCAAGGGTCGTTCGCGCAAAGGCGAGCGCGGTTTCGGTGAAACCGGCGCGGCGGACGCCGAAGAGGCCACCGCGTTCGCGCGCGACGAGGAACGCGAGCTCATCCGCAGCCGCGCGCGAGGCGGCGACAATCAGCGCATCGGCACCGGGATCGAGCGCCGCAAGGCGCGATCGCGCGGCGGCCAGCCGCACCTTCGCCGACGGCGACAACAGAACAGGAAATCTTGACGACACATCAGCCCGCCGGTTTTCGAGAATACATCGTCACGTGTGACACGGCGGGTCGCACTCGCGTCGCGCGAGCGGCGTATCTGGGGAAGGGAGGGGTCAGGTCGTGAATCGTGAATTGGTCCGTTGGGCCGAATTCACGATTCGACGACCTGACCCCTCCCCCGAAGCCGACCACCTTTGTTGAAAACACGTCTGATGGGTCCGTCCAACGTCGTAGTGAGTGAGGCCTGTAACCGGAGGATGCTGTGGCCAGGAAGCAACCCAAACGGAGGCGCCGGACATCCGCGGCGCGACGCCGGCCGATGCCAGGCGGCGATCGCCAACCCGTCCTCGAGGCGCTCTCGGTTGTGATCCAGCCGCCGCCCGGGCGCGATGCGCTGGCGCTCGCGCGCCAGCTCGCCCGCAAGGTGAAGCTGACGGGTTGGCGTGTCGAGCCGGTCGTTGACGCCGGCACCGAGGTCGAGTTCGTCCCCCCGAGCCGGCGCGTGAGCGCCGGTCGAGCCTGGGATCTCACGTACGCCCTCCGCGACCAACCCGAGGTCGTCCACGCCCAGCCGCTCTTCCGCTACCTCGTGCCCGAGAACGTCGAGCCCACGGTGCGAAAAGCGTCGGCCAGCAGCTCGACCGACGATCCCGCGACCAACACCGAGTTCGATTGGAGTCTGCGCAAGGCCAACGTGCTTGCCGCCTGGCCGCTCTTCGGGAGCCGGCTGCCGGGCGCCGGCGTCGTCGTGGGACATCCCGACACCGGCTACACGCTGCACCCCGAGCTCGCCGATCCATCCCGACTGCTCGTCAACGCCGGCTTCGACTTCGACGACGACGACCCCGACGCGACCGATGATCTGAACGACGGCTTTCTCGACAACCCGAGCCACGGCACCGGTACCGGAAGCGTGATCCTCAGCGGCGTCGGCGCCGCCGGCGGAGGGTCCGGTCCGTTCGTCTCCGGCGCCGCGCCGCACGCCTCGCTGATTCCAATCCGGACGACCGAGACGGTCGTGCTCTTTTCGATGCGCTCCTTGCGCAAGGCGATCGACCACGCGACCGCACACGGCGCGCAGGTCATCTCGATGAGCCTCGGCGGTCCCTTCCCCGATCTCGCGCTCCGGCGCGCGATTCAGCGTGCGGTCGAAGCCGGGACCATCGTCCTCGCCGCCGCCGGCAACGAGGTGGGATTCGTCGTCGTTCCCGCGATCTTCGACGAGGTGATCGCGGTCGCCGCGAGCAACATTCGCGACGAGCCGTGGAGCGGATCGAGCCATGGTCCCGCGGTTGACATCACCGCGCCAGGCGAATCGGTCTGGCGCGCGAAGACCACGCGCGACGGCGCCGGCGGATTCACCTTCGAGGTCGTTCGCGCGAACGGCACGTCGTTCGCGGTCGCGACGACGGCGGGCGTCGCGGCGTTGTGGGTGTCGTTCCATGGCTGGACCAACCTGGTGCGCGCCTTCGGCGCGGATCGGGTCGCGAGCGTGTTCAAGGATCTGCTGCAGGACACCTGCCGGACGCCGCGCGGTTGGGACACCGGCGAGTACGGCCCAGGCATCGTCGATGCGAAGGCCCTGCTCGAGGCGCCGCTCCCGACGATCGCGCCGGCGCGCAAGCTGCGCGACGCCCGGCGCGCGGCTGTCGCTACCGATACAACAGGCCTCGAGACGCTCGTCCATCTGCTCCCGAACCTGACGCGAGCGCAGGCCGAGGCGGCAATCGCCGATCTGCTGCAAGTGCCGGATCGCGATCTGCCGGCGGTCGTCCAGGAGTACGGCGACGAGCTCGCGTTTCAGCTCGTGATGCACCCGCGCGTCCTCGACACCGTCGGACGACGGCCGAGCCGACGTGCCGCGGTGTCGCCGCGCGCGGCGGTGCGGCGACAGTTGCCGGCGGCTGAGCTGTCAGCTCGACTGAAGCGTCGGCTCCGCGGCTAGCCCAAGTGCCACGAGCCTGTAAACTGGAGATCTCCCCACAGGACGTCCAGATGCCCTGGCTTGTCGTCGTTGCGATCGCCCTCGGACTGGTTCATCCGCCGTCAGCGTCTGGCCAATCGTTGGTGAACGATCAGGTCGGCGGCGGGTATCGAGCAGCTGTACGGCGGCGATTCGGACGCGGCGTTCGGCGCCTTCACCTCCGCACGCAACCGGGATCCCCAGTCACTGGCCGCGTGGTTTGGTCAGCTCTTCGCTCAGCTGGCGCGCGTCCAGGTGGATGCCTCGCTCGAAGACGGGTTCGAACGCGACGCCGATGCGTTCATCACCGCGGCGACGGCGCGCTTCTCGCAGAGCCAGAACGACTCCGAGGCGCTCTTCTATCTCGCGCAGGCGCACATGCTGCGCGGGACGTTCCGCGCCAGCTCGGATCGAAGCCTGATCGGGGCGGCACGGGACGCGGCACGATCGAAAAGCTACGCCGAGCGCTATCTGAAGTCGCATCCCGAGCACGGCGACGCCTACTTCACGATCGGGCTCTACAACTACTACGTCGGCATCGCACCGACCTTCGTGAGGTTCCTGCGCGTTCTGTTGTTTCTTCCCGGCGGCGATCGCGCGACGGGGCTGCGGCAGATCGAGCGGGCAGCGAAGACCGGAAACCTGTTCAAACCGCTGGCCGAAGCCGTGCTCGGGACGATCTACGGTTCGCTCGAAGGCCGCGCTGACCGATGGCATCGCGATCGGCGAGCAGCTGGTCGAGCGGTTCCCCGGCAATGCGCTCATCCGCCTGAGCGTGGCGCAGCTCTACTCGCATCCGACGATCGAGGCCTACGGTCGCGCCGAACAGCAGTATCGCGCCATTCTTGCGGCAGCCTCTTCTTCGTCGCTGCAGGATCAATCCGATCGGCAGCGCGGGACGCTTGGCCTGGCGCAGCTTCGCCGCGTGCAGTGGCGCGTCGAAGAGGCGGTCGCGCTCCTCACGCCGGTGATCGACCAGCAGCCGCAGAAACCTGAGTGGATCCTGCCGACGTTTCTGATCGAGCGCGCCGGCTACCGCATGCTGCTGAACGATCCCGCGGCGGGAGACGATGCCGCCCGCGTTCTGGCCGACCGGCGGTGGACGAAATTCCGCGACCCGGCGCGCGAGACGCGCGCACAGATCACGAAGTGGCGAGCAGAGTCGGCCGACGCGGCCATCTACACGTCGCTGCTGCCCGCGAATCGCCTGGTGGTCGAAGACCAGTGGGACGAGGCGCGCGCCGCCTACGCGCGCGTGGACGCGCAGCATCCGGGCGACTGGCAGGTTCGCTATCGGCTGGCGTATCTCGACTTCGCGCGCGGACAGTTCGGCGCGGCCGCAAAGGCGCTCGAGCCGATTACCGCCACTTCTCAGCGACTACCCGACTGGCTGCGCGCCAACGCCCTGCTCACGCTCGCGTGGACGCACGACATCGCCGGACGGCGCGAAGCGGCGCTCACCATCTACCGACGGATCGTGGACGACTACGGCGAAGAGTCGGCGTCCGGTCCGGCGCGGCTGGGCATCCTCGCGCCCTACAAGCGGCACTGAGCAGTCGTGGATCGCAGCCGCACCCCGCCACCCGAAGTTCAAGCGTTCTATGCCGCCTATCCGGAGGAATCGCGGCTCGATCTCGGTCCGTTCCGGCTGGAGTTCGAGCGCACCAAGGACATCTTCGCGCGCGTACTACCTCCCGCACCAGCCCGCATCGTCGATGTCGGCGGCGCCGCCGGCGCCTACTCGCTCTGGCTCGCCGAACGCGGCTACCAGGTGCACCTCGTCGACGCGGCGGCGCGGCTTGTCGACGAGGCGCGGGCGCGCAGCGCGCGATCGACCACACCGCTGGCGTCGCTCGCCGTGGCCGACGCCCGGCATCTGCCGCAGGATGCCGATTCCGCCGACGCGGTTCTCGTCATGGGACCGCTCTACCATCTGACGGAGCAGGCCGATCGCCTCGCGGCGCTCGGCGAAGCGTTCCGCGTGGCGGTCAAGGGAGGCGGTCGTCGCTGTCGCCGCCATCTCGCGCTATGCGTCGGCCATGGATGGCCTCTCGCGACGCGTGCTGGATCCGCAGTTTGTCGCGATTCGCAACCGCGATCTCGCCGATGGGCAGCACCGCAACGACACCGGCAACATCCATTACTTCACGACCGCGTATTTCCATCGCCCCGACGATCTCCGCGTCGAGCTCGAGACGGCGGGGTTTCACGATGTCGTCATCCTCGGCGTAGAGGGGCCGGCCTGGATCCTGCCGGACTTCGACGAGCGCTGGGCGGATGACGCGTTGCGGCAGGACATGCTCAACATCAGCCGCGCGCTGGAGGCAGAACCCTCCGTCGTCGGCATCAGCGCGCACCTCCTGGCGATCGGACGGAAGCGCTGATCTGAGATCTGGTGCTTCTGAACTCGCGGTCTCTTTTTACTGGCCCTGTCACGAGAGTCGCGCAAGGATATGGCGACGATTGGAGAGGTGACGCATGGCGAACTGGCGGACACGGATCACACGGCGGCATCGGGTTCCGGGCCAGCAGCGCGTTGGACGCGGCGCGATCGGGTTGGCCGTTGTGCTCTCGGCGATCGCCGGCAGCGCGCAGTCGCCGAATCCGTTCGGGCAGCCCACCGCCGATAAGCCGCAGCCGGCCGCCGGCATCCAGGCGGTGCCGGGCTCGCGCGCGCAGGGCTGGCTCGGTCAGGGCCGATCCGAAGTGCTCGCCCGCCATGGCATCGTGGCGACGAGCGATCCGCTGGCGGCCGAAGCCGGCCTCGAGATCCTGCGGCAGGGCGGCAACGCCATCGATGCTGCGGTTGCGACCGGCGGCCGTGCTCGACGTCACCTCGCAGAACGACACCGGCATCGGCGGCGATCTCTTCGCCATCGTCTGGTCGGCAAAGGACAAGAAGCTCTACGCGCTGAACGCCGCAGGGTGGGCACCCACCGAGTGGACGCCGGCATTCTTCACCGAACGACTGAAGCTGACACGGGTTCCCAACAACGGCGTCAATGCGGCGACCGTGCCTGGCGCCATCGCCGGCTACGACGCGCTGCTCACGCGCTTCGGCTCGATGACGTTCAAGGAAACGTTCGAGCGCGCGGCACGGATTGCCGAAGAAGGCTGGGGCCTGGCCGAGCGCCGGCACGCCGACTTGCGCGGCGCCACCAAGGGTCTGATGGGCGATCCCGACTCGCGACAGACGTTCCTTGCCGGCGAACAGGCGCCACCGCTGTACAGCATCATCAGCAACCCAGGGCTCGCGAAGGCGCTCCGGCTCATTCAGTCACAGGGCAAGGACGCGTTCTACAAAGGCGAGATCGCCAGCGCGATCGTGGCCAAGGTCAAAGCCAACGGCGGGGTCATGAGCATGGCCGATCTCGCGGAGTTCCAGGCCGAGTGGGTCGATCCGATTTCGACCAACTACCACGGCTACGACGTCTTCCAGCTGCCGCCGCCCGGCCAGGGATTTGCGGCGCTGACGATGTTGAACATCCTCGAAGTGTGCGTGCCGAAGCTCGGACACTCGCTCACGAAGCTGGGGCCGTCGGATCCGATGACGTGGCACCTGCTGGTCGAAGCCAAGAAGCTCGCCTACAGCGAGCTGCTGTCGAAGAACGCCGATCCAAAGTTTGCGAAGGTGCCGGTGTCGCAGCTGATTTCAAAGGCGCATGCAGAGACATTGTGCGGGCGGATCGATCCGAACGTCGCGGGCAAGCCCGGCGTCGCCGGTGGCACCGAGGGCGGGACGATCTACCTGACGACCGCGGATCGCTGGGGCAACATGGTGTCGCTCGTGCACAGCGTCTTCAGCGTCTACGGCAGCCGCGCCACCGTGCCGCCCTACGGCTTCGTGCTCCACAACCGCGGCTCGGCGTTCTCGCTCGACCCGAAGAGCCCGAACCTCGTGGCGCCGCGCAAGCGGCCGTTTCACACGATCATTGCCGGCTTCGTGATGAAGGACGGACAGCCGCTGATGACGTTCGGCAACATGGGCGGCAGCGTCCAGCCCGAAACGCACGCGCAGCACATGGTGAATCTCATCGACCACGGCATGAACGTGCAGATGACGACCGACGCGGCGCGGTTCACCCACAACCAGAACGCGAACACGCTCTCGCTCGAGACCGCGCTCTTCAACCTGGTCGGCGCGGCGCTCAAGAGCAAGGGCCACGACGTCCGCGGCGTCAGCGGCGGCGCGGTCGGCGGCTATCAGGGGATTCTCTTCACGCGCGATCCACGCCTGCCGGAGCCCGTCTTCGACGCGCGCGCCGCGCGCGAGGATCTGCCCGTCAACGGCGTCTATCGAGCCGGATCGGATCACCGGAAGGACGGACAGGCGGTCGGGTGGTAAGCGAACAACAAAGCTGGCCACGAAGGCACGAGGACCACGAAGATTCGGATGGTCCACGGCTCACGAGATCACAGATCGAGATCACCAGATCTCCAGATCTCTTCGTGGCCTTTGTGTTCCGTGGTGGTTTGTTAGTTTACTGATCGACCGTGTCCCACGTGCACAGGGCCCAGTCGCGACCCGCGGACAGGAACCTCGCGTAAAGCGTCATCGGACGATTGTCGGTCGACACGATCGACCAGTTGGCGACGAGTGCGCCATCGGCCTCGATCCTGACGCGCGCCGCCGTTGAATCAGGCGTCGGCGACGGCGCCGGCTGCGGCAGAGCATCCGGTGGCCATGAGATCCCAGCGCAGGTTCGGCGATCCGCCGGTTGCGGGGCCTGCGCCAACCGCCGTTGGGGACAACGGCGTCTCCGCACAGCCCACCGTCAACAGCATCGCCCCAATCACCAACGACAGCGTCGATCGCACGCAGCCTCCTCCGACGGATCACCGTCGCGTGTGTCAGTAAAGGTCACGGCCACACGGAGGAACCTCAAGTCAAAGGACGTGCCACGACTACGGTCGAGTCGGGTGCACGGCGCCGCGTGCAACTGCCCTGTTTCGGGACAGCAGGAGGCGGCGTGACCCGCGTGCGGTCACGCGCGACCACTTTGTAGCAACCGGATTCGTCCGGTCGTGCGGTCGTGTTCAGTTCTCACTCGTGCGATGCCGCACGATGGTGCTCACCGGCGTGCCGTCCTCGAACGTCGCCGTTTCCACGATCGTGTTGGCGAAGACTTCAAATCAGTCTCTTCGTGGCTTCGAGTCTTCGTGGCCCGTTCTTGTGTTTCTCTGTGGGACCCTACTGTTGCTGATTCGTCTCGGTCTTGGCCGGCTTGCCGGCGTCGAGATCGTTCCAGTTCAGGATCGTGTTGAAGCCCAGGAAATACGTGCCCTGCGTCTGCCACCGCCAGAACGGACGGATCGCAAACATCACGACGTGCCCTTTGCCGATCGTCGCGTCAACGACCTGCGCGCGGTTGGCGAGCGCCTGACCGCCGGCGAGCGTGCCCGACAGCAGCATGTCGTTTGGGTTCTGCGGAAAGCGCAGCACGACACGCGGTGTCGATTCGTCGATGACGATGCCGAACTGCCGCGCCATCTGCCGGAACTGCGCCATCTCGTCGACCTGCGGGCGCTCCGGCTTCTGCGTCGCCGGCGCCGGGTCCCACTCCGAGAGCGGCAGGCGCGTCGCCATCGGGGTCGTGTTCTGGCCGACGCCGGGAATCGGCGCGCCGCCGCCAAAGCCGCCGAAGCCCCCGAAGCCGCCGCCGACCTGCAGCACCGGATCCTGGTTGAAGTAGACCGGAACCTGCGCGTCATAGCCGTACGCGATCGGGCTCTTCCGATCCGCGAACACGCCGCGCATGATCGAGCCGCGCGCGAACAGCTGCGCCGGCGACTCGACGGTGATGCCGCTCGGTGATCCCGTACTCAGGGAAGATCACCGTCGTCGAACCCTCGACGAGCAGGGTGCCGCCCTCGCGCACGAAGTTCACGAGCGCCAGCAGCCCTTCCATCCCCATGCCGCCGCGGATGTCGTCGGCCGAGTCCTGCGCGCCGAGATTCGGCGTCAGCTCGCTCTTCTTGTACGGAACCGGCTCGGCACCGGTCAGACCGTTGACCTGCTGCTGCGCGGTGCCACCGACGTGCGGGAACACGATGACGTCGTACTTCGAGCGCAGGTTGCCTTCGCGCAGCTTGATGTCCGAGAAGTAGGTGTAGGGCACGCCGAAGTGATCGAACGCGGCGCGCACCCAGCCTTCGTCCTGCGTCCGCTGCCAGGCGTGCACGTAGCCGATCCGCGGCACGTCGAGGTCGTGGGTCTTCACCGTCGGCGCCGCGGCCACCGCAAGCGCGGTCAGGCTCAGCTCCTTGAGCGTGGGCTCGAGCGCCGCGCGATCGGCGTTGGCGATGACGAATGCGCCGGCGCGGAACTTGCGGCCGCCAGTCTCGAAATCCTCTTCGGCCGCGGACATACGGATGTTGGCGTGCTTGAAGCGGAGCGTGACGAGCGAGTTGTCGGTTGTGTGATCGATGACCAGCGTGTTGCCGGTTCCGTCGATGCCGCCGGCCGGCTTGGCGTTCGCGGTCATCAGCGTCATCGGCTGATCGAGAATCGCCTTCTCGCCGATCGTCTTGAACTGCACGTTCCGCATCAACTGCATCGTCCAGCCGGTGTCGTCGTACGGACGGGGATTGGCGGGCGAATAGTTCTGGACCGAGGTGTACATCTCGACGAGCGTGCGATACGGCTGGTCGCCGCGGATGATCCAGTCGCCGGCTTCGATCTGCACGGTGCCGGCCTTGAAGGCGGCGTTCGCGGTGTGAATCTCGGCGCCCTGCTTCTTCAGCTCGTTGACCATGTCGGCGGCGTTGAACTTGGCGCGCTGCGATGCCGGCACGACCCACGCGTAGATCGGACCGTTCTTGCCGCGCTCCACCGCCCGCTTGTTCTTGATCCAGTAGTTCTCGAGATAGAGCTCCTTGTTCTTCGCGACGTGGTTGAGCGCGAAGAGCAGCGCCGACTGCTGGATGTTGGTGTTGTTGCGCGGTCCCCACTTGATCTCCGGCAGCGGCGGGTTGGGCCGGAACCACTCGCGGCTGGTGGTCGTGGCGCCGGGACGCACGTCGTACGGATCCGGGCCGTAGCTCTGGACCTCGTAGAAGCGGCCGATCGCGTTGTGCGAGTGGGCGATGAAGAACATGTAGTTCGGCACCCAGCCATCGTAGAACCCGTAGGTCCAGACGCCCGGGCACGTTGCGCTTGGTCATCTCCATGACCTCGGTCTTCGCGAGCAGCCACCACTCGTCGATGGTGATGGCGTCGATCTGCTCGTTGTAGGGACCGGTGCCGGTCGACGCATAGAGATACGTCTGCGCCTCGTGCAGGTCGTGCATGATCGTCGGCTTCCATTCGAGCTGGACCTTGGTCACGTTCTTCGTGAGCGCGAGCATCTGGCCCATGCCGTCGCGGTTGTTGTCGTGCGCGACGTACTTGCCCCAATACATCAGCGGCGGCCGCTGCTTGCCGGTCTTCTTGCCGTAGTAATAGGTGTCGACCTGCTTCTCGCGACCGTCCACTTCGATGACCGGCGTGATGAAGGTGATGACGTTGTTGCGAATCTGCTGGATGAACGGCGTCTCCTGCACGACGAGCCGATACGCCAGCTCCTGGAGCATCTCCGGTCCGCCGTTCTCGGGCGAGTGCATGCCGCTCGTGATGTAGTAGATCGGCTTCGCCGTCTTCAGCAGCTGCTGCGCCTGCGCCTCGGTGGTCTTCCGCGGGTCGGTCAGCTGCGCGAGCATGTCCTTGTATTTCGACAGCTGCTTGATCGTCGCCTCGTCGGCGATCGCGAGCAGGACCATGTCGCGGCCCTCCTCGGTCTTGCCGAGCGACCACATCAGCGCGCGATCGGAGGCCTTGTCGATCGCCTCGAGATAGCGATGGATGTCTTTCGCATACGTCAGCTCGCCGGGCGTCCCGACGATGCGGCCGTGGAACTTGAGCGGAGTGGGCACGCTGTCCGACGCCGGCAGGTGATCGACCAGCTCGGTGCTGATCCGCGGGTCGGTCACGTATTCCTTGATCTTCGCCGTGTACTCGGCGTCGATCTTCTGCGCCGGCGCCGACCGCGCGTTCTGCGCGTCGAGCGCGACTGGCGCCGTCAACGTGGCCAGGGTCAGGCCGCACGCGATCACGCCGGCCCGGGTGATGCGTCTGGCAGTGCTGCTCATGGAAACCCTCCAGAAAACAAAGAAGAGAACAGACCCGCGGCGAGATGCGGATAACTGCCCATTATGTTCGGAATGAGCGGATCCGGTGGGTGGTCGGCCCGGCGGTTCTCCGACCGCGTGACGCGCGGGCGAAGGCTTGGCGTCCATTTGGCGGCACGAGGCATATTAAGGTCCGTAAAAGGGACCTGAATAAAGTACGATTGGGACATGAAAAGGATCCCTATTCAGGACCTTAAGGCGCGGTTGTCCGCCGCGATTGCCGAGGCCGAAGCGGGCGAGACGCTGATTGTGACGCGGCACAACCAACCCGTCGCGCAGCTCGGCCCGGCGCGCCTCGCGTTCGTACACCGCGGCAAAGATCCGGTGAGCCGCCGCCTCACCCCCGCTATCCGGCGCGGCACCAAAGGCCGCGCACTCGCCGTGTTGTTCGAAGACCGGGGCTCAAGGTGATTGTCGGCGGAGCCGCCGGATCACGATCGCGTCGTTTGTATATCGACACGTCGGCATACCTGTCCATCCTCCTCGCCGAGCACGGGTGGGAACGCCTGTCGGCGCAGATGACGGACGCCGAGCTGCTCTCCAGCGTTCTACTGGTCCTGGAAACGAAGCGCAACCTCATTCGCCTCGCAAGGGAAGGCGCCTTGAGGCCCGATCAATTCAAAGCCAGTGTGGATCGCATGGAAGAGGACATGGCGCAATTCGCGTTGCGCGATCTCACGCTGGATCTGTGTCAGTCGAATCCGATGCCGGCCGTGGCCACTCCGCGATCGCTCGATCTCGCGCATCTCCGGACAGCACTCTGGTTCCATGCGGATCAACCCATCACACGTTTCATCACGGTCGACAGCGCTCAGTTACAAGCGGCCAGGGAGCTGGGCCTCCCTGTCTGAACGAGGCTCGGAAGGACAGAGCCGTCGCGCGGACTCGGGGCCGCTCACATCAGCGCATACGTCGCGGACGCGGCGATGAGCGCCAACACCGCGATGAACCCGAGCCCTTTGAGGAACGCCATGAAGTGATAGCCGTAGCCGCCGACGGTCTCTTCGTAACGACAGACCCGGTACCGACAGACGAGAGAGGAACCGCGGCCGCATCACCAGCAGGACCAGCCAGTCGATGACCACCAGATCGACCAGGTTGAAGATGAAGAAGACCCCGAGAAAGTGCACGAGGATGGCCCCGAAGGAAGGCGCGCCCTCGCGCGCAATCAATCTGATCGCGGACCAGGTGGTCACAGCGACGACCGTCAGCAGAAAGAGGCCAGCCACCACCCAGCGGTCGCGCCGCTCGGCGGCGCTCAGCGGCGGCGCCAGCCTCCGCACCGGCTCCGGCGCATCGCCGATCCAGAGGCGCGGGTTGTACGCCAGGGATCCGAGGATGACGATGCTGACCGCAATGGACAGCACCGTGCCGTCAACGAGTACGGAGGTCCAGAAGGCGGTCACGTTCCTTGCGCCAATGCCGCGCGATCCCAGAAGCGTGGAACAAAGGCGGTTGAATTATATGGCGTGTAAGATGCTGCCCCTGAGGGCACCATGCCGCACCGCAACCATCGCCTCGCACTCACACTGATCGCCGTGGCCACGACTGTCGTCGCCACTGGTCACGGCGCCTCCGGGCAGGCACCCGCCACGCCGACCCCGCGCAATCCGACGCGCGCGGAGGTCGTCCAGATGATGAAAGACATTTCCAACTGGGGCCGTTGGGGCAGAGACGACGAGATCGGCACCTTCAACCTGATCACGCCGGCGGTCCGGCGCGCTGCTGCCGCGCTCGTCAAGGAGGGGATCTCGATCTCGCTCGCGCACACGCTCGACAAAGAGGTGCTGGCCGACAACCCGACGCCGTTCAAGCAGGAATTCATGATGGGCCCCGACGGCAAGATGCGCGCGGGAGCCGCGATGGACGTCATCTCGTCGACGTATCACGCGACGACGACCACGCACATGGATTCGCTGTGCCACTACATCTTCGAGGGCAAGACCTACAACGGCTGGGACATCGAGACCTACCACAAGGCCACGCCGACCCGCGACGGCTTCGGCGAGGGCCCGGGCTGCATGAAGAACAGCATCCTCGGCTTCAAGAACGGCCTGCTCACGCGCGGCATCCTGATCGATCTGCCGCTGATGAAGGGCGTGAAGTGGCTCGAGCCTGGCACGCCGGTGACGATTGCCGATCTCGAAGCGTGGGAGAAGTTTGCCGGCATCCGCATCGGCAGCGGCGACGCACTGTTTCTCCGCACCGGACGGTTTGCACGCCGGGCGGCGCTCGGACCGTGGCCGTCGGCGCGTGAATCTGCGGGCTTTCACGTCTCGGTGATGCCGTGGTTCAAGCAACGCGACGTCGCCCTCATCAGCAGCGACTCGGTGCAGGACGTGCAGCCGTCGAACATCGAAGGCTTCCCGCGGCCGATTCACATGCTGGCGATCAACTCGCTGGGATTGCCGATGATCGATGTCGCGGATCTCGAAGACGTCGCCCAGGTGGCGGCTCGCCTCAAGCGATGGGCCTTCATGCTGACCGTCGCCGCGCTGCCCGCGCCTGGCGGGTCGGGATCGCCGGTGAATCCGACAGCGACCTTTTAGGCAAGTGGGGCGGGTAGGGCGAGTGCGGCCCCACCTGCCCGACCTGCCATAATTCCCCGTCCATGCTCCTTCCCCAAGGCCCCGGTCCCGTCGCCGCCGACGCCAAACCAGAGTTTCGCTCGTGATCGGTAAGCGCCTTGGCCCCTACGAGCTGCTGGGCAAGCTCGGCGCCGGCGGCATGGGCGAGGTGTATCGCGCGCGCGACACCCGGCTCGATCGGACCGTCGCCATCAAGGTCCTGACGCACCGCGCGGCGGCGGACCAGCCGTTCCGCGAACGCTTCGAGCGCGAGGCCAAGGCGATCGCCGCCTTCAACCACCCGCACATCTGCACCCTGCACGACGTCGGCGAGGACGCCGGGACCTCGTTCCTGGTGATGGAACATCTCGAGGGCGAGACGCTGGCGGCGCGCATCGCCCGCGGATCGCTCACCCCCGCCGAAGCGCTGCCGATCGCCGGTCAGATCGCCGCGGCACTCGACCGCGCCCATCGCGCCGGCATCGTGCATCGCGATCTCAAGCCGGCGAACGTCATGCTGGTCAAGGGCCCGATGCGCGGCGGCGCGACGTCGAGCACGGTGACGGCCAAGCTGCTCGACTTCGGCCTGGCGCGGGTTGGAAGCGCGGTGTCAGACATCGGTCTCGACGCGGCCAATTCGCCCACGCTGGCGAGCGGGCTGACCGTGCAGGGCACCATTCTCGGCACCCTGCACTACATGTCGCCCGAGCAGATCGAAGGCGAAGAAGCCGACGCGCGCAGTGACATCTTCGCGTTCGGTGTCGTGCTCTACGAGATGCTCACCGGCACACGGGCCTTCGAAGGCAAGACGCCAGCCAGCTTGTTCGGATCGATCCTGCGCGACCAGCCGCCGCCGGCCTCGTCGCTGCAGCCGCTCGCGACGCCAGCACTGGATCAACTGGTGCGCACCTGTCTCGCGAAAGATCGCGAGGACCGCGTGCAGTCAGCCCACGACGTTCGACTGCAGTTGCAATGGATTGCGGAGAACCCTTCGACGCTGATGCCGCAGGCGTCGGCCAGCGCCGCTGCACCCTCACTATCACCCCTTCGTCGAGCGCTGCCATGGGCGATTGCCGCTGCGACTCTGGTTGCCGCGGTGGTTGCGATTGTCTGGCGCCCCGCAGCCACCGCGAGTGAACCAGCGCGGTTCGAGATCACACCGCCGGCAGGGACCGACTGGGAGCCTCAGAGCAGCGTGACGGTCTCGCCCGACGGTCGCCAGCTGCTCTTTGCCGTCAGACCAGCCGACCGCGATGAGCCGATGCTGCTGTTGCGATCGCTGTCTGATGCGACGGCGCGGCCGCTGCCGGGCACCGAAGGCGCGCGCGGCCCGTTCTGGTCGCCGGACATGCGGCGCGCCGGTTTCTTTGCCGAGGGCAAGCTCAAGACCATCGACCTGGCCAGCGGCACGATTCAGTCGCTGTGCGATGTCGTGATGTCCCGCGCCTCCGGCGCCTGGGGCGCCACGGCGATCGTGTTCGGTTCCGAGATTGGCCGTCCGCTGGAGCGGGTCGCTCCGACCGGAGGGCCCTGCACGCCGCTCATTCACGTAGAGAACGACGCGACGCCGACCCGGCCGGCGTTTCTGCACGATGGCCGCACGTTCGTGTATCACCGTCAACGCGGGGCGGGTGCCTACGATCCGGAGATCATGACAGCCTCGATCGACGGCGGCGAGCCCCGCCTGCTGGCCGAGAACGCGAGCAACCCGGTTCCGGTGGGCGATCGGGCGCTCCTCTTCGTCCGCGACAACATTCTGATGGTGCAGCCCTTTGATGGTCAGTCGCTCGCCGGGCAACCGACGCCGCTCGCCTTGATGGGCGAACGGGCCGATCCTTCAACCAGGGCGCGGGTCTCGGTTGGCGGCGCGACGCTGGTGCATCCGCTCGCGGAATCGGCACGCGCGAGGCTGGCCTGGTTCGATCGGTCGGGACGTCGTCTCTCCTGGATCGGTGCCGCGGATGATCAAGCCAATCCGGAGCTGGCACCAGACGGCCGGCGAGTACTGATCAGCAGGTTTTCTGGCCTTCGCGACGGCGACGTCTGGCTGATCGACGAGCGCGGCCAGGAGCGGCGGCTCGCCAGCGAAGCGCGAGAGCCACTATGGTCGCCCGACGGATCGCGAATCGTCTACGGCAGTGGCGAGAAGTGGGTGACGACCGACACCGATGGGTCAGCGGCGGTCGACCTCCGTCCCAGCGTGGGCGGGAATCTCACCAGCTGGTCGCCAGACGGACAGCATTTCCTGGTGCAAAGGCTCAGCGGCACCACGAACCGCGACGTCGTGATCGTGCCAGCAGTCACGACAACCACCGCGCCTCGTGACTTCGCGGCCACCAAACGCAACGAGCTCCAGGGGCAGTTCTCGCCCGATGGCCAATGGATCGCCTACGTCGCAGGCGAGGCGGATCTGGAGCGCGAAGTTTACGTCGCGGACTTTCCGGATCGCCGGCGGGTGGTCCGGGTGTCGCCGAGCGGTGGCCTTCAGCCGCGCTGGCGTGCGGATGGTCGCGAGCTGTTCTACCTGGCTCCGGATCTACGCCTCATGGCGGTTCCGATTCAACTGGCTCCCACGCCGACCGTCGGCGAACCGGCGCCGCTGTTTGAAGCCCGCACGCATCGCGGCTACTTCGCGGCGCTCGGCACCCGCGCGCAGTACGCCGTCGCCCCCGATGGGCAGCGGTTCCTGGTCAACGTCGCGCAGGCGGATCTGCGCCGTCGATTCATGGTGTTGCTGAACTGGGAGAGGCTCTTCGAGTAGGGCAGGTGGGGCGAGTAGGGCAGGTGGGGCAAGTGCGATTGGGCAGGCAGCACCCACCTGCCTCGCCTTACCTGCCCTACCTGCCCTACCTGCCCTACCTGCCCTACCTGCCAAGTCGATCCAGCCTCGCCTGCACCTGCTGAAAGCTCGTCGAGGTGCGGCGGCCGCCGGCCAGGCGGTTCGCCTGCTGCTGCAGCCGATTGATGCGGTCCGCGGGCGCGGGATGCGATGAGAAGAACGTCGCGGCGGAGCCGCCATCGCGACCGTGCTGCGTGCGAAGAATTCGGAGGAACTCCACCATGCCGCGCGGATCGTAGCCAGCGCGCCGCATGTACTGCAGCGCCTTCGTGTCGGCTTCCCGTTCGGCGTCGCGGCTGAACTTCATCATCGTCGCCTGCGCCGCGATGCCGGCGCCGAGCTGCGCGATTTGCGAGGCTCTCCCCTCGCCACCGAGAATCGCGCCAAGAATGCCGAGCCCGACGTTCGCAAACGTCCCCTTCGTGATCTGCTCGGCGGCGTGGCGATTGGCGATGTGGGCGATCTCGTGCGCGATCACGCCGGCGAGTTGCGCCTCGGTCTGCGCGGCGTCGATGGTGCCGCGATTGATCCAGATCGGTCCTCCCGGTAGCGCAAACGCGTTGACCTCGCGGGAGTTGGCGACGTCGAACGTGTACGGAAAGCGCGGGCCATCCGCGCGCGCCGCGATCCGCCGGCCGAGATTCTCGACGTAGGCGGACACCGTGCGATCGCGCAGCTCCGGCACCTGTTGGCGAACCTGCCTGCTGCGCGCGGCGGCCCAGGGCGATCTCGTCGTTCACCGAGATCAGGTTCAGCGCGCCGACGGCGGCCGACGCGAAGGGAATCAACAGCACTGTGACGAGGACAGTTCTTCGCATGTCAATGCTGCGGATCAAGGCGCGTACCAGATCCCGCGTCGCGAAACACGCGATGAGAGCGCGCGATTTCTGCGATCGCGCGGCGAGCGTCGAACCCCAGACAGACCTCTCAAGGACACACGTTTGCAGTGCCTACGGTGCCAGGGTGCCAAGGCCCGCCTTCGCGGCCAAAGGCCGCTTCGGCGAGGTCACGCCGTAGCTCGCCAAACTTCGACGAGCGGAGGCGGATGCCTAAGGTGCTGGTGACAAAGTGCCGTAAGGTGCTCAGTGCAAACGCATTCCCTATAATTGGCGCCCAGCTCATCCCCGAGCAGACGCTGTCGACGCTTCTTTTCTAGAGAACGCAACCATGACGTATCGCTGGATCCCGCTCGCCCTTCTCGTCGTGCTCAGTCTGTTCGCGCTGGTCTTTCCCGATCAGGCGCCACGCGTCGCCGGCGGGACTGCCGACGTCGGCGACACCGCGTGGCTCCTCACCGCCACCGGCCTGGTCCTCCTGATGACGCCGGGACTCGCCTTCTTCTACGCCGGCATGGTCAGCACCAAGAACGTGATCTCGACGATGCTCCAGAGCTTCATCGCGCTGGGCGTGATCTCGCTGCTGTGGGTCGTCGTCGGATTCAGTCTGTGCTTCGGCGACAGCATCTACGGACTGATCGGCGACCCGCGGACCTACTTCATGTTTCGCGGCGTCGGCAGCGCCACCGAGCCGAACCTGGCGCCAACCATTCCGTTCGTGCTCTTCGCGATGTTCCAGTTGAAGTTCGCCGTGATCACGCCGGCGCTGATCAGCCGGATCGTTCGCCGAGCGCGTCCGCTTCTCCGCCTACCTCGTGTTCATGGTGCTCTTCTCGATCGTGATCTACAGCCCGCTCGCGCACTGGACGTGGCATCCGCAGGGCTTCCTGCGCCAGTGGGGCGTCCTCGACTTCGCCGGCGGGACGGTCGTCCACATGTCAGCGGGATTCGCCGCGCTCGCCGGCGCGATCGTGCTCGGGCGGCGCCAGACGCACGAAGACGGCGGCGTTCACGCGCCGGCCAACATCCCTTACGTGCTGCTCGGCACCGGCATGCTGTGGTTCGGTTGGTTCGGCTTCAACGCCGGATCGGCGCTCGCCGCGAATGCGACCGCGGCAATGGCCTTCGCGACGACGCACACCGCATCGGCGTCGGCGATGCTGGCGTGGATCCTGTTCGACGTGGCGCGCAACCGCCGCCCCTCGGCGATGGGGACCTGCATCGGCGCGGTCGTCGGTCTCGTCGCGATCACCCCGGCGGCCGGCTACGTGACGATCTCGCACAGCATCTTCATCGGCGCGGTCGCGAGCCTGGTCAGCAACCTCGCCGTGCACTGGAAGACGCAAGTCGAACCTCGACGACACGCTCGACGTGTTCCCCTGCCACGGCGTCGGCGGCATCGTCGGCATGCTGCTCACCGGCGTGCTGGCGCGCGACGTCGGCTTGTTCGCGGGCGAAACGCGGACGTTCCTCTTTCACCTGCTCGCGCTTGCGATCGTGAGCGTCTTCAGCTTCTTCGGATCGCTGGCGCTGTTCCGCCTGACCGACTGGATTCTGCCGATTCGCGTCACGCCCGAGCAGGAAGCGGTCGGCCTGGATCTGAGTCAGCACGGCGAGTTCATGGAACTCGAGCCGACGCGGCAATTCCGCTATTCGGAGTGAGCGCGGACGATCGCGGCGACTCGACGCCAGCGAGTCAGCGGCTCGCGCGGCTGGCGCGTCGTTTCGGCATGAGCCCCCAGACGCCGAGTCCGAAGACCAGCAACGGCAGCGCAGCAAACGCGTACGCGCCGCCGAATCCGCGGACGACCACCACATCGTCCGGGTAGGCAGGGATCGAACCAGCATGGGACGCGTTGTCCCGGCGGCCAACGCGAGTACTCCGTGAGCGCGCCGCCCAGGCCGCCGATCGACGAGCCGTGAACCGGTGTCGAAGCCGGTGCTGATCATCGGATTTCCCGTCGGCGTCGTACTCGAGCATCAGCAGGGTCTGATATGTCGTTGTCGTGGTCGTGCGGCGGCGTCCGGTGGCGTCGGTGCCGGTCGATGTGCTCTGCGTCGGATCGAGAAAGCTGTCGCGAATCAGGCACGACGTCTCGTGCCACGTCGTGAGCGACTGCCGGTCGCGTCGCGCCATCTCGACGAAGATCGTCCCGAAGCCGATGGCGATGACGATCAGAAGAATCGGCCCGTGGCCGGCGCGGCGTCCGAAGACGAGCCAGAGCACCGGATACAGCGCGATCGTGAGGAGCAGGCCGATGGCCAGTGGGCTGAAGCGAAGCCCGCCGAATGCCACGCCTTCGTTGCGGAGACGCGTGTCGATCGGCGTCTGGCTGTGGATGTACGACTCCGGCACGTTCAGATAGAGATTGCTCAGCCCCACGCTCGGCGCGAGCAGGCTGCCGCCCGAGTCTTTCAGCGTCAGCACGCGAAACGTAAAGCGATTCTCACCGCCGGCGGCAACCGCCACCGTGCCCCGAACCCTGCGCGTCTCTTCGTCGTACTCACCGCCCTCGAGCCCAGCGTAGTCGATGAACAGGCTCGACCCGGGCAGGCTCACGCTCACCTGCGTGAACGGCGACTCCTGATCGCCGGTGTTGCGGACGACGACGGTGAACGTCACGACGTCGCCTTCGAGGGGCGCCGCGGGATCGGCGGTGATTGCGCTCGTCGAAAAATTCGGCGCGGCCAGGAGCCTCACCGACGTCAAGGCGGTCAAGAGCACCACCGCGCCGGTGATCAGGGACGCTTTCACGACGCGCAGTCTAGCCCGAGCGCCGGCCGCCGGCACCTTCCGCGATCCTGGACACCCCTCCTCTGAACCGGACACGAAGGGGGTGACGCGGGATTCCCCAAGGTGTAGACTCCTAAGCCTTTAGGCCACTTCGGCGGCCGGGTACGGGCCTTGCTGAAGGGGGAGACCGGAGAACGAAGTGTCCCCGGCACGTGCCTGACCGGTGACGCCTCCACGAACGACCATGGAACTGAACAAACTGGTTTTCGCGGGACTTGCGCTGGGATGCCTGGGTGCCGCTGCCGGCGGGGGTTACCTCGCCGCGCGTCAATCGGATCCGGTTGCGGTCGCTGCCGCCGTCCCTGCCGCGGTGCTCGAAGCCACTCCGGCCGCCGGGTCGAAAGCGGTTGCCGAGTCCGAGGGTGTGATCGCGCCGGAACCGACGCCACGGGCGACCGCGGCGGCGGTCGCGCCAGTCGAACGCGTCGAGACCCCGGCCCCGCGCCGCACGACGCCCGCGGTCGAGCGGCGTCCGGCCGCCTCTTCGACGCGTCCGGCATCGACTCCTGCCCGGCGCGAAACGCCGGCCGAAACCCGTTCGGCGCGCCGCGAGCCGCCAGCTCGTCAGGAGACGCCTGCACCGGCATCGAGCTTCTTCGAGCGGCGGCGCGTGGGAAGTGCGGCCGTCGGTCGAGCCCGAGCGCGCATCGGTGACGCCGGAACCCGAGGCCCCGCCCGCACCCGCGGAACCGGAGCTCGTTGAGGTTCAGATCCCGGCAGACTCGGTGCTGGGCCTGCAGATCGAACGGACGGTGTCGAGTGAAACCGCACGCGTCGAGGATCGCGTCGAAGCGCGCGTGACTCGTGACGTCCGGGTCGGCGACCGCGTCGCGATTCCCGCGGGCTCGGTCGTCCAGGGCTCGGTGATGGAAGTCGAGCGCGGCGGCAAGGTGAAGGAGCGCGCGAAGCTCGGCATCCGCTTCCACACAGTGGTCCTCGCCGACGGGACGCGCCTCGCGATTCGCACCGACTCGATCGTCCGGGAAGGGTCGTCACCGGCCAACGAAAGCGCCGCGAAGATCGGCGGCGCCGCGGTTGGCGGCGCGATCCTCGGCGCGATTCTCGGCGGCGGCAAAGGCGCGGTCATCGGCGGCACGGTCGGCGCAGCCGGCGGCACCGCCGCGACGATGGCCGGCAACCGCAATCCCGCCGTGCTGGCGCAGGGCAGCACCGTCAACGTGCGCGTCCAGCAGCCGGTGACGGTGACGGTGGAGAAGAAGAACTAAGGAACTGCCGGGCAGGTAGGGCAGGTTCGGGCGAGTAGGGCAGGTAAGAACGCGTGCCCCTCTCGCCCTTTATGCTTTTGCCCATACCGCCTACACTGGCCCGACCCGCCCTACCTGCCCTGTATGATTCCTTCTTCAGGAGGCTATCCATGCGTCGTTATATCGCGTTAGCGTTGGTCCTGTCCGTCGCCGTTGTCGCCGCTGGCGCTCAGAAGATGGAGAAGCCGGGCATCGTCAACTACACCAAGGTCGATGCGGTGGTGGCGTGCGGCGGGGCAACGGACACCGCGGCGCTCGAGGGGCTGAAGAACGACGGGTTCAAGGCGATCATCAACCTCCGGCTGGCGACCGAACAGGGCGCCAACCTCGAAGAGAACGCGGCAAAGGCCAAGGCGCTCGGCCTCAACTACATCAGCCTCCCACTCAACGGCCAGGCGCCGGATCCGAAGGTCGTGGACGCGTTTCTCGCGCGCGGTCGCCAACAAGGCCAATCAGCCGGTCTTCATCCACTGCGGCTCGGCGAGCCGGGTCGGCGCGGTCTGGATGGTCAAGCGCGTCCTGCAGGACGGCTGGCCGGTCGAGAAAGCCCTCGAAGAAGCGAAGATGATCGGGCTGCGCAGCGAACCGCTCGAGAAGTTCGCGCGCTCCTACATCGAATCGCACAAGAAGTAACCGCAGCAGACCCGATCCGGGCGCATCCGGCCGGCGGGGTTTGACTTGGCCCCCGCCGGGGGGCGATACTGTTGAGTCGTTTTGGCGCGGCGATTTCCTACGACTTGATGGGCCGCGCACGGTAGACCGGATGCTCGCATCCGGACGGCCGGAACACCTATCTAAGTCGCGAAGCCCGCGACAAAATGTGCGGGCTTTTTGTTTTTTGGGACGTTTCACAGTCGACGGTGCAGAGCACTGGCGCGGGGGCACGACGAACCCGGCACCAGCACTCGGGGCACCCCGGCACTCCAGGCACGATTAGGCACCATTTGAGGAGCTCCATGTCGCAGTTCATCTTCTCGTCCGAGTCGGTTTCCGAGGGCCACCCCGACAAGGTGTGCGATTACATTTCCGACTCCATTCTCGACGCCTGCCTCGAGCAGGATCCGCAGAGCCGCGTGGCGTGCGAAACACTGGTCAAGAGCGACCACGTCGTTCTCGCCGGTGAGATCACGACCAACGCCACGTTCGACTACGAGAAGGTCGTCCGCCAGGCGGTCAAGGAGATCGGCTACACCGATACGAGCGAGCCGTTCTGCGACACGACGCTCAAGATCCTGTCTCTCATCACCAAGCAGTCGAACGAGATCAGCCAGGGCGTGACCGCGACGACGAGCCAGAGCGGCGATCAGGGTGCCGGCGACCAGGGCATCATGTTCGGCTACGCCAGCGACGAGTCCGACGAGCTCATGCCGCTCCCCATCGTGCTGGCACACAAGCTCACCCACGGCCTCGCACTGGATCGCAAGGCCAACCGCGTCGATTTCCTCCGCCCCGACAGCAAGTCACAGGTCTCCGTCGCTTACGACGGCAACATTCCCACGCAGGTCACCTGCGTCGTCGTCTCCACGCAGCACACGCCGGCCGCCGATCAGAAGCGGATCACCGAATACGTTCGCGAGGATCTTGGGCCGCGCGTGCTCGGACAGTGGTGGCGGAAGGACGTGCAGCTCTTCGTCAACCCGACCGGCAGCTTCACGCACGGCGGTCCGTCGGCCGACGCCGGCGTCACCGGGCGCAAGATCATCGTCGACAGCTACGGCGGCTGGGGCCGTCACGGCGGCGGCGCGTTCAGCGGCAAGGACCCCTCGAAGGTCGATCGCAGCTCGGCGTACTTCTGCCGCTACGTCGCGCGCCAGGTGATCGGCGCCGGTCTCGCGAAGAAGGCGGAGATTCAGGTCGGTTACGCGATCGGCATGGCGAAGCCCGTGTCGGTCAAGGTGGACACCTTCGGCACCGGCGACGAAACGGCCGCAGCGAAGTACGTGATGGACACGTTCGACTTCCGCCCGCGCGCGATCATCGAGACGCTCAATCTGCTGCGTCCGATCTACCGCCAGACCACCAACTACGGCCACTTCGGCCGCACCGGGCTGCCCTGGGAGGAACCGGTGGCGGTGGCGGCGAAGTAAATTCGCGCGTCAGTTACCAGTTTCCAGTTTCCAGTTCAAAGCAGCCCTCAGTTCCGCTGACACCGAGGCGCCCTTGAACTGGCAACTGGTAACTGGAAACTGACTGATTTCGTATCATTTCCCCCGCATGCGTTCGGTAATCACGCCGACGCTTCCTACTCCTGCGCCGCGCGCGGCGTCGATCACCGTGACGATCTCGCCATAACGAAGCGTCCCTGCGCCCATGACGAAGAGCGTCTTGTCACGGCGCGATTCGTAGATCTCGCGAAGGCGTCCCTCCAGCGCATCGATAGCCACCGGCTGTTTGTTGATCGACAGCGCGCGGTCGGCGGTGTACTCGATCACGATCTGCCTATCGATCTGGCGGCTGCGGTCGTTTCCGGCTGCTGCACTCGGCGGCAGCGTGACGTCCAGGCCGCGCTGCGACAGCGGCAGCGCCGCCATGAAGATCACCAGCAGCACGAGCAGCACGTCGATCATCGGCGTGACGTTGAGATCGCTCTGCAATCGCATGGCAACCTCACCTCTGGAGCTGAAAGTTCACGGTGACCGTCATGATGACTGGCACCGGCATGCCGTTGAGCGTCGTCGGCGTGTAGGTCCACTGCCGCACCGCCGCGAGCGCCGCCTCGTCGAGCAGCGGCACCGATCGCAGGAGTCGCGCATTCATCACTTGGCCATCAACGCCGATCGTCGCTTCGATGATCACGATGCCCTGGATCCGCGCCGTCTGCGCGATTGGCGGGTAGTCGGGCGCGACGTAGCCGATGCGTTCCGGCGCGCGGATGTTGCCGCCGATCCTCACGGGCTCCTGGCGGTTTCGACCGGCGGCGGTGGCGGTGGCGGAGCGATCGCGTCTGGTCGATCCATCGATGACATTGCTGCCCGGAACACGCGGCCGCACTCGATCAACGCGATTCTCGAAACCCGCCTCGATGTCGGCTTCCGGCGTCGATCGACGACGGCGTTTCGACTGGCGGCGACGTCTCGGCTCGCGCGGCGTCGCATCCGTCTGGCGGCACGCGCGGCGCCGGCGGCGGCGGCGGGATCACCGGTCGACGAGCGGAACGACGATCTGGAATGCGTGCGCGGATCCGGCAGTGCGCCGGTCGCGATGAGCGGGAATAACGACGACGAGCAGGAGAACGAGGGTGTGAACGAAGAGCGACAGCGGCACGGTGTACCACTTGCGGCTGCCGACACGGACGCGCGGATCGCTGACATCGCCGAACAGATCGCGGGGCATGGAGACCTCCGTTGGAAGTTCCGACGTTCCGTGGTTCCGGAGTTCCGCGGGTTCGAAAGTCGCTGACGAGCACCTCGGAACTTCGGAACATCGGAACCCGGAACCTCGGTTGCGTCGCGATCGGCCGATCGTCAGTGCGTTACAGGGTTAGACACCGATGTACAGCAAAAAGCCCCAGGACAACCTGGGGCTTTCAGAATCTGGTGATCTGATGATCTGGTGATCTGTTGATCTAGTGACCTCGCGACCTGTTGACGTGGGGCTTTGTTCGCCGCGTCATCAGATCACCAGATCACCAGATCGCCAGATCACCAGATCTCGCGATCTACTTGGCCGGCGCTGCCTTGATCGAGGTGACGGCAATCATCTTCTGGCCGTCCTTCTCGCTCACGGTGCCCATCACTTCGACGTTCTTCGCGACGAAGTCGAGAAGCTTCGCGTTGTTGTTGGCAGCATAGTCGCCGGTGATGGTGTAGATGCCATCCGCCGTCATGATGCCCGCCGCCAGGCCTTTCTTCGCGCAGGCCATCGCGCATGACGCGTGGTCGGCACCCTTGCCGCCCGGCGCCTTCTTGGTCGCGCAGGCCACGTCAACCACTTCGCCCTTCAACGTCGTCTGGGCGCCGAGCGGGGCGGCCAGCGACACGACGAACGCCGCGCCGGCCAGGAGAGCAAACATCTTGCGCATTTCGGGAGCTCCTTGAAAAAGTGTCGAGAAAACGGCTCGGGACATCGGTCCCGCCTTGCCTAGGCGCTCAGTTTGTAGCGTTCCAGAGGCAAGGCTGTCAACTACTGCGATTGGACGCTGTATCTGGTGACAGGGATCCCGGCCCGATCCGGAGCCTTTGGAACCGTGTTAGCTTCCACGTCCATGAATGGCACGCGCATTCGACGGCTCTGGCCGTTTCGCACCACCTCTCCAGCTCGACTGTTGGTCGTATTGCTACTACTGGCCAGCTCGACAGTATCCGCCGGCGTCGGCTCAGAACGCCGGACCCGGCATTGACGACCTCCTCAACCTCAAACGCGTCGGCAACCCGGCCGTCTCGCCCGACGGCCGCTCGGTGGCCTACACCGTCCGCGAAACCAACTGGGACGACAACGAGTTCGAAACCGAAATCTGGCTCGGGACGACGACCGAGACCCGGCAGCTGACAAACGCGCCGAAGTCGAGTCTGCAGCCGGCGTGGTCGCCCGACGGCCGCTGGCTCGCTTTCGTTTCGGATCGCAACGGCCGGCGCCAGCTCTACCGCTTGAACGTCGGCGGCGGCGAAGCCGAGCGGCTGACGAGCGGTGACGAGGGCGTCAACAGCTTTGCCTGGGCTCCTGACGGATCGCGCATCGTCTACACCATGACCGACGCCGTGGCCGAGAGCGTCAAGGAGCGCGAGAAGACGTTCGGCGACCTCCGCATCGAAGACGAGGATCGGCGGATGGCCCACCTCCATCTGCTGACGCTGCCGACCGCGGCCGGCGGCTCGATTTCGTCCAAGCCGCTCACGTCGGGCGCGTTCGTGGTCGGTAGCTTCGAGTGGTCGCCCGACAGCCGATCCATCGTGTTCGACCACCGCGTCTCGAGCGACCCGGCAGATGGCGACAGCGCCGACATTTCGATCGTCGATGTCGCCAGCAGCACGCGGCGCACCCTCGTCGCTCAAGCGGGGCCCGACTCGAACCCACGGTGGTCGCCCGACGGCACTCGCATCGCTTTCGTCTCGTCGATGGCGAAGCCATTTTTCTACTATCAGAACTCGGTCATCGCGGTGACGCCGGTCAACGGCGGCAGCGTCGAGGCGTTGAGCGATCGCTTCGACGAAGATCCGGGTCTGATCCGCGTGGACGGCCAACGGCATCTTCTTCAGCGCGTCGCAGCGAACCTGGGCCTACCTGTTTCAGCTCGACCCCGCGACGAAACAGATCACGCGGCATGCCGTGGCCGAGTCGTGGATCGGCAATGGATTCTCGCTGACGCCCGACGGCCGCGCCGTGGCCTTCATCGGCTCCGGCCCAGCATCGTTTCCGGACGTGTATCTCGGTTCAATCGAGAGCCAGGCCGGGCCGAAGGCAGGCCCTGCAATGTTGAAGGCGACGGCGATCAGCAAGACCGCCGAGCAGATCGCGGCGTGGCCGAAGCACACGCGTGAAGTCGTCAAGTGGAAGAGCCAGGACGGCGCCGAGATCGAAGGCGTGCTCCACAAGCCCGTCGATTTCCAGAGCGGGCGGCGTTATCCGCTCCTCGTCGCCATTCACGGCGGCCCGACCGGCGTTTCACGACCGGTGCCGTACTCGAACTACGTCGGCTACTACCCGATCGATCTGTGGCTGGCTAAAGGCGCGCTCGTGCTCGAGCCCAATTACCGCGGCAGCGCCGGCTACGGCGAGGCGTTCCGATCGCTCAACGTCCGCAACCTCGGCATCGGCGATGCGTGGGACGTCTTGTCGGGGATCGATTCGCTGGTCGCCGCCGGCCTCGTCGATCGGGATCGCGTCGGCGCGATGGGCTGGAGCCAGGGCGGCTATATCTCGGCGTTCCTGACGACCAAGCACGCCGATCGTTTCAAGGCGGTGTCGGTCGGCGCCGGAATCTCGAACTGGATGACCTACTACGTGAACACCGACATCCATCCGTTCACGCGCCAGTACCTGAAGGCGACACCGTGGGACGATCCGAAGATCTACGCCGACACGTCGCCGATGACCTACATCAAGAACGCCAAGGCGCCGACGTTGATCCAGCACGGCGATCAGGATCAGCGGGTGCCGCCGCCGAATGCCTTCGAGCTGTACCAGGGCTTGCGCGATCAGAAGGTGCCGACCCAACTCGTGCTCTTCAAGGGCTTCGGCCATCCGCTCAATAAACCAAAAGCCAATCGCGCCGCGATGCAGCAGAACCTCGACTGGTTCAATAAGTACATCTGGGCCAGTTCCGGCACCAGTCAGTGACGCCACAGAGACACAGAGGCACAGAGATCTTTTGGTTAGAGGTCTGGCAATGACGATCAAAAACCTGAATTCGAAACGCCCGAACGCCCGACAGGCATCACAAGTGCCCAACACGATTGAAACGAAGACTCTGTGTCTCTGCGCCTCTGTGGCCCTGTTCGTGGCTGCGACTGCGGCACAGGCGCCGGCCGCTCGGGTGGTGGCCATCCGCGGCGGCACGGTCCTGACCGTCACGAAGGGGACGATTCCAAACGGCGTCGTCGTCCTCCGCGACGGCAAGATCGCCGCGGTCGGCGGCGCGGGCACGACGATTCCTGCCGGCGCGGAGACGGTTGACGCGACCGGGCGATTCGTCACGCCGGGCATCATCGATGCCCATTCGCACATCGCCGCCGATTCGATCAACGAGGGCGGGACGACGGTCAGCTCGATGACCGGGATCGAGGACGTGCTCGATCCAACCGATATCAACGTGTTCCGCGACCTGGCCGGCGGGCTCACCGTCGCCAACGTCCTGCACGGAAGCGCCAACCCGATCGGCGGCAAGAACACGGTCATCAAGCTGCGGTGGGGAAAGGTTCGCGCCGAGCGAGATGGTCTTCGAGGGCGCCATGCCGGGGATCAAGTTTGCGCTGGGTGAAAACCCGAAGGACATGCGCTTCGGCGGCGGCGGTCAGCAGCAGCCGCCGCGCCGATATCCGATCACGCGCGCCGGGGTCGAGTACGTCATCCGCGACGCATTCACGCGCGCCAAGGCCTATCAGCGCGACTGGCAGGACTACGAGCGCCGCCGCAAGGCCACGGACAGCAATGCCGCGAATGCCGCGCCGATCCTCGCCCCGCGCCGCGATCTCCAGCTCGAGTCGCTCGTCGAGATCCTCGAAGGCAAGCGGCTCGTGCACGCCCACGCCTACCGCGCCGACGAGATCCTGATGCTGATTCGCGTCGCCGACGAGATGGGATTCAAGATCGCCACCTTCCAGCACGTGCTCGAAGGCTACAAGGTCGCCGACGAGATGGCGGCGCACGGCGCCGGCGGATCGACGTTCTCCGACTGGTGGGCCTACAAGGTCGAGGCCGAGGACGCGATTCCCTACAACCCGACGATCATGCACAAGCGCGGCGTGCTCGTCTCGGTCAACTCCGACAGCGCCGAGCACGCGCGCCGGCTCAACACCGAGGCCGCCAAGAGCATGCACTGGGGCGGTCTGAGCGAAGACGAGGCGCTGGCCTTCGTCACCATCAATCCCGCAAAGCAGCTGCGCATCGACAATCGCGTCGGCTCGCTCGAGCCGGGCAAGGACGCCGACGTCGTCATCTGGAACAAGCACCCGCTCAGCACCTACGCCATCGTCGATCGCGTCTACATCGACGGTCAGGTCTATTACGACCGCCTTGCCGACGATCGTCGTCTCACCGACGCGCGGACCGAGAAGTCACGGCTCGCGGCTGCCGAAGGGCGAACGGCGCCCACGGCGGAGCCGCAGACACCCAGGGATCAGGGGTCGGGGGTCAGGGGTCAGCAAGAACAAGGGCAGAGGGATCAGGACCGAGTGGGATGGCGGGCCGGCGACTGCGCAGGCGCCCGCGGCCGGACAGGCAGCGCAGACTGTGCCGACCACCGGTGCCGTGCTGGCGATCGTCAATGCTCGCATCCACCCGATCACGCAGCCGACCATCGAGCGCGGGACCATCGTGATTCGCGGCGGCCGCATCGCCGAGATCGGCGCGAACGTGCAGGCCCCTGCCGGCGCGCAGACGATCGACGCCAAGGGTGGCGACGTCTATCCGGGCTTCATCGACGCGCGGACGACCGTCGGGCTCAACGAACCCGGCGCGCGCGGCTTCGAGGACGTCCAGGAAATGCTGGACATCAACGCGGCGATTCGCGCGCAGACCTCCTATCAGGCCGACAGCGACGCCATTCGCGTGGCCCGCGTCAACGGCGTCACCTCTGTCGCGGTCGTGCCGGCCGGTGGACTCATCGGCGGGCAGATCGCCGTGATGAACCTCGACGGCTGGACGTGGGAGGACGCGGCGCTCAAGCCGGTGGTCGGCGTCAGCTTCCAATATCCCGTGCTCGGTGGCGGCGGCGGTGGCGGCGGCGGTGGTGGCGGCTTCAACCAGCAGCAGGCCGACCGCAACTACGACGACCTCAAGCGCGCGCGTGATGCGCGAGTGAAGATCGTCGAGACGCTGATCGAGCGGGCGCGGGCCTATTCGAAGATCCCGACCGCCGAACGGCGGGCCGACTGGAATCTCGAAGCGATGGTCCCGATCGTCGACGGCCGTCAGCCGCTCTTCGTCCAGGCCAACAACGAGCGCGAGATTCGCGAAGCCGTCGCCTTCGCCGATCGGATGCGCCTGAAGATCGTGATCACCGGCGGGCTCGAATCACCGCTCGCCGCCGCGCTCCTGAAGGAGAAGAACATTCCCGTCATCCTGGGATCGGTGCTGACAACGCCGGCACGTGAGGATGCGCATCACGCGGCGACCTATCGCGCCGCGGGCGAGCTGGCCGCGGCAGGCGTCAAGTTCGCGTTCGGCACCGGCAGCTACCAGAACCCACGACTGTTGCCGTACGAGGCCGCGATCTCGGTGGCCTGGGGACTCGATCGCGAGAAGGCGATTCGCGCGATCACCATGGACGCCGCGGAAATTCTCGGCGTCGCCGATCGCGCCGGCAGCCTCGAGGTCGGGAAGGTGGCGAACCTCTCGATCTGGAATGGCGATCCGCTCGAGCTGCGCACACCAGTGCCCCGCGTGATCATCGCTGGCCGCGACGTCGGTCCAGACAGCAAACACACTGACCTGAACGAACGCTTCAGCAGCCGCCCGGCGGCGGCAAAGAAGTAGGAGGACATCATGCCGCGTCTACTTGTCCTCGCTACGTTCTCGGCCCTCTGCTCCATCGGGCTCGTCGCCCAGACAACGTCGATCGTTGCGATCCAGGGCGCACGCCTCGTGCCGGTCCAGGGTCGGCCGATTGACAACGGCACCATCGTCTTTCGCGATGGGCTGATCGCCGCCGTCGGCGCCAACGCTGCGGTGCCCCCCGGCGCCACCGTCATCGCCGGCAAGGGCCTCACCGTCTATCCGGGCCTCATCGACATGGGCACGACGACCGGCATCGAGATGCCGCCGACACCCCGCGCCGAGAGCCCGCAGACGACGGAGGACATCGAGCGGGTGAAGGCTGACTACCTGCAGCGCGCGCCGCTGAAAGCCGCCGACTACGTCACGCCCAACGCCACGGCGCTGACCCGCGCCGCGGCGGCCGGCATCACGTCACTCCTCGCGACACCCGGCGGCGACGCGTTCCGCGGCCAGAGCGCGCTCATCAACACCGCGCTGCCGCCCGACGAGCCGCAGATTGGCGCGGTCGCCGACGAGCGTCGGGGCGCGATGGTGCTGCGCACAGCGGTCGCGCTTCACGTCAGCTTCTCGACCAATCCCGGCGGCGGCAACGCGTATCCCAACTCGCTGATGGGCGTCGTCGCCTTCGTGCGGCAGACGTTCCTCGACGCGCAGCACTATCAGGCCGCGCAGCGCTTTGTCGACAACACCGCCGCCCCGCCGACCCGGCGTCTGGCGTCGCGCCCGGCGTACGAGCCGGCGCTCGAGGCGCTCCAGCCCGCCCTCGCCCGCCGGATGCCGGTGGCGTTTCGCGGCGACACCGCGCGCGAAATCCTCCGCGCGCTCGACATGGCGAAGGCGTTCAAGCTCGAGACGATTGTGACCGGCGCGCGCGAAGCGGATCAGGTCGCGACGGATCTGAAGTCAGCCGAGGCGCGGGTCATCGTCGGACTCGACTATCCGAAGCGGCCGACATCGCTCGCCCCGGATGCCGACGAGTCGCTCTCGACGCTGCGGGCGCGGGCGAACGCGCCGAAGACCGCGGCGGCACTGGCCAAGGCCGGCGTGCCGTTCGCGTTTGCGTCGGGCACGCTCGAGGACCCGCGCGACTTCATCAAGAACGCCGCGAAAGCGGTCCAGAGCGGCCTGTCCGGAGACGATGCCGTCAGGGCGCTGACGCTGCAGGCGGCGACCATTGCCGGAGCAGCCGACCGCGTGGGCTCGCTCGAAGTCGGGAAGCTCGCCAACGTGCTCGTCACCGACGGCGATCTCTTCGCGGAAAAGACGACGGTCAAGCACGTGTTTGTCGAGGGACGTGCGGTCAATCTCGACGTTGATTGGGGAAATCAACGGCGGCGCCAGTAGATGTTCGGAGCCAGCGCACGCACTCTGGGACCGTAGGCACCGCCGCCCTCTCGTCGTCGCGGCCATTTGTACCGGGTTCCGCACGCCGGAGAAACAAAGCTCCGGCGGTCTCGTCCGCCCGAGAGACGCGTGGGGGACCCCACGCGATGTCACTCGCCTGCGCTGCGTTTTTCGTGCACCCGACGGCGTGCTCCACACGGTTTGTTCCGCAAACAGCCCGCGCCGCCTACGGTATGCGGTGCCAGCACAGTAAGCGTCAGTGAGATGGCACCGAGCAGACCACGCGCACGGTGGCACCAGCACTTAGGCACTCCGGCACGCGGCACCGTGGCACCATCGACATCTCCGTTCGGCGCAACTAGCGAATCGCGCTGAACGGGATGTCGAGGATTGGATACTGCTGCCAGTCCTTGAAGTTGAAGTGCCACCATTCGTTCGGTTCGACGGTAAAGCCGTGGCGCTCCATCGCGGCACGCAGCAAATCGCGGCGGCCTCTCGCATCGGGAGGCCCGCCGCGGTAATCCGGGTAGGCGCGCCGGGTCATCTCGTCATAGCCGCTCGGCATCTCGACGACCCGGCCGAACGCGCGGTCGTACATCGTGAGATCGACGGCGGCGCCGCGATTGTGCTTCGAGCCGCTCGCCGGATCGGCGACGAACTCGCGCAGGGCCGGCGGGGTCACTTCCCAAAATAACTTCGTGATCGCCCACGGACGATAGCCGTCGTGGATCAGCAGGCCATAGCCGTGCGTCGCGAGTTCGCGGTGCGCGGCGACCAGCGCTTCGGCCGCAGGACGCTGTAGAAACGCGCGCGCTTCCTGATACACGGGACGGCCGACGAAGTTGTTTGCGGTCGCATACCGGATGTCGAGCTTGATGGTCGGATCCAGCTTCACGAGCTCGACGAGATCGGCCGGCTTCGTGGCCTTCGGATCGACCGGCGGCGCCTGCTGGCCTGCCGCACCGAGGACGGCGCCCAACATCACCAGCACGAAACACATCACGCGTTGCATCATCGTTGCCTTTCGTCCGCGAGTGCTTGGTTACGTGCCAATGCCCTTCTCGACCGGATATCCGCGCTCGGTCCAATCCGCCATGCCGCCCATCACCAGCGTGACCGGACGGCCGGCGCGCTGCAGCACCGACGCCGTCCAGGCGCTGCGGACCTGATCGCCGCAGATGACTGCAAGGGGACGATCGCCGGTTTCGGCGGCGGCGCGTTCCCACGCCTCGGTCCACGGCAGCAGGCGTGCCCCGGGCACGTGGCCGTGCTTGTACTCGTAGCGTTCGCGCACGTCGAGGACGTCGAACTCGGCCAGGCGGCCGTTCAACTGGTCGACGTCGACGAGTGGGAGCGAGACCGTGGGCAGCGCTGCCGCCTTCCAGGCCTTGAGGCCGCCTTCGAGATGTCCGGCAACCGTGAAGCCGGCCTGGGTCAGGATCTCGACCGCGGCCTTCGCGATCGGTTCCGGCTCGGCGTGGACGATCGCCGCGACGTCCTTCCTGAAAGCCATCTCCGCGCGATCCGCGAGATCGGCGCGATTGAACTGAATGTTGACCGCGCCCGGCAGATGGTCGGCGGCAAACGGCTTCGGCGGCCGCATGTCGAGGACCACCGCGCCGTCGGCGATCCGTTCGTGGACCTCGGCCGGCGTCATGTCCGCGCCTCCTGCATCTGATCCTTGCCGATCAGGCCGAGGTTGTACGACTTGATCCGGCCGTAGTCTTTCGGGAACGGCTTGGCGGTGTCGTGGACGAACTCGGCGAACGCCTCGGCGGTCGGCTGCTTCATCGCCAGGTTGAAGCGCTTCTCGAACCCAATCGTCGTGCTGACCTTGCCGCTCATGTTGACGCCGCCGCAGGTCGAGCCGCCGTAATGATTGGGAAACACCTCGACGTGATCGGGGAGCGTGAACAGCCGATCGACGATCGAGCGATAGAGCGTCGCGGCGCGCTCACGCTCATCCATGACATCCACCGCCTGGTCCCCGAGCAGCAGGTCTGGGCGGCCGACGTCACCGGCAAACAACGAATCGCCTGACAGCACGAACCACGGCTCGTCGGCACGCGCCCGATCGGTCACGAGCAACGCCATGTGTTCCGGCGTGTGTCCGGGCGTGTGCAACGCCTGAATGCGCACTTTCCCCATCTCGATCGTCTGGCGGTCGGCTAGCGGCGTGAAGTCGTACTTCACCAGCGCCGATTCGAACAGGTAGTGGGCGGCGCCGCTCATCTCGGCCAGCTCGCGCGCGCACGAGACGAAGTCGGCGTGCACGTGGGTCTCCAGGACGCCAACCAGGCCGAGCCCGAGATCGGCGGCTTCGAGGACGTAGAAGTCAGCGCCCAGATCGGCAATCGGGTCCACGACGACCCCTTCCTTGGCGCGGGCGCAGCCGATCAGGTACGACGCCTGACTCAACGGCTCGAACCGGAACTGCTTCATGATCACGACGCGTCTTCACCCTTCCTGATGTAGAACGCGAGCGCGCCGTCTTCCTCGTGCCATTCGAGGAAGTGATTCTCCGTATCCTCGGCCCACGCCGGCATGTCGGCGATGGCGCCGCGATCGGTCGCAAGAATCTTCAGCACCTGTCCGGCCTGCAGCGTCTTCATCTCCTTGCCGGCCTTCACGATCGGCATCGGACACAGCAGTCCGCGGGCGTCGAGCAGTTTGTCTTCCTTGATCGCCATGTCAGTCTTTCTTGCCGGACGTCGGGATCGGATGCGATTCAGACGAACAGCGTGATGTGTCCCTTGCGCGCCTCGGAGAGAAACGCCGCCGCGCCCGCAAACTCGACGCCGTCGATGAAGTCGCTCTGCTCGTACTCGAACACGTCCATCGTCATCTGACAGGCGATGAGGCGCACGCCCGACTCGCGCGCGACGTCGAGCAGCTCGCGGATACCGGCCACCTTCTTCCTGCTGAACTTCGACTTCATCATCGTCGTGGCCATGGTCACCATGCCCGGCATGCCGGTCAGGATGTCGGGCATCGGCACCGGCATCGGCATCGCCGGGTTGCCAACCGGCGAGACCTTCAGCTTCTTCTCAAAGTCCTTGTGGATGATCGTGAGGCCGTAGAACGTGAAGAAGACGGCGACCTCCATGCCGGCCGCGGCAGCGGCGGTGGAGAGGATGAGCGGCGGATAGGCCCAGTCGAGCGTCCCTTTCGAGGCGATGATTGCGGCCTTCTTCGCGGCCGGGTCCTTCTTGAACGCGCGCTGGATTTCCTCGCGCACGATCTGGCGGATCTCGTCGGCGGAGAGCGCAGCTTCCTGGAGCATGGGTCACCTGCTTCCGAGCGCGATTATACGGCGGCGCCACGACCGCCGGTCGCGGCCACCCCATCAACGCGGCCCGCGGTCGCGAGCGATGCACGACGCAATCAGCCGTTCGAGCACATCGGGTTCCGGCGGCTTGGTCAGGTGATGGTCGAAGCCGGCATCGCGTGAGCGCCGCTTGTCTTCGTCCTGGCCCCAACCGGTCAAGGCCACCAGCATGATGTCGTCGCCAAACAGCCGGCGCAGCGCCCTCGCGGTGTCGTAGCCGTCCATGCCCGGCATGCCGATGTCGACGAAGGCGATCTGCGGCGCAAACGTCGGCGCCAACGTCACCGCGTCAACCCCGTCGGTGGCCACGCGCACTTCGTGCCCGTTCAACTCGAGCATCACGCGCATCATCTCCGCCGCGTCCGGATGATCTTCGGCGACGAGCACGCGGCAGGCGGCGCTCGCGGACCGCTCGCCGCCGGTCCCCGGCAGCGTCAGCGTCTCGTGCGCACTCGACAGCGGCAGCTCGACGACGAAGCGGCTGCCGCGGCCGGGGCCTTCGCTGAACGCGACAAGCGTCCCACGATGCAGCTCGATCAGCCGGCGCGCCAGCGTCAGGCCGATGCCGAGGCCGCCGTGCGTGCGGTCGCGATGCGCCTGCAGCTGGGTGAACATGTCGAAGATGCGATTGAGCATCGCCGGCTCGATGCCGACGCCGGTGTCTTCGACGGTAATCGTCGCGATCTCGCCCGAGCCATGCGCGGCCACCCGGATGGTGCCGCCGCGCGCGGTGTACTTGACGGCGTTGTTCATCAGGTTCGCCACGGCCTGCGAGAGCCGGGTGAAGTCGGCGTCCGCCCACAGCGGCCGGTCCGGCAGCGCGACGTGGAGCACATGCGCCTGCGCGTCGATAGCCGAGCGCGTCGCCTCGACCGCGCTGGCCACAACCGATCGCAGGTCGACGCGCTCGCGGCGGAGCTCGACCTTGTTCTGCGTGATCCGCGCCACGTCCAGCAGATCGTCGGTCAGCCGCACGAGATGCAGCACCTGCCGCTCCATCGTCGCGCGGGCGCGTTCGACGACGTCGGCGTCGCCGCGCGCGAGGCGCATCACTTCGATCGCGGTGCGGATCGGCGCGAGCGGGTTGCGCAGTTCATGCGACAAGGTCGCGAGGAATTCGTCCTTGCGGCGATCGGCGTCGCGCAATCCCATCTCGGCCCGCTTGCGGAACGTCAGATCGACGCACACGCTGACGCAGCCGTAGATCGTCCCGTGCGTGTCGAAGAGCGGCTCGACGTCATTCTGCACGTAGAGCACGGTCCCGTCGCCGCGGACGATCTCGATCTCGTTGCTGACCGAAGCCCGGTGCGCGATCGCGTACTGCATCGGCAGCTCCGAAGCCGGGATGTCGGCGCCGTTGCGCTGAATGCGATAGGGCGGTTTGCCGGTTGCCGGGGTCAGCGAGACGTTGCTGTTCTCGGGCACGTCGAGCAGCGTCGCCAGCGCACGGTTGGCGGAAATGTAGCGGCATTCCGGATCGTGTGCGATGGCGATGGGCACCGGCGCGCGCGCAATCACGGCCTCGAGCGACTGCAGCCGCTGGCGCAGCTCGTCCGGGCCCAGATTGTCCAGCGATTCTTCGAAACCCCAGTCAGCCATGATGCCGCGACCATCCCACGCCGCCGGCCATCCAGCCCGGCAGTGGGTTCGATTCTAAGCCTCCCGAGCGGTGAGTTACAGTCTGCTCAGCTCGGACTGCGCAGTTTCGGAGTCCGGCCCCCTTATGGCTGTCGCATCACACCTGCACATCAAGCTCGAGGAGTATGACGACCGGATTGTGACGTTTGTCCCGGGCTACCACGCGCTGGTGGCGAACGCCGCCAAGGCGGTGGCCACGATTTCGTCGGCGTCGCCGCATATCGTCGATCTGGGCGCCGGGAGCGGCGCGTTGGCCGCGAAGTGCCTTGCCGAGCGGCCGCGGGCGCGAGTCACGGCGATCGACGAGGACCCGGAAATCCTGACGCTCGCGATGGCGCGGCTCAAGGACGCAGCGGATACGACGTTTGTCCAGGACAGCTTCACGAGCGTCGAGCTCCCGGCTTGTGACGCGTTTGTCGCGTCGCTGTCGCTGCATCACATTCGCACCGCCGACGCGAAGGCCGCGTTCTACCGGCGCTGCCGGGCCGCGCTCCCGGCCGGCGGCCTCCTGGTGTCGGCCGACTGCTGCCCGGCGACCCATGAGCGCCTGAGGGCGGAACAGTTCGCGGCGTGGCGCGCGCACCTGCGGCGGACCTATTCCGAACGCGAAGCGGACGATTTTCTGGCGGCGTGGGCCGTCGAAGACGTTTACTTCGCGCTCGATGAAGAGCGGTCGATGCTGGCTGATGCGGGCTTCGCGACCGATGTGGTCTGGCGCGAGGGCGCCATGGCGGTCATCGTGGGAATTGCCGGCTTCTGACGTCTGCGCCGTGGCCGAGCTCGATGACAAACGGGATATCAAAGACAGAGCCCCTGGCTAGTTGAACGGCGACGCCCGTATCGCGTATCGTCGCCGGATGCACACTGTTCTCACACTTCGTTCGACCTGCACTCTTGCGGCCGTCCTCGGCCTGATAGTGGCCGCTGCCGGCGCGGTTCCGACGGCGCAAGGCGGCAACGCCGCGCTGAGCAACCCGGCCGCGCTCAAGGAACAGGCGCCCGCCACCTTCACCGCGAATTTCGACACCAGCATGGGGAGCTTCGTGGTGACCGTGCATCGCGCCTGGGCACCGCACGGCGCCGATCGCTTTTACAACCTCGTGAAGAACGGCTTCTTTAACAACGCCCGCTTCTTCCGGGCGCTGCCGAACTTCATGGTGCAGTTCGGGATTCATGCCGATCCGACGATCTCAGCAGCGTGGCGCAACGCCCGGCTCCCGGCGGACAAGGTGATCGAAGGCAACAAGCGCGGCCGCATCGTCTACGCGATGGGCGGGTCGCCCGACACCCGGACCACGCAGGTGTTCATCAACTTCCGCGACAACAGCGCCAACCTCGACAAGCTCGGCTTCGCGGCGTTCGGCGAGGTCACGACCGGAATGGAGGTCGTCGACAAGGTCTTCACCGGGTACGGCGAAGGCGCGCCCAGCGGCAACGGTCCCGAGCAGGGCCGCATCCAGGCCGAAGGCAACGCCTACCTGATGAAGTCGTTCCCGAAGCTCGACTACATCAAGAGCGCGACGATCGGTAAGTGACGAACCTCGCGGCACCATGACCGACGATCCGGCAAGCGTCGAACGGCTGAACGCCGTCGGCATCCTGACCCGGCGCGAGATCGAAGCTCGAATTCTCGCGCCGGTCATCGACGCGCTCGCCGATGAGATCGGCCGCGACAAGGTCATCGCCGTTGTCCGTCAGGTCGTGATCGACATCGCCAGAAATCAGGGACGCGCGCTCGCCGAATCGGCCGGCGACGCGTCGCTCGACAGCTTCGCCGCGACGCTCGGTCCCTGGACAAAAGACGGCGCCATGCAGATCGACGTCGTCGAGCAGACGTCCGAGCGCTTCGGGTTCAACGTCACCCGTTGCCGCTACGCGGAGATGTACCGCGCGCTCGGCATTCCCGAGCTCGGCGCGGTGCTGTCGTGCAATCGCGACGCCGCATTGATCGAAGGCTTCAATCCCGCCATCACGCTCACCCGCACGCAGACGATCATGCAGGGCGCTCCGTGTTGCGACTTCCGCTACGCCGCAACGCCATCGGCCGCCGAATCCAAGTCGTGAAATCCGCGCCGCCTACGGTCTGTGGTGCCGGCACGCGCGGGAAGTGCAGATCGCACGGAGCACCCTACTGCACTTTGGCACCAGCACCGTAGGCACCCGGCACTCTGGCACGGTAGGCACCATCGCCCTCTCGTCGTCGCGGGCCATTTGCTTCAGAAACCGGGTGCCGCACGCCGGAAAAACGCAGCTCCGGCGATCTGTCCGGCGTAAGAACGCGTGGGGACCCCGTACGTTTCGACATGCGGATATGAAGAGAGAGAGAGAGAGAGAGAGAGAACAGCGCGGGGAGCGCGCAGGCGCGGAGGCGCCGGTTGTCAAGGACGATCCGTCTCTGACGCATATGAAAGAGCTCGGCTGCCTCGTCGAGAGTGCCATGGGGCCCCTGGCATCAAGCGCCTGGGTTGGATTGCGCCTCGACGAGGTGGTCAGTGATGCGCATACAGTGGGGAGTCGCGCCTCGAGCGCCAGTACAGGGGTGATGCGCACCCAAGGCCAGCGCACAGCGAAAGGAGGATGAGACGGTGCTGAGTGCACAGTGGTTTGTAGGGATTGATTGGGCGTCGGACGCGCACGTGGTCTCGGTGCTCGATGAGAGGGCCGCCTGGTGGAGGAGGGCCGCCGCGTAGAACATACGGCGGCGGGACTGCGCGCTGGGTCGACAACGTGCTCGCGCGCGCGGGGGGTGATCCCTCGGCGATTGCGGTCGGGATAGAAACGCCGCGCGGGGCGGTGGTCGAATGGCTCGTCGAGCGCGGGGTGGCCGTGTACACGGTCAATCCGAAACAAGTGGACAGTTTCCGCGATCGGTTTACGGTCGCGGGGGCCAAAGATGACCGCCGGGACAGTGTGGTGATCGGCGACTGCTGAGCACCGACGCGCAGGCGTTTGGCGGGTGCGCCTGGAGCATCCGCTCATCATTCAGCTGCGCGAATGGTCGCGGGTAGATGACGATCTAGGCCTCGAGGTAGTGCGCCTGACGCATCAGCTGCGGGAATATGGTTTACCGGGTCTCGCGAGGCTTGTTGACCTGTGCACGGGCGCGGAAGAGCGTGGCTGTGGCGCCTGCTCGAGAAAGCGCGGACCCCGCGCGCACAACAGCGGCTCTCGGTCCGACAGATTGATAGCCTCTTGCGGGCCGCGCGCGTCCGGCGCCTCGAGGCGGCCGCGGTCCACGCGGTAGTGCACCAACCGCAGGTCTTCACCGCGCCGGGCGTGGTCGAGGCCGTAGGCGGCCACATCGCGCTGCTCCTGCCGCGCCTGACCCTCACGGTCGCGCAGCGTCGCGACGCCGCGCGGCATCTCGAGCACTTGCTCGACGCGCTAGAACGCGAGGAAGCGCCAGCTGGGGACCACGTGAGCATCAGGACGTCGCTATCGTCCGCTCTATGCCAGGGGTAGGGACTTGGATCGACGCACGGTTGCTCGGTGAAGCCTCGAAATCGCTGGCCGACAGAGCCGATCACGCACTGAGCGCGTCATGGGTATCGCGCCGGTCACCAAACAGAGTGGCAGTTACGACATTCTCGATGCGCTACGTCTGCAATCGCCGTTTGCGAGAAGAGGGCTATCACTGGGTTTGCGTCGGCGTCCAGCAGGATCCGAGCAGTCGCACATGAATACGTCAGCTTGAGCGCGCGAGGCTATTAGCACGGCAGGGCGTTGCGGAGTGTCGCTGATTGTTTGCTTTGCGTGTTCTTTATCTGCTCGAACATGGACAACTCTTTGATCTCACACATCACCAGCGCGTGGCAGCAGACGCTTGACAACAGGGTGGGGAGTCCATCCCCACGCGATGTCACTCGCCTGCGCTGCGTTTTTCGTGCATCAGACGGCGTGCGGCACACGGTTTCTTCCGCAAACAGCCCGCGCCGCCTACGGTCGGTGTTGCCGGCACGCGCGCGAGTGCACATGGCACGGTGCACCTTTAGGCACTTTGGCACCAGCACCGTAGGCACCCGGCTCTCTGTCACGTGTAGGCATCACATTCGCTCTCTCGTCGTCGCGGGCTATTTGCTTCAGAAACCGGGTGCCGCACGCCGGAATAACGCAGCTCCGGCGATCTAGTCCGGCGTAAGAACGCGTGGGACTTTTTGTACTGTTTCGACATGCGTATATCGAAAAAAAAATTATTGAGTGAGAGAGAACAGCGCGGAGCGCCGCAGGCGCGGAGGCGCTTTTTGTTGATTCAACGGATTTGATCTGTCTCTAGACGACATCATGATTAAGAGCTCGGCTGTCTCGTCGAGAGTGTTATGGGGCTCTGCGCATCAAGCGTCTGGGTTGGACTTGCGTCTCGACGAGGTGTTTTGTGATGCGCATCTTGTGGGGAGTCGCGTCTCGAGCGCTATGTACAGGGGTGATGCGTCACTCACGGCTAGCTCACAGCGAAAGGAGGATGAGACGTTGCTGAGTGCACATTGGTTTGTCGGGATTGATTGGGTGTCGGACGCGCACGTGGTCTCGTTGCTCGATTGCGAGGGTTGCTCGTGGAGGAGGGTTGCGCGTCGAACATACGGCGGCGGGACTGCGCGTTTGGGTCGACGGCGTGCTCGCGCGCGCAGGGGTTATCTCTTGGCGATTGCGGTTGGGATCGAAACGCGCGCGGGGCGTTGGTCGAATGGCTCGTCGAGCGCGGGGTGGCTGTGTACGCGTTTAATCCGATACAAGTGGACTGTTTCCGCGATCGGTTTACGGTCGCGGGGGTTAAAGATGACCGCAGGGACAGTGTGGTGATCGGCGACTCGCTGCGCACCGACCCGCAGGCGTTTCGGCGGGTGCGCCTGGAGCATCCGCTCATCATTCAGCTGCGCGAATGGTAGCGCGTCGATGACGATCTTGGCCTCGAGGTCGTGCGTCTGACGCATCAGCTGCGGGATCTGGTCTACCGGGTCTCGCCCGGCTTGTTGACCCTGTGCCCGGGCGCCGACGAGCCGTGGCTGTGGCGCCTGCTCGAGACCGCGCCTACCCCGCGCGCTCAACAACGGCTCTCGGTTCGACAGATTGATTGCCTCTTGCGGGCCGCTCGCGTCCGGCGCCTCGAGGCGGCCGCGGTCCACGCGTCGTGCACCAACCGCCGGTCTTCACCGCGCCGGGCGTGGTCGAGGCCGTCGGCGGCCACATCGCGCTGCTCCTGCCGCGCCTGACCCTCACGGTCGCGCAGCGTCGCGACGCCGCGCGGCATCTCGAGCACTTGCTCGACGCGCTGGAACGCGAGGAGGCGCCCGCTGGGGACCAGCGTGAGCATCCGGACGTCGCTATCGTCCGCTCCATGCCAGGGGTCGGGACTCGGATTGCCGCCCGGATGCTCGGTGAAGCCTCGCAGTCGCTGGCCGACCGAGCCTATCACGCACTGCGCGCGATCATGGGGATCGCGCCGGTCACCAAACAGAGTGGCCGTCACCGCACCGTCTCGATGCGCTACGCCTGCAATCGCCGCTTGCGAGAAGCGGGCTATCACTGGGCCCGCGTCGGCGTCCAGCAGGATCCGAGCAGTCGCACGGTACTACGCCAGCTTGCGCGCGCGAGGCCATTCGCACGGCCGGGCGTTGCGGAGTGTCGCCGACCGCCTGCTGCGCGTGCTCTTTACCTTGCTCGAACATGGACAACTCTTTGATCCCACACACCACCAGCGCGTGGCAGCCGACGCTTGACAACCGGGTGGGGAGTCCATCCCCACGCGGTGTCACTCGCCTGCGCTGCGTTTTTCGTGCACCCGACGGCGTGCGGCACACGGTTTCCTCCGCAAACAGCCCGCGCCGCCTACGGTCTGTGATGCCGGTACGCGTGCGAGTGCAGATCGCACGGCGCACCCTACGGCACTTTGGCACCAGCACCGTAGGCACTCTGGCACTCTGGCACCGTAGGCACCACCGCCTTTCAGCCGGATTGAATCCATGAAATCCCAATCGAGATTTCAGGCATGATTCCGCCATGACACTCGGCGTCATGGGGCAGCACCCCACCGGCCTGGCCACGCTGTTCTTCACCGAAATGTGGGAGCGCTTCTCCTATTACGGGATGCGCGCCTTTCTGATTCTTTACATGACGGCGCCGGTGGTGTCGGGCGGGCTCGGCTTCGACGATGCCAAGGCGGCGGGAATCTACGGTCTCTATACGGGCAGCGTCTGGGGCGCGGCCATCGTTGGCGGCCTGATCGCCGACCGACTCCTCGGCCAGTACCGCAGCGTCCTCGTCGGCGGCGTGATCATCGCGCTCGGCCACTTCGTCCTCGCCTTCGACATCCTGACCGCCTTCTACGTCGGGCTGACACTCATCGTCATCGGCACGGGCCTGCTCAAGCCAAACGTGAGCACGCTGGTCGGGTCGCTCTACGCGCCGGGCGACGCGCGCCGTGATGCGGGCTTCTCGATCTTCTACATGGGGATCAACCTCGGCGCGTTCATCGGACCGCTCATCGCCGGCTACCTTGCGCAGCGCGTCAACTGGCACGTCGGCTTCGCCGCCGCCGGCGTCGGCATGACCCTCGGGTTGATTCAGTACGTCGTCGGGCGCCGTCCGCTTCAGGACGCGGAGCAGAAGCTGAGTCAAGGCGTCGAAGCGAACGGCGACGAGCGGATCGCCGGCGCTGACGACGGACGACTACAAGCGGCTGGGCGCGGTCGTCGTCTTCTTCCTCTTCGTGTCGATCTTCTGGGGCGCCTACGAACAAGCGGGCTCGACGCTGAACCTGTTCGCCGATCGTCACACCCGGCTGGAGTTCGCGGGCTTCAGTTTCCCCTCGTCCTGGTTCCAGTCGGTGCCGGCGCTCTTCGTCATCATTCTCGCGCCGGTCGTTCGCGTGGTTGTGGACGCGGCTCGGCGATCGCCAGCCCTCGACGCCCGCGAAATTCGTCTGGGGGCTGTTCTTCGCCGGCGTTCGCGTTCCTGCTGCTGGTGCCAGCCGGGCGCTTTGCCGAGCAGGGCTCGCTCGTCAGCCCGATGTGGCTGGTCGGCGCCTACTTCATCCTCGAGCTCGGCGAGCTGTGCCTGAGTCCGGTCGGCCTCAGCGCAGTCACCAAGCTGGCGCCGTCACAACTTGTCGGCCTGGCAATGGGCATCTGGTTCCTGTCGAACTCCGCCGGCAACATCCTCGCGGGCTGGGCCGGGACGTTCTTCTCGACGATGCCGCTGGGGACGCTCTTCAGCTACTCCGCGATTGCGACGATGGCGGCGGGGGCGGTGTTGTTGCTGCTGCTGAAGCCGGTCAAGGGGTTGATGGCTGGGCAGATGACTGGAGTGCCAGTGCCAGGTGCCAGGGTGCCGTGGGTGCCAGTGCCCGTGCCGGTGCGTGCCAGGTGCCTGGCGCCAGGTGCTCTGCACCGCGTGCGGCACTGACAGCGGTCACCGCTGCACGAGCGCACGCTGGCACCGCACTCTGGCACCAGCACCCCGGCACCCTGGCACCCGGCACTGCGGCACCCTACGTAGCCTCCAGGTCCGTAGAGATATTCGAGGACCCGGTCGAAGCGGTCGGCCCAGGCGCGTTCGGTGTGGGTGCCGCCCTCGACTTCCTCGTAGTGCAGGTCGTCGCCGTCGACCCAGCCGGCCTTGAGCATCCCGGTCCTGAGCAGGCGCAGGTTGGTGACGTGCTGGCGGCCTTCGGCGGTGCCGATGTCGAGCCACAGCGCAGGCGCGGCTTGGGGTGGGCGTCGCGGACGTAGCGGAGGATCGCGCGGCGGTCCCACCACACCGAGGGTGAGAGCACGGCGAGACGGCTGAAGACATCCGGGCTCGTCAGGCCCAGATACAGGCTCACCAGCCCGCCGAGCGACGACCCGCCGATGCCGGTGTAAGCGCGGATCCTGCAGCGTGCGATAGGTCTGGTCGATGAACGGCTTCAGCTCCTCGCTCAGCAGCCGGCCGTAGGCGTCGGCTTCGGCGCCGCCGCGGCGCTTGTCCTCGGTCGGCGTGTATTCGCTCAGCCGCCGCGCCCGGTGTTGTGGATGCCGACGATGATCAGCGGCTCGATCGCGCCCTTTGTCGATCAGCGTCGTCGCGGTCTCGCCGACCCGCCAGTGCTCGCCCTTTCGCGAACGCGGTCTCCGGGTCGAACAGGTTCTGCCCGTCGTGCAGGTAGAGCACAGGATAGTGCCGGCTCGGGATCGGCGGCGTATCCCGGCGGCAGGAAGACGGTGACGTCGCGATCGTCCGGGAGGAAGCTGGGAGTGAAAGCGTTCGTGGGTGTGGAGGGTCAGGCCGGGCACGGGCACGTTGTTTCAGTATAGGATGCGGCGACGCGTTCGTTCGTGGTTCCTCGTTTCCCGGTTCCTCCCAGCATGCATCGTTCCCACCATCGCTGGTATTCACGCTCGCTCAACCGCGACATGGACCTCCTGGTGTTCGGCCACGCCGGACCGCCGATGATCGTGTTCCCTTCGTCAATGGGCGCGTACTTCGAATACGAGGATCAGCGGGATGGTCGGGGCGCTCGGCCCCAAGCTCGACGCACGGCCAGCTTCAGTTGTTCTGCGTGTCGTCGGTGGACAGCGAGAGCTGGTACAACCGGCACGGCCATCCGCGGCAGCGCGTCCGGCGCCATCTCCAGTACGAGGACTACATCCTCGGCGACGTCGTGCCGCTGATTCATCATCTGAATCACCACCCGACGATTGGGGTGACCGGCTGCAGCTTCGGCGCGTATCACGCCCTGGTGCTGGCGATGCGGCAGCCCTACGTGTTCACGTGGTGCGTGACGATGAGCGGCGCATTCGACATCACGCAGTTTCTGGACGGCTACTTCGACGAAGACTGCTATTTCCTGAACCCACCCGGCTTTCTTCCCGGACCTGTCGGACGGCTATTACCTGGACCAGTTCCGCCGCAACAAATGGGTGCTGGCGACCGGCGAGTGGGACATCTGCCGCGCGGCGAACGAATCGTTCTCCGGGCTCATGCATCAAAAGGGCATGCCCCACAGCCTGCACATCTGGGGCGACGGCTCGAAGCACGACTGGCCGTGCTGGCGGCCGATGGCGGCGGCCTATCTGCCCTGAAGCCGTCCGGTCCGTTCCTCGTTCCTCGTCGTCCTGCGTTCGTCGTTCGTGCGGTCCTTCGTGCCTCGTGCGGTGCGGGGTGCGGGTCGGTGCTGGCAACCGCCATAGCCCTGCACTAAGCTGATATCGCCGCGCCGGCGCTACGAGACAGGAGCGCAAGCACGAAGCACGGCGCACGAGGCACGCGGCACGAAGCACCTGGCACGACGCACGAGCGCACCGCACTGGGCACGGGCACGAAGGACCGGACCGGGAACAAGGAACGACGAACGAGGAACGAGAGCCCATGAAAACAATCGGCGTCCTTTTCGGCATGGAGAACACGTTCCCGGGTGCGCTCGTGGACTGCATCAACGGGTTCGAGATGGCCGACGTCAAGGCGGAGTTCGTCAAGCTGGGCGCGGTGCAGATGGCCGAGCCGAGCCGCTACGCCGTCATCATCGATCGCATCTCGCACGACGTGCCGTTCTATCGCGCCTGGCTGAAGACCGCCGCCCTCGACGGCGCCTACATCATCAACAACCCGTTCTGGTGGAGCGCCGACGACAAGTTCTTCAACTATTCGCTCGCGACGAAGCTCGGGGTCGCGATTCCGAAGACCGTCATCCTGCCGCACAAGGAGCACCCGCCGGGCACGACCGAGAAGTCGATGCGCAACCTGCAGTACCCGCTCGACTGGAATGCGATCTTCGAGTACGTCGGCTTCCCCGCCTTCCTCAAGCCGTTCGACGGCGGCGGCTGGCGCGACGTCCACAAGGTGAACACGCCCGAGGAGTTCTTCGCGGCGTACGACCAGACGCGCACCCTCTGCATGACGCTTCAGGCCGCGGTCGATTTCAAGGAGTACTTCCGCTGCTATGTCGTCGGACAGCAGGACGTGCACATCATGCCGTACGACCCGCGCGTGCCGTTCCACGACCGCTACGTGAAGAATCCGCCGGCCTACGATCCGGCACTCCTCGCGCGAGTCGAGCGCGATGCGCGCACCCTCTGCCAGGCGCTCGGCTACGACCTCAACACCGTCGAGTTCGCGGTCGAAGACGGCGTTCCCTACGCCATCGACTTCATGAACCCGGCGCCCGACGCCGACGTCCACTCGGTCGGCCAGGCCAACTTCGACTGGATCGTCAACCGCGTCGCCGAACTCGCCGTCCGCAAGGCGGTCGAACCACGACCGGCGGCGGAGTATCGGTGGCAAAGACTCTTGAACCAGTAGAGATCGGTCAGTTTCAAGTTGCAAGTTTCCAGTTCAAAGGGACGCGGTCGCACCAAGCGCTGGCAAACGCTAGCACTGGGCACCAGGCTTTGAACTGGAACTTATAACTGGCAACTGACAGGTCTTCAGACACCCTTATGACGCCCTTCCTTCACGCTCGGCATCGAAGAGGAATATCAGACGATCGATCCGGCGACGCTACGATCTGCGCTCGCACATCAACACCGAGCTGATCGCGCAGGGCAAGCTTCGGCTCAAGGAGAAGGTCAAGGCGGAGATGCACCAGTCGGTGATCGAGGTCGGCACGGGCGTCTGCCGGACGATCGGCGAGGCGCGCGCGGATGTCGTCGACCTGCGGCGCCAGACCATCCAGCTCGCCCGCGAGCAGGGCCTGCTGCTCGCCGCCGGCGCCACGCATCCGTTTGCCGACTGGCGCGCGCAGGACATCTACCCCGACGAACGCTACCTGCAGGTGGTCGAGGACATGCAGACCGTGGCGCGCAGCGAACCTGATCTTCGGCCTGCACGTGCACGTCGGCATCGAGGACCGCGAAACCAGCATTCACCTGATGAACCAGATGCGGTATTTCCTGCCGCATCTGCTGGCGCTCTCGACCAACTCGCCGTTCTGGCTCGGGATGAACACCGGGCTGAAGTCGTACCGCTGCAAGGTGTTCGACAAGTTCCCGCGCACGAACATCCCGGACACGTTCACGAGCTGGGCCGAATTCGAGGGGCTCGTCAACCTGCTGATCCGGACCAACTGCATCGACAACGCCAAGCGCATCTGGTGGGACGTCCGGCCGCACCCGTTCTTCTCGACGCTCGAAGTCCGCATCTGCGACCTGCCGATGCGCGTGGACGAAACGCTGGCCATCGCCGCGCTGATTCAGGCGACCGTCGCCAAGCTGTACAAGCTGCACTCCCGGAATCAGGGGTTCCGCATGTACGGCCGCTCGCTGATCATGGAGAACAAGTGGCGGGCCGCGCGCTACGGGCTCGACGGCATGCTGATCGACTTCGGCCGCGAGACGGAAGTGCCCGAACGCGAGCTGATCAACGAGTATCTCGAGTTCGTGGACGACGTGCTCGACGAACTCGAATGCCGGAAGGAAGTCGAATACGTGCGAGACGATCCTCGAGCGCGGCACCGGCGCCGACCGTCAGCTCAAGGTGTTTGCGGAAACCAACGATCTCCGAAGAGGTCGTCGAATACATGGTCGCGGAAACCGCTGAAGGACTGTAAAGTGCGGCCGGCCGCGACCGCACGACCGTCCGCCATAGAATGGACGGGAAAGGCTGATCGTTGATATCGAAAGCCGTCGACCCCGAACTGCTCCCCGGCGCCCGCAACGCGATTCGCGTCTGCCTCAACGTCCAGCCGCACGAGCGCGTCACCGTCATCACCGACCGCGAATGCGAAGACATCGCCGCCAGCCTGGTCCACGAGATCGACGACAGGTCGGCGCCGCCGTGCCAGACGTTCGTCCTCGAAGACCTCGCGCCGCGGCCGCTGACCGCGCTGCCCGACGTCGTCGCCGCCGACATGGAGAAGAGCCAGGTCAGCATCTTCGCCGTGCACGTGCAGCCGAACGAGCTGCGATCGCGCATGGAGATGACCGACATCGTCAATCGCCGCCGCATGCGCCATGCGCACATGGTGAACATCAACCGCCAGATCATGCTGGAGGGGATGCGCGCCGATTACCACAAGGTCGATCGGCTCAGCACGAAGGTGCTCGACGATCGTCCAGGCCGCCCGCGAAGTGCGCGCGACGACGCCGGCCGGCAGCGATTTCCGCGCGACGCTCAATCCGAACTATCGCTGGCTGAAGACGAGCGGCCTCATCAGCCCGGACAAGTGGGGCAACCTGCCCGGCGGCGAGAGTTTTCACGACGCCCGGCGAGGTCAACGGCATCTTCGTCATCGACGGCGTCGTCGGCGACTATCTCTGCGAACGCTTCGGCAGCCTCGAAGCACAACGCCGCTGACGGTCGCGTCGAGAAGAATCGTCTCGTCGAGGCGACGTCGACAACCGCGAGCTGCGCGACGCATTCTGGGCCTACACGCACACCGACGAGAACAGTCCGATCGCGTCGGCGAGTTCGCCATCGGCACCAACATCGAGCTCACGCACGTGATCGGCCACATCCTGCAGGACGAAAAGTTCCCCGGCATCCACATCGCCTTCGGCAACCCGTACGGCGCGCACACCGGCGCCGACTGGTACTCCTCCACGCACATCGACGTCGTCGGCACGCACTTCGACATCTGGGTGGACGAGCGAGCAGATCATGGAGGACGGACGGTTTTTAGTCGACTAGTGCTCGCTCGCTATCGGCTGTCAGCTTTCGGCTCACGGTCCACGGTCGACGGTTCACCGGTTGCCGTCACGGTTCGACGGCGCTCGAGCTCTTCAAGTACCGAGTTCACGGTCAAGTATCCACAGTCACTTCGCATCTACAAGGAACGACGACGAACGAGGAGTGAATGCACCCCTGGCATGACAGTTACGTAGACGAAGCGGTCATCGCGACGGCTTTCCCGGTCGTCATCGAAATCCCCAAAGGCAGCAAGAACAAGTACGAGCTCGACAAGGAGACGGGGCTGCTGCGTCTCGACCGCGTGCTGTACAGCGCCGTCTACTATCCGGCCGACTACGGCTTCATCCCGCGCACGTTCTGCGACGATGGCGATCCGCTCGATGCGCTGGTGCTCGAGCCAGGAGCCGGTGCATCCGCTGACGATCGTGGAAGCGCGCGCGATCGGCGTGATGCGGATGCGCGACGAGAAGGGCATCGACGACAAGATCGTGGCGGTGAGCGTGCGCGATCCGGCGTTCGCCGACTACACGGACAAGGCGCAGCTGCCGCAGCATCTGCTGCGCGAGGTGCAGCGCTTCTTCCAGGACTACAAGGTCGCTGGAGCACAAGCAGGTCATCGTCGAAGACATGCTCGGGCCGCGCGGAAGCGATCGGGATCATCAACGAAGCGCTGGCGCTCTACCGGCGGCTGCGGCGCGGCGAGCTCGCGAAAGACACTAGGTCGAGGCGTGCGCCAGCACGATGATTCCGGACGCTGCGGCGAGCGTTCAACGCGCAGTGGACCGAGGAGCGGTATCGGCAGTTCACCGCGGCGCTGCACGCCCGCGTCGGCATGCCGATCGAGTTTCCGCTGTCCGAAACGCCCTGCTTTTTTCCGCAGGCCCTCGTCGATGAGCTCGCCGTCACGGGCGAGGAGCTGATTCGGCAGTCGATGGCAGGCGAGGCGCGGACGCTGCCGCCGAAGCCATCGTCCCGGATCGGTTTCGCGGACCGGGCGCCGGTCCGCATCCGGCGTTTTTGCAGGTTGATTTCGGGCTCGTGCGCGACGAGCAGCGGCGCGCATCGACGCCGCGGCTCGTCGAGCTGCAGGCGTTCCCGTCGCTCTACGGATTCCAGACCGCGCTCGCCGACGCCTATCGCGACAGCCTACGCCACTGCCGCCGGAGTGGTCCGCGTATCTGAGCGGACTGAACGCCGACGAGCTATCGCGCGCTCGTCCGCGACGCCATCGTCGGCCGGCACGATCCCGCGGAGATCGTGCTCATGGAGATCCAGCCGGAGCGCCAGAAGACGCGGCCCGGATTTCGTGATGACCGAAGCAGCTGTGGGGCGTGCGGGCCGTCGACACCGCGCGCGGTCGTCAAGGACGGACGCCGGCTGTTGTATCAGCGCGACGGACGGCAGACGCCGATCCGCCGCATCTACAACCGCGTGATCCCTGACGAGCTCGAGCGGCAAGCAAGTCGCGCTGCCCTTCGACTACCGCGACGATCTCGACGTCGAGTGGGTCGGGCACCCGGAGTGGTATTTCCGCATCAGCAAGTTCTCGATTCCGTTCCTGCGCCACCCGTCGGTGCCGCGCACGTGGTTTCTGCACGAGGTCGACGACCTGCCTGACGCGCGCGAACGACTGCTGTTGAAGCCGCTCTTCTCGTTTGCCGGCGGCGGCATCGTCTTCTCGCCGACCGACGAACAGCTGGCGGCCATCCCGCGCTGACGAGCGCGATCAGTACATCCTGCAGGAGCGCATCTCCTTCGAGCCCGTGATCGAGACGCCGCACGGCGCGACGCAAGCCGAGATCCGGATGATGTACGTGTGGACCGACCGACTGCGCGCGGTGCTGCCGCTGCTTCGCATGGGGCGCGGCAAGATGATGGGTGTCGATCACAACAAGGGCCTGCGCTGGGTCGGCGCGTCAGCCGGTCTGGTCGGTTCCCGGTAGAATCGCCGGCGACGGCCCGGCACCGACTCCCCCGCCACTGCAAAATTACGCCGCTCGGTCCGTCTTGGTACCTGCGTAAGGGATTCCGTCCCGGCAGAGGATCGCCATGGAGAAGAGACCTCACATCGTTCGAGTTCTTGCGCTGACCGTGCTGTTGGGCTTGGCGGCGCAGATCGCCAGCGCCCAGACCGCGATCATCACGGGGACGGTTCGCGACCGATCCGGCGCCGCGCTGCCGAATGTGGAGATCGAGATCCTCCGAGACGGCGTAGCGCGCCCGGGTCGCGCGGAGCGACAGCGAAGGCCGCTTCGAAATCGGGGCGCCCGCCATCATGCCGGCGACCTACGTGCTCCGCTTCACCGCTCCCGGCTTCGCGCCGATGGACGTGCCGTTCCGCATCGAGGACGGGCCGCTGCGCGCCGATCCGGCGTCGTTTCAGGTCGAAGGCCAAGTGGTGATTCGCGGCCAGACCGCCAAGCCGCCGCCACCGCCGCCACCCCCACCACCGCCACCACCACCGCTGGACCCCAAGTCCGCGGCGCTCGATCCATTCGTCATCCCGGTCTTCTTCGCGACCGATCGGGCCAGGAGCGCGGTCGAGCCGCTCGACTTCACTGGCGACCGCAACCCGTCGGCGCAACTGCATCTCGGACGGGTCGACGTCCGCCTGCCGCGCGATCACAAGATGGGATCGATCGAGCGGCCGTCGATCTGGACGCTGTGGCGCGAGAATCCCGAGAAGCACCTGGTCATCGTCGGCCGCCAGTTGATGACCTACGACGCCTTCTACAGCGATGTGTCGCGAGTCGTCGGCCTCTCCAACGAGAAGCAGGCGCTGGTCTTCATCCACGGCTACAACGTCGCCTTCGAAGATGCGGCGTTTCGCTCGGCGCAGCTGTCGTACGACCTCGGCTTCGAGGGCGCCACCGTGCTGTACAGCTGGCCTTCGGTCAGCCGGACAATCGATTACCGGATCGACGAGCGGAACAACGAGTGGACGATCGCGCACCTGCGCTGGTTTCTCGAGGATCTGCGGCGCAAGTCGGGGCGCGGGTGATTCACCTCGTCGCGCACAGCATGGGCAACCGCGCGCTCGCCGGCGCGCTGAGCGCGATGGCACCGTCGCGCGACGTCGAATCGAAGTTCAGCCAGGTCGTGCTCGCCGCGCCGGACATCGACGCCGGGCTCTTCCCCGACATTGCCGCGGCGCTTCGCCGCGTCGCCGGACGAGTCACGCTCTACGCATCGAGCGGCGACCGTGCGCTCGAAGCCGCGCGCAAGTACGACACGTTTCAGCGCGTCGGCTCGACGACGCCGAGACTCGTCGTGATTGAGGGCGTGGACACCATCGATGCGTCGGGAGTGGACACCAGCCTTCTCGGCCACTCCTACTTCGGCGACAACGGGACGGTGATGAGCGATCTGTACTACGTGATCAAGGGACTCGCCGCGGGAGCCCGCGCGGTCATTCAGCGGCGCGGCGAGCCGCCAAACGTGTACTGGCAGTTTCGCTGACGCGACACCGCGTGGCGGAAGGCTTCGTCAGCGCGTGCCGTCACTGCCGCGCGCCGTCCCTTCGCGTCGCGGGTCCGCGCCGCCGGCCCAGCGGCCCTTTCCTGGCGCCCGGGCCAGAGCGCCCGGCTGACCATTCGCGCGCGTGCCGTTGAACACGATCCCCTGAAGGCCGCTGTTGATGTCGGCGATCGCGATGGTGTGGCCGCGCCCGGCGAGTGCGGCCTCGAGACCGGCCAGCAGGGTACCCTTCTCGAGCGTCGTCGTCGCAGTGGTCTGAGCGCCGAAATTCGGCAGATCGATGGCCTGCTGGATGTCGAGCTTCCAATCGATGATGCCGACCAGCGTCTTCGTGACGTATTGGATGATGTTGCTGCCGCCGGGCGATCCGACGATCGCTTCGACCTCGCCGCTGGGGTCGAAGACCATTGTCGGGTGCCATCGAGCTGCGCGGCCGCTTGCCCGGCTCGACGCGATTGGCGATCGGGCGCTTCTCCGCGTCCAGTGGCGCCAGCGAGAAGTCGGTGAGCTGGTTGTTCAGCAGGAAGCCCTTCACCATCTGCAGGCTGCCGAATCCGTTCTCGATCGTCGTGGTCATGTTGACCATGCGGCCGTCGCGATCGACGATGGCCAGGTGGCTGGTTGATGGCAGCGACAGCGACTGGTCCAGGCCGCGGGTGGTCGCGCCGGGCGGCACGCCGGCGGTCGCGGCGCCAAGGCTGCGATCCATCCGGATCTCGCCGGCGCGCGCCTTGAGATACGCGGGATCAAGCAAGCCCGCGACCGGCACCTGGACGAAGTCGGGATCGCCGACGTACTTCGCTCGATCGGCAAACGCCAAACGGTACGCTTCTGCGATCAGGTGGACGGCGTCGGCCGAATTGGGGGCGAGTCGCGCCACGTCGAAGTGCTGCAGGATGCCGAGCGTTTGCAGGACGGCAATCGCCCCCGAGTTGGGCGGCGGCATGCCGCAGAGGCGATAACCGCGATACTCGCCGCACACGGGCGTTCGCTCTTTCGGCGTGTAGGCCGCGAGATCCGCAAGCGTCAGCCGTCCGGGGTTGGTTGGATGCGATCGCACGGCATCAACCATCGCCTCGGCGATTGGCCCGCCGTAGAACGCTTTGGCTCCGCCGGACGCGAGAGTCCGCAGCGTGGCCGCCAGTTCGGGATTCTTGAGCGCGTGCCTTCGTCCTTCGCTTCGCAGGTGCCGGCTTTGAGGAAGTAGGCGGCCGCCGCCTTCTGCGTGCACAGTCGCGCGGCGGTGCCGGCGATCATTGTGTACAGGCGCGGTGAAACCGGAAATCCGCTTTCAGCGAGGGCGATCGCGGGTTCGAACAGCTTCGCCCACGGCAGCGTGCCATGCTTCGCGTGCACGACCTCGAACAGCTTCATCACGCCGGGCGTACCGACCGACAGTCCGCCGTCAACCGCTTTCGTGAACTCGAGCGGCTTGCCATTCGCGTCGAGGAACTGGTCCGGCGTCGCCGCCGCCGGCGCGGTCTCGCGGCCGTCCCACGCGACAAGCGCGCGCGTCGAGGGCTCGTAGTGCATCAGGAACGCGCCGCCGCCGATCCCGGACGACTGCGGCTCGACAAGCGTCAGCATCATCTGCACCGCAATGGCCGCGTCGACTGCCGATCCGCCCTGGGCCAACATCTGCACGCCCGCGTCCACGGCCAGCGGATTCGCGGCCGCCACCATGTCGCGCTCGGCGTACTGCGTGGTCTTCGCGGTCCAGCCCGATGGCAGTTCCGGCGCCGCCGGCGTGGCCGCGGCGGTTGGCGCGGCGTTCTGCGGAGCTGGTGTCGCCGGTTGGCCGCACGCGGAAATCGCGAGCGAGTCGCGGTGAGAATCAGGGCCAGGATTGGTGCGCGAGCGGTCATGGCGTCAATACTAGTCAGGGTTCCGAAGTTCCGGGGTTCCGTCAGGTTCCGAGGTTCGAGGTTCTGAGGAGTCCTGGAACCCCGGAACTTAGGAACCTTGATCCCCCAACAGGCTAGTCGCCCGCAGAAGTGCCATGCTTTCTGCATCCGCCCGGAGCGGCGCCCAGGATGGCAGCTTCCAGAAGGTGAGGCCCGTGTCTCGCAGCTCAATCGCCTGGGCAACGAGCCGCCTGGCCTCGTCGAGTCGGCCCGCCGACGCGGCGGCCGCGGCCAGCTCGGCGTGGCCGATATAGCTCGACTGCGCTCGTGTCCGCAACTCCTCGTAGATCACGTCGGCGGCGCTGCGATCGCCGCGCGCGGCGTGGACCGCCGCCATCTCGATCAGGATCCTCGGCGATCGACCCGACATCGCCAGCGCCGGTTCGGCCGCGGCCAATGCCTCCTCGTACCGCTGGCTGCCACCAAGCGCAATGACCTGCGTCCAGTGCGCCGTGAAGTTGTCGGGATCGAGGACGAGTGCTTGTTCGGCGATGATCGTCGCCTCGGCGTGCCGACCGAGGAGCGCGCAATCGATCCCTTCCAGCGCCGCAGCCCACGCGTTCAGCGGGTCGAGCTCGCGCGCCCGCCGCGCCGAGGCGACAATTTGATCCTGCATCGCCTGATCCGGCGCGGCGATAGCGGCGAGCGCGATTGACCGCTCTCCCAGCGCCCGCACATGGTTCGGATCGATCTCCAGGGCGCGATCGGAGAGTCGCTGTGACGTGGCGACGTCCCAGTCGTAGATCGTCGCGATGTTGGCGAGCGTGGCCAGCGCCTCGACCTGTCGGGGATCGATGCGCCAGGGCGCGATCGAGCGCCGCGCGGGCTTTCGGGATCACGTCGGCGGCTGGCGCAATGCCATAGACCGCGGTCAGACGGTAGGCATCGCCGAGCAGCGCGTGCGCCTCGGCCAGATTCTGATCGAGCGCCGTTGCCTGCTCGAAGCAGGACAGCGCGTCGAGAATCGCGCGCCCGCGCCGGGTGAGAAACGTGCGGCCCTTCAACAGCAGTTCGTAGGCCTCGATATTGCCCGTCACCCGCGCGACGAGTCGCTCGCCGGCGCCAAGCGCGAGCGTCACCTTCAGGCGATCGGCGACGGCACGGGCAATCTCGTCCTGGACGTCGAAGATGTCCTCCAGCTGGCGATCGTAGCGGTCCGACCAGAGCTGGAATCCGTTCGTCGCGTCCACGAGTTGCACGGTCACGCGCACCCGATCGCCCGCTCGGCGGACGCTGCCCTGCAAGACCGTGGCAACGCCCAGTTTGCTGGCGATCTCCTGAAGATCGCTCGGGCCGGTTGCGGAACGAAAACGCCGACGCCCGCGCCGCGACGCGCAGGCCGGGCAGCGCGGTGAGCGCGTTCAGGATTTCTTCGGCGACGCCGTCGCAGAACCAGTCCTGGTTCTTCTCGGCGCTGAGGTCGGTGAAGGGAAGGACCGCGATCGAGGTTCCTGGGTTCCTTGGTTCGCAGAGTTCCTGGGTTGCCCGACGAATGCCGAAGAATTTTCGCGACCGCTTCCTCGATGTGCGCCACGAGCTCCGGCGGAAACCACTTGGTCAGCTCAAGCGTGCAGCGCGCGCGCCATAGCCGGGCACACGCGCATCGGCCTCACGCCACACCGCCGACGCGCCTCGTCCAGACGCCCGAGCTGCGCGTAGACCGCCGCGCGCGCCAACATCACGTTTGGATAGCCCGGCATGTTGACGCGATCGAGGATCTCGAGCGCGCCCGCATAGTCGCGCCGGCGATAGCGATCGATCACATACGGCATGTGGTAGATGCCGGCATGGTGTGGGTTGAGCGCCATCGCCCGTTCCACCAGCGCCAGGCCTGCTTCCCAGTCGCCGGAATACGCCTTGGCCGTCCCGACAAACGACAGCGCGTGCGTCGCGAGCGGGTTGATCGCGATCACGCCGATCGGCGGCGGCCCGGAACATCGACATGTCGCGGGTGAAGTAGCCGACGCGGCACTGCGCGAAATAGGCCAGCTGATTCGACGGGTCCAGCTCCAGCGCCCGCCGCACCGCCGCCCGCACGCGCTCGAGCGTCGCCGGACGCTCGTTGAAGCTTTGCGCCAGCTCCTCCGAGTAGATGAAGGCGAGCGCCGCCCACGCGTCGGCATAGCTGGGCGCGCGTTCCACGGCGAGCTCGAGCGCCCGGGTCAGCGCCGCGTGCTCTTCCGGTGACATCAGCGCGATGTACGCGAGGGCGCGCAGGACGGCTTCGTACGGCGTCAGCGACTCGGCTGGCTGTTGACGCACGACCGTCGCGATCGCCCGCACGAGTGCGCCGTTGACGTCGGCAATCGTCGCAACGATCTTCTCGGCAATCTCGTCCTGCAACTCGAACAGCGAGACCGGCACCGGACTTGCGATCGTAGGTCTCGGCCCACAGGTTCTGGCCCGTCGCCGCCGCGGTCAGCTGCACGACCACGCGGACGACGCCGCCGGCCATCCGGACCGATCCGGTGAGCACGTATCCCGTCGTGATGCTATCGGCGGTCACGTTGCGCGTGACGGCACGCAGGTAGCTGAAGCGCGAGAGGCCGACGGCGGTTCCCTGCGTCAGCCCGTCGGCCAGTTCCGCCGCGTCACCACCAGCAGCGGCCGCAAACGGAATCACGGTCACGACGAACGCGTCTGCCGCGAGCCCGGCAGCGGAGTCGGGCGTTCGTGCCGGCGGCTTCGCCGCAAGATCTGGCGCAGCCACGTCGCTGCCGGTGAGCGCCTTTGCCTTGCGAAAGCCGTCCATCGCGAGGTCGACGTTGGCGGGCTGATTCCACCGCCAGCGCACGATCGCCTCCCGCAGAACGCTCTCCTGTTTGAACGCTGGCGCAAGCGTCAGCAGTGCGTCGAGCGCCGCCCTGGCATCGGTCGCACGCGCGAGCTGTCCTGCTGAGACGGCCACCGCCCACGGCGACCAGAGGTTCTGCGCCATGTTGATCTTCCGGGCCTGCGCCAGCGCTTCGGCAAACTCGCCCCGCATGTAGTGGCGGTCGAAGAAGACGAAGTGATACCAGCCGGGGTATGCGGGGTTCAGCGCCATGGCCCGTGCCGTCATCTCGCAGGCACGGTCGGTCTCGCCAAGCTGTGACCAGAGAAACGCGAGGAAGGCGGTGGTGTTCGTATCGTGCGGATTCAGCGCGAGCGCTCGCTCGGCGGCGTGCTCGAAGCCGTCGCGATCGCGATCGAAGTAGCACGTGACCGCGCGGACATGCCAGGCATGATGGTGCACGGCATCGAGGTCGAGCGCCCGTCGAACGGCCTGATGCGCGCGTGCGAGTGAATCGGGCAGCGGATTGAAGCCGTGTGCGAACTCCTGATAGTAGAGGTCGCCGAGCGCCGCCCAGGCGTCCGCCAGGTACGGCTGGGTGTCCACGAGCTGCTCGAGACGCGTGCGCAGGAGCGCGTGCTCCGCCACTTCAGGCTGGCGTTCGTAGCTCCAGTAACGAAGCAGCACGTCACCAGCGCTCAACGTCTCGAGCGGCCGCTCCTTCAAACCTTGGCTCATCGCACGGAACAACACGCCGTAGACATCGGCGACGGTGGCGATGATGTGCGCGGCGACGTCGTCTGGCGGCACTCCTGGCGCCTTCGAGTCCGACACGATCCCTCGCGCGCGATCCGGTCGCGCATCCGGTCGCGCATCCGGTCGCGAACGCGCGTGCGGACGTCGCTCGCCGTCGGTTGATCGTAGGTCTCAGCCCAGAGATGCGCTCCAGACGACGTGTCGATCACGCGTGCACTCACCCGAAGGACCGACTTCTCGCGACGCACACTGCCTTCGAGGACAAAGCGTGCTGATGCCGGCGTGCCTTCTGGCGGGTGAGAAACGACGCGGAGGTGCGAGAAGCGCGACAGGCCCGTGGTGATGTCGTCGGTCAGCGCGGCTGCGAAAGCCGCGGCCTTCTCGCCCCCGCGCGAGGCAAAGAGCTGCACCGCGATCGCCGCTCCTCCGGCCGACGCCGCGCGCTCGAGCATGGTCGATTGGCCCGAGGGCACAGGCGTTGTCGATGCGCCTTCGATACTCGCCAGTGCGGACGATGGATGCGGCGGAGCGACGGCGCGGGTCGCAGGGCTTGTCGCTGGACGCTCGGGCGCTGGGCCGGGGTCCGGACGCCTCTGGCGATCGACCCTTTCGATCGCCACACGCCGTCTAGCAGCCGGTCCACGAAATCTTCGTCCCAGTACCAGCGCGACACGAACTCACGCAGCGTGTTCGGGTCGGCCAGCGGTGGGACCAGCCTCTCGAATGCCGCGACGGCCGCCTTCCCGTCAGCGGCCAGTCCGAGATGACCCGCGGCAGCCGCGATCGCCAGGTGCATCCACATGAAGTCGGCGACGTTCACCCGGCGGGCGGCTTTGAGCGCCTCCGTGTACTCACCGCGCGCAAAGTGCCGATTGAACGGCGTGAAGTGATACGTGCCGGAGTGGCTGGGATTGAGCGCCATGCAGCGCTCGACGATCGCGGAGCCGCGGTCGTATTCACCTTTATGACTCAAGAGCGCGCCGGCCCATGTGACCGCGAAGGTGTTGCGCGGATTGAGCTTCATCACGCGGTCGGCGGCCTCGAGAAAGCCGGACTCGTCGCGGCCGAAGTAGCTCGAGACCGCAAGCCCCACCCAACCTACTTGATGGGAGGGGTTGATTTCGATCGCCGCCCGAGCGGCGCGGGAGGCGCGGCCAAGCGGATCCTCTTGTGGGTTCATCAAGAGAGCATGCTCGGCGACGTAGAGCATCGAGAGCTCGGCCAGGAGGTCTGGGTTCTCCGGATTCGCGGGAGATGGCCGCTTCCACTGCGCCCCGCAATTCGGCATGCTCGGCGGCGCTCATGCGCTGGTTGAACCCCCAGCAGCGATGGATGAGCTGACGAGCGCTCAGGCGATCGACCGGAATGCCCTGCGTCGCCCTCGCGAGCGACCGCGCCAGCACTCCTGCGACGTCCGCGAGCGTCGCGACAACGCGATCGGTCACATCGTCGAGCACCGCGTAAACGTCGGTATTGGCGTCGCGATTGTAGGTGTCGGTCCAGAGCTGCGCGCCGTTCTGCGCGTCGGTCAGATGCGCAGCGACACGGATGCCAGCGGTCGCCCTCCGGACCGAGCCGCCGATGATGAAGCGCGCGCCGAGACGCTCACCGATCTGGCGGACATCGAGCGCCGCGTCCTTGACGCTCGACGCGGATTGCGGGGCGATGAGCGAAAGACCTTCGAAGCGCGCCAGGCCGGCGGTGATGTCTTCGGTCAGCCCCGCGGCAAGCGTCACCGCATCCGAGTCAGTTCCGCGCGTGGTGAAGGGAAGGACCGCGATCCAGAGCGACTCGGCAAGCCTGGCGGCGACGCCGGAATCCGGCCGCCGCACCGGGCCCGACTCGATCTGCTTCTGCACGTGCCGCAGCTCGTTATAGACATCGCGCGCCGTCTGGACGCGATCTTCCGGGCGCTTCTCGAGACAGCGGTGGATCAGTCGTGAAAGCGCCTCCGGAACGTCTGACCGGACATCGGTCGCGCTCGCCGGCGTGTCACGGAGGATCGACGACATCAGCTGCGGCGACGAGTCGCCGGTAAACGGCCGCGTGCCGACCAGCATCTCGTGAAACATCACGCCGAGCGAAAAGAGGTCGGTGCGATGATCGAGCGCCTTTCCCTCGATCTGCTCGGGCGACATGTACGGCATCGTGCCGATGATCGATCCCTCCGCAGTGAGGTGCGGCATCGTCTCCCGCGTCGCACCTGGCGCACCGCGTCGCACCTGTCTTCGCAAGCCCGAAGTCCAGCACCTTGACGCGGCCGTCCTGCGCGACCATCACGTTGGCGGGCTTGAGGTCGCGATGCGTGATCTGCTTCTGATGGGCGGCCGTCAGAGCGTCCGCAAGCGGCATGGCGAGGTCGAGAAAGCGCGCGATCGGTAATCCCGCCGGCGGGATCAGCGTATCCAGGCCCTGCCCCTCGACCACTTCCATCGTCAGGAAGCGGATGCCGTCTGCTTCCTCGGTCGAGTAGATCGTGACGATGTGCGGGTGGTTGAGCGCCGCGATGGCGCGGGCTTCGCGCGTGAATCGCTCGAGCCGCGCCGGATCGCTCGCCATCTCGGGGGGCAGCACCTTGAGCGCCACGTCGCGGCCAAGGCGCGGATCGTGGGCCCGATATACCTCGCCCATTCCGCCTTCGCCCAATTTCGCGAGGACCTTATAGGCCCCGATGGTCTTGGCCAACCATCGCGGCCCCTTCGGCTACGGTGCGACCGCGCCGAAGCTCGCGCGAGACTCGTGCGCGAGCGGAGGCGGACCGCCTTCGCCCAGCTTGCCCAGCAGTTGGTAGACCCCGAGCCGGCTTCCGGGAGTGAAGACTCATCGATTGGTCAGCGCGAGCAGCGTACAGTTCATGAATTCACGGGGAGCGACGGATTATAGCCGCCTCGCGCGTGACGGCTCACGCGGTCCAGATGGCTTTCAACGCGCGGTGGAAGTTGCCACCGATGACCTTTTCGATGACCGTGGTCGAGTGGCCATGCGATGACCATGCCGCGCACGACGCCTTCGATGCGGCGCGGGTGATTCAACTCGGGGATATAGAGCGCCCTCGCCTCGTCTGGCGCGGAGATGCCCCGCCGCGCGCGGCCCGCGACAAACGACTTGTGCTCGGCCAGGTACTCCGGCGTCTCCTCGATGGGAGTCGTGCTGAGGTCGCTGCCGATGCCAACGTGATCGGCGCCGCACACCTTCAGCGCATGATCGATCTGTCGCATCAGCATCTCGATGGTGGGCGGGCCGTCGACCCGCGCCGATGAAGGGCATGAAGTAAATGCCGACGACGCCGCCCTTATCGGCCATGGCCCGCAGCTCGCGATCTTCCTTGCTCCGCGGGTGGCGGTAGACCTCGCGGCAGCCGCTGTGGGTAATGAGCGGCGGTTTGGTGGACGCCGCGATGCCGTCGGCCGTCGTCCGCGTGCCGCAATGGCTCAAATCGACCGCGATGCCGAGGCGTGTTCATCCGTTCGACGACCTGACGCCCATAGGCGCTCAGGCCGGCATCGCCCGGCTCGAGGCACCCGTCGCCGACGAGGTTGCGATCGTTGTAGGTGAGCTGGATGATGCGGACACCGAGCCGGTGAAAGACGTCCAGGCGCGAGAGGTCGCGCTCGAGCATCTCGGTATTCTGGAAGCCGAGGATGAGGCCGAGCGTACCGTCGGCTTTGGCGCGGGCAATGTCGGCGTGGCGCCGGACGATCGAGAGGAGCGTCGGGTAGCGATCGGCTTCGCCGGTCCACAGGGCGATCGTCCGCGTTGAGGCTTCGAACGTGTCGCCGCTGACGGTGACGTTGATGGCGGTAATGCCGGACGCGGCGATGGCGTCGCGCTGTTTCTCCGACAACGGCCCGCGCGGCGGCCACGACACGTTCATGGACCCGGGATTGGCCAGCGCGTCGATGACGACGGCGCGCTTGTAGAGGGCGGCGACCTCTCCCGCTTGGCCGGTCTCGACGGCGGCGGCAACCCGGGCGGTCATGGCTCCGCCGGCGATCACGGCGCCGAAAGTCCGACGGCTCATCTCAGTGCGCACGGCACCCTCCTCGGGGAGCGACGATGGGCTCGTTTGTAACCGAGCCCACACAACCGGATCCGCTCGCCGCAGACGCATGTATAGCCCAGCTGAACCGATGAAGGAAGGGCCGATCGGACTTTTGCGGTGTCTAAAGGCGACGAGCCGAACCGCGGGTGCTTCGGCGTTGACCCATGAAGTTCAAACACTTCACTCAATTGATCGCGATCGGGCTGCAGGCCCGCATCCCGATGCATATGACCGGCTTTCCCGGCGTCGGCAAGACCGAGTTCACCAAGAGCCTGGAGGCGGGATTCGCACGCGCCGGAATCAAGTGCAAGGTCATCATCCTGGTGGGGTCGATTCGCGAGCCGCAGGACTTCGGCGGCTTCCCGGTGTCGACGCCCGATGGTGTGCGGCTGTTGCCGATGGCGTGGGCACGGGACGCCAAACGGCTGGCCGAGGACGGTTATCTGGTCGTCGTCTTTCTGGACGAACTGACGACGGTCCCGCCGACGACGCAGGCGGCGATGTTGCGGCTGTTGAGCGAGAACGTGTGCGGCGAGCTGGAGTTGCCGGATTACGAACCTGGCAAAGGCGGCGTCGTCTACCTCTGCGCGAGCAATGCCGTCGAGTGGGCCGCCGGCGGCCAGGAAATCCAGCCGCCGATGGCGAACCGGTTGTGGCATGGCCAGTTCCCCATGGACCACGAAACCTGGTCCGACATGATGGTGAGCGACTTCCCCCCTCCAAACGATCTCCCGGTGCTGCCGACCGACTACCTGCGCCAGCATCACCGGCAGCGGGCGCTGATTGCGGCCTACGTGAAATCCGCCGGCCGCGATTCCTGGCTGGCACCGCCGGACGATCCGGTGCGCCGGAGCGGTCCGTGGCCGTCGGGGCGCACCTGGTATCTGGCGTCACGGCTGCTCGCCGCGATTGAAGCGGTGTCCCCCGGGGATCGCCTGCTGCAGGGCGCGGCGCTGGCCGGCCTTGTCGGCGACCAGGCACTGCCGTTCCTCGAGTACAGCGAGAACCTGAATCTGCCGGATCCCGAGGACATCCTGAAGAATCCGCGGAGCCTCGTCCTGCCAGACCGAACCGATCGCGCGTATGCGATTTGCTACTCGCTGGTCGGCGCCGTCCTCAACAACAAGACGCTCGAGCGCTGGCAGGCGGCGATGACGGCCCTCGGCGTCGCCGCCACCAAGAACGCCGACATTCCCACCGCGGCGGCGCGCACGCTCTGCGACAAGAGAAACCGGCCCGAGGGAGCGATCAAGCTGCCCGCCGAATGCCGGCCGTTCTACGAGCTGATGCAGGCGGCCAATCTTCTCCCCGGGAGTTGAGACGTGCTGGGCCGCATCGCGAGTCTGATCCGCCGCGCTGAGCGACCAGCCGAGGGTTACTCGCGCGACTTCCAGGCTGCGCGTCTCCGCGCCTCGTATCAGCGCGCGTACTTCGCGCCGGCGCTCTTCACCCTCGTTCCCGTCAAGACCGACCTGATCGGCAGCATGGCCGTCGATTCCTTCTGGCGTCTCTACTACAACGAGTCGTGGGTGGCGACGCACACGGTCGAAGAGAACGCCGCCGTGCTCATTCACGAGGTCGGGCATCTCCTGCGTGATCACGAGGGCCGCAGGAAGGCCGCCGCGATGAGGGACGAGCGGCTGTGGAACACCGCGGCGGACTGCGAGATCAACGACGATCTCGCCGCGGAGGGACTGCCGCTGCCAGGCGATCCGCCGCAACCCGCCAAGTACGGACTGGAGACGGGCGCGAGCGCGGAGGTGTACTACCACCAACTGTTCAAGCCGTCCCGCCAAGGCGCTGAGGACAGGACCGCGCACACGGTCGTCGCGCGAACCGCAGGACTGCGACTGCGGCTCGGGCGCCCACGGCGAACGGCGACCCTGGGAACTGCCAGACGATGCTGAGAGCACCGGGGGGGCTCCGGGGGTCGATGCGGTGAAGGCGCAGCTGATTCGGCGCGAGGTCGCGCAGCGCATCATGGACATGTCGGCCTTCCCCGACGATGTCCCCCTGGGGTGGCGGCGCTGGGCCCACAGCGTGTTGACGCCGAAGGTCGACTACATGGCGATCATTCGCCAGACCGTGCGCATCGCGCTCCGCGACTGCACGCTCGGTCGCTACGACCGCACGTTCAGGCGTCCGCATCGCCGGCAGGCGTGCTACGGCGAGTTCATCATGCCGACGTTCTATCAACCGCGTCCACGGCCCGGGATTCTTGATCGACACCTCCGGGTCGATGCAGAACGCGCAGCTGGCCCGCGCGGTCGCCGAACTGGGCGGCCTCACGCGCCAACTCGGGTATGCGACGGAAGTCGTCGTCGCCTGCTGCGATGCGGCCGTGCACGATGTGAGAAAGGTGTTCAACCCGGTCGCAGGTGCAGCTGTACGGCGGCGGCGGCACCGACGTCGGTGCCGGCCTGCAGTGGTTCATCGACAGGAAGAGCGCTCTCATCGATCTCCTGATCGTGGTCACCGACTGCCAGACGCCGTGGCCGCCAGAGGTCCCGCCGTTTCCGGTGATTACGATTCGCGTCGGCGAGGGCGAACCGCCGCCATGGGGAAATCGAGGTTCTAATAAGGTCATCACGATCGAGGAGCCGCCGGCCTACGTGCCCAAGCGGGTTCGCATCGAAAGGACGTGAACGATGGCGCGCGCGGCGGTGGACTGAGATCAGGTCTCTGGAGTCGACGCGGCCTGACGATTCCCCCGAACTCGCTGCGCGCCTGGATCAGGCTCGCGGTGTGGGAACTGTGGATGGGAATGCTCCTCTGTGGCCTTCTCTCGTTCGGCGTGCTCCTGATCGTCACCTCGCCCGACCGCATCGTCATCGCCGAGGACCTGTCGCGCTGCTATGCGGCGACGGTCGTGCTGCCCTGCGAGCGGATCGCCTACACCACCGGCGGGCTGAATGCGGCGTTCAGCGTGCTCTCCGGATTGCTCTTGATCGTCGCCGGGGTATGGTGCCTGTGGGAGTTGTGGGGCGTCGCCGAGCCCAAGCCCATCACCGACGACTTCCTGAAACTGCTCAATGATTCGTTCGGCCGCAACTGGCGCGATCCGCGGACGTGGCCCTGGTCGCGGATGCTGTGGGCGTTTGGCTTCCCGCTCGTCGGCGCCACCTTGACGGCTGCGATCAGCCTGACCGTCTGGACGCTCGTCTCAACGTCGCATCCATCCAAGTCGCCGGTGCCGAACGTGGAAACCTCGCAACGGTTCAGAACCGTTCGGTAAGGGCTACCCCTGTCGTGGTCGCGTGTTCACGTAAACTTGTCTGCGGATTACGCCGATGGCGCGAGGCGGATGGCGCGATGAGCCCCTCTCTCGAGCCAATGAGACACCTTGGACACTATGATCCGATTGATATTCAGAAGGATGATTCTTGTATCGGCGTCGTGGCGGTGATGCTGACGTTCGCTCGTGCCACGACGCTGGGACAATCGCCTGCTCCGATCTTTGTCGCCGGCGCGCTGGCGGATAACGGCGATCCACCAGTCATCGACGGCCGCGTCGACGATGCGGTTTGGCAAACGATCGAGCCCTATACCGAGTTCACTCAACAGGATCCAGTCGAGGGCGCGCCGGCCAGCGAGCGAACCGAAGTGCGGCTCATCGTTGGACGCGGTCATGTCTATGTCGGCATCATCTGCTTCGACAGCGATCCGACGAAGATCATCATGTCGCAGGCGCGCCGCGACGCGTCACTGAACGAGACCGACTCGGTCATCCTGGTCTTCGACACGTTCAACGACAACCAGAACGCGTTCGTGTTCGGGACCAACGCGCTCGGTATCGAGTACGACGGCCAGGTCGCGCGCGAAGGGCAGACGAGCGGCATTACCTTCCAGGGTGGCGCTGGTGGCACGCAGCGCGGGGGATCAGCGCGTTCAATCCCAACTGGGATGGCGACTGGACGGTCAAGGCGCAAGTCACTCCTCGTGGCTGGGAGGCGGAATTGGCGATTCCGCTCAAGACGCTGCGTTATTCGACGGGCGCGGACCGGACGTGGGGCTTCAACGTCCTTCGCAATATCCGACACAAGAACGAACAGGTGTATCTTGCGGCGATTCCGCGCGGGTTCGACATCTATCGTGTGTCGATGGCGGCAAAGGTCGGCGGTCTCAACCTGCCGCCCCGCCGTGACATCAAGCTGATTCCCTACGCGCTGGGCTCGGTGAACAAGGACTTCGCGCGGGCAGCGGGCGATCAGACGGACGGCAAGGCCGACGCTGGCGTCGATGTCAAGTGGGGAGTCCGGCCCAACCTCACGCTGGACGTCACGATCAACACCGATTTTGCCCAGGTCGAGGCCGACGAGGAGCAGGTCAATCTCACGCGCTTCGACCTGTTCTTTCCGGAAAAGCGGCCGTTCTTTCTCGAGAACGCCTCGACGTTCCAGTTCGGCCAGCCACAATCGATCGATTTGTTCTTCACCAGACGTATCGGTTTGTCAGCCGACCGGGGTGCCGATCGATATCCTCGGGGGAGGACGGCTGAGCGGCAAGATCGGTCGCGGCTGGAACGTGGGACTGCTCAACATCCAGACGGACGACCTGACCGTGGCGGGAACGCCGGCGGCGCCGGACAACAACTTCAGCGTGCTACAGAGCGCAGAAAGAAGTCGGTCGCTCGAGCTATGGAGCCATCTTCGTGGGTCGCTACGCCACGGGCGAGACCGGCGCGGCCTTCACCAAATGGAATCGTGCCTACGGGGTCGACGCCAACGTCCAGCTCGGCGCCAACCAACGCTTCTCGTCGTTCATCGCACGCACGGATACGCCGGGGGCGACCGGCAGCGACTACTCCGGCACGGGCGTTCTACAACTTCACCAATAACCTGTGGCAACTTTCCGGCGGCTATTCACAGGTCGGCGAGCGATTCAACCCCGAGGTCGGGATTCCTTCCTCGACGCGGCTATCGCCGTCCTGAGTTCCGAGCGTTTTTCCAGCCGCAACCGAAGAACATCAAGTGGATTCGCCGCATCGCTCCCCATTATTCCTATAACTCGTTCTGGGGCTTCGACGGCAAGCTGCAAAGCTCGATCGATGCACGTTCACCCGTTCGAGATCCAGCCGGCGCAAGGCGGTCGCTTCGGCTGGTTCGTCGATCGCAACCAGGACAACCCGATCGGTGCCCTTTACTGGTCTACAACCGCGACGTCCGGCGGGTCGTCCATTCCCGCCGGCGAGTACACGTGGTATCAGCACGCGTTCGAGTACATCCACAACCCGAGCGCGCGCGTCACCGGCACGCATTCGCGCCCGCGATCGGCGAGCTACTACGACGGTAACTTCCATTCGTTCGAAATCAACAGCGATTACCGCATCAGCTCGCGAATGACCGCCAGCCTCGGTTGGACGCGTCAGGACATCGAACTGCCTGGTGGGGCATTCGTGACCAACCTCGTGCCGATCAAGGGCAAGCTATGCGTTCACGACCCTCGCCAGCCTGTCGGCGTTGCTTCAGTACAACGGCCAGACGGCGCAGTTCTCCTCGAACGTTCGTCTCGCGTTGCTCAATCGCAGTGGCACGGGATTGTTCGTGGTTTACAACGATCGCCGCGACACGACAACGTTCACGCCGGTGGAGACGCTGGGACGGTCGTTCGTGGTGAAGTACACGCGACTCTTCGATTTCTAGACCCGGTCTTCACTTGAGTCGCCACCGGGACCTACAGGGAGTTCGAGGAGGTCAGGGAGAATATCTAGCTGGCTCCCCGATCTCCCTGGACTCCATGTGACGTCAAGAATCTCTGAGTAGAGAGAGGCTTCTCGGAATCGACGGAGGAGGATTGCCATGTTGAGCGTTCGCTCTCGCAACCACCTCGGGCAGGCGCGCGGGACGATGTCGCGGCGTCGATGGCTACGCAGCGTCGGAGGGCAATTGACGGCACTTGGGGCGGCGTCTCTTACGGCTCGCTCGTCGCTCTCCGCGATGACCTCCCTCGCGCAGACGACAGCCGCGGACGCGGATTTCTGGAAGCGCGTTCGCGCCGAGTTCCTGCTCGACAAAGACTGGATTTACCTCAATAACGGCACGCTGGGGCCCACGCCGAAACCGGTGTACTTCACGCTCGTCGAGCGGTATCACGACCTCGCGCAAGATCCGGGACAACCCAACTCGGATCAAAACGCCGGTGCGGACGATGTCCGCCGCAAGGCGAGCATGTTCGTCGGCGCCGATGCTGACGAGATCGCGCTCGTCCGCAACACGACCGAAGGCATGAGCTTCATGCTCAACGGACTCGATCTCAAAGCGGGTGATGAGATCTTGACCACGTTCCACGAGCATTCGGGTGGGCTTCAGCCCTGTCGCCTGAAAGCCAAGCGCCACGGGGTCGTCCTTCGAGAGGTCACATGGGCAGCACCGGCTGAAGATCCCAGCGTGATCCTCAACGCGTTCAACGCCGCCATCACGCCTCGCACGAGGGTGATCATGGCCAGCCACGCCATGTACCAGACCGGCTCGCTGATCCCGCTCAAGGAGCTGGCGGCGCTGGCGCGCGGCAAAGGCATCATCACGGCGATCGACGGCGCGCATCCCGTCGGCATGATGAAGATGGACATGCACGATCTGGGCGTGGACTATTACGCCTCGAGCTCACACAAGTGGCTCTGTGCGCCAACTGGGGCTGGGATTCTCTATCTTCGCCGCGCGTCGCAGGAGCAGCTGTGGCCCACCGTCGTCTCGAGCGGCTGGGACGATCCCAAACGCGGCGCGGCGCGATATGACCGTCTGAGCCAGCGGGCGCATCCCATCGTCTTGTCAATCGGCGCGGCCATCGACTTTCAGAACGCCATCGGCCGAGACCGCATTGAGTCACGTGTCCGAGCCTTGTCTGGGTACGCCCGCAAGAGAATTGCCGCACTGCCCGGTGTGAAGTTCCACACCTCGGCGAATCCAGCGCTGAACAACGCGCTGCTGGCATTCAGCCTCGGCACCGTGAAGAACGCCGACATCGTCGAGACGCTCAAGAAGAGGCATCGCGTCTGGACGCGGACGATGGAGTACAGACCTCAACGCGGTACGGATCGCGACGCACATCTACAACAGCGAGGCCGACATCGATCAACTCGTTGCCGGGCTCGAGGACGTCCTCGAGGGCAATATCGTGAAGGCGCCAGCGGTGGCCGCCGCGGCGGACGACTAAACCCAGAGTTCACTTGCGTTGACGTCGGGCACAGCGAGATCGGGGAGATCGGGGACGCAAGTTTTCTCCCTGAACTCCATGATCTCCGTGTGAACGATGCGTCTACTCAAGTGGCCTTGGGACTAGAAGCCCACTTTGAACGCGAACTGCCAGACCCGCGGCAGATAGGCGTTCAAGGCGTTTTGTCGCGGCTGCCCGAACGTCGGCGAATTGATCTGCGCGTTGTAGGCGCCGTAGTTCGCGTGGTTGAACAGGTTGAAGACCTCGGCGATGCCGGTGAGCTTGACGCCGCCGGGCAGGACCAGATCCCGGGTGATGCGCAGGTCCACCTTGTACAGCGGCAGGCCCTTCAGCGCGTTGCGCGGCGCGATCTCGCCCGGCGCGATCGAAGCGGGACCGTCGAAGCGGTCGAGCACAGAGACCGTGTCGGCATCGGTCGGCGAGATCGGAATCGACTCCGGAATGACCAGCGGCACGGTGCCCGAGTTCAGACGGGTCGTGCCGGTATGGCCGTACGGATTGAGCGCGACCGTGGTCTGGAAGTAGTTGCCCGACCCGAACAGGAACGCGCCGGCCAGCGTGAAGTCCCAGGGCAGCTTGTAGATGCCGTTCAGCCGCAACGTGTGACGCTGGAACTCGGTGGAGCGCGCCCACTCGGCATCCGGCTCGAACGGATTGTTGCCCTGGTACTGGAACCCGGTGGTGTCGTCGTGCATGAAGAACATGAGCGTGTAGGCGGCGTTGACCTGGAAGTTGTTGCGATAACGCCGCGTGAAGCCGGTGGCGAGCGCGGCATAATCGGCCTCACCGCTCGATTCGAGCCACTGAATCTGGCCGAACTTCAGATCGGGACGTCCCGCCGTCGCGGGGTTGCGGTTGTAGCCGGTGGCCGGGTCGTAGAACAGATTCGGATCGCGCTGCCGGCCCTGGTGGTAGGCCTTCCAATAGGTCAGGTCCGCGTCGACTGACATGCCTTCGCGCAACTCGCGCTGGAAGCCTAGAATGCTCTGCCAGGTCTTCGGCATCTGGTAGTCATGGGCGATGACGCGCGGGCCCTGCGGAGGCAGCGGGTAGCGGCCGCTGAGGAAGTCCTCAACGGTTCGCCCGCGCATCGGGTCCTGGATGAACCCCGGCAGACCGTCGTTCGCGAATGAATTCACGACGATCCGCTCGCCGTTGAACGACTGTTGGCTGAAAGTGGTGTTCGAGTCGTTGATGCTGTAGTAAATCCCCGACCCGCCGCGGATGACGAACTTGCTCTCGCCCGTGACGTTCCACGTGAACCCGGCGCGCGGCGCGAAGTTGTTCGTGTCGCGCATGTCGTTGCGATACAACTGGTCACCGGCGCTGATCGCGAGGTCGTCGTCAGGCACGCCGCCACGCGGGTCGAACGTCACCGTCGTGGTCACGTGCGGAGGGGCAATCGCCCCCCAGTCGAGGTCGTAGCGCAGGCCGTAGTTGAGTGTCAGCCGGTTGCCGATCGCCCAGGTGTCGCCAATCCACAAGCCATTGGTCGGGCGTGGAATGTCGATGGTCCAGTCGCCGAAGTTCATGTCGTAGCGCAGCACCCGGCTGTCGAGCCCCGTCAGGTCCCAGCGCGAGGAATCGTTCCAGGCGCTGGCGGGAATCCGGGTCGCCAGATCCGGCGGGGTGCTGGAAAAGATGAACTCGCCACGCGACAGCAGCTGCCATTGCCCGGTGTCATGCCACCGCAGATATTCGCCGCCGACCTTGAGGTCGTGCGATCCGCGATGGAGCGAGAGGTCGTAGCGGATGCTGTAGGTGTTCTGGAAGAACTCCTGCGGGTAGTTGCGCCGCTGGCCGACGTTGACGCCACCCGGGAACACCAGATTCGGAGAATTGGCGAGCTGCGCCTCCGCCAGCAGATTCTTCCAGTCGAAGTGGCTGTAGCCGAACTTGATCTCCTGGAGCGCCGTCGAGCTGAGCACCTTGGCCCACGTGCTGGCCACATTGACCGCCTTGCGCGTTCGGAAGGCGGCTTGTGAGGGGTGCTCGGTGCCGCTCACCTGCGTGAACGGATTCTTCCAGTCCCAGAACGACGCGCGGGCGCTGACGTGGTCGCCTTCGCCGAGCTGATAGTCGACACGTCCCAAAAAGCTGGTCTGCGTCAGCTTGGTTGGAAAGGAGAAGCTCTGGCCGGCGAACGCCGGCGGCGCGCTGAGGATCGTATTGGGCTCGCGCTCGTATTCGTACGAGAGGAAATAGTGGAGCTTGTTGCGCACCACCGGACCGCCAATGGCGGCGCCCACCTGCTGATTGGCATACGGCAGGACGCGGCCGGCGACGAAGTCCTTGCCGTTGAACCGATCGTCACGGAAGAAGCCATACACGGTGCCGGCGAGATCGTTGGTACCCGAGCGCGAAATCGCCTGCACCTGGATGCCCTGCGAGCGGCCCATGGTGATGTCGAACAGGTTGGTGATGACCTGGAACTCGGCGATCGCCTCGCGGCTGAATTTGGGCTGACCGAATCCCGAGCCAGCCACCTGCTGCGTGATCTCCTGGCCATCGAGGTTGAGTTGGAACTGCCGATCGCGCACGCCCGGCTGATTGTCGACGGCGTTGGCGGTAATGCCCTTCACCATCATCGACAGCTCCATCCAATTGCGGCCCTGGACCGGCAGCTCTTCCATCTGGCGGCGATCGACATTGCCCGACACCGACGCGGACCTGGTGTCCACGAGCGGTGTCTCACCCGTCACGGTGACGGACTCCTGGAGCGTCGCCACCTGCATGGTGAACGGCACGGTGCGGTTCTGCCCAACCAGCAACTCGAGGTTCGGGACGATGACCGTGGAGAAGCCGGAGAGCTCCGCCTGGACTTTGTAGCGGCCGGCGGGAACGCCAGGAATCCTGAATTCCCCGCGCTCGTTGGTCACCGCGGTGAAGCTGCGCCCGGTCTCGAGCGACGCCGCCGTCACCGTTGCGCCGGGCAGCACCGCCTTGGTGTCGTCCATGACGGCACCGGTGATCGAGCCTTCCTGAGCGAGAGCAGCCGCCGGACAGAGGACGAGCGCGGTGAGGATCGAACCAGCCAGTCGCTTCATAGGGGCCCCCAACTACAAATCGGTCAATGTGACGACAACGAACGACCGCGGGCGAGCGACGCGATGACGTGTCCTGCTTGTAGCACGAGCAGCCATGATTCTCGAAGGTTTCTGCAGCGGTGGCGAGCCAGACGCTCCACGCATACAATCCCCCAGTCGCCAGTGGGCGTGGGCCCTCGGAGGTGGGAGTTCATCATGGTTCGCCGCCTGAGCGTCGTCTCGATCGGCCTGGTTGTCGCAGTGACCCAGCTGGCTGGCCAGGGTGGCCGGTATCCCAGCGCCCGGCAGGGCGGCAATTACATGCACAACTACTACTTCGCGCCTGCGCCCAGCTCGACGCCGTGGGCGCCGGCGTGGTCACCCGACGGCACCACCATTGCCATCGCCATGAGCGGTTCGATCTGGACCGTCGACGCCCTCGACCGGGGCCGCCGACGAGCTCACCTACAACCGCAAATACCACTCGATGCCCGATTGGTCGCCGGATGGGCGATGGATCGTCTACACGGCCGACGATGGCGGCGGGACGATCCAGCTCGAGATCGTCAACGTGCAGACCGGCGAGAGCCGGGCACTCTCGAGCGACCAGCAGATCTACACGGACCCGGCGTTTTCGCCCGACGGGACGCGCCTCGCCTACGTCGCGACCCGGCCCGCGGGCTACTTCAATGTCTACATCCGGCCGATCAAGGACGGGGCGTGGGCCGGCGAGGAGATCGCGGTGACGCGCGACAACGATTTCAAGCGCGACCGCCTCTACTTCGGCAGCATGGACATGCACATCAAGCCGGCGTGGATGCCGGGCGGCAAGGAGCTGCTGATCGTCTCGAACCGCAACGTGCCGCTCGGATCGGGCAACGTCTGCGGGTGCCTGCCGCGGCTGACGGGATCGACAAGGCCGAGACCGTGCTGGCCGAGCAGACGCTGTACCGCGCGCGCCCGCACGTCTCGCTCGACGGGAAGCGGTTCGTCTATTCGTCCACCGCCGGCACCGCCGATCAGTTCAACAACCTGTACGTGCAGCCGACCGCCGGCGGCGAGCCGTACAAGATGACGTTTTTTCCGCACGATGCCTTCCACCCGCGCTGGTCGCCTGACGGCGAGTGGATTGCGTTCATCGCCAACGACGGCGGACTGCCGCAGCTCTCTCTGCTGGAGACCTACGGCGGCGCCCTGAAGAAGATTGCCATCGGCGAGCGCCGGTGGAAACGGCCGATGGGCGTGCTAGCCGTGCGCACCATCGACGCCACGACCGACCATCCGACCGCGGCGCGGATTCATCTCACCGCGTCGGACGGCAAGAACTATGTGCCGGCCGACGCCTACGGGCGCGTCAGCGGCGCCGGCGATCGAATCTTTCACAAGCCGGCACCTTCCGCGTCGAGGTGCCGGTCGGCACGGTCACACTCGAGGCCGTGAAGGGCTTCGAATACGTGCCCGCGAAAATCGAGTGCCGGTCGTCGCCGGCGAGGTGACCTCCGTCACGCTGCGCTTGACGCCGCTCACCGACATCTCCGCCCACGGCTGGTACAACGGCTCGACCCATGTCCACATGAACTACGCCGGCAACCTGCACAACACGCTCGAGAACCTGATGATGATGTCCGCGGCCGAAGATCAGGACATCGTCAACGAGCAGATCGCCAACAAGGACAACCGGATCCTCGATTACCAGTACTTCGTGCCGGGCGGAAAGGCGCATCCCCTCTCGACCCCGACCGTGTACTGGTGGTCGGCCAGGAATATCGGCCGCCCTTCTACGGCCATGTCTTCATGTTCCTCCTGAAGGATCACCTGATCAGCCCGTTCACGACCGGCTACGAAGGCACGGCGATCGAGAGCCTGTATCCGAGCAACACCGACATGTTCCGCAAGGCCAAGGCGCAGGGCGCGACCGTCGGCTACGTCCATGCGTTCGGGCGGCGACCGCGATCCGCTCGGGGCCGACCTCGGCGGCGGCAAAGGCTTCATCGTCGATGCGGCGCTCGGCACCACCGACGCGGTCGAGTGGTCCAACTCGGGCCGCGCGACCTTCTTTCCGTGGTACGCCGTGCTCAACAACGGACTGCGCGTGACCGGCGTCGGCGGCGAAGACTCGATCAGCAGCATGCACCAGTCGAAGCTGGTGGGATCGGCGCGCACCTACGTCTACACTGGCGATCGCGGACTCGACGCCGAGGCGTGGTTCGAGGGGCTTCGCCGGGGCCGCGCGTTTGTCAGCACGGGGCCGCTCGTCGAGCTGACGGTCAACGGCATGATCGCCGGCGAAGACGTGAAGCTTGGCGCCGGCGGCGGCGACGTCCAGATCGCCGGGCGTGTGCGGTCGATCACGCCGCTCGACAGCGTGATGCTCGTCTTCAACGGTGAGCCCGTCGAGAAGATCGCGCTCGCCGCCGATCGCAAGAGCGCTGACTTCACCAGGACGCTGAAGGTGTCGCGGAGCGGCTGGTATCACCTGCGCGCCGAAGGCAAGCCCGAGGAGCGCTATCCGCTCGACACCGGGTTCGCGCAGGCCTTCACCAACCCGGTGTGGGTCACCGTGGGCGACCGGCCGGTGCGCAGTCGTGCCGCCGCCGAGTATTGCCTGAAGTGGATCGACAAGCTGCAGCAGTTGGCCGAGGCCCATACCGGCTGGCGGTCGCAGAAGGAAAAGAACCACGTCTTCGCGCAGTTCGACGAGGCGCGCGCGATCTATCGCCGGTTCCTGCAGGAAGCGACAGCGACACCGAGCCAGTAACGGGCGGGCGTATGGTCTGTGGCGGTTGGCGCGCAAACGCCCGGCGGACGCCACTCGTCGCCGGCCGGCTCAAGCATTGGCGCGCGACTCGTCACTCACGACTGCTGGCGTCGCTTGCCTCTTCTCACGTCGCCCGCGTATAACGGCACGGACCGTTCGTCCAGTTCACGACGTTCATTCGGTGGAGGCCCCAATGTCGAGACGATGCGCGCTCATCGTTATCGGGTTCGCTCTGGCTCTGGCAGTTCCCGCCTGGAGTCAAACGCAGATTACAACCGGTGTGATCCAGGGAACGGTTTCGGATCCCAGTGGGGCCCTCGTTCCCGGCGCAACGGTCGAAGCGCGGAACCTCGACACCAATCTCGTCCGATCACTCGTGACAAACGCCGATGGGCGCTTCGTCTTCCTGTCACTGCCGCCGGGCCGCTACACCGTGACCGTGACCCTGCAAGGGTTTGCGACCCACGTGCAGGAGGACCTCACGCTCACGGTCGGCCAATCGATCACGTTGAATCCCGTGCTCAAGGTTTCGGGGACGGCCGAGACGGTCACGGTCACGGGCACGTCGGCGATCGACATCAGCCGGACCGAGGTCAGCAACACCCTCAACGAACAAACGGTCAGCACGACACCTATCCTGGGACGGAAGTTCGAGGATCTGTTGACCCTGACGCCTGGGGTCAGTGTCGTCCAGGGCCCTGATGGCGACGAGATCACGTTCAGCGGTCAGCGCGGCATGTACAACAACGTCAGCCTCGACGGCGGCGACTACAACAACGGCTTCTTCGGCGAGCAGCTCGGCGGTCAGCGCGCGGCGATCGACATCACGCTCGAGGCGGTGAAGGAGTTCCAGGTGGTCGCGAGCGGTGCCAACGCCGAGTTCGGGCGGACCGCCGGCGGCATCGTCAACGTGATCACGAAGTCGGGCACCAACGACACGCATGGCAGCGTCTTCCACTTCCAGCGCCTCGAGGGCCTTACCGCTGACGCGTCCGATGGCACGCCGCCGACCGACTTCCACCGCGAGCAGTTCGGCGGGACAATCGGCGGTCCCATCAAACGCGACCGGATGTTCTTCTTCGTCGCGCTCGAGCACATCAACGAGAACCTGCAGCGCGCCAATTTGAGCCAGTCGTTCGGGAATTGCGCGGTGGATACGCCGGTCATCACCAACCCGGCCCACGAAGCGCTGATCAACGGCAGCGTCGAGTGCCAGCGCCGCGCCCTGCTCAACTTCTTCCGCTCCAGCCGCAATCAGGAAGAAGGCAACCCGATCGATCACAAAATCGACAATACCGCCATCCTCGGCAAGTTCGACGTCGTCATCAACCCCTCGAACACGCTGGGCGGGTCGTACAACTTCGATCACTCGAACAACGCCAACCAGACCTTCGACGTCGATACTTACGGCAATTCCGCAAACGGCATCGAGGGGCCGTCGAAGATCAACGTCACCAACTGGAACCTCTACACCACGCTCTCGCCGACCATGCTCAACGAGTTCCACGTGACCTACGCGCGCGAACTGCGGCCGCGCAACGCGGTCGAGTCCAACGTGCTCGCCGATACGGCGATGGGTGACCCGGCGTTCCGCTTCGGCAATCCGTACTTCCTGCAGCCCAACGTCGACGAGTTGTTGTGGCGCATGCAGATCAAGAACAACCTGTCGATCGTGTCGGGACGGCACACCTTCAAGGTCGGCGGCGAGTGGCTCCACACCATCAACGACCAGGTCTTCCGCGGCTTCTTCACCGGCCGCTATCTGTTCAGCACGGTCGGTGGATTCCTTCGCTACGCGTCGCCGGCCGGCCCCGGTGGATTCGGTCCGAATGCGGTCGGATGCTCGAACGGCAGCTGGGTCACGCATCCGGCGACCTGCCCGGCGGGGAGCACGCTCTCAGGGACGCCCCTCCTCCTCTACCTTCAGGAAACCGGCAGCGGTCTTCCGAACGTCGACCCTCCCGGCTACTCGCGGCTGGCCAACGAGGATCTCGCGCTGTTCGCACAGGACCAGTGGCAGATCCGTCCGAACGTCACGCTCAACTACGGGCTGCGGTGGGACGCGCAGCTGATGCCGGAGACGGTCGATCCGGCGACGACCGCCTACGCCGCGTTCGTGAACAACCCGGCGTTCCTGTCTGACGGAACGATCCCGGACCAGACCAATCAGTTCCAGCCGCGCGTTGGCGTCGCGTGGGACGTCAAGGCCGACCAGAAGACCGTCGTCCGCGCGAACTTTGGTATCTATTACGCGCGCACCAACATGCTGAGCCAGACGGGGTCGATCACCGCCAACGGACTGCAGAACCAGGGTGCGGCCCGCGGTCTCGTCACCGGTCTCGTTCCGGGCGTGTTGCCCATGCCGACGTGGCCCGGTCTCGTCGAGATCCCACCGGTACCGGCGGGGCAGTTCCCGCTCTTCACCGCGGTCCGCACCACGGCGTCCGACTTTCAGAACCCCCGAATCAGCACCTTCAACGTCGCCGTCGAGCGCGAGCTGGTGCCGGATTGGTCCGTATACGCCGACTTCACGTATTCGAAGGGTTCGCACCTGAGCCAATTTCTCAACATCAACAGTGCGGGACGCGGCGCGCCGTTCAGTCCGCAGCTGGGCGACGTGTTCGTCCACACCAGCGGCGCTCGATCCACGTATCGAGGCGGGACCATCGCGGTGCGGAAGCGGTTCTCGCAGGGCTACCAGCTCGAAGCGAATTACGTGCTGTCGTCGGACAAGGACACCGATTCCAGCGAGCGCGATCCGTTCATTGGACCGCAGCTTCGACCTGCCGCTGTCGGAGCTCGATCGGCTCTATGCGCCGTCCGATCGCGACATCCGCCACAAGTTCAACTTCTTCAGCTACTCCAACCTGCCGGGCGGGATCGTCTTCAACACGCGTGTCCAGGCGCGCACCGCCCAGCCGATCACGCCGGCCGGCGGCACCGCCGACGACCGTAACAGCACCCGGAAGGACAACGAGTTCTTCTCCTTCGACTGGCGGATCATGCGGCGCGTTCAGGTTCGGCGATCGCTACGAGCTGATTCCCACGCTCGAGATGTTCAACACGTTCAACAACAGGAACAACATCAACCCGCTCGTCACGCCTGGACTGTTCAACTTCGATGGCTTCCTGCGTCTGGGCGTCGGCGATCCGCGGCAGGTGCAGCTGGCGGTGAAGTTGCTGTTTTGAGCGCCTCACGTTCGTTGGTCCGGCGCCGGCGGGCGATTCCGCCGGCTGCCGCACTCATGCTGTTGGCGGCGTGACGCTCGCCAGGTGACAGTTCAGACGACGTTCAATCTCGGCTCCGCGGCCAAGGCGTTCACCGCGCTCGCGCTGCTGATGCTCGAAGAACAGCGCAAGCTGACGCTTGACGATGACGTCCGCAAGTACGTTCCTGAGCTTCCGGGTTACGGCACGCCGATTCGCATCCGCGATCTGCTGCAGCATACGAGCGGTCTGCGCGACTACGGCACGCTGGACCTGCTGGCCAGCGACTCAGCGCAGACGATGCCGGCGTTCGTCGCGCTGATGGCTCGTCAGCAGCGCCTCAATTTCACGCCCGGGACGAAACACCAGTACAGCCACAGCGATTTCGTGCTGGCGGGCCTGATCGTCGAGCGAATCGTTCGCGAGCCGTTCGGCACCTACCTCGAGCGCGAAGTGCTCGGCCCACTCGGGATGACGGGAAGCCGCGCAGCCGGCGGGTCACCCACTTCACCGTTTCGACGAGGCCCGGCGAGGATTCCGTCCGCGATCTGCGATTTGTGCGGACACGCTGAAATTACGCAGAGTTGTTCATCCGCAGATGACGCAGATGACGCAGATTCAAAGCCCCATCGGCGTAATCGCTACCACGCAGTCATCGACGCCTCAAAGAGGCCGGCGAGCTCTTCTGGACCAGCCGGACGCGGCGACAGCTTCGTCACGCGATGCTGCGGCACGTGTCCCTTCGACCAGCCCACCGATATCGGACGTGGTGTAGCCGATCGCCTTCAGTCCATTGGGCACGTCCAGCTCGCGCATGAACCACGTGATCCGGTCGGCCAGAATCGCGCCGGCGTCGTCCTTGCGCGCGCGGGACACGTCCGCGCCCAGCGCGGCAGCGGCTTCTAGATGCCGCTCGGGACTGGCGCTTGCGGTGAAGCGAAACACCGCGGGCGCGTTGAGAATGACCGACATGCCGTGCGGCACCAGCGGATGCGCGGCCTGGTAGCCCGGCGCGTAGATAGGTCTTCACGTTCCCCGACACCGGATACGACATCCCGTGCGGCAGATGGACGCCGGCGTTCCCGAAGCCGACGCCGGCATACGACGCGGCCAGCATCATCTGCGCCCGCGCCTCGTCGTCCGACGGATCGCGATACGCGCGGACGATGTAGGCGGCCACCATGCGCAGCGCCTGCAGCGACCAGACGTCGCTGATCGGGTTCGAGCCCTGGTACGCCGGGCGGAGTGCCGGGCGATCCGGGCGGGGCCGGCCGGTGAACGGCATCGCGGTGAACGATTCGATCGCGTGGCTCAGGATGTCGAGGCCGCTCGACGCTGCCACCTCGGGTGGCATGGTCCGCGTGTTGTCCGGATCGAGCAGGCCGAGGGTCGGCTTGAGGCGGCGGTTGGCGATGCCGGTCTTCGCGTGGAGCCGCGTGTAGTCGAAGATGCTGACGCCGGTCGTTTCGCTGCCGGTGCCGGCTGTCGTCGGAATGGCGATCAGCGGCTTGAGCGGGCCTGGAATCGGCAGGCCCTTTGCCGATCGGCGGGTTGACGTAGTCGAGAAAATCGTCCGGCGGATAGGTCGTGTAGAGGTTGACGGCCTTGGCCGTGTCGATCGCCGAGCCGCCGCCGACGGCGACGATGGCGTCGTAGTCGCCGTCGTTCGCAAAGGCGATCGCCGCCAGGAACGATTCGTCGGTCGGCTCGACCCGCACGCCTTCGTAGACCGTGTACCGGACGCGGTTGGCGTCGAGCGACTCGCGGACGGCGGCAACCGGCGGCAGCGCCGCGACCACCGGATCGGTGACGACGAGCACATGGCGTGCGCCCAGCTCGGCGAGGTCGAAGCCCACTTCGCGGGTGACGCCGGGGCCGAAGCGCACGGCCGACACGGCCATCTCAAAGGCGTTGTCGTGATTCATCGCCTAATCCCCAATCGAGGGTTCCTTCTTCATCCTGGCCGGGCGACGCGCGACGCGAGGATGCCCAGCACGTCGAGCTCGTCGCCGCGATCGCGCGGACGGATTGCGCGGCCGCGATCCTTGCCTGGTGCATCGGCAATCTGGCGCAGCTCGCCGAAATCGAGCCACACCACGTGACAGGACTGGCAGCTATCGATCACGACGCTGCCCGGACCGTAATAGGGATGCGTGGACATGTCCCCGGCGCACTGCGGACACATCAACTTGCGCTCCAGCTCGCGCCGATCGAGCGGTGCAGGAATCACGGGCGGCGTCGCTGCCCACAGCCGGCGCTGCTCGACGACGGTCGCAAAGTTGGCGCGCGAAAGAAGGACGCCGCGGCACCGCTGACAGTGTCGCGCGTCGATGCGCTCGTCGATCACCGCGGTTGCGAGTGGCTTGTCGCACACCGGACAGCTCGTGTCCGCGTCGAGCTGCAGCACTTTCACGCCGTCGTCGCCGGCTGAATCGGGGAAGGCGAACGATCCGCAGTGGGCGCAGAAGAAGTAGTGACGCGCCGCGTGCAGTTCCATCGCGGCGCCGCAGTTCCGGCAGTTCATCGTCGTCATGTCCAGATCATCGGCACGTCATACGGCTCGAGCGCACGGTCGTGGCTGACAATCGTGGCACGCTCGACGGTCGCCTGCGCAATCAGCGCGCGATCGAACGGATCGGCGTGATGAGGTGGCAAAGCGCGCGAGTGCGTCGGCGTGCGCCAGCGTCATCGGCAGCTCGGTGAAGTCGTCCGCCGACGATCAGGACCCGGAACGGCTCGTCGATCCGGAGGCGGCCCAGGGCCGACTTGATGGCGACCTCCCATCCAGAAATGGCGCTCACCCACACGAGGTCCGCCTTGGCGATCGCGTGACGCGCCGCCTTGTTGAGGCGGCGATCGTCACGCTGCCACCAGAGGACGACATGGGTGTCGAGCAGCAGCTTCATTCGGCCTTGCCGGGGAAGCCGTCAACGATCTCCGGTGGAAGCGGAGCGTCGAAGTCGGGCGACATCCAGATCTTGCCCTTGGCCCGCCCTGGGCGCCGGCGGGTGGCGTCGCGGATGGCCACCAGCTTGGCGCGCGGCCGCCCGTTCTTGGTGACGATGATTTCGGCGCCGGCAGCGGCGGCTTCGACGAGCGCCGACAACTGCGTTTTGGCTTCGTAGAGGCTCACGACCATGAGACGACGATGCCATGAATGAGGGTGATTGGTCAAGTTGGTCAAGCTCGAGGACGTGGCGGCGGACGGCGCCGGAATCAGCCGCCCGGGCGCCGCCGGAAGGAGTAGAATCGGCGCTCCAGGAGGATGACGATGAGGCGTTTCTTTGGTGCCTTTCTGCTTGCGTCACTGCCGGTATTCGTGGCCGCACAGGCCTCCGATCGACTGACCCTCGATCTCTATCTCGAGTACGAGACGGTGTCGGATCCGCAGATCTCGCCCGACGGCGCGCAGATCATCTACACCCGCCAGTGGGTGGACAAGCAGAGCGGACCGCCGCGAATCGTCGCTCTGGATCATGAACGCCGACGGCGAGCAAGAACCGCTTCCTCGTCCGCGGCAGCAACGCCCGCTGGTCGCCGACCGGCGATCGCATCGTCTACACCGCGCAGGGCGAGCCGCGCGGCTCGCAGATCTTCGTGCGCTACATGGACGCCGAGGGGGCGACGTCGCAGGTCACCCGCGTCGAGAAGGCGCCGGGCACCGTGACGTGGTCGCCGGACGGCACCCGCATCGGCTTCACCATGAACGTCGAGGCCAAGACGGTGTGGTCGATCAAGATGCCGCGCGCTCCCGAGGGTGCGCAAGCTGGGTCGAGACGCCGCGCATCGTCGAGCGGCTCGACTATCGGCAGGACGGCACCGGCTTCGACGACGACGCCTATCGGCATGTGTTCGTGGTGCCGGCGACCGGCGGCACGCCGCGACAGCTGACCGACGGCAACTGGAACCACAACGGCGTCGAGTGGACGCCCGACGGCAAGCAGATCCTGTTTGGATCGCTGCGCATGGAAAACGCCGAGTACGAGTGGCGCGAGTCGGAGATCTACTCGGTCAACGTCGACACCGGCGCGATCACGCAACTGACCAAGCGCAAGGGGCCCGACGGCAACCCGCAGGTCTCGCCCGACGGCAAGCGCGTCGCCTACACCGGCAACGACTGGTCGAAGAACACCTGGCAGGACAGCAAGCTCTACGTGATGAACATCGACGGCAGCAACCCGCGCATGGTTTCGGGCGCGTGGGATCGCTCGCCGCAGAGCGTCATGTGGAAGGAAGACGGCAACGGCCTCTACTTCACGGCGCAGGATCAGGGCTCGCAGAACCTCTACTTCCTCCCGCTCGCCGGCACGCGCTCCGACGAGGTGCAGACGGTGACGCGCGGCGTCCAGATGCTGACGACGTCGAGCATCGCGAAGGGCAAGGCCGTCGGCGTGCTGACCTCGCCGCAGGCGCCGCCCGACGTCGTCGCCTTCGACATCGCGACGCCGCGGCCAGTTCAAGAAGCTGACCGCGGTCAACGACGACATCCTCGCCGGCAAGAAGCTCGGCGAGGTCAAGGAGATGTGGTACACGTCGGTCGATGGCATGAAGATTCAGGGCTGGTACATCACGCCGCCCGACTTCGATCCCGCCAAGAAGTACCCGATGCAGCTGCACATTCACGGCGGGCCGCACAGCATGTACGGCGTCGGCTTCAACTTCGGCTGGCAGGACATGGCGGCCAACGGCTACGTCGTCCTCTACACGAACCCGCGCGGCAGCACCGGCTACGGCAGCTCGTTCGGCAACCAGATCATGCGCGCGTATCCGAGCAAGGACTACGACGACCTGATGGCCGGCGTGGACGAACTGCTGAAGAAGGGCTTCGTGGACGACCGCAACATGTTCGTCACCGGCTGCAGCGGCGGCGGCGTGCTCACCGCCTGGGTCGTCGGCCACACCAACCGGTTCGCGGCGGCCTCGTCGAACTGCCCGGTGATCGACTGGCTCAGCTTCGTCGGCACGACCGACAGCGCCAACTGGTACTACAACTTCGAGAAGCTGCCGTGGGAAGACCCGAGCGAGCACATCCGCCGCTCGCCGCTCACCTACGTCGGCAACGTCAAGACGCCGACGATGCTGATGACCGGCGTGCAGGATCTGCGGACGCCGATGCCGCAGACCGAGCAGTTCTACAGCGCGCTCAAGCTGCTCAAGGTGCCGACCGCGATGGTGCGCTTCAACGAGGAGTGGCACGGCACGACGTCGCGGCCGTCGAACTTCATGCGCACGCAGTTGTACCTGCGGCATTGGTTCGACAAGTACAAGCGCGGCGCCGGCGTGACGACAACCGCGCAACAGTAGTAACTTGTGGTCGGCTGGACAAGCCGGCCACGAAGACGTCACGAAGAGCCTAGATCGCATCGGTGGTTCTTCGTGCCTTCGTGGCTAGTTCGTATCGACGGCCGGCCTGAAGGCTGGCCCCGCTACAGGCTCATGAAGAGACTCGTCTGCTTCTGTTGCTCGCTGCAGTCGTCAGGCGCTCCGCGCCAATCTCCCGTCGATCTCGGCACCGTCTCGCGCATCAAGCAGGAAGCGCTGACGCAGCTCGCAGGCGATGGATCACGTCGGCTGGATGTCCGACGTCTACGGGCCGCGCGTCACGGGGACGCCGAACTTCACGCGCGCCAGCGAGTGGGCGATGAAGCGCTTCACCGAGTGGGGCCTGTCGAACGTCCATCAGGAGCGGTTCGCGTTCGGCCAGGGGTGGCGCGTCGAGCGGTTCTCGGCGCACATCATCGCGCCCGAACCGCAGCCGATCATCGGCTATCCCGCGCACGTTCTCGCCGTCGACCGGCGGGCCGGTCACCGGCGACGTCGTGCGCGTCGACATCCGCAGCGAGGCCGACTTCGCGAAGTATCGCGGCACGCTCAAGGGCAAGATCGTGCTGCCGCAGGCCGCACGCCGCGTCCGCATGCTGGAGGACCGCATCGTCCTGCGCATGAACGAGCAGGACGTCGAGGAGGCGATGACGCACGCCGATCCCGGACGGCCGGACGGGCGGCGGGGGCGGCGGCGGCGGCGGGCAGGGGCTCAACGAGAAGATCGCCGAGTTCTACGTCGCCGAAGGCGTGGCCGGACGTGCTCGAGCGCGGATCCGACAGCGACCTGTCGGCCGGCGGCAGCGACTTGTCGTGGCAGACGCAGCGGGTCGACGGCGGCACGATCTTCCCCGGCGGCGGCGGCAGCCGCGACCCGAAGGCGCCGCGGCAGGTGCCATCGGCGACGATCGCGGTCGAGCACTACAACCGGATGGTCCGGATTCTCGAGAAGGGCGTTCCCGGTCCGCGTCGAGCTCAACATCCAGACGACCGTTCTATCCGGAGGCGGACGGCGACGCCGAACGGCATCAACACCATTGCCGAGATTCCGGGCACCGATCTCGCCGACGAAGTCGTGATCATGGGCGCGCACTTCGACACGACACCCGGCTCGACCGGCGCCACCGACAACGCGACCGGATCGGCGGCGATGATGGAGGCCGTCCGCGTCATCAAGAGCCTCGGGCTGCGGCCACGGCGGACGATTCGCGTCGCGCTGTGGGGCGGCGAGGAGCAGGGCCTGCTCGGCTCGCGGGCCTACGTCGCCGAGCACTTCGGGACCGAAAGCAGCCCGAAGCCGGGCCACGCCAAGCTCGCGGCGTACTACAACCTCGACAACGGCACCGGCCGGATTCGCGGCGTCTGGGGCCAGGGCAACCTGGGCGCGATGGCGCTCTTCCGGCAGTGGAGCGAGTCGGTCAAGGACCTCGGCGTCGAGATCATCGCGCCGCGCAGCGTCGGCGCCACCGATCACGCGTCGTTCGACAACGCCGGCCTGCCCGGCTTCCAGTTCGTGCAGGAACGGCTCGAATACAACTCGCGGTCGCATCACTCGAACATGGACTTCGTCGACCGCGTGCAGCGCGAGGATCTGGTCCAGCAGGCCGCGGTCGCCGCCGTTTTCGCGTGGTATTCGGCGAACTGGCCGGAGAAACTGCCGCGGAAAGCGGTGAAGCGGCGACCCAGTAGGCGACCGCTTCGCGGCGTCGCAGGGCTGGTCACTGCAGCAGGGCGCTCGACGCTTCGCTCGAGCGCGGCCGGCGTTATCGCGAACGGTGCGCTGGCTCCGCGTGGCCGAACGGCCGACTTGGCATCAGCGCCCTGCACAGCGCGATCTGCGCCCGCTCGGCGGCGCTGTCAGACCGTTTGACCTCGCCTCTACGACATGCGTCTCTCGTGACGATTCGTCTCCACGCGCATCATGTCCACCATCACGCCTCCGAGGCGGGCCGGCCGGATTGCGCGCGTAGCGAGACATTTCGTTTCGTCACCAACGTAAGCCCGCCGGAATCCGGCGGGCTTTTTGTTTTTCAAGCGAGCAACAAAAGCGGGCCACGAAGACACGAAGACCACAACGGAATGACTCAAGTTTTTCTTCGTGCCTTCGTGCCTTAGTGGCTGGATTTATCGATCGGTAAGCAGGTATGGACTTCACCAAACTGGACGGACTCATTCCCGCGGTCGTGCAGGACGCGACGAGCGGCGAGGTGTTGATGGTCGGCTTCATGAACGAGCGAGGCGTGGGCGCTCACTCGCGAGAACGGCTACGTGACGTTCTTCAGCCGCACCCGCAACACGCTGTGGACCAAGGGCGAGACGTCGGGGAACCGGCTCAAGGTCGAGCAGCTGTTCATCGACTGCGACGAGGACACCGTGCTGATCAAAGCCGCCCGCGAGGGCGACGGCAACGTCTGCCACACCGGCGCCCGCTCGTGCTTCTCGACCGAGGTGACGCGATGAAGCTGCGGCTCGGCATTCCGAAGGGGTCGCTCGAACAGTCCACGGTGCACCTGTTCCAGCGCGCCGGCTTCAACATCCTGGTCAACACGCGGTCGTATTTCCCGTCGATCGACGACCCGGAAATCGAATGCATGCTGATCCGGGCGCAGGAGATGGCGCGCTACGTCGCCGACGGCGTGCTCGACGCCGGCCTGACCGGCATGGACTGGGTGCTCGAACATCAACTCGGCCACCCCGACGAAGTCCCGGTCGAATCGGTGGCCGACCTGATCTACGCGAAGCAGAGCTTCGGCAAGGTGCGGTGGGTGCTGGCGGCGCCCGAGGACTCGCCGTTCAAGACGGCCGAGGATCTCGAACGGCAAGCGCATCGCGACCGAGCTCGTGCGCGTCACGAAGGACTACTTCACGAAGAAGGGCCTGGCCGTGGACGTCGAGTTCTCGTGGGGCGCGACCGAGGTCAAGCCGCCGGTGCTCGCCGACGCCATCGTCGAGGCGACCGAGACCGGATCGACGCTCCGCGCCAACCGCCTTCGGATTCTCGACACGGTCACCGAATCGAACACCCAGCTCATCGCCAACACCATGGCGCTGGCCGAGCCGTGGAAGCGGACGAAGATCGAGAACATCGCGCTGCTGCTGAAAGCGGCGATCGAAGCCCAGGGCCGCGTCGGATTGATGCTCAACGTCAAACAAACGGATCTGCTCTCGGTCCTGGCGCTCCTCCCGGCGCTGCAGCGGCCGACGATTTCGTCGTTGAGCGATCCGGAGTGGGTCGCGGTGAACACGATCATCGAAGAACGGACGGTGCGCGACCTGATCCCCAAGCTCAAGCTCGCGGGCGGTCAGGGGATCGTGGAGTATCCGCTCAACAAGATTGTGGTGTGACGATGCAGAACGCGATGTGATGAAGGAAACGACGAACTCGAAACGGCGATCGACGACGCACGCGCTGACGTATCGTCGATGCCAGTAATCGGCGGGCGGTGGCGGCCTTGCTGTCGGCCGATCGCGTACGCGACGCGGGGCTCGAACGGCGGGTGGCGACGATCGTCGAGGACGTGCGCACGCGCGGCGATCGGGCAGTGCGCCAGTATGCCCGCGGCGCTGGATGGGCTGCGCGGCGCGATCGAGGTGCCGCGCGAGGAGTGGGCGCGCGCCGCCGCGACGCTGCCGCGTCCGGTGCGAGCCGCGATTCGCCGCGCCGCCGCGCACATCAGGCGGGTCGCGCTGGCGCAGCGGCCGCGCGGGTTTCGCGCCACTGTCGCCGCCGGCGTGACGGTCGAGCAGCGCGTGATCCCGCTCGACGCGGTTGGCTGCTACGTTCCTGGCGGCCGCTATCCGCTGCCCTCGTCGCTGCTCATGACGGCGATCCCTGCGCGCGTCGCGGGCGTGGGCGCCGTCGTCGCGGTCTCGCCGCGGCCGCATCCCGCGGTGTTGGCCGCCGCGATCGATGCCGGCGTCGATCGTTTCTTCCAGATCGGCGGCGCGCACGCGATTGCCGCGCTCGCGCATGGAACGACCACGGTGCCGCGCGTGGACAAGATCGTCGGACCAGGCAACCAGTGGGTGGCGGCGGCAAAGGCGCTGGTCAGCCGGAACTGCGCGATCGACTTCTATGCCGGACCCACCGAGATCCTGATCGTCGCCGAGCGCGGACCGGCCGACTGGGTCGCCGCCGATCTCATCGCGCAGGCCGAACACGATCCCGACGCGCGGGCGGTGCTGATCACCTCGAACCGTCGCCTGGCGGCGCGAGGTCGTCCAGCGCGTGGACGAACAGCTGCCGGCCGACGGCCCCGCCCGCCAGTCGCTGGAGCGGCACGGCGGCGTCATCGTCACCCGCACGGCCGCCGAGGCGATGGCGCTCGCCAACGACCGCGGCGCCGGAGCATCTCGTGGTCGAGACCGAAGCGATGGCGCGCAAGGTGCGCATCGGCCGGGAGCGTCTTCGTCGGACCGTGGACGGCACAGGTCGCGGGCGACTACGCCATCGGATCGAACCACGTGCTGCCGACGGCCGGCGCCGCCCGGGCGCGCGGCGGCCTCAACGTCGCCGACTTCGTCCGGCTCGTCTCGGTGCAGCGGCTCACCAGGCGCGGCCTGACCCGGCTCGCGCCGACAATCATCGCGCTCGCGCGCGCCGAAGGCCTCGAGGCCCACGCCCGCTCGATCGAAGTGAGGGTAGGAAAAACGTGAGGTCTACAGTCAACGGTCACGTCGACGGCACGTTGCTGTGAACCAGCGACTGACGAACCGTAGACTGCAGACCGTAGACCGTGACCGTAAACTGCTATGAGCACTATTCAGGGAATTCCCGACCTCGGCCCGGGGCTGAGGCTGCACCTCAACGAAAACACCGGCGGCTGCGCGCCATCGGTGGTCGACGCCGTTCGCAGCTTCGACGCGCGCGGGCTCGCCACCTATCCCGACTACCGCGCGGCGGTGGTCGAGACCGCCGCGTTCCTCGGCGTCGATCCCGATCGACTCGTGCTCACCAACGGGCTCGACGAAGGCGTCCTGCTGGCAGCGATCGGCTATCTCGGCCACCGGACGCCGCCGGCGCTCGTCGAGGCCGGCGCGCCGATGGTCAGCCCCAGCGGACACACCCGAGGTCATCGTGGCGGCGCCGGCGTTCGAAACCTACGTCACCACCGCGAAGGCGCTCGGCGCGCGGGTCGTGCAGGTGCCGCCGGGGCCGGATTTCGCGTTTCCCGCCGACGGCATGCGTCCGCGCGATGACGTCGAACACGCGCATCGTCTACGTCAACAACCCGAACAACCCGACCGGCCAGCCGGTCGCGCAGGAGGCGATTCGCCGCATCGCGCGCCGAGGCCGGGCATGCGCTCGTCTTCGTGGACGAGGCGTATCACGACTTCATGGGCGAGAACTTTCTCGAGGCCGCGGCCGAATTCCCCAACGTCATCGTCGGCCGGACGTTCTCGAAGGCGCACGGCCTGGCCGGCATGCGCGTCGGGGTGATGATCGCGTCGCCGGCGGTCCTCGAGCCGATTCGCTACGTGATGCCGCTCTTCAACCTCAACGTCGTCGCGGTCGCGGCGCTGCGCGCGGCGCTCGCGCGATCGGAGCTTTACGCCGTGGTATCTGGCGCAGGTCGCCGAGTCGAAGGCGCTGCTCTACGACGTGCTCGATCGCGTCGGGCTCCGCTACTGGAAGAGCGCGGCCAACTTTGTGCTCGTTGACGGCGGCGGATCGCGCGCGAACGCTGGTCGAGGGGCTGATCGCGCGCGGCGTCCTCGTGCGCGACCGCTCGAAGGACCCGCACACCCCGACGCACTTCCGGATCACCGCCGGCGTCGTCGAGCACACCCGCGCTGCGGTCGAGGCGCTGGAGGCGTTGTGCGCAAAGCGGTAGTGAACCGGAAGACGGCGGAAACGTCGATCGCGTTGACGCTCGCGCTCGACGGGCGGGGCCGGTTCGACAACCGTACCGGGATCCGCTTCCTCGATCACATGCTCGATCTCGTGGCGCGGCACGGCGCCTTCGATCTGACGGTCCATGCCAGCCGGCGATCTCGACGTCGATCAGCACCACACCGTCGAGGACGTCGGCATCGCGCTGGGCGAAGCGGTCAGCCAGGCGCTTGGCGATCGCAAGGGCATCAATCGGGCTGGATACTTCGTGATGCCGATGGACGAAACGCTGGCGGTGGCGGCGATCGATCTCAGCGGCCGGCCGCACACGGTGGTGGACGACGAAGGTCACCGTCCGCGTGGTCGGCGATCTGCAGACCGAGCTGGTCCAGGATTTCTTCGAGGGCTTCGCGATGGGCGCGCGCGCCAACGTCCATCTCAAGGTGCTCTACGGCCGCTCCAATCACCACAAGATCGAGGCGTGCTTCAAGGCATTCGGGCGCGCCTTGCGGGTCGCGTGCGCAAAGGACAAGCGCATGGCGAAGATGCTGCCGAGCACCAAGGGGCTGCTGTGATCGCGCTCATCGACTACGGCGCCGGCAACCTCACGTCGGTGCAGAAGGCGCTCTCCGCGCTCGGCGCCGAGTTCGTCACGCCCTCCGCGTCCGACGGAACTGGCGGCCGTCGACGGCGTGATCGTCCCGGGCGTCGGCCACTTTGCCGCCACGAACACGATGACCGTCGAATGGCGCGACGCGATTCAGGCCGCGGTCGATCGCGGCGGCGCGATCCTCGGGATTTGCCTCGGCATGCAGTGGCTGTACGAGGGCAGCACCGAAGCGCCGGGTGTGCGCGGGCTCGGACTCATCCCGGGAATGTGCGTCCGTCTGCCCGACACCAACGTCGTCGACGAGCGCGACGGCACGCCAGTCGCTGCTGAAAGTCCCGCACGTCGGGTGGAACAGCCTCACGCAGCCGTGCGCCAGCACCCTGATGTCCGGCATCGCCCAGACCGCCCAGGTGTACTTCACCCATTCCTACGTTGCGCCCGCTCACCGACGCGACGGTCGCGGTGACGACGCACGGCATGCCGTTCAGCGCGGCGATTCAGCTGGGACGTGTCGCTGGCGTCCAGTTCCACCCCGAGAAGTCGGGCGACAACGGCCTCGATCGGAATCTTCTGAAGAACTGGCTCGACTTCGGGCAGGTGGGGCTGAGCGTCGATGCTGAGCAAGCGCATCATCGCCTGCCTCGACGTTCGCGACGGCCAGGTCGTCAAGGGCGTCAACTTCGAGGGGTTGCGCGAAGCCGGCGATCCGGCGCTGCTGGCGAAGCGCTACAACGTCGAGGGCATCGACGAGATCGTCATCCTCGACGTCACCGCGACGATCGAGGCCCGCCAGGCGCGGGCCCAGACGATTCGCGCCGTCGCGCGCGAGATCTTTCTGCCGCTCTGCGTCGGCGGCGGCATTCGGAGCGAAGCCGATGCCGAGGCCGCGATCGAGGCGGGCGCCGACAAGGTGAGCCTGAACAGCGCCGCGATTCGGGACCCTTCACTCATCACCCGGCTCGCCGCACGCTACGGCAGCCAGGCGGTGATTGTGGCCATCGACGCCAAGCGCGACCGCGGCCGCTTCGAGGTCTACGCCCGCAGCGGCACCGATCAGACGCCGCTCGACGCGGTCGAGTGGGCGCAGGAGGCCGCCGACTCTCGGCGCCGGCGAAATTCTGCTGACGTCGATCGATCGGGATGGGACCAAGAGCGGGTTCGATTGCGAGATGACGGCGGCGGTCTCGGACGTCGGTGTCGATTCCGGTCATCGCGTCCGGCGGCGCCGGCACCTTCGAGCATTTCGCCGACGTCTTCACCGCCGGCCGCGCCGATGCCGCGCTCGCCGCCTCGATCTTTCACTTCAACGAGAAAGAGCGTCAGCGAGC
>CAWJEO010000037.1:0-127740 GCA_963841895.1 uncultured Acidobacteriota bacterium
GTAAAATTCCTATAGTTTTGTCATTCGATTTTTCATTCTTTGCGTCAAAATTTCCTTTCGGTTCCACCCTATTGCCAGTGAGAGCCACACCTCACCGCCACTCGCCCTGCATCGTAAACGCCGCCCAGTAGTAAGGCGACTGCCATTGCTTCTGTCTCCACATCTCCACCTGCGCAGCTCTTAATGCTGCTGCCGGACGCTCGCCCTGCTTCAGCATCTTCTCGTAGAACTTCGTCATCAGGTCAGCGGTTGCTTTGTCGTTCACATTCCACAAACTGACGACCACGCGCGCGGCCCCGGCGTACATGAAGCCGCGCGTCAGCCCGACCAATCCTTCGCCTTTGATCTCTTTACCGAGTCCGGTCTGACAGGCACTCAAGACCACCAGTTCCGCGGGCAGCTTCAGGTTGTAAATGTCATTGGCGCGCAGGAAGCCATCCTGCTGTTTTCCCTGCGCGTCCACCATCGAGAGCACCAGCGATGACAACCCCGGTCGTTCGCTGTCGAGCAACCCGTGCGTAGCGAAATGAACGTAGCGATATTTGCCCAGTTCACCGTTTAGCACCGTCGCGCGGTTCGCCTGAAAATCCACCGCGCCAAAGCTAGAAGTCTTCGGCGTGAGGGCGAGCAGTCGGGTTGCTTCTTGTCGCGTGAAAGGCAGGCGTGGAATTACCAATCGGCGCTTTGTCATGCCTGCTTGTCGTCGGATTTGTCAGCAAGATGCTCAATGCTGCGGGCGTCGTTGAAGGCGACGGTTTGTGTTTGTGCCTTGTCACTGGTTTCGGGCGCCAGGTGTTGAAAGCGTACATCCGTGCGATCAAAGACAGGGTCGGCGATCACGGCCAGCATCTTCGGCGCGGGCTGTCGGCCCGCCAGTTCCTTGCGTTGAATCGCCAGCACCGAGGCGGACGGCAGGCTCACGACTTCGTGACTGACGATCAACGGTTGTCCGTGGTCCGTTGTCCGTGGTCCGTTGTTTTTTGCCACTGACAACTGACCGACTGACCACTGACGGTTCCGGCAGCATCGCAAACGGAATATATTGCAACGGGCCATCAGCGACAATCACCAGCCGCTTGTTGCCGAGTTGAACTGCGGCCGGTGCGAGCAAGATCTGACTCAGTTGCTGTGCGGCGGCGGGCAGCCTTGTTTCGGCTTCAGTAATGCGCTCCCTTCGTTGTGACGCCGATTCGCCGCGTTTGTTCGCGCCGCGCGCTGTTAGCAGTTCGTAAACCTGCAAGGCGCTCTGTTTGATCAACTCTTCCTTCGGCAATTCATAGCTCGTCAGCGAATCTTTGCTGATTGCCCACAAATAGCTGCGTTCCTCGCCGAGCGCATACTCCAACAGCAGCGTGTCGGCGTCGAGTTGCGCTTGAATCTCTTTGAGCGTGAGCGGTTGCGGTTGAGTGAGTGCGGCGTAATGTGGACTAGCCTTTGCGTATATCGGCTTGGGCACGTTCGTAGTCGTTTTCAAGCTGGCTTATCTCCAGCTTTAAGGCGGCAGCTTGTTCTGGTTTGTTGGCTTGCGTCAGGCGCTGTGCCTTTTCGTTGAGTTGCCGGCCAACAGTAGCTCGCGTTCAAGCAGCTTTGGATCCACACCCTGCCGCACATTTGCGCGCGCCTCAGTCAGAAGGTCGAGTAAACTCCGAGCGCGTCGGCGTTCGCTGACTTCAAGGGCAAGAGTGTCCCATGCTTTGGTTGGCTCAGCCTTGTGCTGGCGCATCAGCACGTCGGTGTAAAACTCGTAAGCATCCTGGACAGAGGCCAGCAGAGAAGTGGCGGGACTCTGGGCTAACAAGGTCTGAGCGCAATGATTCTGCAATCCGCAGGCGTTCCTCGATGAGGATACGGGCGCGGTCCAGATTTCCACGGTCTCGTTCGAGTTCGGCAAGATGACGGAGCGTATTTCCTTCACCCTCCAGATTCTTGACCTCGCGGCTGATCGCTAATGACTGCTCGTAGTATTCGATCGCTTTCTCAAGACGACGCAGCCCGTAATACGCTCTAGCCAGATTGGCGAGTGCGCTTCCTTCGTGCGACCTGGCTTTGACCTCGCGGTCAATGGCAAGTGCCTGGTCGAGGTACTCAATCGCTTTCTGATGGCGGCCGAGCGCGTTGAATGAACCGCCCAGAAGACTGAGCACGATCCCTTCGCCCTTGCGATCCTTCACCTCGCGACAGATCGCCAGCGACTGCTCATAAGACTCAATTGCCTTCTCATAATTTCCCAACGCAGTAATACGCACCGGCCAAATTACTGAACGCGGCAGCTTCGCCTTGCCGACTCTTGACTTCACGCTGTATCCCGAGCGCCTGCTCGTAGTATTCAATCGCTTTTTCAGTGGCGACCGAGCCATTCATACGTGATCCCCAGATTATTCAATAGAACCGCTTCGATTACTCCGATTCTTCACTTCACGAGACGTGGTTAACGCTTGCTCGTAATACTCAATTGATTTCTCATAATTGCCCAGGTTACTGCTGGCAAGGCCCAAGCCGTTGAGTGCGCGCCCTTCCAGCGCGCGATCTTTCACTTCACGAGCGATCGGTAGCGCCTGCTCGTATTGTTCGATCGCCTTCTCGTGGTGGCTTAGATCTCTCCGTATGCCAAACCTAGAATTCGAGAGCGCGCTACCTTCACCATAGCGGTTCCTTGTTTCACGCTCTGATCTGAATCGCCGACTGCTCGAAGTATTGAATTGCTTTCTCAGCGCGACCAAGAAGCCGCGAGGCAGATCCCAGCCCGTTGAGCGCATTTCCTTCACCACCCGAATCTTTCAGATGACGATAAATCGTGAGCGCCTGCTCGAAGTACTCAATCGCCTTCTCAGAGCGGCTCAAATTGATTCCAGCATAACCGAGATACGTGAGCGTATATGCTTCCCAGTACTGATCACCCAGTTCGCGCCATAACGGAAGCGCCTGCTCCAACTTTTCCGTAGCGGTCTTTGCGCTGGCCCCGCTGATACAAAGGGTATCCTTCGCCTCAGCAATCGTTCAGCGGTGATTCGTTGTCTGTCCTGCGCGGTCGCAGCCCGCATCTGTTTCAGCTGGCTTATAATCCCTGTGAGCGTTTCGGAGCCCAGCGGCGCGGACGGTAAACCGGTACTCGCCACTAACGATTGCTTCGTAGGAGAGTGATTCGAGATCGACGCGGTTGAGATTCACCTCCACGGTTGCCTTTCCTGCTTCGTCCTGTGGGGTTGCAAGCGCGAGCGATAGATCGATTCCTTTCTGCTCGACCAAGACGCGCATAAATTGGCCCGACTCAAGCGTGATTCGATAAGTGTGCGATTCGCCGCCAGCGATCTCGCGCTCAACGGGCTGTCCTGGTACAAGCGGAATTTCTTGATTCGTTTGCGCGAAACCGATCAGGCCAAGACTTAGGACCAAAGTTAAAATTCCCGACTAGTTTTGTCATTCGACTCCTCGTTCTTTGCGTCAACAATTCTTTCGGTTTTACCCCGAGTAGGGGTGAGATGTTTATAGCTTCAACGCCAACCCTTACCTCTAGGCGCCGTTCGGAGGGGCGGAAATCAAGCTGATAAGTACTCATCTTGCCTCGTTCCGCCCCTCCGAACGGCGCAGGGATTTCATTGCTGTTCCAGCCTATAAACATTTCGACCCTATACCGGGAGAAGGATCGCTGACTGCCTTTGCCAGTGAGATTCACACCTCACCTCCACTCGCCCTGCATCGTGAACGCCGCCCAGTAATACGGCGACTGCCATTGCTTCTGCTTCCACATCTCGACCTGCGCGGCTCGCAACGCTGCCGCCGGACGCTCGCCCTGCTTCAGCATCTTCTCGTAGAACTTCGTCATCAGCTCGGCTGTGGCTTTGTCGTTCACATTCCACAGGCTGACCACCACTCGGCGCGCTCCTGCGTACATAAATCCGCGCGTCAGTCCCGACTAGACCTTCGCCTTTGATCTCTTTGCCGAGTCCGGTCTGACAGGCGCTCAGCACGACCAGTTCGGCGGGCAGCTTGAGGTTGTAGATGTCGTTGGCGCGCAGAAAGCCGTCCTGCGGTTTGCCTTGTGCGTCCACCATCGAGAGCACCAGCGATGAAAGGCCGGGTCGTTCGCTATCAAGCAAGCCATGCGTGGCGAAATGCACGTAGCGATATTGGCTGAGGTCGGCATTAGCACAGTCGTCGCGGTTCGCTTGAAAATCCATTGCGCCAAAGCTTGAATTCTTCGGCGCGAGAGCGAGCAGTCGGGTCGCTTCCTGTCGCGTGAACGGCAGACGGGGAATCACCTGCGCGTTGTGTCGCCTGGACTTGTCGTCGAGTTTTCGGCAAGGTGCTCGATGCTGCGCGCATCTTGCAACGGTGATAGTTTGCGTTTGCGCCTTGTCGCCGGTCTCGGTCGCAGGCGTCGTGAAGCGTGAATCGGTACGATCAAAAACCGGATCGGCGATCACTGCCAGCATCTTGGGCGCAGGCTGTCGGCCCGCGAGCTCGCGTGCGTTGAATTGCCAAGGCTGACGCGGATGGCAGGCTGACAACTTCATGATTGACGATCAAAGGTTGGTTTCGGTTGCGGGTTTCGAGTTTGATTTCGTGGTTTCGGGTCTTGAACTCGAGACTCGACAACTCGAAACTCCAAACTCCGGTTCGGGCAGCATCGCAAACGGAATGTATTGCAGTGCGCCGTCGGCGACGATGACCAGTCGTTTGTTACCAAGCTCAGCGGCAACGGGCGCGAGAAGAGTCTGGCTCAAATTCTGCGCGGCGGCGGGCAGCGCGGCTTCGGCTTTGGTGATGCGCTCCTGTCTTTGCGAGGCCGACTCGCCACGCTTATTGGCGCTGCGTGCCGTCAGAAGTTCGTAAACCTGACGGGCACTCTGATCAACTACTTCGGCCTTCGGCAATTCATAGCTGGTCAGCGAATCTTTGGTGATCGCCCAGAGGTAGCTGCGCTCTTCGCCAAGCGCGTATTCGAGCAACAGCGTATCGGCGTCGAGCTGCGCTTGAATCTCTTTGAGCTTGAGCGGCTGCGGCTGGACTAGCGCCGCGTAATGCGGGTTGGCGTTGCGGATGGCGACCTGCGCCCGTTCGAGGTCGTTTTCAAGCTGGCTGATTTCCTGCTTTAAGGTGGCGGACTGTTCCGGTTTCGTAGCTTGCGCCAGTTGTCGTGCTTTGTCGTTGAGTTGTTTGGCCAGCGTGCGCTCGCGTTCGATCAGCGCTGGCATCCACGCCCTGACGCACGTCGGCGTGGGATTCGGTGAGCAGGTCGAGCAGGCTGCGGGCGCGCTGGCGTTCGCTGACTTCGACAGCCAGCGCGTCGAAGCCTTTCCTCGGGTCGGCCTGGTGCTGGCGCATCAGCACGTCGGTGTAAAGCTGGTAGGAACTCTGGACGGTGGCGAGAAACGAGGCGCGGGATTGCGGGCTGAGAAGGTCGGAGCGCAGGGACTCTGCAAGTTTCAGGCTCTCCTCGATGTAGGTGCGTGCCGCAAGGAGATTGCCCTGCGACCGTTCGGCTCGGGCCAGGCTATAAAGTGAATATGCCTCACCGGCCCGATCTTTCACCTCACGACGGATCTCCAGCGCCTGCTCCGAGTACCCGATCGCTTTCTCGTAACGGCCTAGCTTCTCATAGGCAATGCCCAGGTTGTCGAGCGCGCGTCCTTCGCTGGTTCGGTTTTTCACCTCACGATGGATCGCCAGCGCCTGCTCGTAGTACCCGATCGCCTTCTCGTAGCGGCCCAAAATCCCCATAGACAATGCCCAGGTTGTTGAGCGCGCGTCCTTCGCCGGTTCGGTCTTTCACCTCGCGCGAAATGGCCAGCGCCTGCTCGTAGTATCCGATCGCCTTGTCGTAGCGGCCCAGGTTCTTATGGGAAATGCCAAGATTGTTGAGCGCAACTCCTTCGCTGGTCCGATCTTTCACCTCACGAAAGAGCGCCGTCGCCTGTTCGAAGTACTCGATCGCCTTCTCGAAACGGCCCAGGGCGTCATAGGCATTGCCCAGGTTGTTGAATGCGCCTCCTTCGCCTCTCCGATCTTTCACCTCACGATAGATCGCCGTCGCTTGCTCGTAGTACCCGATCGCTTGCTCGAAACGGCCCAGGTTGTCATAGGCAAGGCCCAGGTTGTTGAGTGCGGTTCCTTCGCCGACTCGACTCTTAACTTCACGATGGATCGCCAGCGCCTGATCGTTAAATTCAATCGCTTTCTCGTAGCGGCTCAGGCGGTAATAGGCAACTCCGATGCTGGACAAAGACCAGGCGGCCCAGTATTGATCGTCCAGTTCGCGCCACACGGAAAGGGCCTGCTTGGAGCTTGTCAATCGTCTGCTCTGCTGTCTTCCCACCCTGCCCTCGCAACTCGTTGGCTTCGAGCATCAATCGCTCGGCGGCAATGCGCTGCCTGTCCTGCGCCGTGGCCGCCGCCTTCACTTCCAGCCGCACTTGATAGGACCCTGCGATCGCGGCCGAGCCGCCGGCACGTACCGTGAGCCGATAATCCCCGCTCGCCGTTGCCTCCGCAGATATCGACTCCAGCCCGCCGGCCGGGGTGAGGTTGACCTCGAGCACCTGCTTACTGTCCGGGGCCGCAAGCACCAGCGCCACGCTAAGGGCTTTCTGCTCCACGACGACGTGCAGGAATTGTCCGGTCTGAAGCGTGATCTGATAAGTGTGCGACTCGCCGCCAGCTAGCTTGCTTTCGATGGTTTGCCGGGATTCGAGTTTCCGGGACTCGAGCGTGACCTGCGCCTGGGCGCAAACAGTCGACAACCAGAAAATCACGAGCAGATGTCCGATACACTTCAGTTTATTATGCTTCGATGGCATCTGGTTTCGCAGCCCACGACAAACTGAGAGTTTATCGGACATAAAGCGCAAAGAGAAATTTTGCTCAACAGGTTCGTCACTCCAATCAGGCTACCGAAACTTCGTCGCGGTTCCCCTCATCCGCAATGGAAATTATTCCAAGACCTTATGCCCACTCTGTAAAACTCTGTTTGCAAGCTCACAACTAAATGCTTATCGCCAATCGCGTCACCTCCACTCGCCCTGCATCGTGAACGCTGCCCAGTAATACGGTGATTGCCATTGCTTCTGCTTCCACATTTCAACCTGCGCGGCTCTCAACGCTGCCGCCGGTCGCTCGCCCTGCTTCAGCATCTTCTCGTAGAACTTCGTCATCAGGTCGGCGGTTGCTTTGTCATTCACATTCCATAAACTGACCACCACTCGCGCCGCTCCTGCGTACATAAAGCCGCGCGTCAGTCCCACTAGTCCTTCGCCTTTGATCTCCTTGCCAAGTCCTGTTTGGCACGCACTGAGCACTACCAACTCCGCGGGCAGGTTGAGGTTATAGATCTCGAGCGCTCTGAGAAATCCATCCTGTGGCTTGCCTTGCTCGTCCACGAGTGACAGCACTACCGCCGAGAGATCGGGTCGCTCGCTATCCAGATATCCGTGCGTTGCAAAGTGTACGTAGCGATACTTGCTTAACTCACCGCTGATTGCCGTGGCGCGGTTAGCCTTGAAGTCCAGGGCCTTCAGGTTTGAGACGCGCGGTGCGACGGCCAGAATCTGCTCTGCTTCCTGGCGCGTGAACGGCAGGCGTCGAATCACGAGCTTGCCGGAGTCATCAGCGAGATGCTCAATCATTCGCGTACTGGCTCCCGCCGTAGGAGTTCCTGAAGGTTCTACGATCCTCACACTTGCTTTGAGCCGTTCGTCAGAGACTGAAAAGACCGGATCGGCGATTACCGCGACAGCGTTCCGGCGAGGCTTGCGGTTGGCCAGGCCCATTCGTTGCACGGCCAAGGATGATGCGGATGGCAGACTGATGATTTCGTGATCCACTACCAACGGTCGGTAAGTGGGGACTGTCAGTCGTCCGTTGATGGTTCTTGAGTTCTTTGCCGCTGACAACTGACCACTGACTACTGACGGCTTCTGCAGCGCCCCAAACGGAACATATTGCAAGGCGCCGTCTGCCACCACTACCAGCCGCTTTGTTCCCAGCTCCGAAGCGACTGGCCCAAGCACCATCTGGCTCAGCTCACCGCTAGCCTCTAGCAATTGTGAATCAGCCTGCGCAATTCGCTGTTGTTTTACGGCGGCACTTTCTCCGGACCTAAAGAGGCTGCGTGTGGTCAGTAACTCGTAGATACGCCTTGCTACTTTCTCAATCTGTTCGCTTTTTGGAAGCACATAACTTTTTAATGACTGCTGCGTGACGGTCCACACATAACTGCGCTTTTCTCCGAGAGAGTATTCAAGCAACAAAGTATCCGGATCCAACTGCTGTTGAATCTCTTTTAAGCTTAGCGGCTGAGGATCTAGTGAGCGCCGCGTAGCCCGGGCTCGTTTTTCGTATGGTCGTCTGCACTTGCTGATACTCGTCTTCGAGCGTGCTGATTTCTTTCTTCAGCGTGGCGATCTCATCCTGGCTTCCCTTTCGCGCTATGAGTTGTATCTGACGTTGCGCTTTGGCGTTGAGCAGTTGAGTAAGATTACGTTCCCGCTCGATCACCGCAGCGTCCACACCCTGCCGTATGTCGACATGCGCTTCGCTTAGTAGCTCCAACAGGCCGCGGGCGCGTCCTCGCTCACTAGCTTGAAACGCTTCCGCATCATGACCCGACGATGGATTCGCGGCGTGCTGTTGCATTAAGAGATCTATGTAAAACTCGTAGACCTTCTCCATCGAAGCCCGGTAGGAAGCGCGGAGTTGCTGGCTGCCGGAACGGGCACGCACCGTTTCGATCAGCGTCAGTGACTCTTCGACGTGCTTTCGAGCTTCGTCAAGATTGCCGCGCATTTGTTTCGAGCGGGCGCTGCCTTCCAACGTAACGGCGGCGTTGTTCAGGTCGCCGATGTTGCGAAAAATGGAAAGCGCCTGGTTGAATTGATCCAGCGCCTTGTCAGGCTGGTTTAGCAGATTGTAAACGTGGCCGATATTGCTGAGCGAGATCGCCTCTCTGCGGATATTGCCTGTTGCGCGTTGGATCTGGAGCGCCTGCTGGTGATACTCGAGAGCTTTTTCTGGCTGGCCCAGCGCCGAGTAAGCAGTGCCGATTAGATCCAGTGTTTCTGCTTCCTGGGCACGATTTCCTGTTTCACGTTGGATGACTTGTGCCTGATTGTAATAATCCAGCGCCTTATGATATTCACCGTACCGACCATGAGCGCTGCCTATATTACTCAGCGTGTAGGCCTCACCATTCCTGTCGCTCGTGGAACGGCGCAAGAGGAGTGACTGTTGGAGATGGTCTAGCGCTTTTTGCTGCTCTCCCAGCATGTTATAGGCAACTCCAATATTGTTTAGTGTATTGGCTTCGCCCCGTTGGTTACCGAGCGCCCTTAAGTGAGGTAGGGCTTGTGAGTAATACTCCAAGGCCTTCTGCCAGTACGCAATGCCGAAGTAAGTCGCGCCAATGTTGTTCAGGGAACTGGCTTCCGCCTGACGATTTCCGCTTTCTCTGGACAAAGTAAGCGCCCGGTTGTAGTGGTCCAGCGCACTTCCAATATCCCCCAGTACATCCTGCATTCCGCCAAGGAAGGTTTCCGTAGCGGCTTCGAGTCTGCGTTCCTTGAGTTTTTGAGCTAACGAGAGCGTTTCGTTGAAATAGACTAGTGCTCTGCGGAATTCATTCAGCTGAGCGTACGCGAAGCCAATGGAAAGAAGTGTAAGTGCCTCACGGTAAGATTCACCAGAGGCGCGGAAAAAGGGTAATGCTTGTTGGTATTTTTCGATCGCGGAGCGGCGTGCCGCAACAGTTTGCTGGGCCCGCAGCTTTCGCCCTTCGTTGAAGTTCCGTTCAGCGGCAGCGTGTGCCTCATCAGTCGCAGTAGCCTTTCGTGAAGCAATAATCTTAATCTCGTAACGACCCGTTAAGAGCTGTCTTATTAGGCGAGCGAATGTCTACGCGGTAGTTTCCAGATGAGCCGGCTACGAGCAAGATCGGCTCCGCACCCCAGTTGTCATTTGGACTGTCGGCATCGGCTATTTTCTGACCGCCCGGGTCAAACACGTCTATTGCCAGGTCGATGCCTTGTTGTTCAACCTGGGCATACAAAAACTGTCCTGCCTCCAAAGCCACCTGGTAAGAATGGGTCTCGCCGCCTTTCAGCTCGCGCTCCACGGGAGACAGTGGCGGAAGATTGCCTGCATCTTGCCGTAATGATCCTTTAGTTGTGGCGTGAGGGCTTGCGATCAGCGTTTGGAAGCTCGCGAGCGCGGGAGGTTGGCCAATCAAAATCAGCAGGACGCCGATTAAGATCTCTGCCACGTGCTTAGCAACGACAAACCGTGGCGCGGACTCCTCATTAGGAGTCCGCCCCAGAAAAGACAATTTGAATCGTATCGAGCGGGGGAAGAGGTCTCTCATAACACTTCCAGGCTTGAGGCCTTGATGAAAATCAGGCGCCACCGTTCGTGCATAAGCCTGATTCGCCAGTTATAACCTCTGCTCGTGACTTCTCAGTGCGCTTTTCGTGGATCGATTGCGCGGTCGTAATGAAACCGCCTCAGCGGCCGGCCGCCGCAGCTTCTTCTTCGCCCGTGCCTGCTTCCCATGTACCGACTTCTTCCCCGGCATTGGCATTGTTTGACCAGTCTCCACTCGCCGTGTCATCAGAAATCAGGACATTGCTGAAAGTCCAGTTATAGCCCTTGAAGTCATCGACCGAGAAACCGAGTGGGCTCGTCGTGGTGCAAATGTTGGAAGCCAGCACGTTATTGTTCGTATCGTAGAAGTCATAGCAGTTGGCAGTTGTTGTTGCCAAAAAGTAGCAACCCTTCAGATCGTTCCCGCTGTTTCCGCCATCTGTCTTGTTAATCTTTATCTTGTCGCTCATGATCAATTCTCCTTTTTGTGTGATTGTTTCTGGGTAACACAACCTTAACGGCTTGTGCGTTGGTGCAAGAAACGCGAGTATGAAACTCGCTCGTGGGTAACCCGGTCGATGTCTCCTGTCTTGGCTAACGCTCCTGGAAGAAGTTGTGGCGCCACACCAAGACAACACTTTCCTTCCTCTTTTTGTATCTATTAACGGGAGAACTGGCTGGAAAAACACCAGGCCAGCGAGTGACCGTTGGTATAGAGGTTGAGATATCGAATTAGCCGCAGTAAGACAGATTGAAAGACGACTAGCTGGGCACGCGTTTAGTAGCGGCATCTTATTCTCCAGGACGGTTAACGTCAATCGCTCAGCGAATGAACGTGAGCGCCAGCCTTTCTTTTACAACTCTAATAACGAAATAGAGGACCGGATCCCTGATCGAAGAAATTCGAAAAGTTCGAACAACCAATGTATCCACAGCGCGGTAGCGTTGGCGGAAACGATGCCACGAAATCCACGAACTAACACGATTCAAATCGCACGACGTACTGTGTTTGTGGTTCTGATCTACGCCCTGGTTGCGTCAGCCGCGCTGTGAAGGCTAGCTTTCAGTGGTGCTCCAGTTTTATGACGTGAACAAGTATCTCACCATTCGCGCTGACAAGCGTCTCTTTCTTTTCCTGATCCCGTTCGATGGATGGACTTGAAGACGAGTGAGCTTTCAGAAACTCATTAACTGCCGTCCTCAGTCCTGGACTGCTGATGATGCCCCGGTCTTTAGAATTGCCAAAGCCTTTGATTGCTTCCATCTCAGGCACGTCTTTTTCAGCCCAGACGACCCATATTTTCTCCGTGCCCTGCTGCTCATCGAATTGAAACCAGCTTTGCTGAGGAATTTGAATCTGCTGATTTTCAGCCAAGAGCGCGGAGCCGTTGTTGGCCGTCTCGGACGGAAATAGCACGTTGAACGTCGGATTTTGATCAGCTCCTGCAGGGCCCTCGTTCAGTAAATAAAGGCGCCCACTCTGCGAGCTGGTGACGTTAAGTCGAATTCTGTAGTCCTTCTCAAAATTAATGTCGTCTCCGAGCCGGAATGGATCCTGATAGGCTCTACCGTCGCGATACTTCTGCACGGTTATCCAATAGCTCACCGACCTTTCAGCAGGTGTTGCTTGTGTAGAAACAGCGGGAGTTGACCCGCTGCGCCGCCAGAGCAGCACGCTGGCGATCGCCAAAGCCGCGAGGACAACCGCAGCCACTGCCACTACACGTCTGTTTCGTACTCCCGTTCGCTGCGTAGACTCGGAGGTTGCAGTCGCTAATCCCGCTGGATCTGTTGCCGCGACGGGCGCAGGGGCCGTAGTTGCCGATCCAACCCTGGCGCGTGGGGGCGTCGATCTCTCGAGTTTTTGTTCAAATGACAGCTCTTCCCTGAAACTCTTAAGGTCGATCAACAGGTCCTTTATTGTCTGATAACGTTCTTCGCGATCCTTGCGCAGCGCTTTGTTTATTATTCTCTGGAATTCTGAGGGAACTTCGGGCGCGTGCTGGTCGATAGGCAGAGGGTCCTTCTCAAGTATTGCCACGAGGGTATCGACGCCTGTTGCGCCCGCGAATGCCATGCGACCAGCGGCCATTTCATACATAACTACGCCGAGGCTGAATACATCAGTCCTCGCGTCCAGGACCTGGCCCCGTGCCTGCTCGGGCGACATGTAATGAACTGTTCCCACTATAGTACCGGGCTGGGTCTGCGCCCCTACCATCGTGTCGATTTCTGAATCGACCGGAGCCGAGCCAAATTGGCGCGTCTTCTCGGTTAGCTTCGCCAGCCCGAAATCGAGTACTTTCACGTACCCGTCCGGTCGGAGCATGATGTTTTCAGGCTTGATGTCACGATGGATAATTCCTGCCGCGTGCGCGGCCTGCAAAGCGCTCGCTGCCTGAATTGATACCTCGAGTATATCCGGAAGTTTCATCCGCGCTCGCGCCATGTGACGCTTCAGCGTTTTCCCATCGATGAACTCAGTAGCGATAAAGTGCGCGCCGTCGGTCAGACCGATTTCATGGATCGTTATGATGTTCGGGTGATTGAGAGAAGAGGCAGTCTTCGCTTCCTGGATAAAACGGCGCAGGCGGTCTTTGTTCCCCGTAAGCCCCGTGGGCAAGAGCTTCAGCGCAACCTTGCGGTCAAGCTGCGTATCATTCGCGAGATAAACCTCACCCATTCCGCCTTTTCCGAGCGGAGCGATGATCCGATAGTGTCCTACAACCTGCCCTACAACGAGTGCTGGAGGCTCGTTGGCGATCATCTCTGCAGCGGCCTCATAGGCAGGTGAATCGATGAGACTGTCCGGTCGCTCGTGTGCGGCGATAAGGGACTCCACTGCAAATACCAGTTCCGGATTTGAATCCCGGACCCGCGCCATGAAATCTGCCCGCTCTTGCGGATCGAGCCCTACGGCTTCATGAAAGAGTTCCTCCAATCGCTGCATGCTCTCGGGAGTGTTCATATCCTAAGCGCCAAGCTCGCGTCGCAGCCACGCTCGAGCAAAACTCCAATAGCGCTCCGTAGTGGCGTGGGACAGGCTCATTACTTCAGCCGTCTCCTCAATCGTCAAGCCTCCGAAGAAACGGAGTTCGATAACCCGGCTGTGTTGGGGATTGGTCGCGGCTAAAACCTTCAAAGCGTCGTCGAGTGCTATCAGGCCAACTTCAGGCTTGCGGCCGAACCGCTCCGCCTGGCTCAGGGACAAGCGCAATTGATGGCCACCGCGTTTTGTCGCCAGGCGCTTCCGCGCGTGGTCGACCAAAATGTCGCGCATCACCTTCGCCGCCAAGCCAAAGAACTGCGCACGATGTTGCACTGAGGGACGCTTCTGGTGAGCCAATCGGACATACGCTTCGTGAACCAATGCGGTGGCTTGCAGCGATTCGGCTCCGGCCTGGCGGCGGAGGTAACTGGCAGCGAGTTTTCGGAGTTCGTCATAGATGAGCGGGATCAACTCATCAAGAGCGCCTTTGTCGCCTCCGCCCCATTTCAGCAGCAGTTCAGTAACGCTCTGATTTGGCCGTATTGCCAACTTGCTCATACTGAATCGAAGGGGCAAATAAACGAAAGAGATTGGACCATTAACAGGCTCTGAGCGAGTTCCAAGAAAACGTATTATTGCATGAGACCCAATAAATTAAGCTGGTGGAGCATTCACTTGAAGTTTTGGAGCGGGCGACGAGGATCGAACTCGCAACTTTCAGCTTGGGAATCTAATCCCGTGGTTCTTGTCTATCAACAATTTAGCATTTGTCCTAAGGTTTTCGCCATTGCATCCTTTGCACAGTCGGTGCGTCCAATGTGAGGACATTCCGGCCAGGAAGAGAGCCGCTCCCGCGAACGCTGCCGCAACGGCCGAGTTGGCAAACATCGAGATACCACTGTTGATCCAATCGTGAGCGGCGGCACGTACGCGAAACCCTTCGATGAGGATCAGGACCCGCCCATCAAGGCGTAGCTGCTAAGAACGAGAACAATTCTCCGACCGAAAGACGGGCTCGTTCTGACTGTATGATCTGCGAACGTGGATTGGCCAACGCGGTTGGGAAATGCGAGGCGGCAGGTATCCCTAAATCGTCGGGCATTTGCCATCCTTTGTAGAGTGGACCAGCTACTACAAACTCGTGATGCGAAATCTCAGGTGCCGTATTCCCCGTCCTATCCCTTCGCAGGCGAATGGCCGCGACCATACTCGATCTGCTCGAGGACGTTCGGCCGTCCGCCCGGCGTCAGGTCGAACAGCGTCCACAGCGGCTCGACCGTGCCCATGTGCCGCATGTCCTGACCCGGATCGGCCGGCTCGAAAAGCAGCTCGGAAGCCCAGTGCAGCCGGATCGCCCCGTCAGGCCATCGCTTGAAGACGGTCATGATGGGTGCCTGCTGACCATTCGCGTCCTCGCCATGGTAGTCACGCTTGAAGGTGTTGTTCGCGGCAGACAGCAGTCGGATGTGCTTCCAACCCTTGTCGCGCGCAAACGCCGCAACTCGCTCGATCGGGGCCTTTGCGACCACGGCGAGGTTGCCGCCGAGCCCCTCGAAATGGGGCATCGTTCCCTCCCACATGTCGATCAGCGCGGTGCACGAGGGGCACGGCCCCTCGGCCAGCGGCACCTGGGCCATGGCCCCGGTCGTCGGACCTGGCCGCCTGTCCTCGGCATGGCGGGGGAACATGTAGTGGTAGAGCATCAGCGTATCCCCGCCGCGGAACAGCTCGGACAGGCGCACCGTCGACGGCGCGCCGTCTGCGCCGATGCAGTCGAATAAATAATCTTCCGGTACTTCGCCGCCCGGCGGCAGCGCCCGCAGCTGGGCCGCGACGGCCTCCATCTCCCGTCTCAGCGCAACCTCGCGCTTCAGCAGTGCAGCACGCGCCCCGCGGTACTCCGGCGTTTCGTTCGGGAATGTCACACCCATTGTCTTCTCCTCATCTTCCAGATATCTCTGGCGCGCGCGATTCGTCCCGTTCACGTCGGCTAGTCGCAAAGGAAGACCTCCGGAACGCCGAAGGTCTGAACTTTGCGGCTTTGCGACTTTGCGGCTTTGCCTGAGTAATCCCCTCTTTAGCGCCTTACGTCTTCCAAGTCTGCGCTGTCACGCAACAGACTCGGCTCGATGTCTCTTGGCAGGTTAACGCCCTTCAGCAGAAACTCCTGTGTCGGATAAGGAATCTTGATCGACCGCTCTCGAAACAGTTGCGCGATCCGGAAGTTGATGTCACTTCTGATCTCAACATGCCGTCGTGGTTGACTGGTCCATACCAGCAATCTGAACTCAAGCGAGTAGTCCCCAAAATTCAGAAACTGCACGGTTGGTGGCGGATCCGTCTAAAACGTTATCTACGTTTTTCGCTGCCTCGATCAACGTGTCGGTAACTAGTTGAATATCGGAATCGTCCGCCACCCCCACAGGGATCGCAATACGCGCGCGCGGATCTCCGTACGACCAGTTGATCACGCGCTGACCCACAAGTCTCGAATTCGGAACGATGATCGCGATTCGATCATTTGTGACTACCACGGTGGTGCGCAGGTTGATACTTTGCACGTCGCCTTCGTCGTCACCAATCGTTATGCGATCTCCAACTCTTATTGGTCTTTCGAACAGCAGGATGAAACCTGAGGCAATGTCTGCCGCAAGGTATTGCAAGCCAAAACCGATGCCAACAGACAAGCTGTAAAGATCACTGCTATAGAAGTGAGGTCAACACCGAATGCCTGATGGAGTGCTACGAGTGAGCCGATGACGACCACGAGATACTTAACGAGCCGCGCGATTGTGTAACGTAGGCTAGGATCGATGTTACGGCGATGGGCAATGCGTCGCTCGATCAAATGGCTCGCGGATCGCGAAATGAAGATCGTCAAAAGAACAGCAATCAACCCGACCAGCACACTCGAAACGGAAACCGTGATCCTGCCAAAAGTGAACGGCTGAGTCAGGTGGGTCCAAATACGTGAAATCAGGCTGATTGAGTCCTGCCAGAGCGAGACTGCATTGGCGAATAGCATAAGCATAGACCACTAGCATAGTTGTCTATCCATTACAAAACCGTTGTAACCATCAGTAGATTTTCAAACGTTGTCAGAGTTCGCTCATTCCGGGGCCAGCTTCGGGCTAGAAAGTTTCATTGACCAGTATAAAGCTAAGTATCGCGCGTGGCCAGCTGTATTTGTCGCTGAGTTCGTGCATTTTAAGTTCGACAGTATTTGATAGCTCGGGAAGTACAGATGCAAAGGAATTCCGGTTGATTGAAGACATGAACACACTTTCATATGTCGCCGGTCTCCGCGCCACTAACGAGTCCGTTCCAGGACCACTTCGGGATGTGCAAACCGTCCGGCACATCCTCCGCTGAATCGTGGTAACGAGACATCGTGGTCGTGGTTGCCCACGCGAAGTAATCGTGCAGCACGCGTCTGAGCCGCTCGTCGCTGTCAAGTCCGGCATCTTGCAGGGCCTGATCGAAACAGGCGATCGCTCGCTGGTCCATCTCCTCGTGCGGCCCGTTGCCGCTGTGAATCCGCACGACGGACGTCTCATCACCGTACCGGTCGGAGTACGTTGTTGGCCCACCGAGCGCCTCCGCCCAGTACGCGGCAAGGCGCTCGGTGTGCTGGGGGTGGTATCCGTGGCTGAACGCATGGCTAACCACTTCGTCCTCTAGCACCCGCGTGTGCCACGCCTGGGCCAACCTCAGCAGCGCGTCGAGACCCCCCGCGGCTTCATAGACCGTTTGCATGGTTTCAGTGTCCATTGCCAGATTATGCAGCATTTTAACAAAAGGAAAGGGATGCCATTGCGCAACTCCGCGTTCCGGCGGCTCTTGTTGGGGCAAAGCAGCTCGTATCTGGGGACAGCGAAGCGTGATTTCACGATATCGCAGATGTAGAGTAGTACTTACCTCGAGTCGAGGTTTTTACACAAGCGGCTTGACGTCACCTTTTAGTTGAAGCAATTAGAAGTGGAAATTTACTAAGAAAATTGGAGCGGGCGACGAGGATCGAACTCGCAACTTTCAGCTTGGGAAGCTGACACTCTACCATTGAGTTACGCCCGCTCGCAGGGAAGCGGTGACTGCCTGAAAAGCACTTGCGATACCTTAGATCATTGTCTTTCGGCTGCGCAAGGTTGAGAGTCGTTCGGTGGCATACTCTGAAATTCTCATTAAGGTTGCGCGACTGCCGAACATAGAAACGTTACAGAACCGAGAGCGGTAATTGCGACCGGATGCTATGCTCAATTGACTAAAGAACTGTGTGACCCTGAATGCCGTCACCTAAATGCTAATCGAGAAATGAAAATGAATTTCCCTGCCTACTGCCTGCTGCCTACGGCTCTGAGGTATTTCTCCGTAACCTCCGCCCAGCGACCCTGCGCTTTGAGAATCACTTCAACGACCTCACGAATTGCGCCCCTGCCGCCCCGGGCTTCGGTAATAAGTGCGCGACGGCATCGTTTCTTCTGCAGCATCCGCAACCGCAACCGCAAGTTCCGACCGCAACATGAGTGGAATGTCGTTCAAATCGTCGCCAACAAACGCCACCTCGTTCTCATCGACTTCCGCCAATCTCGAGCAACTCCTCAAAGTCGTTTATCTTATTCTCGGATCCTTGCCGGACAAACTCGACGCCGAGACCCTCGGCGCGTCGTGCCAGCGCAGTGCGACGTGCGTCCAGAGATGATGCCTGACTTAAGACCGGCTCGATGCCAGAGGTCCAGTCCGAGCCCGTCGCGTACATTGAAACTCTTCTGCTCGTCGCCATCAGGCAAGCAACCATAGGCGGCCGTCAGTGAGCACGCCATCACAGTCCATCAGGAGTAGCTTAATGCGGGCTGCGCGGCGCTCGATTGATGAAAACGTCATTTAAGTGGCATCAAGATTTCTACGTGAGTGATCAGTTAGAGAGTTCGCCGCTCTAGACTGTGTTTCAGCGGATCGGAAACTGCGATTCTCTGCAATACTAATGGGAACTCATAAATGATCGGAACACGTCCTGTCCAAGTCTGTTCCACTACCTGACTTCGAACAACTCGATTCCGCTAGTTTCCAGCCGCCCCCGGCGCGAGAAAGAATCAGCACCGCAGTTCCGGATTGCTCCTGGCCCAGTTCTTTCGCATTAATGCTAACATCCACGGCCATCAAGATTAGAGTCGAGCGGTTCGGTGCGCAGAACGGTGGTTTGCCAGATCTCAGGCTGACTACCGATGATGCCTCCAATGAATCTCACCAACTCACCTGGGACAATGCGCGAGTCGAGTTCAACCTTCTTGCCACTGGTAATCGCCTGATCGAGCTGCTTGACAAAAGCGCGGACTGATTCGTCAACGGTGGGGCGCCTCGCGCAGACTCGGCCCTGATCCTGGCGGCCCTAGCAGCCAGAGACGATGCATAATCAGCATCGGCGCGGACAGCATCGTTGAAACGTTTCGCGGCCTCTGCCGCCTGCCCTCTCTTCATACTGATCTCGCCAAGTCCGATGTTGGCCCACGCGATCGCGCCGGCAGTTGGCAACGAGTCGTCCAGCGCAGCTCGAAATAACTTTTCGGCTTCATCAGTTCCGGTTCTGTGCCAGCAGCGCACGGGCCAGGATGATGCGAGCCTCCTGCATGCGGGGATAGAACGCAGAGTATTTCCCTCGCCATTGATTCGGCTTTCGTGTAGTCCTGGGCGCCGAAGAAACGTGTCGCTTCGGCTATCGCTTCCGCGACGTCGCGGCTACGCGGAGCGGAGTCGTTCGCATAATCCAATTGTGGATACAGTTTTTCCGGATCGATCTCAACGCGAACTAGTTTCGCAGTGGTTTTGAATATCAGCGTCCGCGAAATTACGAGCGGGGATGGTGGCTTCCACCGACAACTTGTTCTCCGCGATCCGTTGTTGCCGTCACCGTCACCAGGGCATCGGTAGACCCCGAGGTTCCGCAAGGCGGAAACCCACTCGCTGCCGCGTTGTTGCGGTAAACCAATCATCAGATCCATGTCGACGAACCTGATCTATCTGCTGATCGAGCAGGGTCTTCAGACGCTCTCCGCCCTTTTGTGCCAGGGCCGCGCGCAGCGAGGCCAGACTGAGTCCATTGATGTTGTCCTTCCCGGCCAGTAATTGCTCGCGCACCGTAGCCATGAAAGCTTCGCGGCCGAGGCGGCGGTCGGCGAGACGCCAAACCATCGCTCCTTTATTTGGTACGGAATTGAAGTACGTATCATCAAGGGGAGTGGAGCGAGCAAGTGGTGCATCCCTTTTAGCAACGGCACCGAAGGCCAGACGTTGGCGCAAGAGTTCGGCAGCAGCGGCTTCGCGGCCAAATTGCTTCTCAATAAATAAAGTCGCCAGAAACCGCACCAATCCGTCGCGGATAACTCCGCTGCCTTCCCCGCGCACCGCCGTCTGACCACCAATCCACATACGAGCAACTGCTTCAGAAACCAGCAGAGCGGTCGCCGAGTCAATCTTTAAGGCGGCGCAGCGCGCCGGCTTCAAGCAAAACCGTGCCGGCTTCATTAAAACCAGAACCCCGTCTCACCGAAACGATGCGTACCGGCGTGGTCGGTGCTGGACCAAGCAGTGTTGAAAAAAATGTGCGCGCACTCGCGGCCAAACTCATGATCGATTCGGCTTGCCTGCGTTCCTCCGCAGAAGCACCTTTCGGCACCAACGCGGAAACGTCTTTGACATCGCCCGCCCCATCGATTCGATCCCATTCGCCCTGAACAAAAAACGGCTGCGCATTGAGTCCCTGTTCGTAAACACTCGTGCCCGAACCGCTCTTCTCTACTCCTGAGGAGATGACGTTAGTGCCATTTACAGTCAGACGAAATGGCGCAGTGTCGCTGCCCCGCACCGTGAATGGCGTGTTCGGCGCCGGATACCAGAACGATTGCGGAAGAAACTGCGATCCCATCGGAGAGATGGCCGCCAGACCGGTGTTGCTCTCCACCGGAAGACTATAAGAGATAGTGACATTTGTGCTTCCATCCGGCGCCACCGAGCCAGGCAGAGTGACGGTTACACGTTGAAGGTTTCCGCGCGCCTCCGCGACTGTACGAAAGTTCGCTGTAGCGCCACCAACCGTGACCGTCTTGACACTGGCCTTGGTATTGATGCGAAATGTAAAACTTGTGCCCGCGCCCTTTGCCAACATTTCGGGCAGCCAGAACTGCCACCGCATTCAGTGCGCGTTCAGCCGGTTGAGGCGTCGCCGTGATATCAAAGTGTGTTACTTGCCAAACCGCGCGAGCCTCTTCCTGGGCAGAAGCGACGATCAGAGGCAAAGTGATGAAAGTACGAGAAGCTTTTTCATATTCGATGATGTATCAGAGTCACGACGATTCACGAAATCACACGAACGAGCACAACAGACTGTATTGTTCGTGTGATTTCGTGGATCGCTTTTATGCTTTCGCCTGACCTTCGGTCCGGGCTGCCCCAGTATCCCACCAATTGGTGAATGTCGCGCAACATCGTGAGCAACGACATCATACGCTCGAGCGGCAGCGCATTTGGTCCATCCGACGGCGCGCGCTCTGGGCATTCGTGCACTTCCATGAAGACAGCATCCACTCCTGCAGCAACTCCAGCGCGCGCGAGCGGTTCGATGTATTCCGATTGTCCGCCGGTTGCATGACCAAGTCCGCCAGGAAGTTGCAACGAGTGCGTTACATCAAAAACAATGGGCGCCCCAAACTCTCTCATAATGGCAAACGATCGCATGTCAACTACAAGGTTGTTATAACCAAAACTCACACCGCGCTCGGTCAGCAACAATTTTTCGCATCCCGCAGCGCGGGCCTTGTCTACAATATTACGCGCGTCATTCGGGCGCCCTCGAGCTCGATCGGGTTCTGCGTCGCCAGCACGAAGAACGGCCGTTCCAAGTCATAGGTCCGGCCCGCCGCCGTGACGTGATACTCCTGCATCGCCTCGAGCAGCGCCGCCTGGGTTTTCGGCGGGGTCCGGTTGATCTCGTCCGCCAGGATGATCTGCGCGAAGATCGGGCCCTTCAAGAACCGCAGCGCGCGGTGGCCGTCCTGTTCTTCGAGGATCTCGGTCCCGGTGATGTCCGCCGGCATCAGGTCGGGCGTGAACTGGATCCGCTTGAAGCTCAAGTCGAGGATCTCGGCCACCGTCTTGATCGAGGAGCGTCTTGGCCAGCCCCGGCACGCCGGTGAGCAGACAGTGGCCGCCGGTGAACAGCGCGATGAGCACCTGCTCGACCACCGCGTCCTGGCCGACGATGACCTTGCGGAGCTCGTGCAGTATCCGGTCGCGGCCGTCGCGAACTTCCAGGGCGAGCGAAGAAGAAGACATGGCTGCTGTTTAGGGACGCGAAGGGATCAGGCGTCGGGATCAGGGATCAGAGTCGGGATCGGGCCGAGATCAGTGCGTGAGCGTATAAATGACCTCGTTGATCATCATCTGGTAGGCCATCGCCGTCCACTTGACGTAGCCCGGATAGTCCTCGGCGTTCGACCATTCAACGCCGTCGCCCATGTCCGTGTTCCAGTTGATCAGGACCATCGGACGGCCGGTGTCGTCGAGAATCGCGCGCAGGTGCGGCACGAAGCCGCCCTTCTCCCAGGTGCGGCCGGAGAAGAACGAGCCGAGACCCGGCACCTGCGGGTATTTATCGAGCTTGTAGAAGCACGAATAGATCGGATGCGGCGGCTCGATCTCGACGATCTCGCGATCCGGAAAAATCAGCTTGAGCTGACGGACGGTGAGGTCCCACTCGTAGGGCCCGTGGAAGTCGTCGAGCGTCAGGGTGCCGCCGCGCAGCAAGTGCTCGCGGAGGATGCCGGCTTCCTTCTCGTTCAGGACCAGATTGCTCGGCTCGACGAGATAGAGCCACGGATACTGCCAGATCTTCTCGTCGTCCAGCGTGAGCACGATCGGATCCGTCACTTCGACCGCGGTGACCGACCGCACGCGCCGGGTCAGGTTCTGCTCCGCCGCCGGCGCGTCGATCGCCCACGGCTCTTCCCAGTAGCCGACGCGCAGGTTGGTGCGCGCGTCGCCCGCCGTGGAGTTGTATTTGATGCGCGCGAAGGTCCACTGAAGCCCGGCGAAGCGTTCGTCCGGCCCTGACGGCATCTGCGCCACCGCCAGCGACGCCAGCATCGGGCCCACCGCGCCGAGGGCGCCGATCAGCAGTGAGAGGCCAGCGAGGCGTCGCATCGTATGACCTGCTGGCCGCTAGCGCCGCGCTCCGTCCGTCACCTTGAGCAGAATATCCTGCGCGCGCTCGTAAGTCGGCGCAATCTCCAGCGCCGCCAGCGCCTCGCGCCGCGCCTCGGCCTTGTTGCCGATCTGGAGCAGGCTTTCGGCGAGATCGGCGTGCGCCGACGCCCGATCGAGCGGACCGCCGGCAAGCGCCACGCGAAACGCGCGAACCGCTTCCTGCGGCTGGCCGCCGGCAAGCGCGAGACGGCCGAGCGTCGAATGCGCCGACGCGTCGAACGGATCGACCGCGACGACGCGCTGCAGCGCGACCTTCAGGCGATCTTTGTCCTTCTCTGGGTCGATGAGCCCGACGAGCTGGCGGGCGGCATCGATCGCCGTGTGATCCTGCGCGGTCATGGCGTCGAGCGCCTGCGCCGCGCGCGCCTTGTCCCCCGCCGCCATCGCCACTTCGACGATCTGCATGTACGGGCTCTCGGGGCCGGTCATCATCGGCACGAGCTTGGAGGCGCGCTCGAAGGCCTCGATCGCGCCCTTCTGATCCGACGATCGCAGCGCCCGGCCGAGCGACATCTGCACCCCATAGCTGTTGGGATGCTGGGCGGCCGCGGCCCGCAGCTTCTCGAGCGGTGCATCGGGGGCGAATCCCTCGGGCACCTTCATCGCCGCGCGCAGGGCGCCGAATCGCTGGTCGAGGAATCCGTCGAACGTTCCTTGCAGGGCGTCGATGTCGCTCGACAGCACCTTCACGATCGCGCCCTCGGTGTCGATGCCGTCGGCGAACGACTTGACCAGCGCGCGCAGGGCCGGTTCGCCGTGCTTCTCGACGATGTGTTCGACGAGCAGCGACGCCTCGTAGTAGGCCATCGAGATCGTCTGAGGATTCTGGAAGCCGGCGTTCAACTCGCGGAGCTTCAGCACTTCCCCGTCTTCCAGCGCGCGGGCGAACGCGACTTCCATCTCGCGGCCCCATTCGGGACGCGCCCGCTTCTCCTCGAACACCGAGATGCCTTCGGTCAACCACCGCGGGATCCGCTGGTTCGACAGCTGCAACGTGATGACGTGCGCCATCTCGTGCCAGAGCGTCGCGCCCCAGTTGAAGTCGCCCGGCGGCCGCGCCTTGGGCGAGTCGAGCGTCACGACCCGTCCGAAGCACGCCCCCAGCGCGCCGATCATGCCGGGCAGGCCAAGGGTGCGGACGGCAAAGTCGTCGTGCTTCGGAAACATCTCGATCAGGATCGGGCCCTTTGGCGTGAACTCCCACCGCTTGCTGAGCGCGGCGAGCGCTTCCTTGGCAAGGGCGGGCACGTACTCGCGCATCACCCCAATCTCGTTGGCGTCCATCTTGATCGTCAGGTCGCCGTCCTGCACCGTCTGGAAGGTGTCGAGGGTGTCGAGGAGGCCGAGCATGTTGTAGGTGATGACGTCGAACGGATCGGCACGGAACGCCGTCTCCAGTGCGCGGCGGGCGTTGCGTTCGTCGCCGGTCCGCATCAGGTGCGCGCCCAGATCGGCGTGCGCACGCGGATTGTCGCGGTCGATGGCAATGCCGCGCCGGACCTGTTCGGCAGCTTCGTCGAACCGATAGAACCGCGCCGTCACCGATCCGACGACGCGGTAGACCTCGCCGTAGAGCGGATTCAGCTTCAGGGCGGCAGCGACCGACTGCTTGTATTCGGCGTCCTTGCCTTCGACGAAGCTCAACGCCGCGCTCAGCGCGTGCGCCTCGGTACTGTTCGGGTTGATACCTTGCGCCTTGGCGATCGCGGCACGGCCCTCGGTTTTCTTGTCCTCGTCGATCGCGAGCTCAGCGAGGAAAAGGTAGGACCCGACGTCGGAGGGATTCAGCTCCAGGGCGCGGCGCACGAACTTCATCGCCGCAGGAGGATTCTCGTCGGCGAGCGCACGGGCCATGCCGATCTGCGCCGGCGCGTAGTCGGGCTCGGTCTTGAGCGCGGCCTGATACGACTTCGCGGCGTCGGCGCGATTGTGCTTCTCGAGAAACAGATCGCCCCAGCCGGTATTGATGACAGCGTCGTTGGGGGCGATGGCGATCGCTTCGCGATAGAAACGATTGGCGTCTTCGAAGAGTCCGAGCCCCCGGGCGGCCCGGGCGGCGCGCGCGAACTCGCGGGCGTTGGCCTCGCGCGGATCGCCCATCAACAGCAGCTGCAACGTGCGGCGCCCTTCGCTCCGGCGACCGGCGTACATCTGCAGCAAGCCGAGTTCCAGGGCCGCGTCGCTCTTGGGTCCGGCGGCGGCCAGTGGCGTCAGCAACTGTTCGGCGCTGGCGTATTCGCCGCGGGCGATCAGCGCCTGCGCGCGCATCACGGTGATGGCCTGATCGGTCGAGGCCTTGCCGAGCGTCTCGACTTCGTCGTAACGCCCGCCACGAAGCGCCTTCTCCACCGCGGCACGAGCGGAGGCCGCGCTCGACGTGCCCTGCGCGCCAGCCGGGTGGCCGAACTGCAGGACGCCCAGGAGGACCAGGCCGGTCCACCCTGCTGCTCGCCGGATTCGCGACTCACCGACACCACGCGCGAAGGACATCATGGACTCGCTGTGAGTATAACGCTCGGAACATCCGAGCGGTCTGGATGGACCAGTCGGCCGGTCTGACCAGCCTCCGCTAAAGCTACGGCGGTCCGCCGAAGCCTTGGCGAAGGCGGAAGATCGGCCACTTCACACGGTCTCAGTACAGCGGCCGCCAGGTAAAGAACACCGCTGCCAGCAGCGCTTGCAACATCGCGAACACGGCGAGCCAGCTGGTGCGATGTAGAACCGGGATGGCCGTCGCGAGCCAGAGGAACACTGGAAACAGGACGGATGTGACCCGGCCCATCGACAGGAGGCCGCCCATGAGCAGCGGCGTCACCATGTTGACCAGAATCATCGCCGCGTACGGCAGTCCCAACCGTCGTCCCACGGGCCACACGGTGACAAGCACAAACAACACGGCCACCAGCTGAACCGCGTCGAGCGTTCGTGTCGCGGCGTAGTTGTAAAGCCCGTACTCGCCGATCGTCTGGCTCTGCTGCGACACCAACGCGCCGAGGCCGCGGTAGACACGTCCCCACGCCGCGTTCTGTACCGCCCACTGCAGCGGATTGCCGGTGAGGAAAAAGATGTAGGTCGAATAGATCAGCATGCCGATCCCTGGCGCCGCCGCCGCCGCCAGCCGATCGGCGAGCACGGGCCACCCGCCTTGCGGCGGCAGCGTCGGTCGCCATCGCGCCCACCCTTCGGGCCAGAGCGGACGCAGGGCCATCAACCCGAGCACGACCGACAGGAGGCAACCATTCGGCCTGGTCAATCCCGCGACCAGTCCCCACAAGCCTCGCCTTCCAGAGCTCGTTGCGCTCGAAGTGGTAACACGCGCCGGCCATCGTCAGGAGAAACAGCGATTCGGTGTAGGCGGTGCTGAAGAAGAAGGCGAACGGGTAACAGGCGAGAAGCGCAATCGCGAAGAGCGCGGCGTCTTCACGCACCCGCTCTTTCGTCAAGCGATACAAGTAGACGAGCGCGCCGAAGAACGAGAGCCACGAGATCAGCACGCCGGTCCACATCGTCTCGCGGCCGAGCAAGAGCGACCCGTAGCGCATCAGCATCGGGTACACGGGAAAGAACGCGATGTTCTGCTGTTGCGTCGCCCGCGACGGCGCCCACGTATAGCCCTCGATGGCGACGCCGAGGTACCACCCGGTGTCCCAGCGTGCCGGCAGGTTGAGGATCTCGTTGTCGTAGATCCGCCACGGCACCGCAACGTTCGCGCGATAGCCGAAGAGCGCGATCGCCAGGAATCCGACGACGAGCACGGCGGTTCGCGTGGTCAAGACGATCGTGAGCGCCTCGCGAACGCCAGCGGCCGCGCGCGCGCGGCGAAGACCGTCAATCATTCGTCTGAGTACCGTGGGCCGTCGCCAGAACCAGTAGCGGGCGAGCCCGAGGGTCAGGCCGATGACGAGTGGCCGGTCCCAGGACGTCAGCGAGATGCGCCCGAACGGCGTCCACTCGCGAAACCCGCCAGTGAAAAAGATGTTGATGCTGGCGAGGATGGCGACGCCAACGATGACATCGAGAATTCGCGGGATGAGCGGAACGGCCGGCGCACGGTCGGACATGAGTTCGCCGGTTATTGTCTCCCGAGCGCCCGGTCTTCGATACGCATCCGCTGCCGCATCAGCATCCCGAACCCGATCAGGGAAGCGACACCCGCGAATGGGGCCCACACGATCAGCGCCATGCCGGCGAGCTCGCCGAGCACGGCCAGGTAGTTGGGATGACGCAGCACCGCGTACGGGCCGCCGCTGACGAGCGGCGCATCGCGCAGGACGAGAACGCGAAAGGTCCAGCGCACACCGAGCGTGCTGATGGCCCAGACCTTGAGCGCCTTGGCCAGGCCAAACACCGCGAAGCCGATGGCAAGGCCGTTGGGCGTTGTCGGGCCGATGAGCGCGCCCTCGATGGCCATGGCCACGAAACACGACGGGTAGGCCCAGCGCATCGTGTCGATGACGTCGCCGTCCGGCTCGATCGCGCCGCGCCCGCGAAGGACGCGCTCGTTGTGCGACGACAGCGCGGATTCGCCCAGCATGATCAGGAGAACCGCAATGAGCGTGAGGGCGGAGATGGCGAGGGCAGGCGGCATCGGAACGACAGAGGTTACAAGTTACAAGTTACAAGTTCAAAGTTTGCTGGTTCCCGGGTGCTGATTGCTGAAACCTCGATTCCTGGTTCCTGTGCGGCTCCACGTGCTGCAGTCGCCAGCGTAACGAATCAGCTCGTGAAAGATTCCCGGCAGCACGCGCGCGGCTGCCGTTGCGGCGACGACGCCCGTCGGGGAGGCGACGAGGGCGCGCAGCACCCGGTTGAATCGCCACTTCGCGGCAAAGGCGGCGCGGCGCCGCGCGGTGAGAACGGCTGCAGCGTCGGCCATCGTGCACGTCCCGTTGAGAACCTCGAGCGCGACCTCCGCAGCGAACACCGCTCCTTGCAGCGCCAGGCGCAGCCCGTCGCCGGTCATTGGATCGATGAAGCCGGCCGCATCGCCGGCCAGCAGCAGGCCCGGCACGCCGGCGCGATCGGAATCGACCGCCATCGGGCCCGAGCATCGTTGGCGCGCCGATCATGCGGGCGCGGGCAAAGCGCGGTGCGAGCTCCGGATCGCCGGCCAGCGCCGCGGTCAGCGCGCTGCCTGGATCGCGCAAGCCGCGACTCTCGATGCCGTGCGGGACCACGAGGCACGCGTTGGCGAGGCCGCCGGGCATCGGCGCGACGCCGATGTAGTGGCCGCGACGGATGTGCATCTCGCCGAGCTCGGACAAGCCGGCAACATCCTCGAAGTACGCGCCCACTGCCCAGCGCCGTGGCCGTGCCGCATTGCCCGAGAGACCGAGCGCCCGTGCAAGCCGGGACTCTCGTCCGTCGGCGGCGATGACGATCCGCGCGGCGTGCGCGCATTCGCCGCCGGTCGATCCTTTTGTCACGATGCCATCAACGGTTTGCGTGGTGAGGCGCGGCGCGGAGACGGTCACGCCTTCTTCGATGGCAGCGCCAGCCGTGGCGGCCTGTTGGACGAGATACGCGTCGAGCTTGCTGCGCGGAACCGATCGGCCACGCAGACCTTCCGCGTACCGGCCCTCGATCGCCACCGCGCCGGGGCCGGTCACGCGCATGCCGGCCAGCGGCCAGCCGGTGGCGACGAGCGGCGCGATCGGAATCACCGGCGCGAGCGTCGCCAGGGCGCCGGGGTTGAGCGTGTCGCCGCAAAGCTTGTGGCGCGGAAACGTCGCGCGATCGAAGACCCGCACGCGCACGCCCGCGCGCGCCAGGATCGTCGCGGCCAGCGCGCCGGCGGGACCGGCGCCGACGATGATGACGTCGGTCATATGGTACTTGTAGCGGCCGGGCTTCAGCCCGGCCGTCCATTCGAACGGATCACCCGACTGCTCGGGCGAGCATCTCAAACGGCACCCAGTACACCAGGGCTGAATTCTTCGAACCAAAGCCGAGGCAATTACATAAGGCGGCCTCGACCGTCGCCGCGCGGCCTTCGTTCGGCAGGAAATCGAGGTCGCAGCACGGATCCTGATCGGTCAGGTTGATCGTCGGCGGGAGAAAGCCTCGTGACAGCGCCAGTGCCGTCGTCACGACGCCGGCAGCGCCGCTCGCGCCCTGCGGGTGGCCGATCATCGACTTCGTTGACGAACCCGGCACGTGGTCGGCGCGCGCGCCGAGCAGCTTGCGGGTGCACTTCGATTCGATCGCGTCGTTCAGCTGCGTGGACGTCCCGTGATAGTTGACATAGCCGATCTCGTCGACCGAGCGGCCCGCCCGGTCGAGCGCTTGGGTCAGGCAGCGGACGATCTGCTCGCCATCGGGATCCATCTGGACCCGGTGATACGCGTCGCAGGTGCTCGAATAGCCGTCGATCGTCGCATAGACGTGGGCGCCTCGGGCGCGCGCGCGATCCAGCCGCTCGAGCGCGAGCATCCACGCGCCCTCGCCAAGGACGAACCCGTCGCGGCCGCGGTCGAACGGCCTGGACGCGGCCTCCGGCCGATCGTTGTAGTGCGTCGACACCGCGCGCATCCGCGAGAAGCCGAAGATCATGCCGGGGAGCACACAGCCGTCGGTGCCGCCGGTGAGGAGCACATCGAAGTCGCCGCTCCGGAGCAGCATCGCGGCGTAGCCGATCGCGTCGGTCGAGCTCGTGCAGCCAGTGGACAGCACGTGGCTGATGCCGTGCAGACCCAGCGAGATCGAGATCTCGCTCGAGACCATGCCGCAAATCCCGACGGCAATCGCATAGGGCGTCACGTGCTTGCCGCCGGCGGTGAAGAAATCCTGATACTGGCGCTCGCCGACGTCGATCCCGCCGCCACCGGTACCGATGATCACGCCGGCGTTCGGCTCACCGATCGACAGCTGGGCGTCGGCCCACGCTTCGCGCGCGGCGAGGACGCCGAACAGCGCGGCGCGCGAGTAGCGCTTCGGGTCGGCGTGTCCAGTTTCCGTTCCCATTGCCGTTCGTTTCGCCCGCCAGCATCGCCGCGTCGTCCATCGAGACCGGCGGCACCGCGGCGGCGACGCGGCAGGGATAGGTGGTCGCGTCGAACTCGGTGATCGCCCGCGTGCCACTCACCCCGCGCCGGACGTTGTCCCAGAAGGTCTCGCGGCCAAGACCGAACGTGGAGACGACGCCGATGCCGGTGATGGCGATTCTGGTCACGGCAGGACAGGTGCGAGGGTGCCGGGTGCGACAGGTGCGACGGGTGCGGTGCGCAGGTGCGGTGCGGTGCACGGGTGCGATAGGTGAAGTGTGCTGCCCGAGCGCGACGCGCGAAGTGCGCACCTGTGCACCGCACCGCACCTGTCCCCTTGTACCGCACCGCACTTGTCGCACCTGGCGCACCCGTCGCACCTGCGACTTTCAGCCGCGCCAGCCGCGCGGCGTCGTCATCCGCCTGGGTCCTCTGCGATCGAGCTCGCGGCGATCGGCGGGACGTTGATCAGGCGACTGCTCCTGCTGCCGCTGCTCTGGCGGCCGCGTCGGCGCGTTCTGCGCTCGAGGTGGCGGTGCCGCTGCGGGCCCGGCGCTCGCGGGCGCGGACGGCGCCGGCGCGTCGAGCTCGTCTTCCTCGACGTCCCGCGGCAGCCCCTCGAGCTGATCGACGAAGAGCAGCGAGTGCAGCGACGGGATCTCGATCTTCTTCCCGCACGACTTGCAGACGACTTCGTCGTCGACGCGAATCAGATGGTCGCGGAGCTTGGCAAACTTGGCGCGATCCCGCTCGTCAGCGCCGCCCGGCAGCCGATCCTTCTTGACGCGGCGGACCCAGCGCACGCTGTAGTCGTTGGTGCGCCGGCAGCGGTTGCAGGTGACCTTCGTGGGGCGAGTTTCCGGGCGGTCGGAGAAGAAGGCGCGTTCGTCGAGGGACATAGGCTGGGCTTGTTGGGCTAGTAGGGCGAGTAAGGCTGGTGGGATTGTACTCCACGCTGAAAAACGAACGGCGGCGTGGCTCTGCCGCGCCGCCGTCCCTACTTGCCCTACCTGCCTTACCTGCCCTACCTGCCCTACCTGCCCTACCTGCCCTACCTGCCTAGAAGTTCAGGCTGAACCCGACGCGGATGATGCGCGGCGAGAGAATCGGATCGCCACCGGCCGGCAGCAGATAGCTCGGGCCGACCGCCACCGTCGTCGCGACGACCGTGTCGGCATTGGTGATGTTGAAGAAGTCGATCTGCGGGCTGATGCTGCGGTTGCCGAAGCGGAAAATCTTCGCGCAGTCGAAAATCAGCCAGGACCACGTTGTCATAGCGCTCGTCGCCGCGGCGGCTCAGCTGAATGGGCTGGCTGGCGCGCGTGAGCGTGATGCCCTGCATCGGCGGCGAGCGGCGCGGGTCAGCGCGATACGTCGACACATACGGGTAGCCGCTGTTGGCGACCAGCGAGCCCGACAGGTTGATGTCATATGGCAGCATGTAGCTGCCCGACAGGCGGAACGCCGTCTCGGAGTCGTTGCCGATGATGCCCGTCGGGAAGCGCGTGTTGTTCGGATCGTTGAGGTCGGTGCCAGCGGCGCCACCCGGCTGGACGCCGCCCTCGTTCTTGCCAAGCGTGAAGCCGGCCTGCATCTGCCACTTCCGCGAGAAGCGCTTGGTCGCCGTGATCTCGACGCCCTTGTAGCTGGTGTTGAGGTACTCGACGTTGTCGCGGATGCTGGCGTTCTGGGTGTTCGCCGCGACGCTGATGTTGTAGACGTCGGCCGTCGTCGGCTGCGGATTCGCCACCGTGCCGCCAGGCCCGTTGGGGATGGTCACCGTGAACTGGGTGTATTCCGACGCCGGCTGGAGCGTGTTGACCTGGCCGATCTGATCGCGATTGGTGCGGTAGTAGAACATCGCGCCCACGCGGACCGCGCCCGGCAGTTCGGTCTCGATACCGGCGGTGAGCTCATCGGAATACGGCCACTTCACGCCGGGTGCATAGTCAACAAAGCTGCCGCCGCTGAACGCCGGGCAGGCCGCCAGATTGATCTCGCCGACGTCGTACTTGCGGTTGCCATTTGGATCCGTCCACGGGCAGTTGGACTCTCCGACGGTCAGCGGGTTGACGTCCTGCACGCGGTTGATGCCAACCTGAAGGCCGTAACGGCTCGCGCTGGCCTTGATCGCCGTGCGGCCATTGCCGGTGAGGTCGTACGACGCGCCGAGGCGCCAGACAGCGATGCTGTGGTTGATCGCTTCCTTTTCAGGGAAGCTACGCGGTCCCGAGAAGGTGCCGCCAGGTGTCGACTGCGTCAGGCACCGTGCCGACGTACTTGTCCCAGCGGCCGCCGACGTTCAACGTCAGCCTGCCGGTCGACCAGGCGTCCTGCACGAAGAAGCCGGTCACTTTGGCGACGTTCTCCGAGAACGCTGGCGAGTTGAAGATGCGCACCGACGCCGGGACGTTGTTGTTGTAGACCAGCCAGTGATCGTTCAGCACCGAGTAATCGGAACCATAGTACAGACGGCCCCACTGGACGCCGGCCTTGAGCAGGTGCTCGCCGCCCCAGCCGCTCTTGGCGTAGCTGAAGACGTTGTCGAATTGATGGCGCGAGTTCGGCTGGTGATCTTCCCGCGTCGAGGCGTTGAACACTTGCGTCGTGGCGGTGTCGATGATGCGAACGCTGTTCGGATCAGTGTCTGGCTGATAGGTGTAGTTGGTCTGGCCGTCCATCAGGCTGAAGTTCGACTCAAACACCAGCGCGCCGCGGATGCCGGTGTACTTCGCCTGGTAGGTGTCGACCGGGTTGGTCTGCACCACCGACGCAATGTCGGGAATGATGTCGTTGCTGTCGCGGCGATGGCCGCGGATCTTGTCGTTCCAGAAGTAGCCGAACGAGACCTTCTGGTTCGGGGTGACCTGCGTGACAACCTTTCCCGAGTAGTTTTTCAGCGTGTTGTCGTCGAGCGCCTGGCTGCCGTCGTCGTTGGTGGCGTTGACGAACTTGTTCACCACCCACCTGCGGATCGTGCCGTTGACCCACACGCGGTTCTGAAGGATCGCCCCGCCGCCGGTGAGGTTCATGTCGTACGTCTTCTTGGTCGCATTGCCTCGGAACGTCGGAACGAGCGCGCTGCGTTGCGGAAAAGTTGTCGGACTGCAGGTCGTTGTTCGAGAAGTTGTAGCGGAGGTTGCCCCGCCACTGGTTGCCGCCGTCCTTCGTCACCATGTTGATGTTGACGCCGCCGGCGAGCATCTCGGCGGGGATCGCCGAGGTCATGTAGTTCACCTCTTCGAACATGCCCTGGTCGTAATAGATCATCGTCGCGCCGCCGCCGCCGCCCGGCCAGTTCACGGTGGCGCCATCGATGTTGTAGCTGACGTCGTTGGTGCTCGAGCCGTGCGCCGACAGGCTGCTCTGCTGCATCGACTGCGTGCCGCCCACGTCGTAGGTCGCGACCTGCACGCCGGGGATCAGCTTGGCCAGCGACCAGGGGTCGCGGCCCGTCGGGATGCCTTCCAGGATTTCCTGGTTCATGACCGTCTGCTGGACATTCGAGCGGACGTCAACGGTCGGCGACGCACCGGTGACCGTAATCGTCTCGGCGAGGCTGCCGACCTCGAGCTTGGCGTTGATCGTGGCCACGAACGCAGCACTGATGGCAATCTCGGCCCGCTCGACCGTTTTGAATCCCTGGAGTTCGAACTTCAGGGTGTAGTTCCCGGGGGGTAACCGATCGAAGCGGTACGACCCGTTCGCGTCGGACACCGCGGTCTCGGTGCCGGTAATCAACCGGTCGCCGGTGAGCGTCACGGTGACGCCGGGCATCACGGCGCCGCTGCTATCACTCACGGCGCCAACAATCGATCCCGTTTGTTGGGCAAAGGCACTCGCGCCTGAAGACAGGAAGAGCAAGCAAAGCAAGACACGTCGGAACATCGTCATTGTTCATCCTCGTTGGGACAACTCGACTGTGGGCGGACGCTCGGACGATACGTGGAGCGGCAGCGGGCGTCAAGAGCGAGTGGCACGGGCGGCCGAAACCGCGTCCGGCGAGGGCGAGGCAGGGACGAACGGCCGGTCAGGCTGGGCCCACTCAGGCTGCCCAGCTCGGCCGCGGCCCCGGCTTATGATCCGTGAAGATTCACGAGACACATTCGAGCGTGCACGATGCGCTCTCATCTGCCCATGGCCGACCCTGCTCCTCCCGCGGTCTTCCCGTCCGAACTGCCCGTCCTTCCACTTCGCCGCACCGTCGCGTTTCCGCTGACGCTGCAGCCGCTCGCCGTCAATCGGCCGAAGTCGGTCGAAGCCGTCAACACCGCGCTCGCCGGCGATCGTCTGCTGCTGCTCCTCCTGCAGAAGGGCGACGCCGAAGACCCCGAACCCGACGCACTCGAAACCGTCGGCACCATCGGCATCGTGCGGCAGATGGCCCGCGGTCCGCAGGGGTTGAACGTCATCGTCGAAGGCATGGCGCGCGGCACGTGCGGAAACCGTCAGTGCCGAAGCCGGGATGATGAAGGCGAAGCTGCAGGTGTTTCCCGAGCAGGTGCAGCAGGGCGTCGAAGTCGATGCCTACGTCCGCCGCGTCCAGGAACTTGTCGATCGCGCGCTCACGCTCACCTCCGGGCTCGCGCCCGAGGTCCGTCAGCTCGTCGCCGGCATCGACGACCCGATGCGGCTCGCCTATCTGCTCGGCACGATGCTCGACCTGAAGGCCGAGGAGAAACAGCAGCTGCTCGAAGCCGATCCTCTGCTGAAGAAGCTCGAGCTCGTCCACTCGCTCCTCACCCGCGAAGTGTCGGTCCTCGAGCTCAAGGGCAAGATCGAATCGCAGGCGCAGCAGGAGATGTCCGACGCGCAGAAGCAGTACTACCTGCGCCAGCAGATGAAGGCGATCCAGGACGAGCTCGGCGAAGGCGAAGGCAACGAGACCCGCGACCTCAAGGCACAGATTGCCGCGGCGAAACTACCGCCGCACGTGCAGATGGTTGCCGACCGCGAGGTGGATCGCCTCGGCCGCATGGGTCCGGCGTCGCCCGAGTACCAGATGCTGCGGACCTACCTCGACTGGCTGCTCGAGTTGCCGTGGACGACGGTCACCGAGGATCGGATCGATCCCGTCGAGGCTCGCCGCGTCCTCGACGAGGATCACTACGACCTCGACCGCGTCAAGGAACGCATCGTCGAATACCTCGCCGTCCGCAAGTTGAAGGGCGACATGAAGGGCCCGATTCTGTGCTTCGTCGGGCCGCCCGGCGTGGGCAAGACGTCGCTCGGCCACTCGATCGCGCGCGCGATGCAGCGCAAGTTCGTGCGCATCTCGCTCGGCGGCGTGCGTGACGAAGCGGAAATCCGCGGCCACCGCCGGACCTACATCGGTTCGATGCCCGGGCGAATCGTGCAGGCGCTCAAGCAGGCCGGGTCGGCGAACCCGGTGTTCATGCTCGACGAGCTCGACAAAGTCAGCGTCGGCTATCAGGGCGACCCGGCGGCGGCGCTGCTCGAGGTCCTCGATCCGGCGCAGAACAACACCTTCCGCGATCACTACCTGGAAGTCCCGTTCGACCTGTCGAAGGTGCTCTTCATCGCGACCGCGAATCAGATCGGGCCGGTCCACCCGGCGCTCCGCGATCGTATGGAGATCGTCGCCTGTCCGGCTACACCGAGGAAGAGAAACTGAACATCGCGCTGCAAGTACCTGGTTCCGCGTCAGCTCACCGACCACGGCCTGGCGCCGGGCGCGGTGACGATCACGAACGACGCGCTGCGCCTCGTGATCGGCGAGCACACGCGCGAAGCCGGGGTGCGGAACCTCGAGCGTCAGATTGGCACCATCGCCCGGAAGATTGCGGCGCGGGTCGCTACCGGCACGGCGCCGCTCGACACCGTCGTCGAGCCAGACGGAAATCGAGCCCTATCTCGGGCCGGCGCGATTCAAGAAGGAGACGGCGTTCCGCACCTCACGCCCGGGCGTGGCAACGGGCGTCGCGTGGACCGAAACCGGCGGCGACGTGCTCTTCATCGAGGCCAGCCTGCTGCCCGGCGGCCGCGGCCAGTTCATCCTCACCGGCCAGCTCGGCGAAGTCATGCAGGAATCGGCACGCGCCGCGGTGAGTCACATCCGCGCCAACGCGGCCGAGCTCGGGATCGAACCCAACTTCCTCGAGAACCGCGATCTGCACGTCCACGTTCCGGCCGGCGCGATTCCCAAGGACGGCCCGTCGGCAGGCGTGACCATGGCGACCGCGATTCTCTCTGCGGTCCGCCATGAAGCGGTGCGCGACGACGTCGCGATGACCGGCGAGATTACGCTGACCGGTCTCGTGCTGCCGGTTGGCGGCATTCGCGAGAAGGCGCTCGCCGCGCGCCGCCTCGGCATCAAGACCTTCGTGCTCCCCGCGCTCAACGAGCCCGACCTCAAGGAGCTGCCCGAGGAGATCCGCAAGGAGATGACGTTCGCTCCGGTGTCCACGCTCGAAGAGGTCCTGAGGATCGCGTTGCCCTGCCGTCGCGCGCGAGCCCGAGCCGGTATCGAGCGTCATCGAGCATCGCGAGATCGCTGAGATCGCGAGATCACAAGATCACCAGATCATCGAGATCACCGATCAACAGATCTCAATTGATCGTCTTCTACATCTCCGGGCACGGGTTCGGCCACGCGTCCCGCGTCATCGAGGTCATCAACGCCGCTGACCGCGCGGCGCGGCGATCTCGAGATCGTCGTCCGCACGACCGCGCCACGCTGGCTGTTCGAGAAGACTCTCAAGGCCAGGCTGACCGCGATCGACCGGCTACAGCCGCTGAGCCTAGCCCGAGCCCGGGTTCGAATACATCGCACCGAGACGGATACCGGCATCGTCCAGATCGACAGCCTGCATCTGGATGCCGATGCCAGCGTCGCCCGCGCACGAGCGTTCATGTCGACGTTCGATGACCGCGTCGCGAACGAAGCGGCGTTCCTCCGCGACCGCCGCGCGCGGCTGGTCGTCGCCGACCTTCCGCCGCTAGGAATAGCCGCGGCGGCGCGGGCCGGCATGCCAGCCGTTGCGCTCGGCAACTTCACCTGGGACTGGGTGTACTCGGCATATCCGGGGACGGCGGCGAGCTCGTTGGCGCAATCGCGGAGGCGTACCGCACCGCGCCGCTCGCGTTGCGTTTGCCGATGCACGGCGGGTTCGACGCCTTCGAGACGATCGTCGATCTCCCGTTCGTCGCGCGGCGCTCGGCGCGCGATCCGGACGAGACGCGGCGCGCCCTCGGCCTCCCGCTGGGCGAGCGTCTGGTGCTGGTGTCGTTTGGCGGCTACGGCGTAGACGGGTTGAGCCACGACGCGCTCTCAAGACTGGATGGCTACGTGGCGGTCGTCACGGGGAAGTTCCAGGGTTCCGAAGTTCCGTCGTTCCGAGGTTCTGGGGCGAACTAAGGAACCGCGGAACGCAGGAACCTCGGAACCTCTTCTTCGTCGACGAGTCTCAGATGTATGCCGCGGGCTACCGCTACGAGGATCTCGTTCGCGCCGTTGACGTCGTCGCCACCAAACCCGGCTACGGCATCATCTCGGAGTGCCTCGCCAATGATACGGCGCTCCTCTACACGTCGCGCGGCGATTTCATCGAATACGACGTGTTGGTCGAGGCGATGCCGCGGTTCCTGCGTTCCGCATTCATCGGACATGACGACTTGTTCGCGGGCGACTGGACGCCGCATCTCGACGCGCTTCTGGCGCAAGCCGAGCCGCCTGAGCGTCCCGCGACCGATGGCGCAGCTGTCGCGGCAGTTCGGCTGCTTGCGATGATTTGAGGGCGCCGAACGCCGCAGCGGCGGCAAGCCAGCAGAGCCGGTCGCCTCGAGAAGCGTGGTCACGGTCTTGCAGCACTTCGGTCGGAGGTGAACGCCGATGACCAACATGGTCATTTACCTGATCGGTACGTTGCTGGTCGTTGCCGGGCTGGCGTACGCCGCGTCTCGACTCGGCGTCGGACAGGTATGGATCATCGCGGGAGCGCTGGTGATCGTCGGGTTGGGGCTGATGGCCGGGATCGTCAAGACCCGCCAGAAAGATCCGGCGTCGTAGCGCGCGCTGTCGAATCGCCCGCGCAACTGTGTGGTGGGTTTCAGAGTGCATGCGAAGCACGGCGGCTGGCGCGGCGAGTAAGATCTCTCCCGCATGAGCAGCTTCACCGTTCGGCCGGCCTCCGTGTCGTGAGCGTCGACTTCCTTACTCCTCCTCCCGACTGGCAGCCGGTCGATCCGTTTCCGGCCGGGCCCTCGACCCATTCGTTCGTGTCAGGCACAGCCGCCCGCGACCGTACGCGCGTGGCCTACTACCGAAGAGCGGACAGCGACCATCTCTACGCCTGCGTGTGGTTTGGCCCGAGCGCCGAAGGCCCGCCCGATTCAGTCCACGGCGGCGCGATCGCGGCGGTGCTCGACGAGGCCATGGGCGCGGTCTGCTGGATGAACCGGCATCCTGTCGTCGGGGCGCGGATCACGATCAACTATCGGCACATGGTGCCGCTGGGGTTCTCCGGGCGCGTGGAGTCGTGGATCGATCACATCGAACGGCGCAAGTGCTTCATCACGTCGCGGCTGACCGACGAACACGGCAAGGTCTACGCTGAAGGTGAGGCGCTGTTCGTGCAGCTCACGCCGGAACAGATCGAAACGTCGCTGCGGGCGCGCGAGCGCCGAAAAAAGCTGCGCGAGGCCGGAGACGAGCAGCGCTAGGACGCCGGCAGCGACCAGAGCGTGACGCTCGAGATGTCCTTCACGAGCAGGCGGCTGCCGCTGATCACCGGCTGCGCCCAGGTCGCGCTCTCGGCAACCGTGTAGCGGCGCAGCGGCTCGAATTTCCCGCGGTTTGCACGGGCAATCACAAGCTCCGCATCGTCCTCGAGCGCCAGCCAGAGGTTTCCAGCACGCACGATCGCCGCGTTCTCCGCGACTCGCCCGTCGGTGAGCCACAGCGTCTTTCCGGACTTCGCGTCAATCGCGAAAAACTGCCCGCTGTTGCGCGGCGAGAACCCATACAGCGTGTCGTCGATCACCACGCCCGTGCTCATGTCCATCGTCACTTCGGCGTTGTCCCAGACGTCTTCGGGGACGATGGCGCCGTCCCGGCGGACCAGCGTGAATGCGCTGACGCTCTTCTCGAGGCCCGACACGATCACCGTCTGCCCGACGACGATGGGGGTGACGGCGTTGCGGGTGGCGCGGACCGCGTAAGGCCGCCGCCACAACAGTTCGCCGGTCGCCGCGGCAACCCCGACCAGGTTCTCCTGCGTGAGCGTGATGACCTGGCGCACTCCCGCCAGCTCGACGACGATTGGCGACGCGTAGGACGGGCCGTCACCGGGCCACGCCCACTTGACGTTGCCGCTGGCCGCATCGAATGCCGTCAGGGCGCCGTTGTTGTGGCCACCCACGTGGACGATCACCAGGCCGCGATCGACGATGGGCGACATCGCGGTGTGATAGAGCGGCTCGACGGGCGGCGCCGGCTTCTGCCACAACTGCTTGCCACTCGCAGCGTCGAAGGCAGTGACGATGCCGCTCATGCCGAGGGTGTAGAGCCGGCCGTCGGCGAAGACCGGCGTCGACTTCGGACCGGTGCCGTGCCGCCGGGTTGCGGCCGGGCTCGGCTTGAACGGCGCGGCGTAGCTCGTCTCCCAGACGATCTTTCCGGAATCGACATCCAGGGCGCGCATCACCTCGTTGGGTTCCTGCCGGGTGAAGAGATAGGCGCGGTTCCCGACGACGATCGGCGCGGCGTAGCCGAGGCCGACATCGACCTTCCACTGTCGCGTCAATTGCTCGGGCCACACGCGCGGTTCGCGAAACGACGTCACGACGCCGTCACGGTTCACACCGCGCCATTGAGGCCAATCCGCGGCGGCGCTTTGCGCCGCGGCGCGGACGAGCCGCTCGCCGGGCAGGGTCGCAAGCGCGATTCCAACGAACAGGCACACTGAGACTGTGTTCACGATGTACCTCGGATTGTCCGGATTCTAATGCGTGGCCCGCCCGCGAGGCGACAGCCGAGCGGCCACTCCCGCGCGCAAAGCGAGCGGCCGTTCCCCGAGCGTCGCGAGGGCCTCACCCCGGCAGAGCCGAGGGGCCTACTTAACGCAGGTCGCCAGCGTCCACATCCGGAAGAGGTTGACCTTCTCGATGGACTGCGGCGTCAGGTTGGCTTGGGTCAGGAAGCCGTCGAGATCCAGATCGGACTTGAAGCCGATATGAACCGTCAGCGGTGAAATCGCGGTTTCGATGCGCGAGAGGAAGCGGTTCTGGCTCTTGAAGTGGTTGAGGATGACGATCCGTCCGCCCTTGCGACAGACGCGGCGCATTTCCTGGGCGACCTTGACCGGGTCCGGCACGACGCTGATGAGATACGGCGCATAGACGATGTCGAACGACTCGTCCGGGAAGTTCATCGCCGCCGCATCCATGGGCGCAACCCGGCAGTTCCGGAGTCCCTTGTCGACAATGCGCTCGTGAGCTTTTTCGAGCATCGAGGTGGAAAGATCGATGCCGGTGACCTGGCAGCTCGAGGGATAAAGCGACAGGTTGATGCCGGTGCCGACGCCGACCTCGAGCACCGAGTCCTGCGGCTGGATGTCCATCATGCGGATGGCTTCGAGCCGGCCAGGATGGAGCGTCGGGCCGAACACCAGGTCATAGACGCTGGCGAGCTTTTCGTAGACCCGCTCGACGAAATCGTTCTCGACAACCGTGACCGAGAGCGCCCGCGTCGCCGCATCTCCTCCACCCAAAGTCTCGGACCGCTCTCGTTCGTTGTCGAACAACGCCATGATCTGGGTGTCCCCCATCCGGCCTCGGTGCGTGCATGAGGCCTCCTGTGTCTTGCTCCCGGTTCAACCGCTGATGGCCGAAACCGGAAGGCACTATATCAGATACGGTCCTGCGGCCCGGGTTCCTGGTTCCTGGTGCGGTCCGGCGTGCTTGGTCCCGAGTGCCGTCCCGCGTGCCACGTCCTTCGTGTCGGCGTCCCGCGTGCCACGTCCCTCGTGCGGCGTCCCGCGTGCCACGTCCCTCGTGCGGCTTCCCGCGTGCAGCGTCCCGCGTGCGACGTCCCGCGTGCGACGTCCCGCGTGCGAGTCCCGGGCCCGTCCCGCGTGCCACGTCCCTCGTGCGGCGTCCCGCGTGCAGCGTCCCTCGTGCAGCGTCCCTCGTGCAGCGTCCCTCGTGCGGCGTCCCGCGTGCGACGCCCTGCGTGCGTCGTCATTCGACGGCGTCGAGCGTTTCGAGCGCGAGGGCGAGCTGGCCCGCCGGCGCTGAGACGTGCAGGCCCTGCACCATCGGTCGAAGGGCCACCCCAAGTTCCTGTGCAATCCGGACGCCTTCGGCACGGCTCGCCGCCTCGCCCTCGACCGCGCGCATCCGTTGCACGAGCGACTCGGGGACCGTTACGCCGGGGACCTCATTCGCCATGAACTCGGCGTTGCGGGCATCTTCGAACGGCCACAGCGCCGCGATGATCGGGATGACATGCTGCCGAGTCCGTTCGAGAAAGCGCTCGACCGCGCCAATGTCGAACACCGGCCGGGTCACCGCGAACTCCGCTCCCGCTTCGACTTTGAACTCGAAGCGGCGCAGCTCGTTCTCGAGGTCTTCCGCGGCGGGATTGACCATCACGCCGACATGAAACGCCGTCGGCGCGCCAATCGGCTGGCCGCCGATGTCGAGGCCGTGATTGAGCCGGGTCAGAAGATTCGTCAGGCCGATCGCATCAACGTCGAACACCGCCGTCGCGTCGGGAATGTCGCCAAGCGGACGGACGTCGCCGGTGATGCCGAGCAGATTGCGGAGCCCCATCGCGTAGGCGCCGAGCAGGTCTGACTGGATGCCCAGCAGGTTCTTGTCGCGACACGAGTACTGCAGCAGCGTCTCGATGCCGGCGCGCTGCTGGACGAGGACCGCCAGCGAGAGCGCGCTCATCCGCGCCCCGGCGCGAGGTCCGTCGAGGATGGTCACGACATCGACATTGCGAGTCGGCCAGCGCCGCGGCTTCTTCGATCACCGCCGCGCACGCGAGCCCGCGCGGCGACACCAGCTCGACGCCACGCACGAACCGCCCGCTCGCGAGCGACTCGGCCAGGCGCGACTTCTGCGCCCGCGGGACGGGCGACTGCGCGTGCGGCGCCTCCGCCACCGACACCGCACGGGTATCGGTGCGCCCCGATTGGCGGCGTGCGGCCGGCCCCGTCCGCTTGACCGCGGCGCTGATCTGCCGGATGTGCTCGGGCGTCGTCCCGCAGCAGCCGCCAACCAGGCGCACACCGGCGGACATGAAGCGTCGCGCGTACGACGCCATGTATTCCGGCGAACACAAGTAGATGTTGCGCCCCTCGATATCGCGCGGCCGTCCGGCGTTGGGCATGGCCGACAGCCGGACGTCGCCGACGACGGCAGCGAGCCGCTCGATCGACTCGAGCATGGGCGCCGGCCCGACGCTGCAGTTCACGCCAACGATGCTGGCCCCGCGTTCGAGCAGCACCGGCGCGAACTGTTCCGGCGGCGTCCCGTCGAGACTGTTGCCGTCCTCCTCGGTCGTCATCTGCGCCACGATGGGCAGCGCGCAGACTTGCCGCACCGCCGCAATCGCGGCGCCAATCTCGTTGAGGTCGCGGAACGTCTCGAGGATAAAGAGGTCAACGCCGCCCTCGACCAGGGCCTCGGCCTGGTCGCGGAAGAACTGCTCCGCTTCGTCGACGCCGGTCTTTCCCCACGGCTCGACCCGAACGCCGAGCGGACCAATCGCGCCGGCGACGTAGACACGTTCGCTGCCGTGCCCACCGTTCTGGCGGGCCGCCGCGCGGCGCGCAATCCGCGCCCCTTCGAGATTGATCGCCCCGACCTTCTCGCTCAGCCCGAAGGCGCGCAGCTTCACCCGGTTGGCGCCGAAGGTGTTGGTCTCGATGACGTCGGCGCCGGCCCGGATGTAGGCGGTGTGGACCTCGTCCACCAGCTCCGGCTGAGTGAGGTTGAGCGCCTCGAAGCAGCGGTTGATGAAGACCCCGCGAGCATAGAGCTCGGTGCCCATCGCACCGTCGCAGACCAGGACCCGGCGGTCGATCTCTTCCAGAAAGGGCGGCAGCGACATGATCAACCTAGAATCGTACCTCAAGCGCGGCAAGGCCGGGCGCGATCACAGCGCGTGGCGTGCCCAGGTGAATCCTTCCCCATCAACCAGCAGGTACGAGCGGTTCACGCGATCGGCGCAGATCGTGACAATGCCATTCCGGGTGGAATCGGCGGCCACGTGGTGGTGACCGAAGAGGTGGAGCCTGGGCCGCAGCACGTCCGCGAGCTCACTGATCTGGGGCTTGCCAACATCACGGCGCCACCGTTTACCCGGCGCCGAGGACGAAGGGAGATCAATCCAGAACGGCGTCGGCGCCTCGTGTGTCAGCAGCACGTCAATGTCACGCAACCCGCGGCACGCGTCGATCTCCTCGCGCACGAAGTGGCGGCGCTTGTCGGCGAGCTCCGTCGCCTTTGCGCTGCCCTTGCGCGGATGCGGGAGCGCGGCTGCCGCCGTCTCGTACCACGTCGGCGCGAACGTGCCGCCGACGCCAGCGACGGTGACGCCAGGCAGTCGGGCGGCCTCGCCGTTCGGCAGGTAATGCAGCTGTTTCCGGCAGCTGCCGCGCCTCGAGCGCGTCGAAGTTCTCGTTGTTCCCCTTGATGAAATACACCGGCACTCGCGGCGACGGATACGCACCCGCGGCACTCGCGACGTCGCCGACGCAGAGCCAGAACGGCACGTCGGGATGCCGTTCGAGGATCGCGTCGACGGCGCTGAAGTTACCGTGAATGTCGCCAAGGACTCCGAAGAGGGATGACACGGATTTAAGGAACGATTACGCGGAGGTTGATCTGCAGATTACGCGGAATGCTCATCCGCAGATTACGCGGATTACGCAGATTCGGATTTGGATCGTGGCGGGCCGCACTGCCACTACCTCAAATTTGGGCGATTCGACCGCCTATCGGCACGCACTCAAGCCACGGGCGCGCAACATCGGAGCCCTTTACAGAACGTGACTGCGCCTAAATGGTCGGGAGCACCCGGATGCACGCCAAGATCCGAAGAGAATCCGCGTAATCCGCGTAATCTGCGGATGATGGATTCCGCGTAATCCGGAGATCTCTGCGTAATCCTTACTTCGTCGGGGCCGGCACCAGCAACTCGGTCTTATCCCACACGAAGTCGTCCTTGCTGTAGACCGCCAGCTCGTAGTCCTTGCCCATGAAGATGGCCGAGACCGGGCACGCCTCTTCGCAGTAGCCGCAAAAGATGCAGCGCGTCTTGTGGATCTGGTAGACCGAGGCGTAGCGCGGGCCGGCCATCACCGAGCCGTCGTTCTCGGCCGCCTCGAGGTAAATCGCGTCGGCCGGGCAGGCCACCGAGCACAGTCCGCAGGCGACGCATTTCTCGAGGCCGTTCTCGTCGCGCATCAACACCTGCTTGCCGCGGTACTTCGGAAACATCGGCACTTTCTGGTCCGGATAGTTGACGGTAATCGGGTTCCGGAAGATGTGCTTGAATGTCAGCGCGAAGCCGTTGATGAGCGGACGGATCATGGCTTCGATTCTACATCACGGTCCGGCCCGCCCCGGGTCAGCCGGTCGTAGAGCCACGCTCGCGCGAATGCCCAGTCGCGCTTCAGCGTGGACACCGACACGCCGAGCGCGTCGGCCGCCTCGTCCTCGCGGAGGCCGCCGAAGAATCGCAGCTCCACGACCTTGCTGACGCGGGCATCGACTGCCTCCAGATCGGTGAGCGCTTCGTCGATTGCCAGCACGTCTTCGTCCGGCCGCGTCGAGCCGACGTCGGCATCGGTGAGCGACACGCGAATGGCGGCGCCAGGGCCCTTCGCGGCGTTGCGGTGCCGCGCATAGTCGACCAGCGCGCGGCGCATCTGGGTGGCCATCAGCGCGATGAGGTGGTTGCGGTTCTGGACTGACACCGCGCTCGGCCCGAAGAGGCGCAGCCACGCCTCGTGAATCAGCTCGGTGGTCTGCAGGGTGTGCGCCCTGCGCTCCGAAGACAGATAGCGGCGCGCGAGCCGCCGCAGCTCGGGATAGACGGCGGCGACGACTTCGGCCTCGGCCTCGGCGTCGCCGGCTTGAGCGCGGCCGATGAGATCGGTGAGTGGCGTATCGCGCACGCGAAAGACGGGCGCTCGTAACGATCCGCCGCCCAGAAGGGCAGTATACTCTCGCCACTTCGGGCGCCGCGGCGTCCCGCGGCGTCATGGCTGCATGAGCGCTACGCCATCCCCCGAGCGTGAGTTGTTCGATCGCGCACTCGATGTGCCGATCGGTGAACGCGCAGTCTTTCTTGCGCACGCCTGTCCGGATCCCGACACACGCGCCCGCGTCCAGGCGCTGCTCGACGCCCACGATCGGGCCGGCGACGGCTTCCTTGCCCGACCGGCCGCGGAGCTCGCCGCCGCGGCGATCGGCCGCGCCGGGCGCCGCCTCGGTGCGTATCAGATCACGCGCGAAATCGGCCGTGGCGGGATGGGCGCTGTCTATCTGGCGGCCCGTGCGGACGACGAGTTCCAGAAGCAGGTCGCGATCAAGATCGTGGCGGCGCCGCTCGGCGATGAGGATCTGCTCCGCCGCTTCCGGCGTGAACGGCAGATTCTCGCCGAGCTCGAGCATCCGCAGATCGCGCGCCTGCTCGACGGCGGCACGACCGAGGAGGGACTGCCCTATCTGGTGATGGAGTACGTCGATGGCGTTCGCATCGACGAGTACTGCCGCACGAACCGCCTCTCGATCGACGATCGTCTGCGCCTGTTCCTCCGCGTCTGTGAGGCGGTCCAGTTCGCGCACAACAGCCTCGTCATCCACCGTGACTTGAAGCCGGGCAACATCCTGGTCACCGCCGACGGACAACCGCGGCTGCTGGACTTCGGCATCGCCTCGCTCGTCACAGCCGATAACGACACGCCGACCGCGACGCGGACTGTCGCCGCCATGACGCCGGAATACGCGAGCCCCGAGCAGATGCGGAACGAGCGCGTCACCGCCGGGTCCGACGTCTACTCGCTCGGGGTCGTCCTATACGAGCTACTCGCCGGCGTCCCGGCGCACGATCTTTCCGGCAAGCGCCCCGACGAGGTCTACCGCATCGTCACCGAGGAGGCGCCGGTTGCGCCGAGCGTCGCCGCCGGTCACGCCGGTCGGCACGCGCTGGCCCGGCACCTGCGCGGCGACCTCGACGCGATCGTCTCTGTCGCGCTGCGCAAGGAACCGCGGCGGCGCTACGCGTCGGTGGCGCTTCTGGCCGAAGACGTTCGCCGGACGCTCGAGGGGCTGCCGGTCGTCGCGCGCGGCGAGAGCCTGTCGTATCGCGCGCGCACGTTCGTCCGCCGTCATCGCGTCGGCGTCGCCGCCGCCGCGGCAATCGCGTTGAGCCTTGTTGCCGGCATTGTCGCAACGACGATGCAGGCGCGGGTGGCGGAGGAACAGCGGCGAGAGGCCGAGAGCCAGCGCGTCCGCGCCGAGCGTCGCTTCGCTGACGTGCGTCAGCTCGCCAATTCGTTCCTGTTCGAGTTTCACGATGCCATTGCGCAGCTGCCGGGCTCCACGCCGGCGCGGAAGTTGGTCGTCACGAAAGCGCTGGAGTACCTCGACGGCCTGGCGGCGGAAGCCGCCGGCGATGCGGCGCTGCAGCGCGAGCTGGCGGTCGCGTACGACAAGGTCGGCGACGTTCAGGGGAATCCATCCACCGCCAACTTGGGCGATTCCGCGGGTGCGCTCGAGAGCTATCGCAAGGCCGAGGCGGTTCAGGCGCAAGGTCGTCGCCGAGAATCCTGACAATCTCGACGCTCGCGTCGAGCTCGCCACCAGCACGGCGAAAATTGCGGACGCGCTCATCGGGCGCGGCGCCGTGAAGGAAGCGATCGGTCTGTACCGCGAAACGCTCGACGTCCGCGAGGCCGCACTGAAAGAAGGCCGTCCCGACGCCGCTACCGCGCATCGCGCGGTCGTCGAAACGACAGGGCGCCTCTGCACGGTGCTGCTGGCCACGGGCGACGCGACCGGGGCACTGGAGAACTGCCGCCGCAATCGCGCGGTCGCCGACGCGCAGCTCGCCGCCAATCCGAACGACGCCGTGATGCGCGGCCATCGCGCGACGAACAGCGTCGCGCTCGGCAACGCGCTCCGCCTGAATCGACAGCCAGCCGAGGCGGAAACCGCTCTCCTCGACGCCATCGTCCGGCACGACGAGCTGCTCAAGGCCAACCCCGCCAACGCCGAGGTCCGCCGCCGGCTCGCCATCGCGAACGGCTATCTCGCCAACGTCTATCTCGATCTCAAGCGACAGGACGACGCGGCGCGCAGCTTCGAACGAGCGATCGCCGAGCTGAGCGCGTTGCTCGCCGCCGACCCGTCCAATGCGCGGACGGCGCCCGAGCTCGCCTACATGCTGAACCAGCGGGCGCGGGTCCTGATGGCGCTCGATCGACGTCTCGAAGCGCGGACCGAGGCGTCGCGGGCGCTGGCGCTGGCACGAGCGGCCGCGGAGCGGCCCGGCGCGGGCGGCGACGCGCTGAACGAATACGCCTGGGCGCTCGTCACCACCGAACCGGCGGAACTGCGGAATCCGGCGCAGGCGTTGACCTACGCGCGGCGCGCGCTCGAGCGCGCGGGCGCTCCAAATCCCGTCTACCTGCATACCCTCGGTACGGCGCAGCACCTGTCTGGCCAGACGGCCAACGCGATCGGCACGCTGGAGCAGGCGCTCGCACTCATTCCGCCCACCGCCGGCGGACCAGCTCTGGGTATCCGAAAGCAGATCGAAACCGACCTGGCGCGCCTGAAGTCTCGCTCCTGACTTGCCCTGAGCTGTCGCGCCCAGCGATTACGCTTTTGACATCGAAGGGGCGCGCATCCGTGCGCTCCCCTTCGGATCTCCGCTTTATCGGTCCACCTCTGAGCTGTTCTCTCCCGACTTCTCCGCTTACTCCGGTAGGCCATCACTGGCCTCACGGCCGCCCGAGTCGGCGCGGCAGTAGCAGGAGAACAGTTATGTCGTCGAACCCCCGGCGTGCTTTCCTCTGGTTGTCTGTCTCGCCATTCAGGCCAGCCCTTGTCACCGCGGCCCTCACGGCGCTCGCCCTGGTGGCCCAGGGCTCACAACTGGCCGGCGTCGCGGCGGGACAGTACATCCTGTCCGGTAGCCCCAATGGCACCGGCAGCATGCTCGTCGACGACAAGCTCGAGATCTTTCTCAACGGACAGCCGATCTACGCCGATGCCGTGACCGGACGTGGCTATCGGTCGCCGATCACGTTCACGGCCGACATCGGCGACCAACTGCGATTCGTGGTGAACTGACACCGCGCTGCCGCTCAGGCCGGCGACTGCCCCGGCTTGTCGACGATGTACCTCGTCGACCCACAGGGGCAAAGCGCGGTGGCGACGCCGGGGTTCTACATCGACTGTCCGGACCCCCCTGGTGGTCCGGAGGGCGGTGCTCCCGGTCCGGGTCAGGGTCTCGTCTTCGACACGACCTATACGATTCCCGACATCGCCGTCGCCGGCTCTTCGTACAAGGAAAAGGCCCTTCCCGGATCGGCGTTCGCCGGCCCGCTCCTGCTGAATGGAGCCCTTTACGGTGTCACGTATGACGGCGGCAACGGGGGCGGGACGATCTTTCGGGCCTCGCCCGATCTGTCTCAGATGACCACGTTGTACGCCTTTCCCGGGAATGGGCAAGGCGGCCAGATTGGGGTGCCGTACGCCGAGCTCACGCCGGGTGGCAAGGGCTTCTTCGGCACCACGTACCTGAGCGTCAACAGCGGCGGCACGATCTTCGAGTTCGACACTTCCAACAACCACGATCACCTATCTCGTCGAATTCAGCGATTTCGCCAACGGCTCGACACGCCGTTGTTGCTCATCGACGGCTATCTCTACGGGTCCAGCGGGAGCATGGGCAGCTCGACGAATCTTTCGCGTCCGCTCCGACGGCAGAGCGCGGCTCCGAGATCCTGCACGAGTTCGTTGGCACCGACGGCTGGGCTCCGGGCGGGCTCACGCTCGGCCCGATGGATACCTGTACGGCACGGCCATCTACGGTGGCGATCTGACCTGCAATTTCGGCCGCGGCTGCGGGACGGCGTTTCGGTTGCAGACGGACGGCCAGGACTTCTCCGTCCTCCACGTCTTCAACAAGTCACCGTTCAATGGAGATGGGTTCGCCGACGCTTTCCGCAGCGCCGGCTCGTGCTGGGATCCGACAATCGGCTGTACGGCACCACCTACAGAGGAGTGTTCTCCCTGGCCCCGGCCGCGGCGCCCGGCAGATTTCCGGTTCATCTACAGCCTCGGCAATCTGGATGGCTCGTCAAATCTTCGCTCCACCCACGGAAGGGAGCGACGGACGAATCTATGTCTCCCAGTACCGACGGCGGCATCGATGGCGTCGGGGCTGTCTACTCCATGACGAAGTCGGGCGGCGAACGTCGTCATGCACCATCAATTCGGCAGGAACGGCCAAGCGTACCTCCCCTACGGGCAGTTGGCCCTGGATACGGCGGGCACGATCTACGGCACCACCGAGTATTCGGACACGACACCCGATGTCGGCCGTCTGTTTGCGATTCGCACGGTCGCCGGCAACAACCAGCCGCCGATCGCAAACGCCACGGCGCCCGCCAGTGTCACCGCAGGGGCGAATTGCGACGCAAGCGTCCAGCTGAATGGCTCGGGCTCGAGCGACCCGGATGGCGGTGCGCTGACATATGTCTGGTCGGAGAGCGGGCTGCAGATTGCGACCGGGCCACGCCCACCGTGCTGCTCGGCGTCGGCACGCACACGATTCGGCTCACGGTCACCGACCCGGCCAACGCCACAGGCTTCGACGAAGTCACAGTAGTCGTTACGAGTGGCACGACGGTGACGTACGTCGGACCGAACGTGCTGCAGTCGCAAGGCAGCAACGTCTTGCAGGCGAGCGTCACCGGGCCGAACGGGCCAATCGCTGGCGCCCAGATCGCGTTCACTGTGAACGGCACTCCTTTCGCCGCCACCTCGAACGGCGCTGGCATCGCCAGCGTCGACGTCGGCGCGGTCGCGGGATCAGCAGCCGTCATTCAAGATCGACTACCCGGCCGGGGCGTGCGGCGGTGCAACACAGACAGTGACGAAGACCGTCAATCGGTGGCCGACCGTCTCTCCAAGTGCTCCCTCGCCGGTCTTTGCCGGGTCGACGTGCGCGGCCTCAGTGGGGCTGACGCCGAACGCAGTGGATCTCGATGGCGATTCGTTGACCTATCTGTGGAGCGAAGCCGGTGTCACGCTCTCCACTCAAGCGAGTCCGACGGTGTCGCTCGCGCCGGGCGTGCACACGATCGACCTTGCGGTCTCTGACGCGAAAGGCGGGTCGGCCAGCGGTTCGGTGGCAATCGACGTCAGAAAGGCCCTCACGGGGCTCAACTTCGTCGCGCCGCTGCCTCAATTCACCGTGGGCGTGCCTGTGTCGGTCAGTGCCAAATTGACCGAAGGCGCGAACACGCCGATCCAGGGCGCGACGCTCGCGTTCGGCCTCACCGGCGCGTCGCCGAGCGCGACGACCGACGCCACCGGCGTCGCCACTGTCACGCTCACACCCAGCAGTAACGGCTTCCAGGAGCTCAGCGTCGGTTATGACGGCGACAGCTGCCGTGCAGGCGGTCAGCTTCAAGACGAACGTCACCGTCGCCCTGCCGACGGCGACGGTCTTCGTCACCACCATCGTCACGAACGACAGCGGCGGGAACCTGAGCGCCGCGGACTTCACGAACACCGTCATCGCCGCGTCTCCAAACCCGTCGACGTTCGCTGGCAGCGCCACTGGAGTGTCCGTCACCGTCAACGCGGGCGAGTATCTGATCGTCCAGGCGAATCGCCCGGAATACCTCACGACGCTGGGCACCGAGTGCGCGGGGACGATTGCGGCCGGCGAGAAAAAGAACTGCACCATCACCAACAACGACAGGCCGACGACCCTGACCCTGATCAAGCAGGTGGTCAACGACACCGGCGGAACGCTGCAGGCGTCGGCGTGGACGTTGCGCGCGAACACCGTCGCGTTCGTCCAGGGACAGGCGACGCCGGTCACGCCAGGTCAGTATGTCCTCGATGAAATCGGACCGGGCGGCTACACCGCGTCCGCCTGGAACTGCCAGGGCGGATCGCAGACGGGCTCGACGCTGACGATTGCACCGAACACCGAAGTCTCCTGCACCATCGCGAACGACGATCAGCCGGCAACGTTGACGCTCACGAAGTTCGTGCAGAACGACAACAACGGCACGAGGTCAGCCGCGGACTGGCAATTGACTGCGGGTGCGCAGCAATTCGTCAGCGGCGATCAGTCAGGTCGTCACGCGGGCACCTACACGCTGGCGAATCCGGGCCCGGCGGCTATGCCCCGAGCGGCTGGAGCTGCACGGGCTCTGGGTCGCTCACCGGCAGCACGCTGACGCTCGCTCCCGGTCAGGCGGCTTCGTGTTCGATCACCAATGACGACATCAGCCGGCGGGGAATTCCACGTTCACCCGGCTCGGTCCCGGAACCGGCCGCGTCGGTCCCATGATGCTGACGGCGACGCTTCGCGACGCGGCGACCGGCCAGCCGCTTGCGGGCCGGACGGTCATCTTCACCCTCGGCAGTCAGACGACGGCTGCGCCGACCGAGCTTCGACGGCGTGGCGAATGCCCCGCTCAATCTGGCGCAGGCGCCGGGACGACTGACGCTGATCGCGAGGTTCGCTGGCGACGACGTCTATGCGCCGACGCAAGCGACGCGGTCGTTCGAAGTCGTCGTCGACACCGATGGGGACGGCCTGCCGGATTCGTGGGAGGCGAATGGCGTCGACACCAACGGCGACGGGACGATCGATCTCAATCTGCCCGCCATGGGCGCCAATCCGCTTCGCAAGGACGTCTTCGTCGAAGTCGACTGGATGGTGAAGCCGTCGAGCCGTGCGTCTGGCTCGTGTGCTGGACCAACGGCGGCGTCCTGCAGCCGCAGCGCGTGGTGCTCGATACTCTCGTCGCCCGCTTCGCGGCGGCGCCCGTCAGCAACCCGGACGGCTCGACGGGGATCACGCTGCACGTGGACGGCGGCCCTGACACCGTCATGAACCCCGTGACCGGAGAGCCGTGGGGGCCGTTCTCCGGCGCCGGCGTCGTGCCCTACGATGCGTTGCTCGGGAACGGAACGCCATCGGCGAATACGACTGGTCGGAATTCGACGCGATCAAGCAGGTGTTCCTCGAACCCGCTCGACGCCCGGTCTTTCACTATGCCATCTACGCGGATTTGATTGCGGTCACCATCGATCGCTGGTATCTCGCGTGACTTCATCGCCGCGGACTTCATCCTGGCCGCTGGCCACCGCAAGTGGAATGGCGGGTTGACGGCAACGCAGGAAGCGTCGGCTGTTCATCCACGAGTTCGGCCACAACCTGGGACTTCGTCATGGCGGCGGCGAGACAATTCAACAACAAGCCGAACTATTTCAGCTCGATGAACTACCTGTTCGTCGCTGACGGGGCTGCCGCCGGACAGCCGGGCGGATTACTCAGCGATCGTCGAGCCCACGATCGACGAAACGGTCACCGGTGACGCGAATGAGCGACGGGCGTCTCACGACGCTGGTCGGCTTCCTGGATTGGCCGAACATCTCATCTACACGGGCGGCGGCATCGGCGATCTGCTCGCCGCTGCCGAGCCCGATGACGACGCCGCTCGACCCGATCGATCCGGACGACATGCGCGAACGGGGAATCTACGCGCGCGACGGCGACGGGTTGCTGCACTTCAGGGGACCGTCGGTGCTGGTGCTCGACTCGGGCGTGCAGTCCTTCACGATCGACGTGAAGAACCTCTCTGCGGTTGATGCGTCGTACACGGTCTCCGCGGAGAGCCAGCTGGTTGCGGGTCCGAGTCTCGGCGGGGACATCGGTCACCGCCGGCGGCGTCGGCCAGGTCACGCTGCCCGTGGACACGACGGGACTCGTGCCCGGCGAATACCTGGTCACCTTCACCCTCAGCAGCGCTAACGGCGAGTTCCTCCATCGTCAGTCCGCGACCGTGGTGGTCGTCGATCTCGCGGTGCCTGAGAACCAGGAGGCGGCGCGGGCAGCGCTTGACGATCTCGCGGCGCTGCCGCCGGGCAGCGGTCTCGATCCTTCTGTCGTCAATCAGATCACCGAGATGTTCGAAGGGTCGTTGGCGTCGTGGACAGCGGAGGTGCGCGTCACTGGCCGGCTGGCGTTCGACGCGGTGTATCAAATCGAGGAGCCGGTGATTCCAAGGAGCCCGGGCCGGTTCACGGTGCAGTCGCTCCCGGGCACGTCGCTCTTCGTATTGAACCTGGTGCGCGCCGGCAAAGTCGCGAGCGGAACCGTGCGATTACTGCGGCCGACAGGCGAAATCTTCGAGGCCCCGATTGCCGGGAAATGGGACGAATCGACGCGCACGTTCGACGGCACCTGGCTCGCTGGAAAGGCCAAGGGAGGGTCGATCGCGTTCCGCCTTCGTGAACCGTGAGACACGGCCAACAGCCATCGGCTTTCAGCGATCAGCAATCAGCGCCGAAAGCTGGGAGCCGATACCACATCACTTCAGTCACAGGAGCTCAACATGATCGGTCATCGCCATCTCGTCGCCGTCCTCATCGTCGTATCCACGCTGGGTTCCGCCTCCGACGTGTTCGCGCAACGCGCCTTCCTCGACATCCCAGGGATCGACGGCGGACTCGGTCGTCGAAGGGTATGTCGATCAGATCGACGTCCTGTCGATCCGGCAGACCGCAGCGGCGACGTCGCGCAGGTCGATCGCGTGCGACATGTCGGTGGTGAAGCGGATCGACATCGCCGGGCCCGGCGCTGTGGTCGCGGCCGCGACCGGCCAGGTCGTCTCCGAGATGACGCTCACCGGTGCTGCGCGACGCTGCCGACGTCGCGCTTCAAGCTCTACGAGATTCGCCTGACCAACGTCCGCATCACCGGCGTGCAGGCGACGACCGGCGCCAGCGATACGTCGGAAACCGTGACCCTGCTGCCGCAGGAGGTCACGCTGACCTACTTCACGTCAGAGCCCCGACCGGGGGGCAGCGGACCGAGCGTCAGCCAGAGTTTCTCCTGCCAATAGCGCGAATCCGCGGGGCGGCCGGCTCCGCGATGCGGTAAATTTGCAGGTGCGACAGGTGCGTCAGTGTGCACCGGTCGCACCTGAATTTCATGCCGAACGCGCGACTCCTGTCCGCAGAAGAGTTCCTGCTTGCCACGCTGATGGGCAAGCTGGCCGTCATGGCGGCCCTGGCCACCATGCTGGCGCGCTACCGCCGCTTCCGCCACATCCTGATTTTCGAGCGGCGCGACTGGCCCGATCGGCTCGCCTTCGCGCTCGGCCTGGCGGTCCCGCTTACGGCCGGCGTCGCCTCGCGCATCCTGCTCAACTACGACGCTGCCGATCTGATGCTCGAGGGCGCGTTTCTCGCCGGGCTCATCGCCGGCCCCTACACGGGCGCGATCGTCGGCGCGACCATCGCGGTGCCGGCGTTCCTCGCCGCCGAATGGGGCGCGATTCCGTTTGCCGTCGGCTGCGGCTTCGCCGGCGGCGGGCTGCGCGAGGCCTGCCCCAAGGAGCACATCTGGAACTTCTCGCCGTTCGTGTTCTTCAGCGTGCCGCGCTACGCCTGGCGGATGATCCGCGAACTGGCCATCGACTGGCAGGTCGTCCTGCTGTTCGTCCCGATCGGCCTCGAGGTGATCCGGCAGTCGGTCGGCGCGCGCTTCGGCGAACACCGCCTCTTCTTCTTCGACGCGCCCTCGCCGTGGCTGACCGTGATGGTCTACGTCGCCACGATCCTCGCGGTGTCGATCCCGATCAAGATCTGGAACACGGCGCGGATCGAACACCGCCTGCAGGAGCAGGAGACGCTGCTGCTGGCGGCGAAGATCGAAGCGCTGAAGAGCCAGATCAATCCGCACTTCCTCTTCAACACCCTGACCTCGGTGTCATCGCTGATCCGGTCGCAGCCCGAGACGGCGCGGACCGTCATCCTCAAACTGTCGGGCCTCCTGCGCAAGCTGCTGCGCAGCCAGGAACAGTTCGTCTCGCTCCGTGAAGAGCTCGACTCGATTGACGAGTACCTCGACATCGAGGTGATTCGATTCGGACCGCGTCTCGGCGTCCGCAAGGACATCGCCGCCGATACTCTCGACATCCTCGTGCCGAGCATGATCCTCCAGCCGCTGGTCGAGAACGCCATCAAGCACGGTCTCACCCGGAAGGTCGGGGCCGGCCATATCACCCTCCGCAGCCGCCGCGAGGGCGAGCGCCTGATCCTCGACGTCGAAGACGACGGTCTCGGCATCTCGGACGAGCGCCTGCAGACCGCGATGTCGAGCGGCATCGGCCTGAGCAACGTCCACGAACGGCTGCGGGTCATCTACGGCGCCACCGGACGCGTCGCCCTCAAGGGATCGCCCGGACAGGGGGCCTGCGCGCATCTCGAGATCCCGATCCTTGTCGCGCCCCAACAGGCCACCGCCTAGATGACCACCACCCCTATCACCGCCGTCGTCGCCGACGACGAACAGCATGCGCGGGACGAGTTGTGCTTTCAGCTCGGCCGCATCGACGGCGTGGAGATCGTCTCGCCAGGCGAGTGACGGCCTGCAGGCCCTCGACGACATCTCCCGGCTGAATCCGGATGTGGCGTTCCTCGACGTCCAGATGCCCGGGCTGACGGGATTCGAGGTGGCCCGCCGACTGCTCGAAAATGGGACCGACCTGGCGGTGGTGTTCGTCACGGCTTTCGACCACCGGGCGGTCGAGGCCTTCGAGGTCAACGCGGTCGACTACGTGCTGAAACCGATCGAACCGGCCCGCCTCGAACAGGCGGTGGGCAAAGTCCGTAAGCGACGGTCGGAACAGCCTTTAGGAGACCAGCTCGAACGGCTGGTCCGGCTGATGGCGGGGCAAAAGGACCGGCGAAACCAGGTGGCCGTCAAGGTCGCCGATCGCATCGTCCTGGTCCAGGCCGACGACATCATCTATGCCTCCCTCGCGGAGGATTCGATTAGTATTGTGACTGGGCAGGTCTCGGGAACGTCTAACTATCGAACGCTCGACGAGTTGCAGGCACGGCTGGATCCGGACGTGTTCTGGCGGGTGCACCGCTCTCATCTCGTGAATATCAACAAAATCAAGGAGATCGTGCCTTGGTTCAGCCGGAATTACATACTCAGAATGCGGGACGGGAAGGCGACGGAGATCCCGGTCAGCCGATCGCAGACACGGCGCCTGCGGGAATACCTGAAACTCTTAGCGACCCCAGGCATCGAGGCGGTCCTCTTCAGGCCGAATCAGCCGCCGGGCAAGTGGCACTTCCCGGGTTCGAAACCGACGGTGTCTCGCGGTTCGATCCGCCGGCACCTTCGACCAGCCACCGGTGATTCCCGTCTCGTCGGCGATCGCCGGTCGCCATGCCGCGCGAATTCGACGACGTCCCCGGTTGTGCGCCGGCTCGAATTGTGGCGTGACGAGTTCGTGGCCTGGGTCAAGACGCTGGCATCAGCGGCTGTCTACGCGACGCTGATCGTCACCTTCGGCTTCCAGGTCGCGCGGGTTGAAGGCCAGAGCATGGCCCCCACCCTGGCCGATCAGGATCGGCTGATCGTCAATAAGCTCGCCTATCGCCTCGGCAACCCGCAGCGCGGCGATATCGTGATGCTCTATTACCCGATCAATCCCGACAAGTCGTTCGTCAAGCGGGTGATCGCCGAGGAAAGCGATACCGTCCGCATCGTTGACGGGCGCGTCTACGTCAACGACGTCCCGCTCCGCGACGACTACGTCCCGCCCGAATATCGCAGCCACGACGACTGGGGGCCCTCCGTCATCCCCGAGGGTTACTACTTCGTGATGGGTGACCATCGGAACAACAGCTCCGACAGCCGCCACTGGGGCTTCGTCCCAAAGAAATACATCATCGGTAAGGTTCAGCTCCGCTGGTGGCCGGTGCCGAACGGGCGCGTCTTCTCAGAATACCTCACCCTCCCGGCGATCTGTCCCTCCGCGACGGATCGCCGGTCGCTGACTCCCTGTGCTCCTCCCCGATCTGGTGTTCCATTCAGGCACAGCCGATCCGTTTTGAGACACCAAAACGGACACTGAACACTTCTGAAAGTTCAACTAAATACCAGTAAACAATAGCTTTACAAGACAGTACCCGCTCCAACTGAGCTGGACGTCGGTTTGCTACGGATGTCAGCGATGTTGGGCTCGATCCGGGTCATCGCCGCAGGTCTCGCACTGGTTCTGGCGACGGTTTCGTCGCCCCGACCTGCGTACGGGCAGACGCTGAACCTGGTGCGTCGATCTCGACGCGCATCGGCGCCTCTTACGTTTCGCTCGACGGCAAGGCCGTCGCGAAGCCACCGGCGCAGCCGGCCGGTGCAGAGTGCGAGTCAGCAGCCATGAACGCGCCTGTCGCCCAACTGAGCGGCGGGGCCCGCGTCGTGGCCGGAGCGGTGATTGTCGCGGGCGCGGCACTGCTCGCGGTCCGGCTGCCGGCGATGCACTTCGATCAGCCGTTGCTCTTTCTCGCCCTGCTGGCAGCCTCGATCGTGATTTCGGTCTCGAAGATTTCGCTGCCGATCGTCGGCGGTACGGCGACGCTGTCGATGTCGTACTTCACCGATCTCCTTGCGGTGATGCTGGTCGGCGCCGACCAGGCCATGCTGGTTGCCGGCACGAGTGCGATGACCCAGTGTTACGCGCTGAGTCGGGTGAGACCGCCGCTGGTATCAATCGCTCTTCAGCGCCGCGGTTCTGGTCGTCGCCGTGCAAGCCGTGGGCGTCGTGACAACCGCGCTCGGTGGTTTTCACACCACCTCGCCGGCGCGTGAGCTGGGCACGGTGACCCTCGCCGGCGCGGCGGCGCTCTTCATCGTCAACAGCGGCCTGGTCGCGGCCGTCGTCGCGCAAACGCGGCGGGCGCCCATCATGGTCACCTGGTATCGGGAATTCTTCTGGGCGGCGCCGACGTGCCTCGCGGGCGCGGCCAGCGCGGCGTTAATCTTCCACACCGCCAGCGCCTACCTCTGGGCGGCGCTGCTGGCCGCGGTGCCGCTCTACGTGACATCACGCGCGTATCACCTGTACGTCGGGCGCCTCACCGAACAGCAGCGGCATCTGCAGGAAGTCTCGGATCTCCACCTCGCCAGCGTCGAAGCGCTCGCGCGAGCCATCGACGCCCGCGATCAGACGATCGAGCACGTGCGCGGCGGCATCAACCACGTCCGTCGGGTCCAGGCCTGGGCGACCGCGCTCGCACGAGCCGCTGGCATGCCAGACGACGAGGTCGAAGGAGTGGGGGTCGCCGCGCTCCTGCACGACATCGGCAAGCTCGCGGTGCCCGAGCACATCCTCACCAAGCCTGGGCGTCTGACGGCGAAGGAGTTCGCGCGCGTGCGCATCCACCCCGTCGTCGGAGCCGAGATCATCAAGGCGGTGCCGTTCCCGTATCCGGTCGCGTCGTTCATCCGGAGCCATCACGAACGCTGGGATGGCTCGGGCTATCCCGATGGACTGCGCGGCGACGCCACTCCGCTCGGCGCCCGCGTGCTCGCGGTCGTCGACTACTTCGACGCGCTGAGCTCGTCGCGCCCCTACCACGCGGCGGCGCAGCGTCCCGATGCGATCGCGACGTTGCAGGCCGAAGCCGGACGGGCGCTCGATCCCTCGCTCGTCGCGCTGTTCCTCGACAATCCTGCCGACACTCGAAGGCGTGGCGGCCGCGGAGGCCGCGACGCGCGTGGCGAGCCTCCTGGTGAACGAATCGAGCACGCCGAGGGCCAGTAGCGCCGTCGAGGCCGACGGCACGGCGCCGGGGTGGGTGTTCCACAACATTTCGCTCGCGACGCAGGAGATGCGGACGCTGTACGACATCGCGCAGACGCTGGGGACGCGGCTGAGCGTGGACGACACGATGGCGATCCTCAGCGCGAAGCTCAGTCGGCTGATGCCCGGATCCTGCTGGGTCCTGTTCCTGCACGACGCCGAAGAGGATGTCCTGCGGTGCCGGTTCGCCAGCGGCATCGCCGCACAGGCGATCGAGCGGATGACGATTCCCTGCGGCGAAGGGCCGAGCGGCTGGGCGGCGCGCCAGGGGAGCGCGGTCGTCAACGCGTGTGCCGCGGCGGACTTCGCAGGCCGCCCGCATCCCGATGGTCGAACCGGCGTTTCAGTCGGCGCTGTCGTGCCCGCTCGTTGACAACGAACAGTTGATCGGGACGCTTGACCATCTATCACGTCGATCAGGATTCGTTCTGCGACGAGCATCGCCATCTGCTCGATCACATCTCGAGTCAGGTGGCGTCGGTCCTGCGCAACGCGGTGGCGTTCGAGCGGCTGCGCGACGCCTCGTTCACGGATCGGCTGACCGGGCTGCCGAACTCGCGCGCCCTCGACGAGTTCCTGCAGAAGAGTTCGCCCGCCGGCGTCGATGGCCGCGCCCCCTATGCCTTCATCATGATCGACGTCGACGACTTCAAGATGGTCAACGACGGCTACGGCCACGCCACCGGCGACCTCGCGCTGCAGGCGCTGGCGACGGTGATGCGCGCCCACGTGCGCGAATCGGATTTCTGCGCACGCTACGGCGGCGATGAGTTCGTCATCGTCCTTCCCGGCTGCGATCGCGCCGCCGGCGACGCCCGCGCCGCCGACCTGCAGCAGGCCGTCGCCGACGTGAGGCTCGACACCGCGCACGGCCGTCTCGCGTTCGGGATCAGCATCGGCGTCAGTGCGTGTCCCGAGGACGGTCAATCGGTCGACGCGCTGATCGCCGCGGCCGACGAACGGATGTATCTCGACAAGAGCCATCGGCGACGTCTCACGGGCGACGCGATCCTCGTCGATGCGCCCGGCGAGACACGACCTGACCGCGGCCACGGCGTCTCGGCCCACTGGTTTAACCCCGCGAGTTCACTGGAGTGGAGACTCCAGGGGTTAAAATCCGCCGACAACCGATCGTGGACCGTTATACCGCCGTCGCTCGCGTCCTGACGCGAGTCCTCGTCCTCAATCTCCTGGTCGCCGTCGCCAAGATCGCTTTGGGTTTGGTGACCGGCGCCGTCAGCGTCCTCTCCGACGGGTTCCATTCCCTCACCGACAGCGCCTCGAACGTCGTCGCGATGGTCGGGGTGCGCATCGCCCGGCAACCACCCGACGCCGACCATCCGTACGGCCATCGCAAGTTCGAGACGATGGCGTCGGTCGGCATCCTGCTGTTTCTCCTGCTGGTGCTGGTGCAGATCCTGTGGGCCGCCTTCGAACGGTGCAGACCCCGGCCGCGCCTGCCGTCGAAACACTGTCGTTCATCGTCATGGGCGTGACGGTCATCGTCAACATCGCTGTCGTGCGTTACGAGCGGCAGGCCGGGCACCGGCTGTCGAGCGAAGTCCTGCTCGCCGACGCGCATCACACACAAAGCGATCTCTTCACCTCCCTCACGGTCATCGCCGCGCTCGTCGGCGTCCGCGCCGGTTACCCGCTGCTCGACCCCGTGGCGGCGATCATCGTCGCGGGCTTCATCGCCCACGCGTGCTGGGAGATTTTCAGGACACGACGCGCATCCTGTCCGATCAGATGGTCATCGCCGCCGACGATCTCCAGCGCGTCGTCGACACCGTGCCCGAGGTCCTGGGCTGCCACCAGCTGCGATCGCGCGGATCCGCGGATCATGTCTTCGTCGATCTCCATATCTGGATGGATCCGGCGATGCGGCTGGACGAGGCGCACCGGGTGTGGCACGTCGTGAAAGACCGCATCATGACGCGTTTCCGCAGATCAAGGACGCGGTGATCCACATCGAGCCGCCGCCGACCCGCCGCGAGCGGACGGCCGGGGACTAGTCCCGCGATTCACTTGAACTGCCAGTCCCACAAGGAGACCGGGGAGTTCAGGGAGGGAGAGGAATTCTCCTTGACCTCCCTGTGAAACCCAACAGGGAGACCGGGGAGTTCAGAGAGGAGGATTTCCTCCCAAATCTCCGTGACCTCCCTGTGAGCCCCCCCAACTGGGGCAACTCAGAACTCCGGTCGGAACTACGCGGGGGCGATTCCGTCCTACTCTGAGGGCCTGCCATGCTCGAATTCCTCAGAGATTTGCGCCACGCGGTCCGGCAACTCATCCGCCAGCCCGCATTCGCCGCCGCGGCGATCGGCTCGCTCGGCGCTGGGGATCGGGCTCAACACGACCCTCTTCAGCGTCGTCAACGCGGTCCTGCTGCAGGGACGGCGCGATGCGCGCGCCCGATCGACTCGTCGAGGTCTACACCGGGCTCACCAAGGACTACCCACAGCTCACGACGTCCTATCCAGACTTTCTCGACCTGCAGCGAAACACAACAGCCCTGACCGGCCTTGCCGCCAATGCGTACGTGCGCGGCATTCTGTCGACGAAGCGAGCGCGGCGTGCTCGTGACCGGCGAGGCGGTGTCGGCGAACTACTTCGATCTGCTCGGCCTCGCGGTGCCGCTCGGGCGTGGCTTTCGCGGCGAGGAAGGCGTCAGCGCCGGCGGTGCGGCGGTGGCGGTGTTGAGTCATGGGTTGTGGCAGCGGCAGTTCGGCGCGCGACCCACGGTCGTCGGCGAGACGCTCAAACTGTCGGGGACCACGTATACGGTCATCGGCGTGGCCTCGCCGGAGTTCTCCGGTACGCTGCCGGGCATTCCGACCGAGTTCTGGGTCCCGATCACCATGATCGAGCGCCTCGAGTTCTCGGGCGTGCAGGCGGGCAAGGACACGGCCAACGTCGAAACGGATTTGCCGAGGCTCGAGCAGCGCGGCACGCGCTGGCTGTTCGTCAAAGGCCGACTGGCCGACGGCCGGAACGTCGAGGAAGCGCGAGCCGAGATCGACACGATCTTCGCGCGGCTCGCCGCGACTTACCCCTCGACGAATGCCGACGTCACCGCAAGCGTCGTCGCCGCGAAGAGCGTGCGTTTCCACCCCATGCTCGACGGCTACATCAAGGCCGCGAGCGCGGGACTGCTCGCGGCGGTCGGACTCGTTCTGCTGATCGCCTGCGCGAACGTTGCGAGCATGTTGCTCGCCCGCGGCGCGGCGCGCCAGCGAGAGCTCGCGATTCGTGCCGCGATCGGCGGCAGCCGCGCCCGGCTGCTTCGACAACTGCTGGCCGAGGCGCTCTTGCTGGCCGTGCTCGGCGGCGGCGCCGGCGTCGGACTCGCCTGGTGGGCCGGCCGTTCTCTGTCTGGCCTCGGCTCCGACGTCTTCCCGATGCCGATCGCGTTCGATGTCTCGATCGACCTCGTGGTCCTGGGCTTCGCCTTCGCCGCTTCGCTGGTGACGGCGCTGGTCTTCGGCCTCGCACCGGCATGGTCTTCATCCCGGCCCGAGCTCGTGCCGGCGCTCAAGGAGACGACGGCGCCAGCCGCGGGCCGACGATTCACGCTTCGTGACGCGCTCGTGGTCGGTCAGCTGGCGATGTCGCTGGTCCTTCTCGTCGCGGGCGCGCTGCTCGGCCGCGGCCTGCTGACCGCCCAGCGGGCCGATCTCGGCTTCGATGCCGCCCCATCGCGTCGCTCTCGTTCAACCTGCAAATGAACGGCTACGACGAGCCGCGGGCGGTCGCGTTCCGCGAACGTGCACTCGACGCCTTGCGTGGCCTCCCGAGCGTCATGGCGGTCTCAACCGCCTCGCGTCTCCCGCTGGCACCCGATATCAACATGGAAGGCGTGCTCGTCCCGGGCACTCACGCGCCCGAGTACGAGGGCGTGCCGATCGATGCCGTATCGCGTCGGCGCCGATTACTTCACCGTCGTCGGCGTGCCGATCGTCAGCGGCCGCGCCTTTACTGACGACGATTCGGTCCAGCGGCGGCGAGTGGCGATTGTGAACGAGGCCATGAGCCGGCAGTTCTGGCCGGGGTCGTCGGCCATCGGCCGAACCATTCACATCGACGGGTGGAAGGGCGAGCCGCTACGAGATAGTCGGCATTGCCCGCGACCACAAAGTCCGGTCGGTTGGCGAAGCGCCTCGTCCCTACCTCCATCTGCCCGCGACCAACACGCGAAGCCTCGGGTTCATCGTCCGCACCGCACAACCCGCCGCAAGCCGCACTTCCGATGCTGCGGCAGGCGCTGTTGCAGCTCGAGCCTGACATCGCGTTCACCGAAGACGTCACCGCCGAGACGATTGCGGCGACAACGGTCGCGCCGACGCGGCTGGGAGCGATGGTGCTGGGCGCGTTCGGCCTGCTGGCGCTGCTGCTGGCCGCAGTCGGCGTCTACGGCGTGATTGCCTATTCGGTGAGCCGCCGGACGCGCGAGGTCGGCATCCGCATGGCGCTCGGCGCGCCGCGCAGCCGGGTGCTGTGGATGGTGCTCGGTCAGGGCGGCCGGCTTGCGGCGAGTGGCATCGCCGTTGGTGGCGTCGTCGCGGTCGGCGCCGGGCAGCTCCTGCAGTCGTTGCTGTACGGCGTCAGCAGCATCGATCCGATCGCGTATCTCGGCGCGGGCGGCGTTCTCCTCGCCGTGGCTACGCTCGCCAACCTCGTGCCTGCCATCACCGCGGCACGGATCGATCCCATGCGCGCCCTCAGGCGCGATTGATCACGGCCGCACGAGCGGCTAACGAAATTTCGCCTTGAGCCGGTTGATCGGCGCCTCGTAGAAGCGCCACGATGCGGCAGCGACGGCCACAGTCACGGTAGCGAGCGCGATGAAGCGCCAGGGCTCGGGCATGGCGTGGCTCGACAGGCCGATCGTCGCCAGCATCGCGCCGGCAAAGCCGTGCGCGAGATACACGCCGTAGCTGATCCGGCCGACATAGACGACCGGCTGCGCCGAGAGGATGCGGCCCGTGATGCCGCGGAAGCCGATCGATGCGTTGAGGACGATCCAGCCGAAGACCATCGCCTGCAGCGTCTGTTTGATTGACAGCAGCGGCAGTGGCAACGGCTGCGGCGTTGCCAGCTGCTCCCAGATCAGCAGCCCCACCCAGCCCGCACCAGCGACGAGAGAGAGCCGGCGAAATGCCGACCACGGATCGCGCGATGCCGCCATCTCCGGTTCGCTGCCATGGTCGCGCGCCGCAAGCGCCAGCCACGCCCCCACGCCCAGCGAGTCGAGCGAGCCAGGCGTCAGAACCGCAAGCAGCGTCTCGCGATAGTCGAGCGTGGCCAACCAGTACCGGAACACCGGCCCACATCCAATCGCGGCCAGAATCGCCGGCCCGAGCCAGCGGCGGGGCGCAAAGACGATCAGCCACGGCCACGCCAGGTAGAACTGCTCTTCGACGGCAAGCGACCAGAAGTGACTGATCGCGCCCGGCCACTCGCCGCTCATCACGATCTGGACGTTTGAGACATAGAGCGCATGCCACCAGAAGGTATCGCGGACGGGCGGGATGTCGGCGGCCCACGCAAGCGCGAGCGTGAGATAGAACGCCGGGAAGATTCGCAGCGCGCGTCGAATGTAGAAGGCCTTGAGCCCTTCAGTCCGGTCGGCGCGTTCGCGGACGTTCAGCAGAATGCCGGTGATGAGAAAGCCGCTGAGGACGTAGAACAGATGAACGCCAGTCCCAAACGGGATCCCGAACTGGTATGGCCGCTCCCAATGCGACCAGGCCACCGCCGCCACCGCGACGGCGCGAAGGCCGTCGAGCTGGGGGCGATACTCCAGGGTGCCTATGGCGCCTGAAGCACCTGTGGTGCCTACGGTGCCTATGGTGCAGGGGTGCCTAAAGTGCTGGTGCTTAGGGTGCGTAACGTGCGTAGGGTGCTCTGACTGCCTCGAGTGCCAAGGATGGGCGAAGCTTCTCGCGCTTGTCGTGCCCGGCTGCTCACTGGCAGGAAGGCGCTCCATGCACGTTGTTCAGTAGCCCAACTCGGGTTCCACTCGGAAGCGGACGGCGTCGCCGCGCTGATAACGCCGCAGATTCTCGGCAAACAAGTCGATCACTTCGTTCCAGTGGCCTTGCCGGAATCCCGAGGTGTGCGGCGTGAGGACGACGTTTGGCAGCGTCCACAACGGGTCGTCGGGCGGCAACGGCTCCTGATGATAAACGTCCAGCGACGCGCCGCCGAGATGGCCTGACCGTACAGCCTCGCCCAGCGCGACGTGATCGATGATGCGGGCCCGGCCGACGTTGATGAGCACCGAGCCCCGCTTCATGCGGGCGAGCTGGGGCGCGCCGATCATCTGCATGGTTTCCGGGGTCAGCGGCGCGGCGATGACGAGGACGTCCGCCCGCTCGAGGAGCGTATCGAGCTGGCTCGAGGGAAGGATCTCGGAAACGCTGGGAATGGCATCGCCGTCCGGCCGCCGCCGCAGCGCGATCACGTTCATCCCGAAGGCCGCGGCGCGGCTCGCAATCTCGGCCCCGATCGTGCCGATGCCAATCAGGCCCAGCGTCCGCCCTTTGAGCAACCAGGGCAGGCGGTCGCCCAGGAATTCGTTCTGCGACCAGCGCCGGTCGCGCTGATTCTCGAGGACGAAGGGCAACTGCTTGGCGAGCGCCAGGAGGACGGCCATGACGTGCTCGGCAATCGAGGCCGACTGCACGCCGCGCGTGTTGCTGACGATGACGCCTCTGGCGAAGAGGTCTGGCAAGGCGAGCGTCTCGACGGCGACTGCCGAGGTGTGGAGCCACCGAAGCCGCGGCGCCGCCGCCAGTTCGGCGGCGGAGAGAATCCACGTGAACGCGACGTCGCAGTCCGCGAGCCCGCGCGCCCGCGCCTCGGGATCGGTCGCGTGCAGCCAGGTGATGTCCGGAAAGCGGTCACGCAGCGCATCCACGCACTCGGCCGGAATCTGCCACGCGCGCACAGGTTGCTGGATAGAAACCAGAACTTTCATATGTTCAGCGGTCATCGTCGAACGAACGAACAAAGAACAAAGAGCAAAGAACAAAGAACGGTACGACGGAACGTGGAACTGTGAACGTGGAACGGAACGAGAACGTTCAACGCTGAACGGTGAACGGAACACTGAACGAGCAACGATTGAACGAATGGTTGACGCATTGCCGTTGTAGTCGCGTGAACCTTGAGCCTGCGGTCAACCAAAATATGCCTGTCTGCCCACAAAGATCGGAAGCCCTTTGGCTGTGCTCCGTTCTGCTGCGAATCCCGTTCTATTTCTATTGTTCGGTTCTACGTTCCGTTCCCCGTTCAACGTTCTGTCGTTCCGTTCCGTGTTCACGGTTCAACGTTCCGTCGTTCCGTTCTTTGTTCTTTGTTCTTTGTTCTTCGTTCGCCAGAATCCTTCCGTCTGTAGAGTCCCGATCTGCCGCCTGTTTTCCGCATGAGGCAAATCTCGCCAATCACCATCGCCTTGTCCACCGCCTTCACCATGTCGTAGAGCGTCAGCGCGGCGACGGCGACGGCGGTCAGCGCCTCCATCTCGACGCCGGTTTGCGCCGCGGTGCGCGCGGTGCCTTCAATCGCGTAGCCGGATCGCGTCGGCGAGATCTCGACGCTCACGTGGGTGAGGGGGAGCGGATGGCAGAGTGGAATCAGCTCCGAGGTGCGCTTGGCGGCCATGATCCCGGCCAGGCGTGCGGCCTGGAGCGGATCGCCTTTCTTGATCTGGCCGGCGCGAATCAGCCGGCGCGCCGTCGCTGACATCGTCACCTCGCCGCGGGCAACGGCTTCGCGGGCCGTGATCGCCTTCTCGCCGACGTCCACCATCCGAACGCGGCCATGGGCGTCGACGTGCGTTAACGCTTTTCGGGCCATTGCTTACTCACGGTGATTCCCGCGCGCGCGAGGCCCGCACGCCGACGCCGAGCAGGCGGGCGGCGCGGGTCGCAGCCATCGCACTCAGTCCCCCGTATCGATGCCCTGGGCGAGGTAGAACGACAGGCTTTCGAGCGAGACCGTGAGATCGACGCTCTTGAGCTTGACCCCGGGCGGCGCTTTCAGCGACCCCGGCGAAAAGTTGAGGACCGCCTTGACCCCGGCGCTGACGACCTGCTCGAGTACCGGCTGCGCTGATTCTGCCGGTACGGCAATGACCGCGATATCAATGCGTTCCTTGCGGACCACCCGCTTCAGGTCGCGGATGTCGAAAATCGGGACGCCGCTGCGCGACTCGTCGCCAATTTTGCCGTCGGCGATGTCGAAGAGCGCAGAGATTTCGAACCCTTCGCGCCGGAACCCTGGATAGTCGGCGAGCGCGAGCCCGAGGTTCCCGGCACCCATGACCGCGACTTTCAGTTTTCGGTCAAGCCCCAGAATCTGTCGGAGGTGGCGTTTGAGATCCTTGACGTAATAGCCGACGCCGCGGACCCCGAATTCGCCGAAATAGGCCAGATCTTTGCGAATCTGGGCGGCGTTGAGGTGAAACTGCTCGGCGAGCGCCTGCGACGAGATCGTCTCCACGCCGGCATTCTCCAGCTGAGTCAGACAGCGAAGGTAGACCGACAGACGATTGGTCGTGAGCTCGGAGACCTGCTCACTGCTGGCGCGACGCTTGTTCGATGAATTCACAAGCGTTTTCAGGATAACTCAAACGCGGGTCCCATGTAGCCGTCGCATAGGATCGACGCGGTGCCGGAGACATCGATCGAGCCGAGGCGCGCCGTGCAAGTGCTGGCGTTGCTGGCCATGGCCTGGGGGCTTTCGCTTCCGCTCCGCGACGTCCTCGCCTACCCCGATCGGATCTCGGTGCTCCCGAATCTGCAGACCGACGCGCCGGCGTACCATGCGATCGCCGTCAGTCTCGCCACGACCGGCAGCCTCGAGGCGCTGCCGCCGCGGCACCCGCCAGGCTGGGTCTCGCTCCTCGCCGCGCTCTACACGGTCACCGGCCCCTCATATGTCGCCGCCAAGCTGGTGTCCTGGGCCGCGCTCATCGCGTCGGTGGCCATGTGCTGGCATCTGGCGCGGCAGGTCTTTGGTGCCACAGCCGGTTGGATCGCGGCCTTGGTGTGCGCGTGGTCACCGGCGCTTCGCGGCTACGTCGGCACGGTGCAATACGAAGTCGTGACCGGCACCGGCCTGCTCGCCGTGCTGGTGCTCGCGTTGCGAACCACCCGCGCCGCGTCGCCCGCGGAGCTCCGGCGACGAGCCGTCATGACCGGCGTTGCCGGAGCGCTCCTCATCCTCACCCGCGAAACGTTCGCGATCATCGTTCCGCTCGCGGCGCTGTGGGTGGCGCATCGCATGCGGCCGCAAGTCGGCTGGCGCGCAGCCATGGCCGCCGGCGCGATCGTTGTCGCCGTCTCGCTCGCACCCGCTGTCGTGTGGTCCGGCGTTCAGTCATACCGCCACAACGCGCTGATCATGATCTCCGAAAAAGGGCCGATCGTCGTCGAGCTCGGGAACAACCCGCTCGCGAACGGGACCTACAACGCGCCGCTCGTCGGGATCGCGCAGCCGACCGGACTCGCGTTCGTCCGCGCCTACCCCGGCAGAACGGTCGTGCTCGCGGGCCGCAAGATCCTCTACTTCTGGGGCGTGTTGCGAGACGGCTGGAACGTTCCTCGTCCGACCGCTGTCTGGCTCTGGCGAGCGTCCACCGGCTTGATTCCCCTGGAGCTCTTCACCGCAATCGCCCGTGGCGGCTGGCTGCTGGTGCTCTTCATCGTCGCGCTCGTGATGCTCGGGCGCGAGGGACTGAGAACCTGGTGGGTACTGCCCGCCGTGGTCCTGACGCTGATGGCGGTCCACATCGCGGTCCTGTCGTCGCACCGCTTTGCCGTGCCGATCCTGCCCGTCGTCTTCATCCTGGTGAGCGGTCCGCTCGCGGCCGCGACGCGGGCGTGCGCTCCGAGTCTCCGATCGCCCGTCGTCGTCGCAGCAGTGCTCGTCCTCGGCGCGGTGGTCGTCGCGATGCAGTTCCAGCGATGGCCGCTTGCGCTTCACTATGACGCCGTTGATCTCGACGGCCTGGACGCTGACAACAAAGTCGACGACGTCGCACGACGTCCGGCTCGGGTCGCTGACGCCCGGCGCGGCGTCCGTCCAATCGTCCTCGTGCCGGACGAGTACCTGCCGGCGGGTCCACTCACCGTGTCGCTCTCGGCTCGACAGACCTCCGAGCCGCCGCAGGGTGCCGTGCCGGTCATGCGCATCGTGGTCAGCGAGCTCGACGGCACGGTCGCCTGCGCGCGGGAGGTCCAGTCCCACGAACTGCCGGCAGACCGCTTGAGCGACATCGCCGTGCCTTGCCGCTTGAGCCATGACACGGCGGCAACGCTCGCCGTTTTCAGCCTCGGCGCCGCGGATCTGGCGGTGGACGCGGTCGGGCTCCGCTGGACCGATCCACAGAGGCTCTGGTCGACGGTTACGGTCAACGGCGCTCGGTGCGGCAGAACCTTGGACCGTACGAACCGCTCGTCCAGAACCGTGGCCGTGGCCAGAACCATCGGTCCGTGTCGCCCTGTTATCATCCGCCCCATGGCCCATACCCAGGCGGAGACCGCAACGCCGGTCCAGTCATCGAAAGGGTTCCAACCGTTCGTTCCCCCCACCCAGTCACCAGCTGAATTCACCGCCAAGGCGATCCTGATCGGCGTGATCTTCGGCGTCATCTTCGGCGCCTCGACCGTCTATCTCGGGCTGCGCGCCGGGTTGACGGTGTCAGCGTCGATTCCGATCGCGGTGCTGGCGATCTCGGTGCTCAAGCGGCTGGGCGGCTCCACGATCCTCGAGAACAACATCGTCCAGACGATCGGGTCGGCCGGCGAATCGGTCGCCGGCGGCGTCGTGTTCACGATTCCCGCGCTGCTCTTTCTGGTTCCGCACGGACCGCCTACTTCAACTACACGCAGATCCTCCTGCTGTCGTTTGCCGGCGGCATCCTCGGCGTGCTGATGATGGTGCCGCTGCGCCGCGCCTTGATCGTCAAGGAGCACGGTGTCCTCCCCTACCCCGAAGGCACGGCGTGCGCGGAAGTCCTCATCGCGGGCGAACGCGGCGGCAAGCTTGCGGCGCTGGTCTTCAGCGGGCTCGGCATCGGCGCGCTGTGGAAGGCCCTCTCGAACATCTTCGGGTTGTTCCGCACCGAGGTCGGCCATTCATTCGCCCGCACCGGACTCTTCCCCAACGCCACGCTGAACATCGACGTCTCGCCCGAGTACATGGGCGTCGGCTACGTCATCGGACCGCGGATCGCGGGGACGATGTTCGCCGGCGGTGTGTTGTCGTGGCTGGTGCTGCTGCCGCTGATCTCGATCATGGGGGCGGCCATCCCGACGCCGTTCCCGCCGATCACGCCGGCCAACGCGCTCAACCCGGCGACCGGTCAGCCATTCCTCATCTCCGAGATGAGCCCCGGCCAGATCTGGAGCGCCTACATCCGCTACATCGGCGCTGGCGCGGTACTCGCGGCGGGCTTGATTACGCTCGGCCGAACCCTCCCCACGATCATCTCGTCGGCGCGTGAAGGGTTGAAGGGCTTCGGCGGGGCCGCCGGCGGCGGGCTTCGCACCGAACGCGACATCCCGATGACGGTCGTGCTCTTCGGGTCGCTGGCGCTGGCCATCTTCCTGATGGTGATGCCCGGCCTGCCGACGCAGGGCAACATCGTCGCGTCAGTGCTCATCGTCATCTTCGGGTTTTTCTTTGCGACCGTCTCGTCGCGCATCACCGGGCTGATCGGATCGTCGTCCAATCCGATCTCGGGGATGACGATTGCCACGCTGATCATCACGTGCGTGATCTTCGTCGCCCTCGGCTGGAACGACAGCATCTACGCGCCGGTGGCGCTATCGGTCGGCGCGATCATCTGCATCGCCGCCGCCAACGCCGGCAACACCTCGCAGGATCTCAAGACCGGCTACATCGTCGGCGCGACGCCGATCTATCAGCAGATGGGGCTGGCGATCGGCGTCATCGCCTCGTCGTTCGCGATCGGCTGGACGCTGCTGCGGCTGCACGATACGTTCGGCATCGGCTCGGCCCAGGTGGCGGCGCCGCAGGCGACGCTCATGGCCACGCTGATTCGCGGCCTGCTCGATCAGCAGCTGCCGTGGGGGTTGGTGCTCGTCGGCGTCTTCGTCTCGATCACGCTCGAGCTGTGCGGCATCCACTCGCTGTCGTTCGCGGTCGGCTCGTACCTGCCGGTCGCCACGACCGCGCCGATCTTCGTCGGCGGCCTGGTGCGGTGGTGGGTCGAGCGAAAGACCGGGGTGACCTCGGACTCGGATCTCAGCTCCGGCACGTTATTCAGCTCGGGACTGATCGCCGGCGGGTCGCTGACCGGCATCCTGTTCGCGATCCTCTTCGATCAAGGCCTGCTCGGGCCGTTCCAGGCCATCGGCAATGCCCTGCCGTTCCTGCACGGCGAGGACGCGATGGGCCACATCATCGGCGCGTTGGTCTTCTTCGCGCTGGCCGTCATCCTCGGCCGGTTCGCGATGAAGAAGATGGAGTGAATGCGAAGCCTACTGCTTCGCGTAGGCCCAGAACGCGAAATGAAGTACGGTGGGGCTTCCTGCGGCTGAATGGAGCACGAATTCAGGACCCGCCACCTCGGGCTTCGGCCGCGACAGGTAACGATGCTCGCCGATCCGCGTGACTGGCCACGCCGGTCCACCGTCGAGTGAGAGCACCACGCGACCGTCGCGGACGGCGACTTCGGCCGTCCCGCGATTCTGATACAGGCCCAGCAGCTCCTTGAGCTCGTCGGCGCTGACCGGCGTCTCCTGCCTCACCGGAATCGGACGCTTCGGGCAAGACCAACGCCCGCGCCATCACAGACTGCGCGATCCGTCGCAACGGGGCGTTGTCGAGGTTGGTGAGAAGCGCGATTCCGAAGCGTCGATCCGGCGCGACCCGCAGCGATCGACGAGAAGCCTGGCATTCGTCCCACCGTGCTCGAACATGAGCGTATTGCGATCGCGGAAGATCATCAGGCCATAGCCGTAGTGCCCGTCCACAAAGATGTTCGGCATCGGCGCGTGCGGCGTCGAGACGCGCGCGATGACCGACGGCGGCAGGCCGCGCTGCCCTGCAACCGCGCCGCGCGACACGAGAGCTGACAAAGCGCGTGACATGTCAGCGGCGTTGGTCCACAGGTAGCCCGCGGGCCAGATGCGCGTGTCGTTGTTCGGCGTTCGCAACGCGATCGTCGAGGCGCCGTCGAGCCGATGGCCGACGGCATGAGGCCGCGCCGCCACCTCGCGTCAGCCGCAGCGTCGACTGAGTCATCCCCAGTGGCGCCAGCGTCGATATCGTGCAGCGCATCGGCGTACAGGTTGTTTGCGAATCGCCTCCAGGCCGGCGCCGGCGAGCGCGTAGCCGGGATTGGAATACGAGAAGACGAGCCCGGCCGGGAGGATAAAGTCCGCCGCGCCCAACCCGCGCGCCGCCGCCGCAAGCGCCGCTTCGTCCGAGGCTCCGTTGTCGCCCGAACAATCGCGGAGGCCCGACGTCTGCGACAGCAGCTGGTGGAACGTCGCAGTCGCAGCTTGAGGCCCGAGGCCGGTCATGACCTGGCCAAGCGCGTGTCGTAGGGCAGCTGCCGGCTCTCGAGCGTCGCGGCCACGCCGAGCGCAGTGAAGAGCTTGGTCAGCGACCCTGCCTGCAGCAGCGTTGCCGGCGTCATCGCGGTCTCGTGCTCAGCGTCCGCGACCCCGTAGCTGCCGGCAAAGATCTCGTCGCCGGAGACGACGACGATCGCCGCCCCGGGGACGCGCGCCGCCGTCAGCTCCTGCTCGATATGCTTGGCCACCGCAGCTGGGCTGATGGCGTCCGACTGGAACCCGAGTGCGGCCGAAACCAGCACAAGAGCAAGGACTCGCATCGCCGTATTCTCGCAAAAGTCAGTGGACCCTGCGGTTCTCGCGTCACCTGTCACGCCGCTGGCGGTGATTGTCGAAAAAGGCGCTGCCCCTTATCGTAGCGAGATGGCGGGCGTCTGGCAGCGACTGGCGACGGCGGCGATCGTCGCGACGCTCGCGAGTGTGGCGGTTGCGCAACCCGTCCGAAAGAGCCACCGCTGCCGCTCGAAGTCGAGTTCAGCGTTCCGGTCGAAGGCGACGCCGACGTGCGTCTCGACACGACGATTCGCGTGAAGTTCTCGCGCGACGCCAACCCGGCGTCGTTCGCCGATCGGATTCGCGCGAGCTATTCGAAGGAAGAATCCGCCGAGCGTGGCGAGGCGCAGCCGCCACCGATCTCATTTACGACGTCGTACTCGAGCTCGACGCATGTCCTCGAGATCGCGCCGCGGCAACCGCTCGAACGGTTTCGCCAGGTGCGCGGTTGAGTTGCTTCAGGGGATCGTCGGAGAGGACGGCTCGGTGCTCAGCCCTGGAGCCTGCGGTTCGGACAGGAGGATCGTGAACAGGCGGCTTCGAACTGTGAAACTGGTAACTGTAAATTCGCGCAGTAGCGATCAGGGAACGATTCTGAAACCGTAAGCCACTCCCTTCCTTCTTCCCTTCCTTCTCCAGCGAGAGCTCGACCACGTAGTCGCCCTGCGCCAGGGCCGCGAGCGTGACGTCCATCACGATGAACGTGAGCTGCTGCGCCGTATCCTGACGCTCGCTCAGGATGACGCCGAGCGAGAGCGGCTGCCCATCGCGGCCGAGGAGGCGCGCCGACAGCGTCCCGCCTTCGGCGACGCGAGGCACTTCGAGTCGCAGGCGTTCAGTGCGGCGGAAGCGAGCGTCAGCGGTCGCGATGTAGTTCAACCCCGTCTGCGGGCCACGGCGTGACGCGATCCCGCTCGAGCTCAAGAGCGCGGTCGGCGCCGGAATCGTCACGTCGGTCGTCGTCTGAATCGGCACGACGGAGCCCTTGGCGGTCAGCTGCACGCGAACGACGTAGCGCCCCGGGGCGAGGGTGACGCCGGCCGGGGGGCTGACACTGAACGAGCGCTGGCCCGGTTCGATCGTGGCGTCGGCTTCGACCGGCGCACTCGTGCCCTGTTCGTGTTCAAACCGAAGTCGCGCCAAGCCGCCCTGCTGCCATTCGGTGGCCTTGAGCGTCGATGGGTCGAGTTCCGTCGTGACCCAGATCTGCTGCGCGCTTGCGGCGGCTTGAACGCGCATCGGCAGCACGCCGCGGGCCGGCGTCAGCCCTTCCAGCGCGCGGGCCAACCCCCGGCGGGAACGTCGAGTATCCCGGCGCGGCGCCTTTCATCAGTCCATCGACGCGTGCCGACGCCATGTCGGCCTCGGTCGGCGCCTGGTATCCCGGTCGCGAGCGCACGTCCACGTTCGGCCGTTTCACGCGCACCGTCAGCTTGCGGAACCGTCCGTCGAGACGCGTGTTGGTCGAGTAATACCCGAGCAGGTAATAGGCCCCGGCATCCTGCACCATCCGCTCGAGCGCCTTGTCGATGTTGCCGGTGTTGACGATGGCGTAGCCGTCGGTGTTGATGGCGAGCTCGTGCATCGCGTTCTGACGATCGTGCAACAGCGCGGCATCAACGGACGGCGGGGGCGGCCGGTCGGGACCTATCGGCTCGTCGAAGGCGACGAGACCGCGCGCGTCGAGCGGGTAGAAGCTGACGTTGGCCCGATTGGCACGCTGCAGGAGGTCGCGGAAATCCGACGCGTAGTCGGCAAACGCGAGGAGCGCCCGCTCGCGCTCGCACGATTCGAACGAGCTGTCCCGCCCATCGCGTTGAGGATCGAGCCTGAGCCGGCCACCAGGATCGGTACCGATCGGCTGCGCGCCGCCGGGGGCCCGACCGTACTTGTCGGTCGAGCCCATCTTGAGAGGGCGGTTGAGCCCTTGATCCGGGCGCGGCAGGAGCCAGCCCTCGGTGAGCATCACCACGAACTTCCGTTCTTCGCGGATACCTTCGAGGTGGACGATCAGATCCTTGATCGCGTTCAGGGTGGAACCCACCCGTCGGCGGTTGATGAGAGCGCGAGCCATCCCGTAGGTCTCGGTCCCCTCGATATCGGGATAGCACATCTTCAACGCTTCTTCGCGCGGGTCGGGCGAAGTGAGGCGGTTCCGCTCGCCCCAGAACCAGTTGTTCTTGAGAATCGCTTCGATGGATTCGGTCCGTCGGGCAAGCGTCAGGTTCCTCGCCGACATCTCCGACGTCATGACGCCCACGAGATCGTCACGACCAATGACGCGATTGAGCAGCCGGGTGACCGGTCCCTGCGCGTGATACGAGCCCTCGAGCTGCACGTGCCACAGATCCATGAACAGCACGAACACCCGTGCTGCCGGGTCCCTGGCCATCTCGCGGCTCTCGGCGACCGTGTTGGGCTCGCGCAGCTCGTTCACCGCCGCCGCGGGCCGCGGCTGAATCAGCTGAAACGATTCGATGCGCTGCGGGACGTTGTCTTCGAGAACCTCGAAATCCTTGAGCGTGAGATCGGTGACCGCAAGGCCATCCGCCATGACGTAGGCATCGACGCGCACGAGGTTCGCACCGGCGCGGAACCGGGGCTCGGGTTGCGCCGGTTGAGCGCCCTCCTGCGCCGGGGGTGGCGCTTGCGCCTGCGACTGCTGCGGAGATTGATCGACGGCGCCGGCGGCGGGCAGCAGCGCGAGCAGCGCGCCGACCACCGCGACCAGGGCCACCAGCCGACGTGTCCCGAACAGCGTGCGCGAGCGGAGTCTTGCGATCATGCAGGGACCGGCCTTGTGAACCCGCGCAGTTTACGAAAGATCCAGCGGAGTGCGAGCACGATTGTGATGAGGATCGCGACCGTGATGCCGAGCGCCACCAGTGGATACTTCAGTGCCAGGAGACCAAGGCCGATGACGAACACGTCCTCGACCAGGCTCAGGCCCCAGTTCGTGAACGGTTCGGGGCTGGTGTTCGCGGCAACGCGGGTGCTCGCCTTGGTCAGGTGACTGCTCGCCGCGATCGTGCCGCCCAGCAGACCGACGATGACTTCCGTCGAGGGTGAGGCGTCGCCGAGCGTCCCCACCGCCACCAGCGCGCCGCCCACCGGTCGCACGAACGTATGGACGCTGTCCCAGATCGAATCGACCCACGGGATCTTGTCGGCGACGAACTCGATGGCGTAGAGGACGAGGGCGCCGCCGATGACCCAGTCGCTGGCGAAGACCTCGTATTGCGGCGGCAGCGCGACCCAGTCGTAGCGGGCGGCCAGGCCGAGGATGGCCACGGTTGCGTATAAGTTCACGCCAGACGTCAGCGAGAACCCCAGCGTCCTGCCCAGCGAGATTAGAAGATCCATCGTCGCCTCTGGACAAGTATTCCACCGATAGCGGCAGGATGCATCGGCTCCAACGAGAATGCTGTGGCGAGTTGGCCGGTTCGAGGCGGCCCGGTCGTGAGAGCGCGCAGCGAAATCGAGCGCGAAAACCGGGCTCCTGCGCGTGATTCGCGATCAAAGCCCATCGGTACAGGCCTTGCAAAACTGGCCTCGATGCGATGGCAGACCGGCGCGATCGACCCGACCGACCTCCTCGCCGTCTGCCGGGCGGGATCGGCCGTCAATCACGACCTGCTCTACGAGATTCTCGGGCACTTCGTCCGCCAGAATGGCGACCGGATGACGCAGGTGATGACCGCGCTCGAGACCGCGGATCGCGTCAAGGTCGCGCAGATCGCTCACGCCATCAAGGGCAGCGCGGGCATGGTGGGCGCGGGCTACCTGTCGCAGCTCGCCAACCGGATCGAGGTCGATGCCGCGGCCGGCTCGCCGGCGCTGCTGGTCAACGACGTCAGCGCGATGCGGGACGAATTCGCCGCCGTCGTCCGGACGCTGCGCGCGCAGTATCCGGCGGCGTTCGACGTCGAGTCATCGCTCTGAGGGCGGGCTGCTAAAAGGCCGGACCCTCGCGCAGGAGCGCCTCGATCCGCTGCCTGACTTCCCGAATCAGCCAGTCGCGTTGATCGACGTCGAGTGATGCGGTCTCGACCGGCTCGCCAATGCGCACCGTGACGTGGACCGGGCGCACAATCGAGCTGCCCTTTCGCATTGCCGATCGCCCGCCCATGATCGCGACGGGGACGATCGGCGCGCCGGCCCGCAGCGCCATCACAAAGCCGCCTTTCTTGAACGGCAGCAATTCGTCGGTGCGGCTCCGCGTCCCTTCCGGAAAGATCAGGAACGAGTTGCCGGAGCGAATCGACGCCGCCGCGCGCTCGATCGACGCAAACGCGGCTTCGCGGTTCTCGCGCTCGACCGCCACGAACTCCCCGGCCTTGAACACGCGGCCAAGCACTGGCACCTTGTCGAGCTCAGCTTTGTAGAGGATGTGCAACCGCCGGTGCAGCGCCTGGAAGAGTACCGGCGGATCGACGTTGCTCTGATGGTTGGCGCAGAACACCACCGCCCGGTCTTTCGGCAGACGCTCGCGTCCGACGACGCGATATCTGATGCCAGCCGTCCCCAGCGCGAGCGCAACGCCGGCATGGCCGAGGTCGTAGAGCACCCCTTTGAACCCCAGCGGGACGACGACAAGCAGCGCGAAGGTGCCGACCGTGAGGACGTAGAGCGACGTCAGGACGTAGGTGAGAACGGAGCGAATGGCCGCCATGCGTAGGCTGACAAAAAAATAGGTCGGGCTGTGCCCGACCTATCGTGTGCCGTCTGCGACGGGGTCTGGAAGCGTGAGGTCGTCGGCTATGACGCGCGGGCCTGCCGACGAGCAGTCGCGGCGCGGGTCGACGTCGCCTTGGCGGGCATCGCCTTGGCGGTCGTGCGGGCCGCGGCGCGCTGGGCGGCGCGGGCCTTCATCATGAAGCAGCGTTCGAGTGCCTTCTCGAGGCGATCTTCCACCTCGGGCACCGCCTGACGCATGACTTCCGACACTTCCGAGATGATGAGCGACTTGGCGCGATCGAGCATGCGCTTCTCACGGAACGAGAGGCTCTTGGACTTGGCGAGGAACGTGAGGCTCTTCAGCACATCGGCCATGTCGTAGATCGAGCCGGTACGCATCTTGTCCGAGTTGTCCTTGAAGCGGCCCTTCCAGTTCTGGTGGTTGTCGATCTTGCCGTCGCCGAGGAGGTGGAACAGCCGTTCGACCTCTTCGTCGGAGATCGCCCGCCGCAGGCCGACGTTGTCGACGTTCACGACCGGGACGAGGACGGTCGTCTCGTTCGACAGGATACGGAGGTGAAAAAACCCACACGTCGTACCGAGAATCGTCTTTTCCTCGATCTTCTCTACGACGCCGAGACCATGGTTCGGGTAAATGACCTTGTCGCCAACCACAAATGACACGTGACCCTCGCTTTAGGATGGAGATCTGGGAGGTCCGAAGCGTGACGGCCGAGCAAAAGAAGTATACCGCAGGCGAGGGTCTCAGATCAATGGAAATGCCCGAAAAATCGGGCTATTCCGGCGGTTGAGGCCTTGCAATCCGAGTGGTTGGTTAAGCCCTGATCCATCACGTGGTTAACCTGTTTCGACAATTCCGATGAGACTTGCTCATCATGCCCGGCGGCACGAAATACGGCCAAATCTTAGTCCTTAAGGCTAAGATATTGGCCGCTTCGGTCCGCGCTTTTGACTATGCTGACAGAGATGCACAAAACGGCCGGCAATACGCACGAACTGCGCGCCCGAACGAGCCCATTGCGAACGCTCATCGCGGCCGCGACCCTGGTCGCGACGGCGCTGCTCATCTTGGCCGCTGTCGGGCCGGCGGTTGACGCCGTCAGGCGCCGCCCCAGAAACGCCCCGAAGCGGCGCAACTGGCGCCCTACGTCCCGACACCGCAAGAGGTGGTCGATCGCATGCTCCAGCTGGCGACGGTCGGCAAGAACGACGTGGTCTATGACCTCGGCTGTGGCGATGGCCGGATTCCGATCACGGCCGCCAAGGTCTACGGCGCCCGAGGCGTCGGCGTGGACATCGACCCGCAGCGAATCGCCGAGGCCAACGCCAACGCCAAGCAGGCCGGCGTGTCGCACCTCGTGTCGTTCCGGCTCCAGGACGCGATGACCGTTGATCTGTCGGAGGCAACGGTCGTCACGCTCTACCTCCTGTCCTCGTCCAACCTCAAGCTCCGGCCCATCCTGACAAAGCAGCTGAAGCCTGGCGCGCGCATCGTGTCGCACGCCTTCAGCATGGGCGACTGGCAGGCCGACAAGGTCGACACCTTCAACGACGCCGCGGGCAACCGACGCACCCTGTATCTGTGGAAAACCGACGGGAAAGTTCGTCCGTAGCGACCTATCGGTCGCGCCTGACGGCGCGTCAGGCAGCGGTCGACGCTCTCGAGCGCCGGCACGATCAGCTGGCGTGGTCGCGGCTTGCCGTGTTCGGGCTCGCCGTCGCGATCGTCGCGGTGCTGGGTCGGCCGAGCGCACCATGGCTGGTGATTCCCGGGCTGCTGTTTGTCGCGCTGCTCTTCGTGCATGCGCGCGTCCTCAACGCCCGCGATCGCGCGGCCCGGGCGGTGGCGTTCTACGCGCGCGGCCTGGCCCGCCTCGAGGATCGCTGGCAGGGCTCCGGCGAGCGCGGCGAGCGCTTTCGCGATCCCGATCACCTGTACGCCGAAGACCTCGATCTCTTCGGCGCCGGCGGCCTCTTCGAGCTGCTGGTCACCACTCGTACCGCGGCAGGCGAAGACCTCCTTGCCGCGTGGCTGAAGGCACCCGCGACCCCGACCATCGTCCGCGACCGTCAGACCGCGGTCGCTGAGCTCGCGCCGCGTCTCGACCTTCGCGAAGAACTCGCGGTCCTGGGACCCGATGTGGCGCGATCGGTGCGCACGCACGACCTCCTGGCGTGGGCGGCAGAGCGACCACATCTGGCGGCCTCCTGGCCGCGCGTCGTCCTGCCGCTGGTCGCCGCCGTCTCGTCAGGCCTGGTCGTTCAGTGGATCTGGACCGGGCAGCCACCGGACCTCCTCGTGCCGGCGCTCATCGTCCAGGGACTCCTGGCCTTCAAGTTTCGGCACGCGGCGCATCACGTGGCGCACGGGGTCGAGGAGCGCGAGCAGGAGCTCCGCGTCCTGGCGACGCTGATCGAGCGGCTCGACCGCGAGCCGGTCGAAAGCCCGCTGCTCGTCACTCTCCGGGCTCGGCTGCATGCGTCGGGGCATGCGCCCGGCGAGGAGATTCGCCGCCTGGCGCGGCTGGTCGAGATCTTGAGCTCCGGGCACAATCAGATCTTCGCGCCTATTTCGGCGCTGCTGTTGCTCGGCACGCAGCTCGCCTTTGCGGTCGAGCGGTGGCGGGCACGATGCGGACCTGCCGTCCCTGAATGGCTCGCGGTCATCGCCGAGTACGAAGCGTTGTCGGCGCTCGCCACATATGCCGCCGAACGCCCGTCGGATCCGTTCCCCGAGATCGCGGCCGGACCGGTCCACTTCGAGGCGGACGCGATGGCCCATCCACTGCTGCCGCGCGCCGCCGCGGTGGCCAACTCGGTTGCACTGGGGGGCAGCGCGCCGCACCTGCTGCTCGTCAGCGGCTCGAACATGTCGGGCAAGAGCACGCTCCTCCGCACCGTCGGCCTCAACGCCGTCCTCGCGCAGGCGGGCGCACCCGTGCGGGCCGCGCGTCTGACGATGAGCTCGCTGCGCGATCGGGGCAACGTTGCGAATCCAGGACTCGCTGCAGGCGGGGCGCTCGCGGTTCTATGCCGAGATCACCCGCCTCGGCGAGATCGTGCGGTTGACGGCGTCCGACGCCAATCGTGAACCGGGTCGCGGCGTCCTGTTTCTCCTCGACGAACTGCTCTCCGGAACCAACTCGCACGATCGGCTTCAGGGCGCGACCGGCGTCCTGTCCGGCCTCGTCGAGCGCGGCGCGATCGGGCTCGCGACAACGCACGATCTGGCGTTGACCGAGATCGTCCCGAGCCTCGCCGGCCAGGCCGCGAACGTCCACTTCGACGACCACTTCGACAACGGTGTGCTCGTCTTCGACTACACGCTCAAGCCTGGCATCGTCCAGTCGAGCAACGCGATCGCCCTGATGCGCGCTGTCGGTCTGAATGTCTGATGCTGATCCAGCGTCGGCCACGTGGGTCGAAGCATCGTCGGGGACGTAGCGCGAGAATTCAGTCCGCGGTAGGCTTCCATCCGATGGATTTCGAGAAACTCGGTCTCTTCTATCTCGGTCGGCGGATCGACAGCGCGTCCAGCACGGTCACCAACGTCCCGCTCCTCTACGACGCCTCCGATCTGGTCACCCATGCCGTGATTCTCGGCATGACCGGGAGCGGCAAGACCGGTCTCGGGATCGGGCTGATCGAAGAAGCGGCCATCGATGGCCTGCCGGTCATCGCGATCGATCCCAAGGGCGATCTGTCGAACCTCCTGCTGACGTTTCCGAAGCAGGAGACGTCGGAGTTCGCGCCCTGGATCAATCCCGACGAAGCGCGGCTGGCCGGTCTGACGCCAGAGGCCTTTGCGGAGCGCGAGGCGACCCGCTGGCGCGAAGGTCTCGCCGAGTGGGGCGAAGGGCCGGATCGGGTCGCGCGCCTGCGTCAGGCCGCCGAGCTGAGCGTCTATACGCCGGGCAGCCGTGCCGCCCGCCCGCTCTCGATCCTCCGCACGTTTCAGGCCCCGGGTCCGGCCATCGCCGGCGATCCCGAGCTGCGTCGCCGAACGAGCATCAGCGGCCGCCACCAGCGTGCTGACGCTCGCGGGGTCGACGCCGAACCGCGGCGCAGCCGCGAGCACATCCTGGTCTCGACGCTGCTCGCCGAGGCCTGGCAGAAGCAGCAGTCGCTCGACCTTCCTGCGCTCATCGCGCAGGTGCAGTCGCCGCCGCTCCAGCGCATCGGCGTCCTCGACATCGAAGCGTTCTTCCCGGCCGGCGATCGGTTCGGGCTCGCGTCCGATCTCAATCGTCTGCTCGCGGCTCCTGATTTCGCGGTGTGGCTGGAAGGCGAGCCGCTCGACATCAACCAGCTGCTCTACACCGCGGCCGGCAAGCCGCGGGTGAGCGTCATCTCGATCGCCCACCTCGACGACCGCGAGCGGATGTTCTTCGTCTCGCTGCTCCTCAACGAGGTCGTGTCGTGGATGCGGATGCAGCGCGGCACGTCGACGCTGCGCGCGCTCCTCTACATCGACGAGATGATGGGCTACCTGCCGCCGGTGGCGATGCCGCCGTCGAAGCCGCCGCTGCTCACGCTGCTCAAGCAGGCGCGCGCCTTCGGCCTTGGCCTGACGCTGGCGACGCAGAACCCGGTCGACCTCGATTACAAGGCGCTCGCCAACGCCGGCACCTGGTTCCTGGGCCGGCTGCAGACCGAGCGCGACAAGGCCCGCCTCCTCGACGGCCTCGAGGGCGCCAACGCCGCGTCGGGCCACGGCTTCGATCGCGCCACGACCGATCGCCTGCTGTCGGGCCTCGAGAAGCGCACGTTCCTGCTGCACAACGTGCACGAGAGCGAGCCCGTGCTGTTCAAAACGCGGTGGACGCTCTCGTATCTTCGCGGGCCGCTTGGCAGAGACGAGCTCGCGCGGCTCGCGCCGGCTCGCCAGCGGACGCGACAGGTGCGACAGGTGCGACGGGTGCGGCAGGTGCGGTGCGGTTCGCAGGTGAGCAGATGCGGTCAGCAGGTGCGCAGGTGCCTCCGGCATGCCGAGCACACCGGCCCGCGCGCCGACGCACCCGCACGGCACCGGTGCACCTTGCACCGCCCCGATGCACCCGCGCACCGCACCGAACCTGACGCACCCAGCGCACCTGTCGCACCTGTCGCACCTGTCGCTCGACCCATTACTGGATCCAGCATCCAGCAGTACTTCGCGCCAGGCGAGGGCACCGAGTGGACGCCAGCGCTGGTTGGCGCCGCGCGCGTCGCGTACTCCGATGCCAAGCTGAAGGTCGACGACTCCCGCGACATCGTCGTCATCACCCCGATCGTGGATGGACCGTTGCCGGTTGATTGGGAGCACGCTGAGCCGGTCGACTTCACCGTGCGCGAGCTGGGGCGCGAAGCCGGCGCCGCAACCGCGTTCGCGCCGGTGCCTGCCGCCGCCGCCAATCCAAGGAAGTACGCGGCGTGGACCAAAGACTTCACGCGCTGGGCGGCCCAGTCACAGGCGATCGAGCTGTTTCGCAGTCCGCGCGCAAGCATGACCTCGGCGCCGGGCGAAAGCGAACGCGATTTTCAGGTCCGACTGCAGACGGGCATGCGCGAACAGCGCGACGCCGAGATCGCCAAGGTCCGCCAGCGCTACGCGCCGAAGCTCGCGACGCTGACCGAGAAGATCCGCCGCGCCGAAACCACCGTCGCGCGCGAACAGGAACAGGCGACCGAGTCGAAGGTCCAGGCCGGCGTTTCGGTCGCGGCAACCATCTTCGGCGCGATACTTGGACGCAAGGCGGTCAGCGCGAGCACCCTCGGGCGCGCGACGACGGCCGCCCGCGGGGTCGGCCGGATCGGGCGCGCGGCGCAGGACGTCGAGCGCGCGAAAGTCGAAGTCGCTGAACTGCAGGCCAAGCGCGACGAGCTCGATCACACGCTCGAGGACGAACTGAGCGCGATCGGCGCGCGCTGGGACGCCCACCACGAGCCGCTGGAGCGCGTCGTCGTACAGCCGAAGCGCGGCGGCGTCTCGGTGCAGCTGGTGGCGCTGGTCTGGGTGCCGAAGTAGAATCCGCGCCTATGACCCGCCTGTCGTTCGTGTTGCTCATCGCCGTCGCCGCGGCTGCCGGCTGCAGCAGCGCGCCGCCGCCACCGCCGTTCAAGCCGGTGGCCGATCTGAAGCAGCTGATGGCCCATGTCGTCGAACCGGCGGCCGACGAGTATTGGGACGCGGTCGGCTGGATCGACGATGCGCAGGGGACTGTCGAGATCCAGCCGGAGACGCAGGAAGAGTGGGACGCGGTGCGCAACCACGCCTACGCAATCACCGAGTCAGGCAACCTGATGATGCTGCCCACCGGGCGAAGGACTGCGGACGAGTGGATGCGCATGTCGGTCGCGCTCGTCGAGGCCGGGCAGCGCGCCATTCGTGCCGCGGAGCAGAAGAACAAGCAAGCCGTTTTCGACACCGGCGCCGAGATCTACGAGACGTGCACGAACTGCCACGCGAAGTACGCGGTCGAATTAGAGCGACCGAATGCCGGCAAGTGAGCGGTTTCGAGGTTTCGGGGTTTCGAAGTTACTTGGTTTCTAAGTTCGAGGTTGCGCGGTTGCCTGCCGGTTACAAGGTTCGGTTCGGTGCCAACCTTGCAACGGCAGAAACCTCAAAACTTCGTAACCCAGAACTCTGTAACTGAGAAACCATGTAACCCCGAAACTGCGAAACCGCCGTCACTGCGGTGGCCGCGGCTTCCCATAATTCGGCCGATACGCCTTATGACAGGACGTGCACGACTCGAGCAGCTGGTCGCTCACGGCCTCGATCGCTGCGACGTCCTTGGCCTTGGCGCCCTTGAAGGCCGCCGCGGCGGCGTCGAGCATCTGCCGCGCGTCCTTGTTCCACTGGCCGGCGCGAGTCCGTCCCGGCATCATCAACAGGTTCGCTGATTCAGCGAGGGTCAGCGTCTGCGCCTGCAGCGTCGTCCATTCCGCGTCGGTCGACGGCGTCCGCGACGACACGTAGAACACCGCGTCGGACGTCGGATAGATCAGGTGCACCATCAGCTCGCTCATCGTGCCGACGCGCAGCGTCGGCGCGGCCGCGGGCGCCGGGGTTGCGGGCCTGGCCGGAGCCGACGGGGCCTGCGCGCCGATCACCACTGCCTGCATCAGGACGAGTCCCGTCCACACCATGCTTCGCATGCCTGAGTCTATACTTAGCGAAGCTACGCACCGGTGGCGGAGGGCTTCGCCTCGCCAAGTATCTTTGTCTGCCCCGCCTCCCCACCCAACCGCGCACACCACGCGCGGTCGGCCCGTCGGCGGGGCAGTCGCCTTGACGGAGATCGCTTGACCACGTTGCTCACAACTCAGGCCGTCAAGGCTCCCAGCGCCGCGTGACACTTCTCCCTTTGCTCGAATGGCTCGCGAGCACCCGTTGGAGCATCGACCTCCACGAGTCGCTCTACATGTACCCGCTGGTGGAATCCACTCATGTCCTGTCGTTGACGCTGTTCGTGGGGCTCGCGGCGATGATGGATCTCCGCCTGCTCGGGCTGACGCTGCGCGCCGTGCCGGTCTCGCAAGTGACGACCCGGCTGCTCCCGTGGATCCGCATCGGGTTCGGCGTGATGATGTTTACCGGAGTGCTGCTCTTCTACGCCATCCCGGTGCGGAATTACCAGAACATCTTCTTTCGCGTGAAGATGGTGCTGCTCGTGCTCGCCGGCATCAACGTCTGGTACTTCCACACACGGACTGAACGAACCGTCGATGGCTGGGATCTCGGCCGCGCGAACGCCCAAGGCGGCGCGGGTCGCGGCGATCGCGTCGCTGGTGCTGTGGGCGAGTGTCGTCGTGACCGGCCGGATGATCGCCTACAACTGGTTCGACTGCGATATCCAGCCGCAGCCGGCGTTGATCAACTGGGCGGCCGGCTGTGTCGTCCCACCGCCGGAAGGGAGCGCGCCGTGACGCTGCTCCCCTTCTTCGAATGGTGCGAAGCGACGTGGCTCGGCAACAGCATCCGGATGTCGCTGTGGCTGTTCCCGGTGATCGAAGCCGTTCACCTGCTCGGGCTGTGCCTGCTGGGCGGAGCGATTCTGCTCGTGGATTTGCGGCTGCTCGGGGTCGGTCTGCGCCGCTATCCGATTCCACAGATCGCCCGTGACGCAGCGCCCTGGCTCACCGCGAGCGTCGTCATCATGCTGACGACCGGCACCGCACTGTTTCTGTCGGAATCGATCAAGTGCTACCACAACCAGGCATTCTGGGTGAAGATCACGACCCTCCCCATCGCACTGGCGTTCACCTATTTCGTCCGTCAGCGTGTGGCCCGCACCGCGGCGGACGAAGCCACGGCGACAACCAGGCTGGTCGCGGTGTTTTCAATCGCGTTGTGGTTTACGGTTGCTGCAGCGGGCCGGTGGATCGGTTTCTCGTGACGAGAACACTGTCAGTTTTCAGTTGCCAGTTGCCAGTTCAAAGGGCACTTCGGTGGAGCGGAACTGAGGGCCCTTTTTGAACTGGTAACTGGAAACTGGAAACTGACCTAAATCATCCGTCTACTTCGGCTCCGCAATCGGCTTTCCGCTGATGTCGACGAACGAGATGTCCTTGAACCCGCCGAGCTGATCCTTCACCTTCGTGTAGTCGCCGACGATCACGATCACCGAGTCCTGCGACCCGAGCAGCATCTGCGCCGCCGTCTTGACGGCTTCGGTCGAGAGCGCCGAGACCGTCTTCTGGAAGGTTTCCGGATAGTCCTTCGGCAGCCCGAAGCCGTAGACCGTGTTCAGCGTATTCGCGAAGCCCGCCTGCGTCGCGTTCTGGATCACGAAGAGGCCGCGCGCGTAGGTCTTGGCGCTCTCGAGTTCCTGCGCGGCCGGCCCTTCGGCGCGGAACTTGTCGATCTCGGCGTAGATCTCCTTGATGGTCGCGCCGGTGACGTCGTTGCGCACATCGGCCACCGCCCGGTAGAGGCCGGCCTGCCCCATCGCCTGGAAGATCGACTGCGGCGAGTAGGTGTAGCCCTTTTCTTCGCGGATGTTTCGCACCAGCCGCGAATCGAACGCGCCGCCGTAGATCTGGTTGGCCACGTTCAAGACCGGCCAGCGCGGATCGTTGCGGCGAATGGTGAAGTTGCCGACCGAGATCGACGACTGCACGCTGTTCGGGCGCTGCACGAACACAATCTTGCGGCCCTGCAAGCGGCGGCGTCGGCGCGCTCGGCGGCGGCGGGACCGCGCCGCGCGCCCAGCCGCCGAACGCTTTTTCGGCGGCGGCAAACGCCGCGTCCGGCGTGACGTCGCCGGTCACGATCAGAAACGCGTTGTTCGGGCGGTAGTAGGTCTTGTGGTACTCGACGATCGACGCGCGATCGATATTGCCGACGGTGTCGAGGGTCGCGCCGACGCGCGCGTAGGGATGCGGCCCGAAGAGGGTCTGACGATAGACGCGGTTGGCGACCATTTGCGGCGAGGCCAGCTGCGCCTGCAGCGACTGTGTGTTGTTCGCCTTCAGCAGGTCGATCTCGGCCTGCGGGAAGGTGGGATTGCGCGCCAGGTCGGCGAGCAGCGTCATCATCGCCGGCAGCGTGTCGGCCAGCCCGCGCATCGTGAACGACGAGGTATCCTGCCCGGCGGCGGCGGAGAGCGACGCGCCCATCGCGAAGATCTCCTGCCGGATCTGGCGGCTGTCTCGCGTGGTCGTGCCCTCGCTGCATCGCATCGGCCACGAACTGGGCGAGTCCTGCCTTTTCCGCCGGATCGACGGCGAGGCCGGATTCGACCGTCAGCACGACCGAGACTTTCGGGACCGTGGCAAACCGGACGACCACGACTCGCAGGCCGTTGGACAGCGTGCGTTCGACGCGCGGCGGCGGCGCGAACGCCCGCTCGGGCCCGACGGCGGGGCGTGCCGTGCGCCTGCGCCTGCGACCATGCCGGCACGAGACAGCGTCGCCAGCGAGAGCGATCAGAAACAACGCTTGACGATTCATCGCACGACTCCCTGAGCCGTTCGGCTTGGCGGCCGGCCGACTGTCAATCGACGTGCGGTTGGTCGTGACGAACCAGCGACCCGCGGCCGCCTTCACATCGTCGACCGTGACCTTGTCGAGCTCGTCGAGGATCGTGTTGACGCGTTTGGGGTCGTCGTCGAACAGCGCGAAGGCCGCGAGCAGGTTGCGCGCGGCCGAACCGCGGCATGAAGCCGCCCTCCATCTCCTCGAGGAACGACGATCGCAACGCGATCTTGGCTTGGGCGAGCTCCGCTTCGGTGATGCCTTTCGTGCGAATCTCGGCAAGCACCGCCTCGATGGCGTCGAGCACCTGATCGGCAGTCTTGTCGTTCAGGTAATCGACGCGCATGGTGTAGAGCATCGGCCCTTTGACGTCCCAGTTGTTGCCCAGGAAGTTGAACGCGCCGATGACCGAGCATGGCCAGCCGATCCTGCGCGCACGAGCTTCTGATACAGCCTCGCGCTCTCGTCGCCGACGATGAGCGGATCGAGCACGCTCAGCGCGAAGAAGTCCTTCGTCATGCGCTCGGGCAGATGCCAGGCGACGGCGAGCGCCGGCGTGCGCGCCAGCTTGTCCTCGCGGGCGAAGCGCTTCGCTTCGTTCTGCGGCGGCTCGGCGAGTCGCAGCCGGCGCCGGCAGTTCCTGCCGCGGGAATGCCGCCAAAGTGCTTCTCGGCCAGCGTCCGGACCTCCGCCGCGTTGGTGTCGCCGACGACCGCCAGAACGGCGTTGTTCGGGGCGTAGTACGTCTTGAAGAACGATCCGCACGTCCTCGAGCGTCGCCGCCTCGAGATCGGCGAGGTCGCCGTAGAAGTTGTGCGCGTTGGACCAGTTCGTGTTCGCGCGCTGCCAGATGTCGAGCCACTCGAACGCCGCGTGCGGCTGGTTGAGGACGTTCACGCGAACCTCCTCGCTCACGACGTTCTGCTGGTTCTTCAGGTTCTCGGCGCTCACGTCGAGCGACCGCATGCGATCGGCCTCGAGCCACAGCGCGAGCTCGAGCGCGTTCGACGGCAGCACCTGGAAGTAGTTCGTGTAGTCGAGCCGCGTCGAGCCGTTGACGACGCCGCCGGCCTGCTGCACAGCGACACGTGCTCCATCTTCTTCACCTGGCCGGAGCCCTGGAACATCATGTGCTCGAAGAGGTGCGCGAAGCCGGTGCGGCCTTTCGGCTCGATGCGGAAGCCGATGTTGTACATGACCTCGACGAACACGACCGGCGCGCTGTGGTCCTCGCTGACCACGACCTTGAGCCCGTTCGGCAGGGTGAAGTAGTCGACCGGGACGTTGAAGCGCGCCGGCTGCTGGCGGCGGTTGCTGCGGGTTGGCCGGCAACCGCGGCGGACAACGCCAGCATCATCGACGACGAGGCCAGCTCTCATCCCTGATACCCCTCTAAATGAAAAAGGTTCCAGAGTGCGCCTGGCACTCTGGAACTCTGGAACTCGGACCTCGGAACCTTGGAACCTTATCGAGGCGGTGGCGGCTTCTTCGTGCCGCCCTCGGTCGGATCGCGGCCGTCGCGCGGGGCGCCGGTGCCCGACGAGCCCATGAACATCTTGCGGCCGTCGGTGAAGGTCACGTCGCGGCCGTTGGCCCGCTTGAGCGAGTGATCCTTGGTCTGGTAGCCGTCCACGACGAGCTCGGTGCCGATGGTCAGCGAGTCACGGGTCAGGCCGCGGCGAAGCAGCGTGTTCGGCGTGCCGCCCTCGACCATCCACACTTCCTTCGTGCCGTCCGGCTTGGTGACCTCGATGTGAATCCAGGCGTGCGGATTCACCCACTCGAGCTTGACCACCTTGCCCTGCAGGCGGATCGGCGCATCGGGATCGAACTCCGCGCCAAACGCATGATGCCCGACGACGGGTACCGTGGCGGCCAGGAGCGCGGCCCGGCAATCAGGAGTGAAAGTCTCGTTCGCATAACTGTGCCTCGGTGATAATAAATCTTACTGAGATTTCTTCCGCTCCGCTTCCCGCCTTTCGCGATTCCGTTCGCCGCTGAGCACGTTGCACAGCGCGTAGTTCCCCTCGTGGCAGGCGTACTCATAGATTAACTCGTCGGTCCGCCTGAAGGAACCTCACCGCCCCAGCTGGCGGTGAAGGTCGTCGGATCGTCGATGGTGAACTTGTAGAGGATGGTGCCGGCGTCGGCGCGCGCTGAACCGTTCAGTGACCTTCAGGTTGTCGGAGGCGCCGCGGAACACCTGGAGTGGATGGAAGTTGGTGGTCTCGACGACCAGGGTGTCGCCTTCCCACCGCCCAATCGAATCGCCCATCCACGGCCGGATCGCCTTGGGCAGCCGCTCGCCGCCGATGCGGATGACGCGGACGTCGTGCACCATCTCGACCAGGACCATCAGGCTGTCCTTGGTCTGCACGAACTGGTAGTTGTTGTTGTAGAAGTAGTTCGGCAGCATCGGCGGCCCGGCGTTCGAGCCGAACGACATCAGGCAGCGCTCGGCCAGCGGCCGGAACTCGGGGTGGTCGTACTGGCCGCGGCCTTTGATCGCCGCCAGCCGCGTCTGCGCGCGCTGCCGCGCCTCCGGCGTCTGCGCCGGGACCTTGCCGTTGGGCGGATCGACGATGAGCGACGACGCGGTACTCGCCGTTGACGACCGCGACCCGGTCGCCGGGATCGATCCAGAAGTTGTTGTAGCCGCCGACGTTGCCGGCCGCGCCGACCGAGCCGTCGCCGCCCTTCGGGCGGGGCCGGCCGGTTCGGGTCGCTGTCCTGCGCGAGCCGATCGACGCGATCCGCGAAGCCCTTCTCGAGCTGCGCGACCTCTTCCTTCGACATCACCAGCGGCGTGTTGTCGCCCGGGCGCTCGAGCGGCGTCAGCGTCGCGTTGGTCCAGTTGCCCTGCAGAGTCCGGCTTGCCGTCAGGCGTCCGCGGCAGTGTCCACGCGGACTTCGGCTTGGCGATCGTCGCCGGCGCCTGTGCCGCCAGCGGCAACAGTGAGACCGCGGCCGTTCCAACCGCGAACGCCGAGCCCGTCCACGATTTCAATTGACGACGGTCCACGCGTCCTCCAGTCTCAGCTCTCAGGCATCTCAGCACTCAGCGGATTGTCTGCTGCTTCTTCTGCGGTTTCTCCGTCGCGCGCTTCTCCTTTGTCGCGCTCGCCGCCGAGAATGTTGCCGAGCGCGTAGTTGCCCTCGTGGCACGCGTACTCGAAGATCAGTTCGTCGATGCGGTTGAACGGCAGCTCGCCGCTCCACGGCCCCGTGAACGTCGTCGGATCGTCGATGGTGAACTTGTAGACGATCGTGTCGGGCCCGGTGCGGGTGAAACGCTCGATGACCTTGAGGTTCTCCGACGCGCCGCGGTACTGCTGCAGCGGGTGGAAGTTGGTGGTTTCGACGACCAGCGTGTCGCCTTCCCAGCGGCCGATCGAATCGCCGAGCCACTGTCGGACGTGCTTCGGCGGATGCTCGCCGCCGATGCGGATGATGCGGGCGTCGTGCACCATCTCCGTCATGATCATGACGTGGTCCTTGGTCTGCACGATCTGGTAGTTGTTGTTGTAGAAGTAGTTCGGCAGCATCGGCGGACCGGCGTTCGATCCGAACGACAGCAGGCAACGCTCGGCCAGACCGCGTATCTCGGGGTGATCGAACTCTCCGAACTTCTTGGTGGACGCCGCCCGTTCTGCCGCGCGCTTGCGCGCATCCTCCGTGAGGGCCGGCACCCGTCCAGTCGGCGGGTCGACGACGATCGAGCTGCGCGCGACGCCATCGATCATGATGACCTTGTCGCCTGGATCGAGCCAGAACCCGTTGTAGCCGCCGACCGCGCCGCCTGCCGACTCGGAGATGCGCTCGATGAAGCTCGGCTCGCCGGGCGGCAGTTCACGCTTGTCGCCGCCCTTGGCCGGACCGGTGCGATTCGGATCGCTCGGCTTGTCGCGGTACTCGGCGACCAGCTTGGCGCGATCCTCGATCTTCTTCGCTTCTTCGTCGGTCAGGGTCGCGCCCTGCTTGCCCATCCGCTCGAGCGGCGTCTGGGTTTCGTTGCTCCAGTTGCCCTGTAGATCGGGCTTGCCATCGGGCGTGCGCGGCACGACCCACGGCTTGGCGAGGCTCTTCGGCGCCTGCGCGAGCGGCCGGCGGTAACGACCAGGCCGTTCCCGCGAGCGCGAATGCGACGGCGGTGGCACGAACGATCGAATTCATCAGAATCAAACTCCAAACGGCCGGCCTGAAGGCCGGCCGCTACAGGTCTTACTTGACGGGCTCCTTGCGGAGGTGGCCGTACATCAACTCTTCGACGAACTCGACGCACTTGAAGACGCCGAGCCGCGCGCCCTTCGCCACGTTGCGATAGAGCGGCATGCTGATCTTCCACGGGCGCGTAAACGTCTTCGGATCCTCGATCGTCGCTTCGTAGTTCAGGTGATTGGCATCGACCATCGTGTAGCGCTCGGTGACCTTCAACGCTTCGCTGTGGTGATTGCCGGCGCGGTCGAACCAGCTCTGATCGTGGAAGCCGTTGGTAACGACGACGAACGTGTCGCCTTCCCAGGTCCCGACCGACTGCCCCATCCAGGTGTCGACCTGCGGCGGTCCCGGATCCTTCAGGTAGATGTTGCGGTAGGCCCCCGCGTATTCGTAGGCGATGGCGACGGCCTTGTCGCTCTGGAAAATCTGGAAGGGATACGGCATGTAGTTGGCGCGCGGCACGCCGGGCAGGTAGCACTTGATCTCGGGGTCGCGCGAGACCCAGTTCTCCTGGTTCTCCTTCTTCTTGGCCAGGCCTTCAGGCGTATACGGAATCTCGCCGCCCTCGACGACCCCCATCCCCGGTGGAATCGAACCGACCGCGCCAAACGCCAGGACTTCCTTGGCGGGAACCGGGACGACGGGACCGGGCCGCATCGCCAGCGCCGGCTTGGCGGCGTGGGCTTCGAGGTCCCAGTTGGCAGTGCCCATGGCCTGCCAGATTCCGTTCAAATCAGGCTTACCGGCGACACGAGGAAGACGAGGTGCCGGCGCCTGACCGGAGACCGGCAGTGCCGTGTAAAAGGCGACGGCCATGGCCCCCGCGCCAGCCAACGCCATGAGAGCATCGCGAAGCTTCAAACCCATGTGTGAGGGGTCCTCCCGGACAGACGAGGATGATAAGACACCTAGCCCTGCTAACCAAGCAGAACCGGGGGCTTCGGGACGGTGCCCACCTCGACCCTTCGGGAGCGGCTCAGATCGGGCGATCGTGATCCGGCTGACCCAGCCGCTCGAGGAAGAGCGCGAACCGCGGATCGCGACGCAGGTCCTCGAAGAATGCCATGCGCGGGATGCCGATCCAGCAGTTGCGCACGGCAACGCCCTCGTCGAGCAGCTCAAATGCGCGATCGGTGTCGCCAAGGCCCGCGTAGATGATGGCGCGGAAGAGCGGGCCGACATATTCGGTCGCCGCGCGGGTCTCGAGCTCGTCGAGGAGCTCGCGCGCCTCCGCGCGCCGGCCTCCCCTCGCAAGCGCCCATCCGAGGAACCCGAGATAGAACGGCGCGCGGCCCGCGACCTTGGCGGCTCGTGCCAGTGCCTCGATGGCTTCTTCGTGCCGTCCGGCACGTGACAAGGCGCCGCCCATGAAATACAGCGCGAGCAGGTAGTTGGGATCGACGTCGAGTGCCTGGCGGCATTCTTTGATCGCCTCGTCGGTGCGGCCCCAGAAGTCGAGAATCCCTCCGGCAATGCTGATGATGTAGAGGTTCAGGGGATCGAGCGCTCGGGCTTTGGCCAGAAGAGTCAGCGACGCGTCTTCATCGCGGCCATGCCATACACAGAACGACAGCCAGATGTGTGAGAGCGCGCTCGACGGATCGAGCTCGATGCTCCGTTCGAATGCCTGCTGCGCCCCGATCGGATCCCAGTCGTAGAAGAGCAGCAGGAACCCGCGCGTCCGATGCGCATCGGCCAGCCGATCGTTGATGGCGAACGCCTTATCAAGGGCGCTCTTGGACCGGGATTGGGCCTCGATCTCGGGCATGTACGCGTAGATCCCCTGGACGTTATAGACATCGGCGATGCCCACGTAGGGCAACGCGTAGCCAGGATCCTTCTGAACGGCCTGTTCGTAGTGCTCCAGCGCTTTGCTCAGCGCTTCCTTGGTTCGCGCATACCAGTGATACCGGCCGCGCAGATACAGGTGATAGGCCTCCTGGTCGTGCGTGTGCCGCACGACGCGCGCATCCGACGCCTCGTTCAACTCGGGACGCAGGGCCGAGACGATGTCGGCGGCGATCTCGTCCTGGATCGCGAAGACGTCGTTCAGTTCCCGGTCGTAGCGTCGCGACCAGATTTGGAAGCCGCCCTCCACCCGATTGAGCTGAGCGGTCACGCGCAGGCGGTTGCCGGCCGTCCGCACGCTCCCTTCGAGCACCGTCTTGACGTCGAGCGCCCGGCCAACCGCCTGCAGATCGTGATCGCCGCCCTTGAACCGGAACGCCGACGAACGCGCCGCCACGCGCAGCCCCTCGATGCCCGCGAGGGCGTTCATGATCTCCTCAGCCATGCCGACGCAGAAGTAATCCTGATCCTTGCCCGGGCTCATGTCGACGAACGGCAGCACCGCGATGGAGCGTCGGTCGTCCACCTCCTCGCGGGCCCGAACGCCGCTGTCATGTCCCACACTCGAGACGTTTTCGAGCGCCAGCACGAGATCGCGGGACGATTGAAAGCGATCGGCGGGCTTCTTCTCGAGGCAGCGGAAGACGATTCGGAAGAACGCCGGCGCGATGGTCGTGTCCCGCGGGAGCTCGGGATCCCTGGTGAGAATGGCGCTGATCGTGTCGGCACCCGTGTCGGCCATGAACGCAGAGCGACCGGCGATCATTTCGTAGAGGACCGCGCCGGTCGAGAACACGTCGGAGCGATGGTCAGCCCTCTCTCCCCGCAGCTGCTCGGGAGACATGTAACCGACCGTGCCCAGCACGGTGCCCGGCATCGTGTCCCAGGCGCGCGTCTCGCCTCGATCGGGTGCGCCGAACGGTGCGGTCACGGTCGCCAGACCGAAATCCAGGATCTTCAGGCGTCCGTCGGTCGTGATGAAGATGTTGTCGGGCTTGAGATCGCGGTGGACGATGCCTTTGTCGTGCGCCGCCGACAGCCCGCGCGCGAGCTGCAGGGCGTAGTCGGCCAGCAAGCGGCTGGTGATGCGTCCGGCCGTCAGCACGCTTCTGAGCGTGCCTCCATCGAGCAACTCGGTGACGGTGTACAAGAGGCCGTTGCTCTCGCCGAAGTCGTAGACGGCGAGAATGTTTGGATGCGAGAGCGCCGCGAGCGCCTTGGCCTCTCGAGCAAACCGCGTCTGGACGCCGGCGTCGGCGGCAACCCGATCGGGCAGGACCTTGATCGCCACCTGCCGATCGAGCCGCGTGTCGTGGGCCGCGTAAACCTCACCCATCCCCCCGGCCCCGATGGGAGCCACGATGGTATACGCGCCGAGTACGGTTCCAGGTGGCAGCGGCATGGATGAGCTGGACGGATGCTACCGAGCGAGGAGAACCGTCGTCAACTTCCGGATTCCGTCTCTCTGGGCTGCGGCACCGCCTTAGTCGGCGACCCAGGCGCGGAGACGCTCCTCGAGATACGGGAAAAACGGGTTGCACGTCAATCGCATTAAGTCGTCAAGTGACATGAGCAATACGCCGCGTTCCCCGCGGGCTTCGAGCTGGCCGAGCCGGATGCCGTAATCCTCGCGCGGGTCCGGCGTCATGCCATACAGCGCATCATCGACCGGAAACGGAATCGCGACGTGTGACAGCGAAAACACGAGGCGCGGCCAGGCCAGACCAAGCGGCCGCTCGCGGATCGTGGTCGTCCCAGGGGCGACGTCTTTCTCGACGACTTCCGCTTGATCGGGGGCGATGTTGGTCACGACCGACACGCGATAGCCCCGGGCGGTTCCGCCGAACAGTCTCGCGAACAGGCCCTCGACATCGCTTGACATGAACGCGCGGGCGGCGGAGAGACGATTCAGGTCGAACATCACGAGCGCGGATCCGTTGGCCGACAGCCGGTCATGAAAGCGATCGACGACGGCGCCGGTCTGCACGGTGGAATCCACGATCGACTGAAAGGTCAACACGGGCGGAAAGTCCGAGAGCCGTTCGCGTTCGCGTGTGAGCGCGCGATCCAGCTCGCGCGTCAGCACGTGCGACTGGTAGCCACCGTTGGCCGGAAACGAGTTGTACTTGAACGGGTTGTATTCCGGTTGCACGCTGGTCCAGGCCGCACGGTTGAAGTACGGCACGCCGCTGAACAGGCTGATGACCGGCGAGAGCACCGCGAACGGCGTCACGCCGAACATCGGCGACAACAGCACCAGCCGATCGGGTCGCGGCAGCGAGCGATCGCTCATGGCTTGCAGCGTGTAGTGCACCACGAGCGCGCCGCCGTTCGAATAACCGACCAGCACCAGAGGGTGACCGGCGCCGATGCGCTGACGAACGTGCCGCACGCCCATCCGTACTGCGGCTGCCCAGTCCTGCGCATTGGCGCGAGCCAGGCCGGCAGGCACGGTGCCGTGTCCCGGCATGCGGAGCGCCAGTCCATAGAAGCCCGCCTCCTGGAGCACGCGTGCCACGTGCCGCATGCTGTAAGGCCCGTCCGACATGCCGTGAATGAGCAGCGCGCCGCCGCGGACCGTCTCGGGTGCGACTTCGAACGTCCGATTCCAGTCCCGCGACAAGTGCCGTGGGTTCAGGCGGCTTCCGGAAAAATACCGGTTCGCCGGGGTCTGCAGGGCCTCAGGCGTTCGTGCCTCGATCCGATCGCGCACGTCGCGCAGCACCTCGTCCTCGCGCCGAAGGTAGTCGGCCAGGGTGAACTGCTCGTTGATCTCCGCTTCGCTCACGTCCGGCGGCGCCTCGGTGTGCCACGGCTGCAACTCGGGCAGGTCTCTCGAGAGGACCGCCCACACAAGTGCGATGAGGAAGGTGAGGCCGGCAATCAACAGGAGGGTGCGCCGCAACCACTTCCACACGCTGCGTCCGCGTTCTCCAGCTGAACTCATGGCGTTGCACCGTCGTTTCCGCGCGGTTCATGCTCGCACGACACGGGCTGGTCGAGTTGTCGCGAGAGAAAACACTTTGAAACTTCTAGTGAGGCCGTTAGCCTAACGCGACAGTCCGCCTGTGTCCGATTCCCCATCCCTCGGATCGGCAGTCACCGGGATTGCCCTATCGTCCACGCCGTCGCCCGGGGCCGGCCCTCGATTTGCGTCGGGCACCTCGATCGCCGCTCGCTACCGGATCGTCGCGCTGCTCGGACGCGGCGGCATGGGCGAGGTCTACAGAGCCGACGATCTCGTCCTCGGCCAGTCGGTCGCTCTCAAGTTTCTTCCGGTCGATATCGCGCGCGACCAGCAATGGCTCGAGCGCTTTCGCGGCGAGGTGCGTGCGGCGCGCCTCGTCTCCCATCCCAATGTCTGCCGGGTCCACGACATCGGCGAATTCGAGGGCCAGCCGTTTCTCTCGATGGAATACGTCGACGGAGAGGATCTCGCGTCGCTCCTCCGCCGGATTGGCCGGCTGCCGCCGGACAAGGCGATCGAGGTCGCGCGGCAGTTGTGCGCGGGCCTGGCGGCGGCACACCAGCAGGGCGTCATTCATCGCGACCTGAAACCCGCCAACGTGATGCTCGACGCGCGCGGCCAGGTGCGGATCACCGACTTTGGTCTGGCCGGCATTCCCGACCCCAAGAGCAGCGACATCGCCGGCACGCCGGCGTATATGGCGCCGGAACTCTTCGCGACGGGCGCCGCGTCGGTTCGTAGCGATCTCTATGCGCTCGGCCTCGTGCTCTACGAGGTGTTCTCGGGCCGGCCGGCGATCGCAGCCTCCACGCTCGCCGAGTTGCGCCGGCAGCACAGCGAAGCGACGCCGGCGAGACTCTCGTCCCTCGTCAGCGATCTCGATCCGCTCGTCGATCGGATCGTTCTTCAATGTCTGGCGAAGGATCCGGCCGAGCGGCCCGCGTCTGCGCTCGCGGTGTCGGCGGCGCTGCCAGGTGGCGATCCGATTGCGGCGGCACTGGCGCGCGGCGAGACGCCGTCGCCGAGCGCGGTCGCCGCCGCCGGCGACACGGTGGGCATCAGCCCGGCGCTGGCACTCGCCTGTCTTGGAGGGCTGCTGGCGTCACTTCCGTCACTGTGATGCTCGCCGGCGACATGCAGGTGACGCGTCTGGTGCCGCTCGAGAAGCCGCCGGTCGTCTTGACACAGAACGCCCGCGACATCCTGACGCGACTGGGCTACCAGACAACGAACCACACCGCGACGGGGTTTGGAACGACACGCTATCTGACGTTGATCAGGGAACGCGACCAATCTCCGAACCGATGGGACCGCCTGCGCAGCCTCGAGCCTCCGGGCATGACGTTCTGGTACCGGCAAAGCTCTTCGTTGCTGACCCGCGAGTCATTCTTCTTCGCCGGCGAGGTCACACTGAGCGAGCCACCGCTGACAAGTCCTGGCACCATCGCCGTCGTGCTCGATCCCCGAGGCCGGCTCCGTTTTCTGATTGCGGCGCCGCTAGCCACCGACCTCTCGTCATCCGTTCCGCCGTTCGACTGGAATCGGGCGTTCGCTGAAGCGGGACTCGACCCCACAGCGTTCACACCGCGCCCATCCGCCTTCGTGCCACCGGTCCACTCGGATGGGCATCGCGGGTGGGACGGCAGCTATCCAAACCGGCCCGACGTGCCCCTCCGCGTCGAAGCCGCCGGGTTCGCGGGCCGGTTGGTCTATTTCGAAGTGTTCGACGCCGACGTCGAGGTCCCGGTCGTGGAGCGGCAGCGGCTCGCGGAACCCGGCTTCATGAGCTTGGACGTCTTCAGTCCGCCCGTGTTGATGGTCATCGCTCTTGCGCTTGGTGCTGTGCTGCTCGCGCGCCGGCACGCCAACAATGGGCGCGGCGATGTCGCTGGCGCCAAGCGGCTGGGCGCCGTTCTCGGCGTTTTGAGTGTTGTCGCCGGCGTTCTACGATCGACTGAAGCGTCGTTCAATGTGCTGTTGGCGGTTGTCGCCCGGGGGATGCTGCTTGCCGTGACCGTGGCGATTGCCTACGTCGCCCTCGAGCCGTTCCTTCGTCGTCACTGGCCGACGACGATGATCTCGTGGAGCCGGCTGTTGAGTGGCCGCTGGCGCGATCCGCTCGTCGGTCGCGATCTACTTGTGGGCCTCTGTGCGGGGACGCTGGTTGCGGTTCTCGGCATGCTCGGCTCGTTGGCGCCCAGGTGGTTCGGATTGGCGCCGGACCTGATGTCGACGGGACCAATGGTGCAGAGCGTCAAGGGCGTTCGGTTCACGGCCGCGACGCTGCTGAGTGGCGCCGGAGGCTTTGTCTTGATGAGTCTGTTGGTCGTTCTGCTTTTTTTCGTACTTTCTCAGATTCTTCGGCGGCGTTGGCTCGCAGCGGCCGTCTTCTTCTCCCCTTTGACCGCGTTCGTGTGGGCGACGCAAGGTCCGCCGGCGGCCGTCTATACGTTACTGCTGGCCATCGTCATACTCGGGGTCCTGCTGCGGTTCGGGCTGCTCGCGCTGCTCGTCGCCGGGTTGACCAGCGGGATCGGCCTCACGACGCTGACACTGGACATGGCGAGCTGGTACGCCCCGGCTTCGTGGATGGTGCTGCTGATTTACGCGGGCCTCGCGCTGTGCGCGTACCGTATGGCACTCGCCGGCCGGCCGGCGTTCGGCCGCTCGTGGCTCGACGACTGAAGTCTCTCGACCGCCGTCTCGCGGCACCGCGCGGTCTATTCGATCGACGACGCCTTCAGTTCCACCAGGAACCGCCCAAGGCTGCGTCCGGTCCGGTCAACGGTTTCCCGCCAGATATGGCCGTAGGTCACCAGCTTTCGCGCGTTCGCGTGAGCGTCCGCCAGCGAAGGATATGGTCCCGCGAGCGATTGCCGTGTGTTGGGGTCAGCGACGACGAAGCCTCCCGCCGCATTTCGGATCAAAACGTCTTTGTGTGGCACGAGTAAAGAAGGTACCTCGGGCGGCGGATGACGATCAAGAACCAGTTTCGCTGCTGAGCTCTCGCAAGTGCCGCGCATGGCGCGGCGCGGTCAACTGCCAATTCATTCGCAACGACGGTCGATGCGCTGTGGAAAGTTGGCAAGTTCTGCGCAACGAACCATCTTGTGATCGATCGTTCAATTTTCGTTCGGAGCATTCGCGACACGTCGGACGCCCAGCATTCAGGAACCGGCTGCCTCCCAGGACACGACGCGTTCCCAGCGCGGCCGGACCTCTGCGACGAGTGCCTGGAACGCCGGGTCCGGGTTCAGGCTCTCGAGGAACGAGCCTTCGGCGGTCAGACCGGGATAGTTGATGAAGCCCAGGCGAATCGCCGCACGAAGCGTCCGGGTCGCGGCGTCCGTCCGACCCAAAAGCGCGTGTCCCTGCGCCATCATGAGACAGAAGAACTCGTTGGTCACCGCCCGCTCAATCTCGGGCGTCATCACGCGGGACGCGCCAGCCTCGTCGAGCCGAAGCGCACAGTCCAGGAATGTGGCCAGCGCCGCAACCACGTCAGGCGCAGCCGCACTGACCCGCGCAAGGATCGCGGCGGCTTCGGTCCGTCGTCCTGCCGCCGCCATGCACCAGGCCGCGCCAATGTGCAGCATGGACGGCTCGGGAGCCAACTCGATGGCGCGGGAGGCGTGCCGAGCGGCCTCTGGTCGCGGGCCGTGAAGCCAGTGGTGCAAGGCCACCAGCAGGTGCGTCTGCGGGCTCAATGGTTCGATGGCGACGAGCCGGTCCCCCGTCGCCTGCCAGCGGCGGAGGCCGGCGGCGAGCGAGAACCGACCCAGTTCGACGAGCACGTTGCCGTCGCCCGGACGAAGGTGATGCGCGCGGTAGAGATCCACGAGTCCGGCCTCGGGCTGTCCCCGCGTTCCGGCGACAAGGCCGCGCACGAAGATGGCGAGATAGCAGTCGGGATCGAGCGCGAGCGCCCGATTCGCGAGCGCGTCCGCCTCCTCGAGCGCGGTTTCCGAGGGGTCCAGGGACATGTTCACCGTGTTCCAGTGAAGCTGCCCCTTCATCGCCAGCAGAAGCGGAATATCGCCGGCGATCTCGATGGCCTCATCGACCATGCGCACCGCGCGACGTTGCGAATCCGGCGTCCAGCTGTACATCAAGTGGCTCGCGCGCAGATACGCGTCATACGCCACCGGGTTGTCGAAGGGACGCTCCTTCACGCCACGTTCTTCGCTGGGTGTCAGCCGCACTTTCAGTGCCGCGACGATCTGGGTGGAGATGTCCTCCTGAATGCCGAAGACATCCTCCATCGATCCCGAGAACTTCTCGCTCCACACCGGCGTGTCCGTGCGGGCGTCCACGAGCTCCGCCGTGATGCGCAGCGACGGCCCGGCCCGGCGCACGGTGCCGGTCACGAGGTGCGTCACGCCCAGCTCGCGGGCAAGCGCTGCCGTGTTCTTCGTGGTCCCCTTCAACGCCATCGCCGAGTTGCGGGAGATCACGCGCAGCGCCGAGACGCGCGACAGATCGGTGATCACCTCGTCGGTGAGCCCGTCGCTGAAGTACTCATTGTCAGCATCGGCACTCCGGTTCACGAACGGCAGGACCACGACGGTCGGGGCGGACGGTGCTGCAGAAGCAGCGGCGTCTGCGTCTCGTCGAGCCGCAAGGGCCGCGACGAAAGCGACCGCACTCTCCAGACGATTCGCCGGGTCTTTCGCAAGCGCCGCACTGAAGACTCGATCGAAACCGCCCGAGATCTCGGGCCGCTTGGCACACACCGACGGCACCTGCCCTGTCGCCTGCTTCGCGAGCACTTCGAGCGGTGTGCCCCGTCGAACGGCAGCTCACCGGCGAGCATCTCGAAGAGCACGCAGCCCAGGCTGTAGACATCGGAGCGGTGGTCCAGCGTCGGGATCGCCGCACGCCTGCTCGGGGCTCATGTATCCGATCGTTCCGAGCGACATGCCCGACTGCGTCATCCGCGTCGCTTCGCCCCCGCCGGCGACGCAGGCGATGCCGAAGTCGGCCACCAGCGCCTTGCCGCGACTGAGCAGGATGTTGGAGGGCTTGACGTCGCGGTGGATGACACCGCGCTCATGCGCCAGCTGCAGCGCATCGGCGATGTCGGTGGCAATCTTCACCGCCTCCTCCTCGGGCAGCTGACGTTCGCGATCGAGCCGCTGGCGGAGCGTTTCACCGTCGACGTACGGCATCGTGTAGAAGAGGAACGCGTCGGCCTGGCCCGAGTCGTGGAGCGGCAGGATGTGCGGATGCTGGAGGTTGGCGGTGGTGTTGACCTCGGCAAGGAAGCGTTCTGCCCCGAGGGCGGCGGCGAGATCGGGCCTGAGGACCTTGAGCGCCACCAGGCGGTTGTGACGGAGATCCTTGGCGAGATAGACCGTCGCCATGCCACCTTCGCCGAGCTGACGCTCGATGACATAGCGGCCCGCGAGGGCGGCGTTCAGACGGGTCACGGCATCCACGGTGTCAGTCCAATTGCGGCGGCCAGCGAGCGAGAGGCATCCAGCTCGGCTATTCTAGTGCCCCAGTCAGCGTGGGCGATTGCGCGTGTCTCAGGACATGTCCGGCAGATTCATCATCTGTGCGAGTGCAGGCCAGCGCGGGCTCAGCCTCAACTCCGCCGCGAACGGAAGCCGCAAGTAGAGAGAAATGCCCGGGTAGCGTTGAGCGATGGCCTTCTCGGCCCAATCCGCGGCCAGATCGACTTCCCGACTCGTCAGGTAGTAGTTAACGAAGCCAACTGGAGCTCCATACGCCGCGCCGTCTCCCAGCGTTCGGAGGACTGTGCTCGCGCCGTCAGTGTCGCCAGCCCGCCCCACCACTCCCGCCAACAAACCCGCCACCGGCAGGCTCCAGGGCGCCAGCGTATGAGCCTTGTCAGCCGCGCGAACCGAATCCTCGAGCGCGCCTCGCTCGAGATGAATCAATGCCAGGATCGAATGGGCCAGGAAGTAGCTCTCGTCGATTTCCAGGATACGGTGGCATTCTGCGGCGGCTTGCGCACCCTGGCCGGCGACCTGAAGCCCCATCGACAGAATCACGCGGAAGTAGGAGTTCAGCGGATCTTCTTGAAGAGCGCGCTCCATCTCCTCGATGCCTCGATGGGTTCGGCCCGAATGCAGCAAATAGAGCGCGTAGAGTTGACGCAGGGCCGCCGGCACCGGATCGCGCGCCATCGCCAGCGCGAACAGCCGCCCGGCTTCCTTCCAGTCGTACTCGTAAAACGCGGTGATCCTGGCCAGGTTGGCAAGACCTTCGGGAAGCGATGGGTCCAGGGCGAGTGCCCGCTTGGCCGCTGCCTTGCCGAGCGGCTGGACTTCGTGAGCCGATCGCATGCCGGACGCCGCCATGACGCCATACTGCAAGCTGAGTTCTGCGTGTGGCGTGGCAAATCCCGGATCGAGAGCGATCGCCCGCTCGACGGATTCCTGGCCGCGCGCCATCGATTCGGGGGTCAGTTGATTGAAGTGATGCCGGGCCCTCAACAGGGCTTCGTATGCGCCAAACGCCGGCTTGTATCCCCGCCTGTCGGACTGCCCCGTAAACGTCGTCTGCAGAGCTCCGGTAATCGCCAAGGCAATCTCGTCCTGCACCGCGAACACATCGGTCAACTCGCGATCGAAGCGCTGCGACCAGAGATGCGATCCGTCGGCGGCGTTGACCAGTTGCGCCGTCACGCGGACCCGGCTCCCCGCGCGTCTTACGCTCCCTTCTAGAATCGTCCGCACTCCGAGGATCTCGGCAATCCCTCGGATGTCCTGTTCCTTCCCGCGGAATGCAAACGCCGACGTGCGTGCGATCACTTTCAGACCGGCCACTTGTGCCAGCAGATTGATGATCTCTTCGGCCAACCCATCAGCGAAGAATTCCTGATCCTTCTCAGCGCTCATGTTGGCGAAGGGCAGCACCGCGATCGACTGGCGGGCGGCCGGCGCCGACCCGAGGGCAGGAGCGATGTCACTCCGCTCGAGCGCGGCGAGTACGGCGTGCACCTCGGCGGCCGTTGGACGCGTCGTGGCGTCCTTGGCGAGCATCCGGGAGATCAACGAGTCGAGGGCGCCAGGCACGTTGCTCAGCGGCGACGGCGTGTGAGACGTGATCGCGTGCAGGTAGCCCAGCGTGGTGTCGGCGGTGAAGGGATGGCGTCCGGCGACGAGCTCGTAGAAGACCATCCCCAGAGAGAAGATGTCCGAGGGAGGGCCAGCGATTTCGCCGCGGGCTTGCTCGGGTGACATGTACTTCACCGTTCCAATCACCTGGCCGAACGCCGTCTGCCGCGTCACGGTCGGCTCGGTGTCGTCCGCGCGGCCAGCCGACAGTCGCGCCAGGCCGAAGTCCAGCACTTTGACGTAGCCGTCGTCACGCACCATGATGTTTTCCGGCTTCAGATCGCGGTGCGTAATCCCGGCCGCGTGGGCGGCGCACAGCGCCTTGGCCATCTGGGCGAACAGAGGGACTAACGTCGCGAGGTCACGTCGCGCCTCCGGCAGCGCGCCGCAGCGTCGTGCCGGACACCAGCTCCATGACGATGTAGCGTCCGTCATCGCTTTCCCCGATGTCGTGCACGGTGATGATGTTCGGATGGTTGAGTGCGGAGGCCGACTGGGCTTCCTGCACGAAGCGCCGGACGCTGTCCTCATTGCGGGTCAACGTCATCCGGCAGCAACTTGATGGCGACTTTGCGATTCAGGCGCGTGTCTTCGGCCAGATAGACTTCGCCCATGCCGCCGGCGCCCAGCTTGGAGACGACGCGGTAGTGCGAAAGAGACCAGGGCCGGGACCGGTCCGTCATGATTGTCTGAAGACACTGGCGGTCGCGGCTAGCATACCGCTCGGTCAGGACGGGCACGCGGCCAGGATCAGTCGGCCAATGCGGTAATCGACCTCGTGCGTCGCTCCGGGTTCGAGCCGGATGCGCTCGGTCTGCAGGTCTTCATTTGGCAGTGCCGCGACGATCGTGACCTCCGCCGCGCAGTTCAGTTCGTTGCGAACACGCGCCGGGGGGCGTCCGCCGTACACGAATCCGACTACGCGACGGCGATCGGGGCTGACGGCCTGATCGAGCCGCGCCGGCCCGTGCTTGACGCCCTCGTCACCGAAGTAGCCGCCCGCCGATCGCAGCACCGCCTCCTGACGGCCGCCGTGAGAGAGGGTCCATCGCATCACGTCGGGAGCGAAGCTGCGGAGCAGGGCGCGGACCCGCGGAGTGGCGGCAAAGCCAGCCTGTTGGTGAATCGGACCGCGCCAGAACACCCCGTGCTGCGACATGTAGGTGGCCGCCGATTTTCCACCGACGAGCGTCATGGCATGCAATAGCGCCAGCTCTTCGACGTCCTCAGTGTTGTCGATCGTGACGCCCGGGCCCGCGTCATGGTTGGGTCCGATCGGCTCGCCGTCCCAGCCGAGCGGCGGCGCTCCGTTCGGCCGATCGTAGCCACTCGTGAACCGTCGCTCGAGTCGTTCTGCTGGCGACCCTTCGCGCAGGCCATGGTAATACCGCACCGAAAAACCTCGCGAGTAAGCGACGACGTCCGACGGATCTTCGCTGCAGCCGGCCGGACACGACGAGGCGACCAGCGCGCCGCGTGATTTGATCGGTTCGACAATGCGCTGCAGGCCAGCCGGCCCGAAGTTGCCGTTCTGGAAATCCTCGTTGTTGCCCTCGTAGAGAGCCAGCACGTCCCAGCCGACGCGGTCGTAGATTTGCGCAATCAATTGCGAATGCGCCACGACGCGTTCGAGCGGCACCGCATTGGTCTTGCGCCCGAGATCGCCGCGACTGTGATGCGCGGCCAGAGCCAAGATCTTTGAGGCGCGTCAGGAACTGTTCGAGCTTGCTGTAGTAATCGGGCGTGGCCGTGACCCGCACACCCTCGGCGGTCGTCCACGAGAAGGGCGACACTTCCTTGCCGCGCCACGCCTCCGAGTACTCGCCCAGGTTGTCCCAGAAGCGGATGCAGTCGTAACCGGCGCGGCCAATCTCCTGCAACTGCGTCTCCACCGCAGCCTGGTCGCGGATCCAGGCGCTGAAGGCCTCGCCGAAGTGCGCGCACAATGGCAGCACCGGATCCCCGCGACCGTCGACAAACGCGCCGTCGCGAATCTGAAGCCGGCCGTTCCAGCGCCCTGCTGCACTCGCCGCTCGCGGCTCGAGTGAGGCCGCCGCTGCGAGCACGAATGCCAATGCTAGAGCTGTAAGGTGTGCCACGCCTCCCAGTATGGCAGGCGCGACCGGCAGCGCTGTGAGCCGCGATGCTTACGGCAGCGCGAATGCCTGCAGCCTCGTTCCCAGCTGCACGACGATGTACTGTTGCCTGGTGCATGTCACGTAGCAGCCGAGCGGCGACCTTGTCAAGACGCTGACCCGTGCGCTTGTCGATCGCGAACAATACGTGTTGCCGTCCGCCGTCAACCGACGGTCGGCCTGGCGCGCACGGCGGTCACAAATCCAAAGGCGGCCAGCGCGGCGAGCACGAGCAGCGCGCTCACGCCGGCGCCGGCGTACCAGCGTGACAACTGCACGGTGACCGGAAAGACGATGAACAGCCCGGCCACGTAGAACGTCACGACGGAGGCCAGAAGTCCGACTCGCACCAGAATCAGCACGAAGAAGGCGTTGACGACAAGATTCGAGGCGAGCGTCATCCAGAAGTCGCCACTCGACACGGAGTAGGCGAGCGCAGACGACCGCGACAAACGCCGCGATCGCCAATCCGCGGCGGCCGAGGGCGACGCGGAGGACGACCAGGACAAACACGGCGCTGAGCCCCGTGAAGACACTCTGCGCGGCTCGCCACAGCAGGAGCGGCACGACACGCTGCACGCCATACACGACGCCGATGATGTCGGCAGGTACCACGTCCGGCGCGCGGCCGAACAGCGTGGGTGCGACGAGTCCGGTGAGACCGAGCACCGCGGTGACGGCGCCCGCCGCGCAGCCGATGAGCACGTCGCGGCCGACCAGCGGATCGCGGACGCGTCCGCCGAGCAGGCGTGTCCACGCCACGAGCATGTGCGGCCATTGACGCCGCACGAACGGCTCGGCCGCGAGATAGCCGAGCCAGCAGCAGCCGGCGACGAGCAGTGCCCAGGACAGCGCCATCGCCAGCAGGGTGGCCTCCCCAAGCGCGGCGACGTGCGTTTCCCCGAACACCCAGGCCACGAACATGCACCCGAGGATGAATGTTGAGAGACGGACCGCGCCGCGGCGATCGCCGCGGCCGGCGCGAACGTTACGCGAGGCGAGCACGGCCGCAACAGCGATGAGAGCCGCAGCGGTCACGACGAAGAACACGATGGTGGCGCGTTCTGCGGCGTTCAGCAGCGCCGCCGACGTGCGCGCAGGCGTGGACCACGGGAAGATCGCTTCGAAGTAGACCGGACGTCCGCGGAGTGCCGCCGCTTCGAGGCGCACCGGCAAGTCGGTCCGAAGCGGCCACGTCCCTTCCCATGCCGCGCGCGCGTCGGCGTAGAACGGCGGCGTGCGGCCAGGCGCCACCGATCGCCATGCCGCCGGATCGTAGCCGCCGGCCGTCAGCAGCGCGCTCCAATCGGGCGTGCCATCCGCCGCGGCGGCTTCTGGAACCGGTGGCGGGACGACCATCAGATCCACGAGCCGTCCGGCTCGGATCCAGCTTGAGTCGCGTCATGCCGGCCACGTCCAGCGGGGGATCGACGGGATCGACGCGCGAGAAATTGCCGTAGCGCATCACGAAGCGCCAACTCTCCAGCGGCTGCGGACTCTCGCGATACCAGAAGCGGAAGAACCCGGGGCTCGGCTCGTTCCAGCGCGCGCGGGAATGATCGCGGTTCCGGATGTCGCGCAGATACTCGACGTCGGTCTCGAAGCCGGAGGCCCGGTACGCCATGTCACGGGGATGCCCCAGCGCCGTCAGGACATCGCGCGCGCGTTCGGCGAGCGCGTCGGGCGATCGTTCCAGCGCGCTGCCGCGCCAGAGCAGGGACCGGTCGCCGAGACTGAGCGCGGCGACGCTGCCGGCGATCAGCAGCGCCACGAGCCCCCAGGCCATCGAGGGTGACAGGCCGGTGTTCGTACCCATCGCCGCGACGAGCTCTGGCGAGGGCGTCTGCCCGGCGAGCAGCGCCGCTTCGAGCAGACTGCCTCCCGGTAAGGCCGCGGCCACGTGAGCGACCGACGCGGGACGCGCCTGCGGGTCGCTGGCAATGCTGGACACGATCACGCGTTCGACCGACGGGATCCATGTCCGTGACGAGCGTGCTCGGCAGCGCCGGCGTGTCGTGGCGTTTGCGATCGATCAGCGCGTCGAGCGACGGTGCCGAGAACGCCGTGCGCCCGGTATACAGCTCGTACAGCACGAGCCCGAGCCCGTAGATGTCGCTGCGCACCGACGCGCCGCCACCGGTGAACTGTTCCGGCGCCATGTACGCCGGTGTGCCGGAGACGTCGTTCTCCAGGGGCCCGGCGTCCACCGCGACGGCCAGGCCGAAGTCGGTGATGCGGACGCCGCCGCGGCCGTCGAGCATGATGTTGGCCGGCTTCAGATCGCGGTGGAGCACGCCGCGGTTGTGCGCCGCGGCCAGGCCGGCCGCGATTTGCCTGGCGATGTCGAGTGCCTTGTCCGCCGGCAGCCGTCCGATGCGCTTCAAGAGCGAGGCGAGATCCTCACCGTCGATGTACTCCATCGACAGCACCGGCATGCCGTCGATGTCCGCGATGTCGTGCACCCGGCAGACATTCGGATGCGACACCTGACGCGACAGGCGAATCTCGGCGAGGAAACGTTGATATCGCGACGGGTCGGCGGCGAGCGCGCGCGGCAGGAACTTGAGCGCCACCGCCATCCCGAGCTTCAGGTCGTCGGCCCGATAGACCTCGCCCATGCCACCGCGCCCGAGCAGCGCGATCACGCGATACCGGCCGGCCAGCACCGTGCCAGGGGTGAAAGCGCCCGCGGTCAGGACATCATGCCGGTCGCGCACCGGTGGAACGGCATCCGACGGAGCGGTGGTTGTCGAGAACGGCGACGGCTCGAGAGTCATCGTCCTCCACGTGCCTGCGAGTTGATAACCCGCGCGAGCGGTCGTCGAGCAACGGCTCGAGGACTTACGGCAGCGCGAACGCTTGCAGCCCCGTTCCCAGCTGCACGACGATGTACTGCTTGCCCTGGTGCATGTAGGTCATCATTCCGTAGCGGCTCAGGCCCGCGGTCGCGACCTTGCCCAGACGCTGCCCTGTTCGCTTGTCGATCGCGAACAGGTAGGTGTTGCCATCCGCCGTCTGCCCGGGAGCGAGGAGCATCGTGGCCGTCACCATCAGCGCCCCGAGGCCGGCGCGACCGAGGTTCGGGTTGACGTTGGCGACTCCCTTCAACAGCGGATGATTGCGAATCAGATCCTGCTGCGCCTGCGGCGCATCGCCGTACGGCATCACCCAGAGATGCTCACCGGTGTTCAGGTCGATCGCCGTGATGCGGCCGGCCGGGCCCTTGAAGACGGGCAGCCCGCCAAGCGGATCCGCGGATCCGCAGCGGCCGCGCCGCCGCGACCTCCACCGCGCGCCACGACCACCGCCGGCACCGGGGCGTCATCGCCGCCGCTGACACCACCTTTGCCGGCCACGGCCCCGGCCTTCTTCGCCGCCTCGGGATACATCTCGATGGCCGCGTCAACCGACGCGCCCGTGCAGCCGGCGCTCGTCGGCACCCACGCGGTGACCGTCGTGCCCGTCTGGCCGAAGCAGTCGAGTTCCTTGCCCGGCACCACGACGCGCGATCCGCAGCCGCTGTGCGACGGGATGTAGATGATGCCGCTCGTCGGATCGGCGGCAGGAGGATGCGTGATGTTCGATCCGCCGGTCTCGCCCGGACAGAATCGTCCCGGCCCGGCGTTGTCTGGATTGCCGCGATGCGTCGGAGGGTTGAACGGCGGCACGAGCAGGCCCTGCTGTCTGGCGCACGCTGCAGCGCGAGCTGCTTGATCTCGGGCGTGTAGTCGATCAGGTGCGCTTCGCTGCGGCCAATGAATTCGTACGGCGCGGGCTTGATCGGGAACGGCTGCGTCGGCGACAGCTTCTCGCCAGGGACCTTCGATGGCGGCACCGGCCGCTCCTCGAATCCCCAGATCGGCTCGCCGGTCTGGCGGTTGAACGCGTACAGGATCGCCTGCTTCGTTGCCTGGAACACGCCGGGGATCCGGCGGCCGCCGACGTTCACGTCCATGACGATCGGCGCGGTCGGCGTGTCGTAGTTCCACACGTCGTGGCGCACCATCTGGTAGTGCCACACCCGCTTGCCGGTCTTGACATCGAGCGCGATGAGGCTCGCGGCAAACAGGTTGTCGCCGGGCCGGAAGCCGCCGTACATGTCCTGCGTCGCGCTGTTGGTCGGCACGTAGACGATGCCGCGCTCCGGGTCGGCTGAGAGCGGCGCCCAGGACGACACGTCGCCGGTCGTCCGCCACGCGTCGTTCTCCCACGTGTTGTGACCGACTTCGCCCGGCCGCGGGATCACGTGGAACTTCCACATGAACTTCCCGTCGCGCGCGTTGTAGGCCAGGATGTCGCCGGGGACGTTCTCCTGGCGGGTCTGGTGATAGCCCTGCTCGGCGGAGTTGCCGACGATGATGACGTCGTTGACGACGATCGGCGGCGACGAGCTGGTGATGTAGCCCAGCTCGAGCGGCACGCCTTCGTTCGGGTTGTAGTTGCGCTTCAGCTTCGTCCACGGCTCCCAGTCGCGAATCAGATCCTCGACCAGATCGACGACGCCGGTCTTGGGGAACGCGGGAAGCGACACCGGCCGTCCCCAGTTCTCGAGCGGCTTCCCGGTTTCCGCGTCCAACGCGTAGAGAAAGAAGCCCGGCGAGGCGATGTAGACGACGCCGCGACCGTTGATCTCGTGGTACGCGACGCCCTTACCGTAGGCCGCGCGCATCGAGTACTTCGAACGGTAGGTCTCGGGCTCGACGAAGTTCCACAGCAGCTTGCCGTTCGTCGGGTCCATCGACACCACGTGACGACGTGGCCCGGCGACGCTCAGGAGCTTGCCGCCGACATAACTTGGCGTGGCGCGCGCGGTCATGGGACCGACCACGTCTTGCGGGTTGAAGCGCCACGCTTCCTTGAGCGTCTCGAAGTTGGCCGGCGTGACCTGGTCGAGCGGGGAATAGCGCGTGCTGCCCGCGATCGCCGCCGGCGTAGCGCCACTGGCCGTTGGCGGTTCCCTGAGCCTGGGCGCTCTGCGCGGCAGGCCTGGCCAGATAGGCGGCCCCGAGCAGTCCAATCGCGAGCATCCCTCCAACCAGCGAGAGCAGGTGCTTCGGCATTCTCGACTCCCTCAGCAACGGTGACGTGGCGATTACTGACTGCGGAGCCTAGGCCGCTTCCTGGCCGGCGTCAAGCAGGACGAACCCTGCCGCGAGCAAATGCCGGCCCGAGAATCAGCGATCCTGTTGCGCAACACCATCTGTTGCGCAACAGCATCTGTTGCAATACACTCAGAATCATGCCGGTCGCCACTGCTCGCAAGGTCGAGGCGCTTCGTGCCGATTTTCGCTCGGCGGCGCGACTGGCCGACATGCTGGGCGTCAGCCGATCGCAGGTGACCCGCTGGCTGCGGGGGGCGGGGATGGACCCGCTCAATGCCGAGAAAGTCGACCTGCTGGAGATGGTCTGGGCGGCGGCGCTTCGCCTCTACGATCGCGAGGCCGCGCTCGCGTGGCTGTTCGGCATCAACCCGAGACTCGGCGACCGGCGGCCGATTGATCTGGTCCGTGCGGGCCGCGCCGAGGAGCTGATGCGCGCCATCCGGGCGGAACGCGCCGATTCCTTCGCGTGATCCTGTATCGCTGCTTCGCCTGGCGCCGGGACGCGCGCGACGATGCGATCGATGGCGCGCTGTGGTTTCCGCGCATGTACCAGGGCGAGGGCCGGCACGACAATCCCGACGTCTACGGCTGCCTCTATCTGGCCGACCGGCCGCTCTCGTGTGTCGCCGAGCAGCTGGCCGCCTTTCGCGGTCAGCGCCTGTCGGCCGCTCTTCTCCGTCGCCGCGGCCTTCCGCTCGCGATTGCCGCGCTCGAGCTCGACGACCGCGCCACCCTCATCGATCTCGACGATCCCGCCGTGCTCGGCCGCGAGGGCCTGCAGCCCTCGCGCGTCGCGACACGCGACCGATCCATCACCCAGCCTCAGGCGCTGCGGTTGCACCGCCGGCATCGGGCTGCCGCTGGACTGCGATGGTGGTCGAGCTGGGAGGCGCTGTGGGCCAACGTCACGCTCTTCGATCGCGCGGCGGCGCGGCTGCGGGTGATTGAAACCCGCGAGCTGGCGCTCGACGATCCGGCGCTGGTCGAAGCGGCCGAATGGTTTGGCCTTCGCATCGTCTGACGCGACTCAGAACATCGCCCAGAGATGTGATCGACCTCGAGCCTCCAGGATCGAGGCCAGCGACACGCCGAAGGTCGGCAGCACGATCGAGCGGAGCGGCTGGTTTCTGTCGAAGCGCCGCTCGGTCATGGTTCCCTTCACGAATTGGCGGACGTCGACCTGCTCGGTCAGGTGGTGAACCAGCCAGCACTCACGGACGCCGTATTCTGCAAACCAGCCCAGACGCTCTTCGAGGGTCCCGATTCGCGGACGCGGCGACACGACTTCGACAACGAGGTCGGGAGCACCCCAGACACGGTCGGTCACGAGGTGCAGGCGCGCATTCATCACGACAATGAGGTCGGGTTGGACCACGAGGTGGCGCGCCCGATCGAGCACGACGTCGATGGGCGACAGCCACACGCGTCCCAAGGAGTGGCGCTCGACGTGCCGGGCAAGCGCCAGGTGGAATCGTCCTACGACAGTCTGATGGCCCGGGCTCGGCGCCGGCGCGTCGCGGACGTATCCGTACACCAGCTCTTGGGGCAGCCGCGTCTCCGGCATCCTCAAGTACTGGTCGGTCGTAACAGGTCGTGCTGGCATTGAGGGACTCCTTGGACGACGATGCCATCGTCGTTCGCGGTTGGCAAGGTTTCTCTCGGAGCGTTGCGGCGTGCGGTCGGGCGGTGCGCGTAGCGAGCTTCAGTCGCGCGTGCACACTTTCCATCGCGAGACAGTCGCGGCGCGTGATCGACGCTTCGGCTTCACGCTAGAAGCGTGACAATCGATCAGGATCCGACGCGTAGGCCGCCGGTAGCAGTTTCAGCGCGACGTCAGCGTGCCGGGCCTTACCTGCGCGCCGAGGGCATGCCATCAGGCAGCGTCAACGCGATCGCTTGTGCGGCCCACGCGGTTCCCGCCGCCGAGATCCATTGATGCCGGCCGAACGGGAAGCCGCTTTCGAAGTAGGGCTGCACGGGGAAGGCTCTCGTCCGGACGAACCACGAGCCGTCGGGATATTGCGTGCTGATCAGGAACGCGACGCCCTTCCGGTAGACGTCATCAGTCACAGCGACGCCTGCTTCGTGCAGCGCATACAACGCGAGGCCGGTCGCGTACACATCCGGCTCCAACGTCGTCAACTGTGACCAGCCTCCGTCGGCGCTCTGGCGGCTGGCGATCTCCTGCACCGCCGCCGTGACTGCGGTCGTTGGCGCCTTGGTCCAGACCAGTCCGAGGAGCCGCATCGCGCGCTCCTCGCTTGACGGCGCCGATGCCGTCAGCAGCCAGTCACGGGCCTTCGCAAGCGCGCGGTCGATCTGTGCCCGGCGCGCGGGGATGGGATAGAGCGTCAACCCGCGCGCGGCAATCACCGTATGACTGACCGTGCTGTATTCCATGGGCGGGCGATTCACGCCGTTGCCAAGCCAGCTGCCGTCCGGCGTCTGCGTGGCGAGAATCCAGTGCGTCATCGCCGCCGTCGCCTTGTCGAGCGGGTGCCGTTCCGCGGCAAGGCCCATCATTCCGTAGCCGAGCGTCAGCGCGATGGCGCCGGGAAACGTCGGCTGGGCCTGCATCGCCGAGGCTCCGCCCTGCCGGAACACCGCCAGGATGTCGCGCACGTTGTTCGCGACTTGCTCCTCGTGCACGGGAATGCCTTTGCGGCGGGCCAGCGACGCCGCTTCAACCGGCATTGAATTGTGATGGCACGTGAAGCAGCGGCGTCCCGCGAAGATGCCCTGCGAGCTCTTGAGCAGCAATGACACGCTCCGCTCGACCGACAGGCGCGCGTTGCCGGCGGCGGCACCGCTGCGGGCAGGCACCGGTTGTCGACGAGGGCCGTCGCCGCGCGTCGCGCCAAACTTCTCGAGCACCTCGATCTTGGCGCGGTCGCCTCGGTAGTGTGCCCAGTCCAGGGGGCGTTCACCTTCCGTGTCCTGCGCGTTCGGGTCGGCACCGTGCTCGAGCAGCATCCGCAACGTGTCGGCGCCGGCGAGCTCGGACGCGCTCGCAACCATCACCGGCGTCATGCTGTAGGTCCCGACGAGCGCGTTGGTGTCGGCGCCTTTCTCGATCCAGCGTTTGATCACGTCGGGACTCTGCCAGTTGGCGCGTATCAGCATCTCCTTGGGGACTGCGACGCCTTGTGCCATCGCGTAGTCGACGACCGCCGGGCGCGCGCGGGCGAAGATGGCGCGCTGCGCGGCGATCGGCACATCGTTCAGGTCCAATCCCTTGTCGACGAGGAAGCGAACCACGTCGAGGTCGGAAGACCGCATCGCCAGGCCGAGGGCACTGAACCCGGCCGCATCCTTGGCCCGCAGGTCGGCGCCTTGCGCGAGCAGCAGTTCGAGGAGTGGCACCGTGCCCGGATACGCAGCGGCGATCAGGAGCGGTGTCCGCCCGAGGGTCGCCGACTTCGTGTTGACGTTGGCGCCATGCTTCAGGAGCAGGCGGGCCTTGTCGATATCCGGCATCGCCCAGAGCAGCGCGGTAGCGCCGGCGCTGTCGGCTTGATTCGGATCGGCGCCTCGTTGCAGCAGCTGCTCCACACACGGGGCGTCGCCGAAGAGCGTGGCCAGCATCAGCGCCGGCACCGAATCGTCGTCCTTCACGTTCGGGCTGGTGCCGCCGGCGACGAGGCGGGACGCCGCGGCGCAGTCGCCACGCTGGATCGCCTGAATCAGCGCCGGTCCCGCGTCAGGCGTCTGGGCGGACACGGATACGAGCACGAACGTGACCGCAGCCAGCGGTGAGAGGAACTTCGCAGCCTCCTTCGACGACCCCATGTGCGTCCTCGCGATCTCAGTCTGGATTGCCGTCGCAGGTGAACGATAAAGCATATACACCCAACTGTGGTCAATTCCGCGAAGATTTGCGACTCTCGGCGTTGCCTCAACCAGGCGTCCCGGAAATCATGGCGCGCCAGGGCAAATTCGTCCGAGCGCCACTCGACCCAGCCAAGCTGGCAGCTTACAATCCACCCGCGCCACATGACGCTCTCCGTCGGTACGCGCCTTGGTTCGTACGAAATCCTGTCGCCGCTCGGTGCCGGAGGCCCCGCCTCCGCCCGCGTGAAGCATCCTCGCGAGCTACGGCGAGGTCTCGTCCGCCTTCGCCGCAAAGCGGCTTCGGCGAGACCACGCCAAAGCTCGCAGACAGATCGCACGCGAGCGGCGGCGGGCCGTAGCCAAGGTGCGGCGATGCAGATAGGCACAAAACTCGGCGCCTATGAGGTCATCGCGAAACTTGGCGAAGGCGGAATGGGACAGGTCTATCGGGCCAGAGACACCGGGCTCGGTCGTGACGTCGCGCTGAAAACGCTGCCCGACAGCTTCACTCAGCATCCCGAACGGCTCGCGCGCTTCCGGCGCGAAGCGCAGGTGCTGGCGTCGCTCAATCACCCGCACATCGGCGCGATCTACGGGCTGGAACAGGTCGACGGTCAACAGGTGCTCGTCCTGGAGTTCGTCGACGGCGAGACGCTCGCCGACCGCATCGCCCGTGGTCCGATTCCTCTCGAAGACGCGGTTGTCCTGGCGTCACAGATCGCCGATGCGCTCGAAGCGGCCCATGACAAGGGCATCATCCATCGCGACCTGAAGCCGGCGAACATCGCGTTGACAAAAGAGGGCGCGGTCAAGGTGCTCGACTTCGGACTGGCCAAGGCGAGTGGGGCAACTGCGCCGGGTGACGTTCTCGATTCACCAACAATCACCAGTCCGGCGAAGCTGACGATGGGCGGCGCGATTCTCGGCACCGCGGCCTACATGAGCCCTGAGCAGGCGCGCGGGAAGGCGGTCGACGAGCGCTCCGACGTCTGGGCCTTTGGTTGTGTGCTCTTCGAAATGCTCACCGGACGCCGGCCCTTCGAGGCTGAAGCAATGTCGGCCACGCTGGCGAGCGTGCTGAGGGACGACCCGGACTGGCAGGCGCTGCCGCCGGCCGCGCGGCCGCTCGCGAGCGTGCTGGGCCGACTGCTCGAAAAAGATCCCGCACGGCGGCTGCGCAACATGGGCGACGTGAAGCTGCTCTTGACCGATGCGGAGCAGCCCGCCGGGCTGGTCAACGCCGGGAACGTCGCGGCACGATCCCACCGCTGGTGGATCGTCATCGCCGCGATGGTTGGTCTCGCCGTGGGGGGAGTGTCCGCCGCGATCCTGCTGTCGTGGCAGCGTGGCGCGACGCCGGCGCCACGTGTCGAACGGTTCGCGCTGACCTCGGATGCGGCGCCCCCGTCGACCGAAGCTCCCGGCAGGAACATTGCGATTTCTCCCGACGGATCGCGCGTCGTGTACACGACGGGATCGTCGCCCGACTATCAACTGGTCGTGCGGTCGATCGACCGGTTGGATGGCACGGTGATCGCGGGCACCGACCGCGGCAGAGATCCGTTCTTCTCACCCGACGCCCGGCAAGTTGGTTATGCGACGCTCGACGAGCTGAGACGAGTTCCGGTGGACGGCGGATCGAGCATCAGGATCTGTCGCATCTCGTTCATGTTCGGCGGCGCGAGCTGGTCCCCAGACGACTCCATCGTCTTCGCGCAGGTCGGCGGACTCGGATTGTTTCGAGTCGCGGCCGCTGGCGGCGAACCGGAGCTCATCGCGGCGCCGGACGCATCGAAGGGCGAGCGCGATTACCTCCGCCCCACGGTTCTTCCGGATGGCCGCTCGGTGTTGTACACCGTCGCCCTGAGCGGCGGACAGACTCGCATCGCGGCGCGACGGCTCGCCGGCGGGGACGCGACGACCGTCGTCGAATCGGGGTTCGGCGCGGAGTACCTCGCCTTCCGGACATTTGCTGTACGCGACAGGATCAGCGCTTGATGGCGATGCCGTTCAACCTGACCACATTGCAGGCGACCGGTTCACCCGTGCCGATTCAAGAAGACGTGTCGACCAAGCCGTTGCCTGGCGTCGCCAATGTCGTCGCCGCGGGCGACGGGACCGTCGTGTATGTCTCCGGCGGCCAGAGCCGCGGGCCGCGACACATCCTCTGGGTCGATCACCGAGGCACGCAGACACGTGCGCTCGAACAGCCGTTGGAGCTTCCGCGGTATCCACGGCTTTCTCCCGACGGCGGGCATCTCGCGATCACGACTGGACCGTCGCGGGGCCGGAAACGTCTGGGTCCACGATCTCACCGGCGCCTCCAGACCACCGTTGAAGCTGACCTTCGACAACCACAACCTTTTTCCGATCTGGTCTCCGGACAGCAAGCGCCTCCTGTTCATCACCCGCGGCCGCGCCAACTATCTGAACGCCGTCGCCGCTGACGGCAGTTCGCTCGAGCCCGAAACGCTGGCGACCAACGGCGAGGCGCAAGTGCCAATGACCTGGGTGCCGGGGACCGACCTCGTCCTCGTCGCACAAGCTCGAGGTGAAACGCGCCAGGATCTGGAGCTCTTCCAGATGACAGGCCGTACGTGGCGTCACTGGCTGCAGACGCGATTTGACGAAACCGAAGCGCGAGTGTCGCCGGATGGCAAGTGGGTCGCGTATACCTCCGATCAGACCGGGCAGCCGGAGGTGTGGGTGCGGTCGTTCCTGGACGCCGGCACGCCGAATCGCGTCTCGCCAGACGGTGGGCGCGATGCGGTCTGGTCGCCGGATGGACGTGAGCTGTTCTACCGCAACGGCTCGAGAATGATGGCTGCGAAGGTGGCGCCCGCTGCGCCCACGATGCGAGTGGAATCCCCTCGGCAGCTGTTCGAAGGAGGGTTCGAGCCAGGTTCGCAACGTGCATTCGATGTCGGGCCTGACGGCCGCTTCCTCATGGTCGAGGCTAGTACGCGGGACTCGTCCGCCTCGATCGTCCTGGTCCGCAACTGGGTGCACCAGATCAGAGAGCTCGTACGACCGAAGTGAAGGCGGGCAAGCTCGTGCTCACGATGTGATCGGCCAAACCATCTCGCATTATCGAGTGCTCCGCAAACTCGGCGGCGGAGGCATGGGTGTCGTTTCTCCTCTGGCGTGCTCGATCGCCGTCACTTCGGAACGAGAGCAACGGCGCGACGCTGAGGTCGATGAGGCGGACCTGAGCGAGCGTGAGGTTCGTTCTCCGATTGGAACCTCGTGGTGTTGACGCGGCGGTCATGGCGTCATCCTTTCCCTCGTGACTGACATCTGCGTAATCCGCGTAATCTGCGGATTGGAGTATCCGCGTAATCTGTGGATTGGCTAATCCGCGCAATCTGTGGATTGGACTCTACAGGTCAGTTTCGGCAGAATTCAGCGGTGGCGCCAACGCGTACCGCGGTGATTGTGGCTCTGACCAGCCATCTGGTGACGCTCACCGCCGTGTCCCAGTCATCGCCGTTTGCGCTGGAAGAAGCCACCGTGTCAGGCGCGGACGCCGCATTGGCCGCCGGTCAGATCACCTGTGTCGATCTCGTACGCGGGTATCTGGCGCGAATCGAGGCGTACAGACAAGCAGGGGCCGGCCATCAACGCCATCATCCGGGTGAATCCGCAGGCGCTCGATGTGGCCGCGGAGATGGACAAGAGGCGCGGAGCCGGCGCTGCGCGTCCGCCTCTGCACTGCATTCCGCTCATCCTGAAAGACAACTACGACACCGCCGACATGCCCACCACGGGCGGTTCAGTGACGCTCGCGCAGTCACAGCCGCCCGATGACGCCTTCGTCGTCAAGCGGTTGCGGGCGGCCGGCGCGATCGTCATTGCCAAGGCCAACCTGACGGAACTGGCCCGCGCGGGGACGACGGTGAGCTCGCTCGGCGGGCAGACGCGCAATCCGTACGATCTGACCCGTACGGCAGGCGGGTCGAGCGGCGGAACGGGCGCGGCCATCGCCGCCAACTTCGCCATCCTCGGCACCGGCAGCGACACCGGGCAATCCATTCGGTCGCCGGCGTCGGCGACGAGTGGCGTGGGTCTGCGGCCGACCCGCGGTTTGATCAGCCGCGACGGCATCATTCCGCTCAGCCCGACGCAGGACGAGGTGGGGCCGATGACGCGAACCGTCGAAGACGCGGCGCGGATGCTCGAAGTCATGGCGGGATACGACCCCGCCGATCCCATCACGGCATTCAGCGCCGGACATATCCCGGCGAGCTACCGGGCCAGCCTGGACGCGAGCGGGTTGAAGGGTGCGCGCATCGGTTTACTGACCGACTTCCTTGGACAACAGGCCATCCACGCACCGGTCAACCAGGTCATGGATCGCGTGGTCGAGAAGATGACGGCCATGGGCGCGACCATCGTTCGTGTGTCGATTCCCAATCTGGACGATCTGACGCGCGATCTCAGCCTGATGACGCTCGAATTCCAGCCGGCCTTCAATCGGTATCTCGCCAGTCTCGGTCCCAAGGCGCCATCAGGTCGTTCAGCGAGTTCATGACGCGCGGCGAGTTCCATCCCTCGCTCAGAAGCGTGTTCGAGGCGGACCTGCGCGAGCCGGACGGGACGAAGAAGCCCGAGTATCAGCGGCAGCTCGACCGACGCGCGGCGCTCCGGCAGGCGGTGATGACGGTCGATTGCGGCGCACGGACTGGACGCGATTCTCTATCCCCACCAGCGTCGGCTGGTGGTGCCTGTGGGCGAGGATCAGACCGACCGCAACGGGGTGTTGTCGAACAGCACCGGCTTCCCGGCGCTGGCGTTTCCGGGCGGATTCTCGGAGCCGACGGCGAATGCTCCGCTAGGCGTGCCGGTCGGGATCGAGCTGCTGGGTCCCGAGTGGAGCGAGCCGACCCTGTTGAAGCTGGCGTATGCGTTCGAACAGGGCGCGCACGTACGCAAACCGCCCAGGAGCACGCCGCCGCTCAAGTAACGAGTGCCGAATTCGTGAGGCCGGGACGATCCTGAACCTTTCCCGTCCAGTTCCCAGGAACGGGTGCGATCACGACTCCTGTCCGGGCACTGAACAGGAGTCGGCGAGGGGTCGGTTCAGAGATCGTTCAGCGCGGGGCGCTGGAGGGCCGGCGACGCGTTTCGATCTGTTCCTCCAGGCGGAACACGGATCGCGAGAGCGACGCGATGGCCTCGCGGTTCTCGCGCACGCCGGCTTGCAAGTCGTCGATGATCTTTCGGAGCCGCGGACTCTTCCGCCGTTCGGTACCGCCCCACTGCGCTGATTCGTCCATGTGGCGAGCCCTCCGCGTGCAGACTACGTCGAGCCCGAGCCGTTTCAGCGGCGTCTTGCACAGAATTTCAGCACAGGCGAAAGTCCATCCTGAACCGCGGCTGTGACGCCGTGGGCGGTCAGAGACCGATCGCGAGGACGTACGCGGCGGCCATGGCGCCGGCGATCGCGCCGCCATAGCAGACGATCGCGATGACCTCGTTGAGGTGCTTGATCTGAAGTCCGTCGTACAGCGTGTAGCGGAAGCGGTGCGCCCAATGGACCAGCGAGAGGGCGCAGACGGCGAACAGCGCGAGGCGCGTAAGCGGATGGCCCACCAGGCCCGATATGCGCTCGTGACCGGGAGGCGGCAGCCATCCCAACGGAAACGCGACGCCGAACAACAACAGGACGATCGGGAAGACCAGCGCGGCGGTCACTCCGCCCGCGCTGAAGAGCAGCCACAGCAGCGGTTCAGCCGTTCGCTTGACCATCTCAGGCTTTCAGCAGGAGCCAGGCGATCGCAGCCGACGTCGCGGCCCAGGCGGCATAGTTGGATGCCGCAATCCACAGGCCCGGAACCTTCGCGTGTCTGACGTGCACGACCATCGCTTGGGGCGCCAAGTTGAACCAGGTGATCGCGTGGAACGTCACCAGCAGCAGGCTGACGACATTGAGCGCGAGCACGAGCGGCTGCCGGCTCCAGCGCGACGAGCTCGTCGAACGCCGCCGGCCCGCGGTCGACCGCCGCCACGATCATGAGGACGTACACAACGGACCACGCGACGAAGACGCTGCTGATCTCGCGCAGGATGAACCTGAAGTACGAGCCGCGACCCAGCCACCAGTACGTGGATACACGGTGCCGCAGCCAGCGCGGATGGTAGTCGGTGTAGCCGGCGGCGGGATTGTCCATCACGCCCCCCTCGGCAGGAAAAACGACTTCACCGAATCGAGCGCGGCGCTGAGCTTGTATCGCTGGATAGCGCCTGCGGGGTCGACGTTCTTGGGACACACCTTCGTGCACTCGCCGACGAACGTGCACCCCCAGATCCCGGCGTGCTGCGACAGGATCGCCATCCGTTCCGCGGCGCCCTCGTCCCGTGAATCGTGGTTATAGCGCTGCGCGAGGGCAATCGCTGCCGGACCGATGAACGTCGGATCGAGTCCGTAGATCGGGCAAGCCGCATAGCAGAGCATGCAGTTGATGCACATGCTGAACGACTTGTACTCGTCCAGTTCCTCTGGCGTCTGGAGATACTCGCCTTCGACCAGCGGCTTCTCCGCGGCGCGCACGATCCACGGCTTGACGCGCACCAGCTTGCGCATGAAGTCGCCCATGTCCACGACGAGGTCGCGAATGACCGGAAAGTTGCGCAGTGGCTCGACTCGCACGGCCCTGGCGCGTAATCGGCGAGAAAGGTGGCGCAGGTCAGCTTCGGCTCGCCGTTGACCGTCATGCCGCAACTGCCGCAGATGCCCATGCGACAGGACCAGCGGTACGAGAGCGTGCCGTCGATGCAGTCCTTGACGTGGTTCAGCCCGTCGAGCACCACCCAGTCCTTCGGGCACGGTACGTCGTATTCGTCGAAGGTCGCGTCAGACTCCTGCTCGGGACGGTATCGCGCCACCTGCAGCTTTATGGTGTCCGCCATGAGCGGCTGCCTCCCCGTAGACCCGCTCGGCGGGAGGCCAGCGGGTAATGCACACCGGCACGTACTCGACGGCGCACGAGCCGTCGGGCCGGCGCGAGATTATCGAATGCGCCAGAAAGCGGTCGTCGTCGCGCGCCGGGAAATCGGTCCGCTGGTGCGCACCGCGCGACTCCGTGCGGCCGAGCGCGGCGTGCACGATGCCCTCGGCCACGTCGAGCATGAAGGTCAGCTCGAGTGCCGCGAGTCGTTCCGTATTGAACGTACGGCTCCGATCCTCAATCGCCAGATCGGCGGCGCGCTCCTGGAGTTGGCGCAGCCGATCTGCCCCTGCCGCCAGTGCGGCCCCCGAGCGGTAGATCCCGGCGCAGTCCTCGAGTGTGCTCTGCATGTCGTGCCGGAGGTCGGCGATCCGCTCGCGTCCACCGGTCTTGTGGAGGATCTCCCGCTCGAGCCGCCGCCGCTCGTCGACGGCCTGCGCCACCACCCCAGCGGGCACGTCGCCGGCTTGCGACGCGAATTCGGCGGCGGCGCGACCTGCCCGCGCCCCGAATACCAGGAGCTCGGGCAGCGAGTTCGAACCCAGGCGGTTGGCGCCGTTGATGCTCACGCACGCGACCTCGCCGGCCGCATACAGTCCGGCGAGCGGCGTCGCACCATTGATATCCGTGTGGACGCCACCCATCATGTAGTGCACGACCGGGCGGACCGGAATGAGATCCGTCACCGGATCGAGGTTCTGGTACTTGCGGCACAGCTCGCGGACGAAGGGGATCTTGGCTTCGATCAGCTTCTCACCGAGATGCCGGAGGTCGAGGTGGACCACCGGCCCGTGCGGCGTCTCGATCGTGCGCCCTTTGTCCAGCTCTTTCATGAACGCCTGCGAGAGGCGGTCGCGAGGTCCCAGCTCCATCGATGCGAAACACCGGCTTGGGCTGCGGCGTCCCCAGCTTGTAGTCCTGGAGGTACCGGTAGCCGTCCTTATTGATCAGGTATCCGCCTTCGGCACGCGCTGCCTCGGTGATCAGGATGCCGGTGAACGGCAGGCCCGTCGGGTGGTACTGGACGAACTCCATGTCCTTGAGCGGCGCGCCGGCCCGATAGGCCAGCGCCATCCCGTCGCCGGTCTTGATGCTCGCATTCGTCGTGAAGGGAAACACCCGGCCGCAGCCGCCGGTGCACAGGATGACGGCGCGCGCGGTGATCGCCTCGACCTTGCCCGACATGAGCTCCAGCGCGACCACGCCGTGCACGCGGCCGTCCTCGACCAGGAGCCGGGTGACGAACCACTCGTCGTACCGCGCAATGGAGGTGTATTTGAGCGAGGTCTGGAAGAGCGTGTGCAGCATGTGGAAGCCGGTCTTGTCCGCGGCAAACCACGTCCGCATCTTCGTCATACCGCCGAACGGACGCACGGCGATGCGGCCGTCGACTTCGCGGCTCCACGGGCAGCCCCAGTGTTCGAGGCGGAGCAGTTCCTCCGGCGCTTCGTGCACGAACGCCTCGACCGCGTCCTGATCGGGGAGCCAGTCGCCGCCCGAAATGGTGTCGTAGGCGTGCTCGTCGAGGCTGTCGTCGCGCCGGATCACACCCGCCGCGCCGCCTTCGGCCGACACTGTGTGGCTCCGCATCGGGTACACCTTGGAGACGACCGCGACGTTCAGGCGCGGATCGGCTTCCGCGATCGCGATCGCGGCTCGCAGGCCGGCACCGCCTCCGCCGACGAGCACAACGTCATGACTGGGACGCACGCTCCCCTGCCCCCACTCCTACTCGGCCGCGAGCATCTCGTCGACGAGCACGACGCCGTCGTGACGGATCACCTTTCGGCTGACTGTCCCGTCGTGGTACTCGTGGTCGATGCTCCGGCAGCCGCACGCGTAGTCGGTCTCCCGCGTGACGGTGATCTCCGTATCCCGATCTTGAAGTGCTCGCCGTCGACGATGCGCCCGCAGGGCGCTCGTTGGGCCGTGAAGCTGCCGCTGGTGTCCACGTCTCCCTCCTTGCCATGGGTGACCGAGACGACCGCGTCGATCGGGCTGCAGACGCAGCCAATCGGCAACCCCGGGACCGAGCGTGTGGCAGGTCGAACCGGACTCTCCCGGGAGGAGCCGGTTCGCGCTCAGTCTACGCTGGCGCCGAAGCAATGCAACTCTTTTTCAGGCTCGGCGCCGGCCACTGGAACGATGTCCGCGACGTGGAGCGACCGTGAGGGTCCAATTTGGTCAAGACTTGGCCTGGGATGGGTGCCTCTCCGACATCGAGGCCGTCATCGTCTCCGCCGACAAGTCGCGTCCTGATCTCGTCCGGCCTGCAGGGGCGCATCACCATCCTGACCGGAGAGATTGCCGGCCCTGATCCACCCGGGGCGCGATGACTTGGGAACGGTCACGAGCCGGAAGCCGAACCGAACGCGTTCGTGCAGGTGATTCGTGACCGTATACACGCGGCCCCGACCGGCTCCCGCGCGCTCGGCCCGCAGCTTCACGTGAGTGCCGTCCAAAACGATCCAATCGGGAGCCGCTGTCGCCATCGCCGAGGTCGCAGGAGACCGGGGATCGACCGTCACCAAGGTCGTGCTGGCCGCGCGCGAACCGCCGCGAGCGGCCGGCAGGGTGACGTAGAAATCGGCCATCCAAATCCGCCTTGCTCGAGCAGACGCTGGTGAGGGGTGAGATCGAGCGCGGTGGAGCGTCGCGCATACGGGATTGCCGGTGCGCACGGCGCAGCGCCTGCTCAATGAACTGTGCGCCGAACGGTTGCTGAGCACACCGAATGGGCCGGTGTCGTTACGCTTCGCAACGCACAGCTTGGAACTGCTCTTCCCGCGCCTATGTCTTCTCGCTTAGTAAGAATCGAAGTTGCACCGGCACCCTCTAAGCTCAGAATCGCACAAATACGTAAACGTGGCAAAGTGGCGATTGACTCGTCACGCGCGTCCTGGTCTTCCAAGACGAACGATGAGATAAGACTCCTTGAGCCCGAACCGGTGCTGAGGCATGAACCACGACGACCGCCGGGCTCATGCCCGGGTGTAAACCGCCATGATTGAGCTGCGCGAGCCGCTCGACACCTTGATCCATCGGCCGCAGTCGTACACGTCGCATCTCGCGTTCCCGGACCCCGCGACGATCATGCTGTACGACGACACGCTGCGCGACGGCGAGCAGATGCCCGGCGTCGCCTTCTCGCCGGAGCAGAAAGTCGCGCTGGCGACGCTGCTCGGCGACATCGGCATCGACGTCATCGACGTGGCGTTTCCGGTGGTGTCGGCGGGCGATCGTGTCGCGCTGCAGCTGATTCTGGAGGCGCAGTCCGCAGGCACCATCCGCGCCGATCTCGACGTGCTGGCAATGTGCCGCGCCGTTCCCGGCGACGTCGATGCCGTGCTCGACGTCGTGGCCGCAGCCGACCGTCGCCCGCGCGACGTCTCGGTGCTGATCCTGTCGACGGCATCCGACCTTCATCTGAAGTACAAGCTCGGACGTACGTTGCTCGCCCGCGAGGGCCGCGATGCCTCTGAATGGCTCGATCTGCCGGTCGCGTTCTACCGCGAAGCGAACATCCGCCTGATCACGGATGCGATCCGCTACGCCAGTTCGCGCGGCATCGAGCGGATCGAGTTCGCTGCCGAGGACGCAAGCCGCGGCGATCTGCAGTACGCCATCGACTGGGCGAAAGCCTGCATCGAGGCGGGCGGCACGAGGTTCTGTTTCTCGGACACATGCGGTGTGTTCACACCAGAAGGCGTCGACCACTATTTTCCGCCAATCATCGAAGCGCTCGGCGTGCGGCAGGGGCGCGTCCAACTGACGGCGCACTTCCACAACGATTTCGGCCTCGGTGCGATCAATACGGTCCGCGCCGTGATGCACGGCGCGACGCACCCCAGCCTGACGGCCAACGGCATCGGCGAACGCGCCGGCAACACGTCGATTCACCAATTCGTGATGGTCTTGAAGGAGCTCTACGGCGTCACGCTGCCGCGATTCAAATACGAGCGGCTCCACGAGCTGCGCGATGCCATCGAACGCGCGTCAGGTGTGCCGCTGCAGCCGCACGAGCCGATCGTCGGCGAAGGCGTGTTCTCGCACGAGTCGGGCATTCACACCGCCGCGATTCTGGTCCATCCCGCGATTTATCAGTTCATTCGCGAGGAAACCGTCGGCGGGACCCACCGTTTCGTCTTCGGGAAGCACTCCGGCGACAGCGGCGGTCGAGGCAGTTCTCTCAAAAACACGCCGATCTCCTGGCCGCGCAGGGCCTAGCCGTGAGTGAAACGCTCGTGGCCACCGTGCTCGAGCGCGTGAAAGAGTTGCGCGAGACACATGATCGCGACCGGTCACCACACGCGCGCCGTCGACGACTTCTACCGGAATTACGATCGGCTGGGCATCAGCGAAGCCGCGCTCGTCGAGATCGCCAGTGGAGTCTGAAGACGACGAATCCGACTGCGCCGAGGCAGTCGACAGACTGCCGGCGTGAGACCGCTACGCGACAAGGCGGCTCGCTCAACGTCGCGGTCGCCGAACAGATCTGGCAGAGCTCAGCGCGCGCTGGCGGACTGCAGGGAACGGCAACGCTCGGAGCTCGGACGAGGGCCGTCGATCGATCGCGCATGGTGGCGACCGCCTGCCTGCATCTTCTTCAGGAGGTCCTGGAAACGCGACTCGCGCCGAAGGCTCTCGAAAGATAGGGTGGCGGCCGAGCGTTGAGTAATCTTTGTAGCCGGCGGTAAATCCACGCTCGAGCCACTCGAGCGCCTGGACCGAGTCGCCTTTCACCGCATGAATGGCCGCGATCTCGACCGGGACCCGCTGGCCCTCGTTGCCATCGGCCAATGCCGCCTGAGCCTGTTTCGAGGACTCGGCCAGAAGTTCTGACGCCCGGGCTCGCTCGCCGCGATTCATCAGCATGTATGCGTAGGTCGTCCGGTGAGTCTCCGGTTTCAGCAGCGGCGAGGTTGTCAAACCCGGGGTGTTGCGGAACAGGCGCTCGATATGTGTTTCCGCACCCGGTGCGCCCGTCAAAAAACTCAACTCGCCCAACACCATCAGTCCTTCTTCGAACCCGGGGTGCTCCTCCAGTCATCTTCCGCGCCCGTGATACCGCGGCGGCCTCGTTGCCCCGCAGATAGTCCAGCCCGACCAGAGACCCTGCAGCCGCGGTGCATTCGGGAACCGGGCTTCACCCTCCTTCAACCAACGCTCCGTGGTGGCATCGTCACGGAGGAACATCAGGGGCCAAGTGACGTGGTAGACGTTGTCGCTGATGAGCGGAGGGAGATCGAGAAGCCGCCGTGCCCACGCGAGCCCCTCATCATGCCTGCCGAGTATCTCGGACTCGAGGACGGCGATATTCGAGATGGACCCGAAGCACTGGGCTCGAGCTCCTGCGCTTTCAGAAATTCCTGCCGAGACCTCGCCGCCCATCCCTTCACCGCATAGCCGCTGGCAAGAGCCAGATGAGCGCGCGCCAGCGTCGGGTCCATTTCGACTGCCCGCTCCGCCTGTTCGATGGAGAGGTCGAGATACTTGGGATCTTCGTAGTACGCGAGAAAAAAAGTCCGGTAGGCCATCCGGGCCTGCGCCAACGCGAAGCCGGGATCGAGTTTCAGTGCGTCCCGGAGTAATTCGATCGCGCGGCAGATTCTGCTGGCGGTCGCGCGAGGCCGAGCACCAGGGATTGCAAGTAGATCTGATACGCCTCGGGATTCGTCGGTCGGCAGCCGCTCGACGTTTTTCGTTCGGCCGGGGTCAGGGTCGCCTTCAGCGCCTCCGCGATGCGCAGCGCGACATCACGTTGAACCGAGAGCACATCGTCCAGCCCGCGGTCGTACTGTTCGCTCCAGAGTGTCTGCTCGGTTTCGGTATCGACGAGTTCGACCGCCACCCGGACACGCGCTCCCTCGAGTCGGATGCTGCCTTCGACGGCGCTGCCCGCTCCGAGATCTGCTCGCAGGCCTGCACGTTGGCCTCGCCGTACCGTTGAACAGCGCCTCGGCTCAGCACCCGCAGCGCGCCGAGCTTGGAGAGCTGTCCCGCGGATCTCATCGGTCACGCCGGCCGAAAAGTAGGCACGCGCCGGATCCCCGGTGAGGTCTCTGAACGGCAGGACGGCCACGACACGTCGAGCGTCATCTCTGGAGGAAGCTGACGCCGGCGCGCGAGCGCAGCGTCCAGAAGGCCGCGAGGGCGACGAGCGCGACGAGCGTCGCGGCAAGCACCAGCCGCCCGATGGACTTCCGCCGAATAGGTGCGGCAGCGGTACGGGAGCCAGTGCTCTCGTGAACCAGATCTCGCAGGTCGCGCGCGAGATCGCGGGTCGATTCGTATCGCTCGTCCGGCTTCTTCGCAAGGCAGCGTGCGATGACGTGCGAGAGCTGACCGGGCACTTGCGGATTGTGCGTGTCGGTCCGCTCGAGTTCGTGTTCGATGATTGCGGCCAGCGTCTGCGGCGCGGACTCGCGCCTGAACGCGCGGCTTCCGGTGGCCAACTCGTAGAGGATGATGCCGAGCGCAAACTGATCGGACCGGTAGTCCACGACCGCCCCGGTCGCCTGCTCCGGCGACATGTATCCGACCGTGCCGAGAAGAACGCCTGCCGCCGTTCCGCCAG
>CAWJEO010000038.1:0-245574 GCA_963841895.1 uncultured Acidobacteriota bacterium
TAAAGCGTTACCTGCATTCGTACCGATCCCGGTGAGGTTACGATGATTCTTGTAATCTGATGATCTGGTGATCTGGTGATCTGGTGATCTGGGAGGAAATCGCCACATCCGAGAGCAGCAGATTCGTTGTTCGCGAGATCGCCAGATCACTAGATCACGAGATCATTAGATCACCAGATCACAAGCATCTTCCGTATGCTGATTCCTTCGATTGATCTCAAAGGCGGGAAAGTCGTCCAGCTCGTTCAGGGCGAGAAGCTGGCCATCGAGTCCGACGATCTCGACGGCTGGATCGAGCGCTTCGCGAAGTTTCCCAAGATTCAACTGATCGACCTCGACGCCGCGATGGGCATCGGGACCAACGACGCGCTGGTGCGTAAGGTCGCAGCGAAGCTGCCGTGCCGCGTCGGCGGCGGCATTCGATCCGTCGGCCGCGCCCAGGACCTGCTCGAAGCCGGCGCGCAGGCGGTCATCGTCGGGGTCGGCGTTCTTCGACATGCGCCGCGTCGCCGACGGCGGGTCGGTCATCAAGTTCGACTTCGCCGAGGCGCTCCGCGACGCCGTCGGGCTCGATCGCGTGATCGCCGCCGTCGACGCGAAAGGCGGCCGCGTCGTCATTCACGGCTGGCGCACGGCGCTGCCGGTGACTGCCGTCCAGGCCGTGCAAGCGCTCGATCCCTACTGCGGCGAGTTCCTTTACACGCATGTGGACCGAGAAGGGCTGATGCAAGGCACCGACATGGACGCCATCAAGGCGGTGAAGGACGCCACCGCCCGGCGGGTTACCGCAGCCGGCGGCGTCACAACGCGTGAGGAGGTCGGCGAGCTCGATCGCCTCGGCATCGACGCCGTTGTCGGGATGGCGATCTACACCGGCGCGATGGCCCTCGACTGACGCGGTTTTCGGCGCGGCACATCCCACGTTAGGACGGGGCGCATGACTACATCGCCGCGCCCGCTTCGTGCTGCCCGCGTCTCGTCTTCCTCGCAGCCACCTCGTCGCTCGCGCAGGCCCCGAAGCTGGCCCAGGGGGTCATGCATACGTCGAGTTCAGTCCCCCGGTGCTGGCGCTCACCAACGTTCGCGTCATCGATGGCACAGGCGCACCCGCCCGCGAGCGACAGACGCTGGTCATTCGCGACGGACTGATCGCTGACGTGGGCGACGCGGCGCGAGTCAAGATCCCTGACGATGCGTTCGAGGTAGACCTGAAGGGGTCGAGCGTCATCCCCGGGCTGGTGATGGTGCACGAGCACACCTACTACCCAACCGGACCGGGCGTCTACGGTCAGCTTGGCGAGAGCTTCACGCGGCTGTATCTGGCCGGCGGCGTCACCACGATGCGGACCGGCGGCAATCTGAACGGCTACATGGATCTCGCCCTCAAGCGCCTGATCGAGAGCGGCCAGAAGCCGGGGCCGGCGATCGACGCGACGGCGCCCTACGTCAACGGTCCCAACACGTTCATGCAGATGAACGCCGTCACCTCGCCCGAGGACGCGCGTCGTCACGTCGCCTACTGGTCGGATCAGGGTGCGACGTCGGTGAAAGCCTACATGCAGATCTCGCGGGCCGCGCTCGCAGCGACGATTCGCGAGGCGCACGCCCGGAACATCAAGGTGACCGGCCACCTGTGCTCCGTGACCTACGGCGAGGCCGCCGATCTCGGAATCGACAATCTCGAGCACGGATTCTTCGCCTCGACCGATTTCGTCGCCAGCAAGAAGCCCGATGTCTGCCCGGGCCAGGGCGAAGGCCGCAACACGATCACCGCGCTCGACGAGAACGGCGAACCGTTCAAGGCGCTGGTCAAGAAGCTGATCGACAAGGGTGTCGCGATTACCTCGACGCTCACCGTCTTCGAAGTGTCGACGCCGGGCCGCCCGCTGCCGCCGGGGCTCGACGTGCTGACGCCGCAATTGAAGGAGGACTACGAGCGCACCTACGCGCGTGTCGCACAGAACAAGGAATCGCCGAACATCAAGCTGTTCCCCAAGGGCCAGGCCCTCGAGCTGGCCTTCGCCCGCGCAGGAGGACTGCTCATCGCGGGCACCGACCCAACCGGCCCGGGCGGCGTCATTCCCGGCTTCGCCAACCAGCGGCAGATCGAGCTGCTCGTCGACTCGGGCTTCACGCCGCTCGAAGCGATCAAGATTGCCACGTTGAACGGCGCCCGTTACCTCGGGCGCGACAAGACCATCGGAACCATTGCTACAGGCAAGCAAGCCGACCTGGTCGTGGTCACCGGCGATCCGTCCACGACGATTGCGGACGTCCGCAAGGTCGATATCGTCTTCAAGCAGGGCGTGGGGTACAACCCGGGAAAACTGATTGATTCGGTGAAAGGGCGCGTGGGGTTGTTTTAAGCCATCCGATCGCCAGGCCTGGCTAAAGCCAAGCCCCACAAGCGGCGTCGGTGGGGCCAGGCTTCAGCCTGGCCTTGGGAGATGTTGATGTCCAAGGTAAAGGTGAAGGTCTTCGATCGCACGGCAACCTGATCGGCCCGATCGAGATGGATCGAGTCGAGAAGTCCGATGCCGAGTGGCAGAAGCAGCTGACGCGCGAGCAGTTCGAGGTTGCCCGCGGCAAAGGCACCGAGCGGCCGTTCTGCGGCACGCTCCTCGACAACAAGCGCAGCGGCGTCTACACCTGCATCTGCTGCAACCTGCCGCTCTTCAGCTCCGATGGCAAGTTCAACTCGGGGACCGGGCTGGCCAAGCTTCTTCAAGCCCGTCGCGGAGGAAAACGTCTCGACGGAAGAGGACCGGGCCTATGGCATGCGCCGCGTCGAAATCCTCTGCACCCGCTGCGACGCGCACCTGGGCCATGTGTTCGACGATGGCCCGCGGCCGACGGGACTGCGGTTCTGCGTGAATTCGGAGTCTCTCGGCTTTACGGATAGCGACAAGGTCGCCTCGCTGGCGGAGCCGGTGGCCTGAGCGCGGTTCCGGAGTTCCGAGGTTCCGTGGTTCCGGGGTTCGAGGTGTCGAACCTCGGAACTTCGGAACCCCGGAACTTCGGAACCGTTCAATAATGGGCTATCTGCCTGCCGGTATGACTGCGAGCTGACCCATGCGTGCGTGTGCCCATCGCCTGCTGCTCGTCCTGGTTGCGTGCGCCCTGGCGTCCGCGGCGGTGATGACGCAGGAGCCCAAGCCGGCCCCGCCGGCCACGCAGAAACCGTCGCCGCCGCCGACCGAAAAACCGGCCGACCCGCCCGAACAGCCCATCTTCCGCGCCAAGGTCAACCTGGTCCGGGTGGACGTCACCGTCATGGATCGCGACGGCGAGCCGCTCGAGAACCTGCAGGCCGCGGACTTCGTGGTCAAAGAAGATGGCGTCCTCCAGACCGTCGAGACGGTGCAGTTCATTCGCCTGAGCGGCAACGCGCCGGGCGATTTCAAGGAATCGATCGCGATTCGCTCGGCCGCGCACGCCACCGCCGAAGCCGCGAAAGAAGACGTCCGCCTCTTCGTGCTCTTCCTCGACGACTACCACGTCGACAAGGCGCCGCAGGTCATGATTCCGCTGCGCCGGACGCTCAAGGCGTTTGTCGACAAGCTCGGCCCGTACGACCTCGTCGCGGTGATGGATCCGCTGACGCCGCTGAGCCATCTCGAGTTCACGCGCGATCGCAACCGGGTGATGGAGATCGTCCAGAAGTTCGAGGGCCGGCGCGGCGAACTGTTCCCGGTGCGCAGCGCCGCCGAGGAAGCACAGCAGACCCAGCGCAACATCTGGGAGCTGCGCGGCGGCGTCACGCTCGACGCGCTCAACGCAATCGCCACCCGTCTCGGTGGGTTGCGCGAGGGCCGCAAATCGATCCTGTTCGTCAGCCAGGGGCCGCCGGTCAGTTTGCGCAGCGTCAACTGGCCGCGCATGGAAGAAGTGGTCGAATCCGCCAACCGCGGCAACGTCACGATTCACACGCTCGATCCGCGGCCGCTTGGCAGCAGCGAATTCGGCGGCAACTTCGTCCTCCGCCGCTTCTCCGACGAAACCGGCGGACGCGCGATCTTCAACACCAACGATCACGCCGAGTATCTCGACACCGTGTTCAAGGACGCGAGCGCCTACTACCTTGTCGGCTACACGCCTACGCGTGAGTCGGCCGACGGCAAGTTCCACAAGATCGACGTCGAAGTGAAGAAGCCCCGCGTTCGAGTCGTTGCGCGCCGCGGTTATTGGGCGCCGCGCAGCGAAGAGCTCAACGCGCCGACCGTCGAGCCGCTCGCGCCGGCGGTCAGGACTGCGCTCACCAACATGGTCGAGCCGCGGACCGGCCGCACCGCCGAGATCTGGGTCGGCTTCACCCGCGGCGACGAGGCGCGCACCAACGTCGCCGTGACCTGGGAGCCGACCGCGCGCGTCGGGAACACCGCCGCAACCCGAATCGACGTCGAACCGCTGAAGGCCGACGGCTCCGTCGACGGTCCGGCGCAATCCGTGCCGCGCAAGGACGCGGTCACGACGCCGGCAACCGCGCGGTTCCAGCTGGCGCCCGGCAAGAATCTTCTCCGCTTCACGTCGTTCGATACCGCCGGCGACGTGCTCGATCGCTGGCCGGTCGAGGTCAACGTTCCGGCGCTGAACGGCGAACTGGCGCTGGCGACGCCGCGCTTCTTCCTGGCGCGATCGGCCTTCGAGCTGCGGGCCCTCCAGACGGCGCCCGACCTCGCCCCCGCGGCCACGCGCCGGGTGCGCAAGTCCGATCGGCTGCTGGTCGAGCTCGAGTATTACGCCACCGGCCCTGCTCCCGAACTGGTGGCGGAGCTGCTCAATCAAAGGGGCGACCTGCTCGTGACCCTGTCCGTGCCAGCCGCCGCGAGTAACAAGGCCCGCTTCGAGCTCCCGCTGCAGAGTCTCGCGCCAGCGGTCTACATCCTGAAGGTACGCGCCCAGACTGCGGACAAGGACACGCGAGCAGCTGGTCCCCTTCCGTATCGTCCCGTAGGGGGATTGCGCGGATTTATCTGGATTTCGCGGAGTGGGTTATCCGCAGATTACGCGGTTATTCATCCGCAGATTACGCGGATTACGAGATTAAGGTTTGGATCTTGGCCACATGATGGGCCGCAACCAACACCGGGGCGCTTCGAAGTATTGAGACGAGCCTCGGAATGTCGGCGGCTGGAAAGCGCCCAACCGAGCGCACGTGCCGAATCTATTCGCCAAGATCCAAAGCCTTTGAAATCTGCGTAATCCGCGCAATCTGCGGATAACCCACTCTGCGAAATCTGCGCAATCAATCCCATCAGCTAATCTGATGGAGATCGCTGAATCCGCGCAGTAAAATGCCGGATCGGCTCACCAACATCGGGGCCGCCCGGCGCGCTGTCGTTGGCGCGCACGGGGCAGCTGAGGTCCTCGCCGGGCGTTCGCGCGAGGTGCATCCGGAGGAGTCATGTCAGACACGAAGCCCGTTTCCCGCCGCAAGTTCGTAGGGGGCCTGGCCGCCACGCTCGGGTACGTCAGCACCGGACCGAATCTCGATGTGTTTGCCCAGGGCCGGGCCGCCGGACAGGGACGGGCCGCCGGCGCGGGCCGCGGTGCTCAGACGCCCGCGCAGTACGACGCGCTGGCCAAGCTCGCCAACAACGAGAACAACTGGGGCATCCCCGACTCGGTCATGAAGGCGATGGACGGCGCGTGGAAGTACGCCGGACGCTACGGCTATCCCGACCCCGGTATCAGCCAGGCGATCGCGGAGTACGACGGCGTCAAGCCCGAGAACATCATGTACGGCGCCGGCTCCGGCGAGATCCTCAACGTCGTCGGCGTGACGTTCCTGAAGGACGGCAAGAAGGTCCTCGGCGTCACCCCGTCGTACAACTCGGTCTACGGCCACGCCACCAGCCTGAAGTCAGAAGCGATCACCTTCCCGCTGACCAAGGACTACCGCCAGGACATGGGGATGTTCCTGGATCTCGCCAAGAAGCACGCGAGCGAGATCGGCTTCGTCTACGTCGTCAACCCGAACAACCCGACCGGCGTGATCGTGACGAAGAACGAGATCAAGCAGCTCCTCGACGGCCTGCCGCCGGGGATGCCGGTGCTCATCGACGAGGCCTATCACCACTACGTCGACGACCCGAATTACGCGACGGCGATGCCGTACGTGAACGAAGGCCGCCCGGTCATCGTCGCGCGCACGTTCTCGAAGATTGCCGGCATGGCGGCGATGCGCATCGGCTACGCGGTGTCGACGCCTGAGCTCCTCGCGAAGATGCGGCCGTTCTCGACCGGCAGCGTCAACGTCCTCGCGCGCTACGGCGCGACCGCCACGCTCAAGGACAAGGCGGCGATGGAGAGCGTGAAGCGCAAGACGATTCAGCTGCGCGAGAAGACCGCGGCCGATCTGAAGGCGCTCGGCTACGACGTGATCCCGTCGCAAGCGAACTTCTTCATGGTCGGGCTTCGCCGCGAAGTGCAGCCGGTGATTCAGGCGTTCCGCGAAGAAGGCGTGCTCGTCGGCCGGCCGTTCCCGCCGATGACCCAGCACCTGCGCGTCTCGGTCGGCACCGCGGAAGAGATGGAGCGCTTCATGACCGCCTTCAAGAAGGTCATGGCAGCGCCCACGACAACCGCGCAGCAGCAGGACTCGCACGCACCGCGCACTGGAGAACACGAGAGCGGCCGCTGCAATGCGGCCGCCTTTCTTTTGTACCTGAAGCTCTACCTCATCCGTCTTGGTCCCACCATTCGTGTCTCTCCCGTTGACCACGTAACTGCGCCCACGTAGATTTAGGCCCGCCCCCAACATCGCTCTTGGCGCAGCTGCGCTTGACAGGAGGACGGTCCATGAAGCTCCCCTCGCTGACGTTGGCGTTGTTGTTGGTTGCTCTTTCCTCGACGAGCGCGAACGCCCAGGGCGGCGCGACCTCTTCAATTACCGGCGTCGTCGCCGACTCTGGCGGCGGCGTGCTGCCAGGCGCCACCGTTGTGATCACCAGCAATGCGACGGGGACGAAATACGAGGCCGTCGCCAACGCCAGCGGCGCCTACTCGGTCCCGGCGCTGTCGGCAGGCCTCTACACGGTGACCGTCACGCTGCAGGGATTCCGGACCTCGGTCATCAACGATGTCCGCGTGCAGCTGGGGATTCCGACGACGCTCAATGCGACGCTCGACGTGGGCGAGTTGGCCGAGACCATCACGGTCAGCGGCGCGAGCGCGGAACTGATCAACACGCTGACGCCGGCGGTGACGGCGACGCTGAACGTCGATCAGATCGCGCTCATCCCGACGCCGACACGGAACGCCCTCAACGCCGTCACGTTCATGGTGGGCATCAACACCCCTGGCGGCATGCGCGGCTCCACGATCAACGGCTTGCCCGAGTCGTACATCAACCTCACGCTCGACGGCATCAGCAACAACGACACCTTCAACAAGAACGGCGACGGCTTCTTCTCACCTGTCCGGCCGCGGCAGGATGCGGTCGAAGCGGTCACCGTCACCACCGCGGTCGGCAGTGCGGAAGTCGGCGGACACGGCGGCGCCACCATCAACTTCGTGACGCGATCGGGGACGAATCGTTTCGCCGGCAGCGGGTATGAGTACTTCCGCGACAAGAGCCTGAATTCGAACTACTGGTTCAACGAACGGAACGGCCAGCCGCGCAGCGACGTCCGCCTGAATCAGTTCGGGGCGCGGCAGGGCGGGCCGATCGTCCGCAACAAGGCGTTCTTCTTCGTCCACTACGAGGAAGTGCGCAACCCCAACGACGCCTCACGGACGCGCACCGTGCTGGACCCGCGGGCGCTCGACGGAGTGTTCCGCTACAACGTGACGGTTGGTGGACAGCAGACCGTTCGAGAGGTCAACGTGCTCGATCTCGCCCGCGCCAACGGTCAGATCGCGACGACCGACCCGCTCGTGATGCGCACGCTCCAGCAGATTCAGGCGTCGCCACAGACGAGCGGCGTCTTGAGTCCGGCCAGTGACCCGACGTTGCAGAGCTATTTCTTCCTCAATTCCGGCGATCAGGGCGAGCGGCAGCCGGCGGTCCGCATCGACTACAACCTCAACGACAAGCATCGGCTCAGCGGCACCTATAACCACTTCTTCGAGTCGCGCAAACAGGATCACATCAACGGCGCTGACCGGCGGTTTCCCCTGTCGCCGAACTACCGCCAGGTCAAGACCACCCGGCCGACCCGTTCCATTGCGCTGCGCTCGACGGTGACCAACAGCCTCGTCAGCGAGCTGCGCGGCGGCGTCACGCGCGGCGAGCGGTTGTACTTCGGCAGGGGCGAGCTCGACGCGCCGAGCGTCTCGACCTTCGAGGACACCAGTGGCTACGCGCTCAACCTGGACCAGGGAGGGCTGGGTCTGACGGACTGGCACATCACGAATACGCTGTCGTCACGCAGCGGCTACCAGTACACGCTCGACGAGACGCTGAACTGGCAGAAGGGCAAGCACAGCATCACGCTCGGCGGCGGCGCGTTCCTCGGTCGAGCGTGGGAAGACTCGCAGCAGCTGACCACGGGCATCGACATCGGCTTCGACGCCACCAACGATCCCGCGGCCGTGCTCTTCAATACCACCAACTTCCAGGGTGCGTCCGGCGCGCAGCTGACCGACGCCCGCGAGCTCTACGCGCTCCTCACCGGCCGCGTCATCGCGGTCACCGGGTTGGCCGCCCTCGACCCGGAAACGAACACCTACGTGAACTTCGGGCGCCGGCGGCGTGAGGGCAAGCTCGATATCTTCTCCGCCTTCGCGCAGGATTCCTGGCGCCTGACGCCGACCTTGACGCTGAATGCGGGCGTTCGCTGGGACGTCCAGATGCCGTTCTCGCCGTCGAACGACACGATGACCACGGCAAGCCTCGCCGACGTGTGCGGCGTTTCGGGGCTGGGCAGCGGCGGCATCTATGACGCGTGTAACTTCTACGCCCCGGGATCCGGCGGCGGCAAGTCCCCCGAGTTCGCCCAGTTCACGACCGGCACGCGCGGCTACGAAACCGACTGGAACAACATCGCGCCGAACATCGGCGTGGCCTGGCGGCCCGATGTCGAAACCGGATGGCTGCGGATGCTGCTCGGCGATCCCCAGCAGGCCACGCTTCGCGGCGGATATTCAGAAGCGTTCGAGCGGCAAGGGCTGGGAGGGTTCACCGGCATCTACGGTCCGAATCCGGGAAGCACGCTGAGCCTGACCCGTAACGCCAGCACCGGCCTGGTCGGACCGGGTGAAAGCTGGCCGGTGTTGTTGCGCGAGACGAATCGCCTCTACTCCGCGCCGTTCCCGACAACGCCGACGTTTCCCATTCCGATCCGACCGAATCGCGCCGACAGCATCAACGCGTTCCACCCCGACATCGAAGTCGCGTCCGCGCGGTCGTGGACGGTGGGCCTCCAGCGTGCCCTGACCCAGGACATGGCGCTCGAGATCCGCTACGTCGGGACGCGCGGCGTCAATCAGTGGTCGACGCTCAACTACAACGAACGCAACGTCATGGAGAACGGGTTCCTCGACGAGTTCAAGATGGCGATGGCGAACCTGCAGGCCAACAATCGCGTGGGAGGCGCCCGAAGCGGATCGTTCGCGTACTTCGGGCCGGGGTCGGGCACCAGTCCGCTGCCGATTTATCTGGCCTACTTGAATGGCCGGCGCGACGCCGACAACCCCGGCGCCTACACCGGCGGCGCCCAGACGTGGACCAACACCACGCTGGCATCGCGCCTCGTTCATACCAATCCCAATCCGAATTTCGTGAGCAGTGCGACATCCACCGCGGCCAATGCCAACGCCAACGCTGTCGGAGACCTCGACAACAACCTGACGTTCCGCAACAACGCCATCGCCGCGGGTCTGGCCGCGAACTTCTTCGTCGTCAATCCGCAGGCCAACCAGGTCAACGTCCGCGACAGCGGCGCCTTCAGCACCTATCACGCCATGCAGCTCGAGGTACGGCGGCGACTGTCACACGGGTTGTCGCTCAACGGGAGTTACCAGGACGCGCTCGAGGAAGGATCGGAGTTCCTGGGCTTCCACTTCGGGCGAGCCTCGAGCCCGACCAACGCGAGCATCCGTCACGCCATCAAGGCGCAGTGGGACTGGACCGTGCCGGTCGGCCGCAACGAACGCTACGGCCGCAGCCTGCCGGGCGTGCTGAACGCGATCGTTGCCGGCTGGCAGTTCAATGGCGCCGGCCGCTTCCAGCAGCGGACGACGAACTTCGGCAACGTGCGACTTGTTGGCATGACGAAATCGGAAGCGCAGAAGCTCTACCGATGGGAAGCTCGGGCGGATCCGCTCACCGGCCAGACGATCGTCTTCGCGTTCCCCGACGATGTGATTCTGAATACGCGGCGGGCATTCAGCGTGAGCACGACGAACCCGAGCGGCTACAGCGATCTCGGCGCGCCGCAGGGCCGCTACTTCGCGCCGGCCAACAGCGCCGACTGCATCCAGCTCAAGGCCGGCGACTGTGCGGAGCGAGCGGTCGTGCTCCTGACGCCGTGGTTCACGCGCTTCGACATCGGTCTGACGAAGAAGATCCCGCTCGGCGGGACCAAGAGCCTCGAGTTCCGTGCCGACGTCCTCAACGTGTTCGACAACGTCAACTTCACGGTGAGCGATCCCTCGCGCACGCCGGGCGCCGGCGCGGGCATCTTCCAGACCGACTCGGCGTATCGCGATCTGGACAACACCTACGATCCGGGTGGGCGACTGGGGCAGTTGGCGCTGCGGTTTAACTGGTAGAAGCGAGGTTTCTGAGTTTCAGGGTTTCGGAGTTCCTGGGTTTCGAGGTTCGGGGTTACGAGGTTACGAGGTTTCGAGGTTTCGAGGTTCAACCTCGAAACCAAGCAACTTTGAAACTCCGAAACTTTGAAACCTCGAACTCAGGGGCTCGAGGCATCGGTTACGGCGCGATGCCCCTCAGCATTCGCAAGCGATGGTCGAGTCTGGCGACACTCATCTCTGTCAGGCGGAAAGGCGCGCGATTCGAGTCGGCGAGCTCGAAAGGTCGGAAGACCGCTCGCATCAAGCCTGCCCCGTCGTGCTCAGGAGCGCCGAGAAGGACGTGCCCGATTTCGTGCGCGAGCACTCGACCGAGCGCCCGCGCCATCTCCCGCTCGTGCACGATCCGGACGGCCGAAACCCCGGTGATCGGTCGGAGCGCCAACACACTCTCGGTCGCATCGAAGAATACCCGAATGGGTTGCATACGCTCCGCCGCACCCTGTTCGAGAAATGCCAGGCCAAGGGCTGCCCCCCACTTCGACCCGCGCAAAGAGGAGTCGATTGACCGCTCGAGAATCGCGTCCAGTGACAGGTCGGATGGTGCCTCCGCGGTTCGCCCGGCCGTCCAATGAAGATGAACGCCATAGGGTTTCCAGAGGCTTTCGGTCTCGCCCTCGAGCGCAGCCAGCAAGACGCCGGACGCAATCGACTGATCGATCTGGAGGTGGACGCCGACGACGAATGACTGGTCGTGATCGGCGCGGATTCCGGCGGCGCCGCACGTGCTCGCGGCGACCAGGAACGCCACGACTGCTCTCAAGGCGTCCTCCGATCACCGGCTCGAGGCTTCCAGCCGCATCCACGGGTGAATGCAGCACTGGAATTTCAGGTCGCCGGTGCGATCGATTGCTTCGCGGAACGTTCCTCCTGCTGGAACGAAATCATCGTCACCGGGTTCGAGGGCGGCACATTCCGGAGCGACGTTTGGAACGCCGGCGAGTTCGTTGAGCGGCGGAACGCGGCCGCCACCGAACGCCGTGACCTCAGTAAAGGTGTGCACTTCGCCGCCGTGGTTGATTGCCACGAAGGTCTGCCCGACTTCCACATTGGAGGTTGACGGGGAAAAGCGCCATGGCCCGATGAACCCGAGCCGCGTCAGTTCGGCGATGAACTGGGGGAACGTCACACCGCCGGCGCGAACGCAGGTACCTGGCTCGAGCGGCGGAGCGTTGAATGTGTCGGGATCGCAGGCATCAAGCATGTTGACAATCACGTCCGGCCGGCCTTGCATCGTTTGAACGGCGCCCGTCGAAACACCGCTGGGATCAGCGACGACAGCCGACGGGCCAACCGGTGTCAGAGCCCTGTCCGTAGCAGTACCTGCGGCCGCACGCGACCAGGAGAGCAGCAAACGGGATGATGAGAGCGACACGAGTATTCATGTAAGAGACCTTTCCGAGGCGAACGCAGTTGGTCTTACTGCGGAAGAATATTGACGTTGTGCTTGAAGAAATTCGCGGGGTCGTACTTGGCTTTGATTGCTCGCAGCCGTGGAAGGTTCGGACCGTAGGCGACCGCTGCGGCGTCGGGGGCATCGTCTTCGAGGTAATTGACATACCGTGTCGGCGCCAGGTACGGCGTGAGCGCCGCAAACACCTCTCTGGCCCAGTTGACGTTTCTCTCGGTCTCCTCGGCCCCGAGCCATTGCGCCGCGATCACGACATTGAAGCCGGTCACGCGCATCCCGCACGCCGTTGACGACAGCGGGATACGGCTCGCCTCGCCGTGAAGGTGCTCGATGACGATGTGGCTCATCGGCGATGGGCAGTCGCGAAAGCCCGCAATCAGCGTGCGAATCGCCGCGTCGCTCAGGTCGGCCAGGACCTGCGCTTTCCAGTAGTTGTGCGCGGCCTTCGGGAAGGCGGGATCGAGCATCCCGTTGAGCGCCGAATACGGCATCGGCCCCATCGCATCCATCACCGGCGGACCGAACGCTTTCAGTGGTCGAAACGCGGCCTCACCCTGCTCGAGCGCGCCGCAATGGCTGCCGAGAATGCCGACCACCTTCGCGCCATCGGGCGCGGTCTGTAGACCTGCGATCAGCATCACTTCGTCCGGCAGCGAGGCGCAGGTGTCGCGAAAGAAGCGGAGTGCGTCGAGCGATCGGGAGAAGGGATGGACCACGACGCCACCGGTGACCAGCGGCCCGACCGCGTGCAACCCATACTCGAGCGACGCGGCGATCCCGAAGTTGCCGCCGCCGCCGCGAATCGCCCAGAACAGATCCGGATTCTCCCCGGTGCTCGCGCGAACGACGCTGCCGTCCGCAAGCACCATCTCTGCGGACAGCAGGTTGTCGAGCGCCAGGCCATACTTGGGCATCAACCATCCGAGGCCGCCGCCAAGCGTCAGGCCGGCAATTCCGGTGCTGCTGACGATGCCACCGGTTGTCGCGAGCCCGTGCAGCTGGGTCTCGCGGTTGAGCTCCCTCCAGAGGACTCCGCCTTGCGCGCGAACGGTGCGCGCGCCGACATTCACCTGAATGCCCTTCATCGGCGAGAGATCGATCATCACGCCCTGATCGATCGCCGCCCGGCCCGCGACGTTGTGGCCCCCGCCACGAACCGAGACCTCGAGCGCGAGCGTGCGCGCCAGTCGCACGGCGTCGACGATATCGGCCACGCCGTGACAACTCGCGATCACCGCCGGACGTTTGTCGATCAGGCCGTTGTGAACGCGGCGACGATCGTCGTAGCGGTGGTCGGTCGGCAACAACAGCTGACCGGTGAATGACGGCGCGGCGTGCGCCACAGCTTCAGCAATCGATGACATCAGCGAACGACCACCGTTCCAACCATCGAGGGGTGAACGTCGCAGTGATACGGAAACGTGCCGGGCGTCTGGAACGTAAACGAGAAGGTGCGGCCTGCTCCGAAGATCCCCGAGTTCCACCCGGGAGCGTCCGACGTTGACGTGTGAGAGGTGGAATCCGTGTTCGTCCATGTCACCGCCGTACCAACCGCGACGTTCAGTTCGGCGGGCACAAAGGCCCTGTTCCCCAGAAACTCGGCACGCGCGGGAATCATGACGGACGCCGACTGCGCGCCAGCCGGCGTGGGTGATGGTGCTGTCGGTGAAGTAGGAATCGGAACCGGCGCGTCAGTAGGAGGCGAGGAAGAGTCGCCGCAGGCAATGCCGAACACCAAGATCGCCGAAACGAAGCCGAGACGCAGTAACAACATGTGATTTCTCCGAGGTCAAGTGAGTAAACATGCGTCCAACAACTCACCTAATCTTCGGAGGCCGCTGATTATTCCCGGCCGACTCGCGGCGCAGGAGGATTGGAAGGAAAGGCGCACACGCGCTTTACATGCGGGCGCGGCTGCTCGAGGCGTCGTCGATGCCCTTGATCAGCGAATCGATCGAGATCACGCGCCCGGCCGCATAAGCCCTCGCCCACCGATTGGGGTGGAGGCGGGCACGCGCCTCGCGTTCCGCTTGTTCACGGAGGTCGAGCACCGATTTGTCGACAACCGTGACGCCTGTGCGTTCGGTGACGGCGTCCCGGGCGCCCAGGATCTGCGCCGCCCAGGCGTCGTCTCCCTTGAGGACCGCCGCGGCGGCAAGAGGGACCAGCGCGTAGACGAATGCAAACTTGTCTTTGAGCGCGCGGATGAGCGTGAGGCTCTCCCGGACGAAGGCGATCGCCTCGTCGGGCTTCCCGCGCCGCACCGCAAGGAAGGCACGAAGACACAGTGTCCACGACAAGAACCAGGGCGCCGCGTGTCGAAGCACCGATGTGGCCTCATCGAGCAGGCGCTCGGCGTGCGCGGGGTCACCCGTTGCGTGGACGACCGTCGCCATCCCGGTCAGCGAATTCCCGAGCGCCCAGGGGAGTGCCAGCGCGCGGAATCCTTCGACACCGCGGGCGAAGTGCTCATGCGCGGCTTCCAGGTTGCCGACCGAGTATTCGATGTCTCCCAACATGTTCTCGGCTCGCGCGACCATCACCTTGTCGCCAGTCTCGTGGGCCAGCGCGAGTGCGCGCGTGACCGCGGTGCGTGAGTAGTCGAGCTCTCCCCGCGTGTACCGCATCGCTCCCGTTCCGAGGAGCGCTACCGATTCGACGGCCGGCAGTAGTGAGGGCCGGTTCAGGATCTGGTCATACCACTGGATGCCCTCGGCCGCATACCCACGGATGCCCCAGAAGAAGAACAGACTCCACGCGATGGTGCATGCTTCGGCGGCGCGGTCGTGATCGATGAGCCAGGTCAACGCGGCGCGGTAGCTCTCGAGATCGTCACGCACGCGATCCAACCATTCGCCCTGATCACGGCCGACCAGCCCTTCCGCAACAAGCGACGCCTCCGCAGTGCAATAGCGCACGAGCCCCTCCATGGCGTCGTCGCGCTCGCCCGCCGCGGTGAGTTCGAGAAGGGCATACGTGCGCACGGTTTCGAGCATGCGGTATAGCTGACTCGTCGGCACTGCCGAGTCCTCGGCTCGCACGAGAAGACTCTTGTCGATCAGGCTGGCCGTCGCGCGGAGCGCTTCGTCGAACCCCGCTGGGGCGCGCTGACGACCGGCAAGAACTTCGGCGGCGGCGTCGATCGGAAACAGGCCGGGCAACGCGCCGAAGTGGCGGAAGGCGCGCTGTTCAGCAGGATCGAGCAGCTGATAACTCCAGGCGACGGTCGCATTCATCGTCTGTTGGCGCTCGGGGAGATCGCGCGGCCCGATGGTCGAGAGCAGCACGTCGTGCTCGAGCCGGCGCAGCAGACCCTCGAGTGTCATGACCTTGATCCACGGGGCGGCCAGCTGGAGCGCGAGCGGCAGGGCATCGAGGCGACGGCAAATCGCGGTGACGGTGCCAGCATTCGCGGCGGTGAGGCGAAAGTCAGGCTGGACGTCGCGAACCCGTTCGATGAAGAGGCGCACGGCGGGCGCGCGCGCCAGATCGGCCGGCGACATCGCCTCCGAACCCGCATCCAGCTCGAGAGGCCCGACCGAATACTCCCGCTCTCCCCGCACTCGAAGCGGAGCGCGGCTGGTGACCATGAGTCGGAGCGACGCGACCGACTTCACGAGATCCGCGACCAGGGGAGCGGCGTCCAGCACCTGCTCGAAGTTGTCGAGCACCAGCAGCGTGTGTTGATCGCCACACGCCACGCGGGCGCGCTTGGGCAAGTCGAGCGGAGTCACGTCCGACAGCCCGAGCGCCTCGGCGATCGCCGAGGCGACGAATGCAGGAACCCGAAGGGCGGCCAACGGGACGAATCGCACGCGAGTTGCCCCTTCATCCGCGATCGCACGGGCGAGCTCCAGCGCCAGACGGGTTTTTCCCACTCCTCCCGGGCCGGTGAGCGTCACGAGACGTGCGATCGGGTCGGTGAGCCAGTGCCGCAGCGTCTGGAGGTCGGCGTCGCGGCCGACGAGGTGCGTCAAGGGAATTGGCAGCGCGGCGTCACCCAGGTCGTCCGCGCCAGTGCCGTGCGCAGGCGTCCGCGCGCTCATGACCAGCGCGTCACGGGTCGCCCCAGTCAGGTCGAGCGCCGCGGACAGCGCGCGCACCGTCTCGACATGGGGCCGGCGCCGTTGCCCTCGCTCGAGCGCGCTCACGGCATGGACTGACAAGCCGGCAATCGTCGCGAGCTCCTCCTGCGTGAAGCCCGCCGCTTCGCGAAGGGTCTTGAGTTGGGCGCCAAATGACGTCGGAGCGCCGCGTGTCATGAACTGTCAATTTTACTCCTCGCCTCGTCGGCGGCTTCACCGTGGAATATTCCCGCCGACTCCGTGATTACAGGAACGCGTGGAGCGCACGTCCGACGATCGACGCCTCGGGGCACGGCTCGCGAGGCTTCGGACGATCGACGTGCCGCGCCGTTTCAGATTGCTACTGAGCAGTAGAAGGAGAAGTCATGCGTTACGTGGGAGTCATAGCGGGCTTACTTTATGTGACGAGCGGCGGCACGGCGTGGGCCGGCCCGGTCGTGCGAGAGGCGTCAGGGCCGACGGTGGCGTCGATTCAGGCCGCCGTCGATCAATTCAGGGCTGACCTCGGCCCCAACAACGGCGTGGCCGTCGGTTCACAGCCGGGTGGTCGTCGCGAAATCAACTGGGACGGCGGCGGTGCGGCCGCTCCGCCCACCTTCGATCCGAGTCCGCTGACGCGGTTCGCCGCGCGCGGCGCGACGTTCGTCACGTCGGGGACCGGGTTTGAAACGAGCGGTGCGCCGTCGGTTGAATTCGGCGACATCAACGCGTCCTACATCGGGCTGTTTGCCCCATTCAGTACGCCCCGGCTCTTCATCGCGCTCAACACCAACGTCATGGACGTCCTCTTCAACGTGCCGGGCAGCATTGCCGTGCGCGCGGGCGTCACCGGCTTCGGCGCCGTGTTCACCGATGTCGACTCGGCGAGCAGCACGCGCCTGCAGTTCTTCGCCCCAGACGGCGCCTTGCTTTTCGAGCGAGCGGTGCCGTCAGCCACTGGCAATGAGACCCAGTCGTTCCTCGGAGTCTCTTTTGACAAGGGAGAGATCGTTGGCCGCGTCCGCATCGTCAGCGGCAATGCGGCGCCCGGACCGGATGAGTCAGGCAACCTGGATCTGGTTGCGATGGACGACTTCATCTACGGCGAGCCCGTGTCCACCGACGGCCTCGTCATCTCGCCCGCGTCGGGGACCATCTTCCAGAACGGCGGCTTCGATCTCGTGATCGGTGTCGATCCCGCTGCGACGCCGCTGATCGCTGCCGGGCTCACTTTCGATGGCCTCGACGCCACCGCGAGCCTGAGTGCGTGTTTCACTCCGGGCGCGCTCAAGCGCGGCGGGACCACGTTCAATTGCCAGATCCCGCGGGGGTTGACCGAGGGCGACCACGTGCTGCAGGTCGTCCTGACATTTGCCGACCAGACGACGCGCAGAAACGCCGTCCGCTGGTCCGTGGTCGGCGCGTCGGAGCGATGACGGGAAGACACCCGTCGCGATAGAGCGGTCGAGAGAACCGGTGTGGTCCTTCTGGGTTTCGTCCCAGGCGTGTCACACCGGCGACTCGCCGATTGCCTGGGTCAGTCGACGATGACAACGTCGCCCCGAATACCGAGCATGTTCATCGATTCGTCTCCAACGCGCGGCCTCGGCAGCGGAGTGCCTGATGCCACTCGGCGTGCCGCTCTGCCGCGCGCATCTTCACCAACGCGACGATGAAGAGGAAGCCGATCAGCGAATCCGGCAGCGCGGTCTGCGCATCGACCGTCGGAATGCGCGCCTGGACATAGAGGACAGCCACGGTCGAGACGTAGCCGAGCTTCTCGACCACGCACGGGATCATCAGCGGCCAGAAGCGCGCTGGATTCGACCCAATGACGAGAAAGGCGATCTGCCACGCCATCGCGACCGAAAAGAAGCCGTAAAAGAAGTGCGGATAGTCTGCCGGCGGACTGTAGACACGTCCCGTCAGGTCAACGAGCCAGTAAAGCGGCGTCAGCACGGCGGTGCCCCAGACGCCGGCACCGATGAAGACGACCCTGGCGAATTTCGTACGCGTCACGACACCGATCTCCTCGATCGGCAAAATGGAGATCTTCATGGCACCCGTTTATTCCGGTTCACGCGCAGCGCGGAGGTTGCCGCATTGAGAAGTCGATCCCCTGCGTGTCTATTCCGGCTCGACCGCACGATGTGCCATGGAATATTTCGAGGCCTCTCCCAGTTTGGATCGGCGTGGACAACAAGTGGTCTATCCGCGTCCTTGCGATCTCAGGAAGTCTTCGGCGCAGCTCCTCGAACACGGCACTCGTCGGAGCTGCGGCTCGACTGGCTCCGGAGGCCGTCGGCGTGTCGATCTACAGGGAGCTCGCGGAGTTGCCTCCCTTCAATCCTGATCTCGACAGCGATTGCGCGCCGGCCGCGGTCACCAGGTTTCGTGCCCAACTGCGGGCCTGCGACGCGGTTCTGATCTCGAGTCCGGAATACGCTCACGGCGTGCCCGGCGTGTTGAAGAACGCGCTGGATTGGGTCGTCGGCAGTGGTGAACTGCTCGACAAGCCGATCGCCGTGATCAACGCATCAGCGCGGGCCACACATGCGTGGACGTCACTCAGAGAAACGCTGACCGTCATGTCGGCACGGGTGATTGTCGCGGCGTCGATCACGGTGCCGCTCGATGGCAGAACGCTGGATTCGAACGGCATCGTCGGTGACGAGACGCTGTCGGCCGCACTGAGATCTGCGATCGACGCACTCCTTTTGGCTGCGCCTGAGGCACGTCGTGACAGTGGGCGCGCGTAACCGTCCTGTCGAGACCTGAGTGCCGGATGCCACCAACTGAGCCAACCGCGTACCCCAGTGACCTTGAAGACCACATCGTCCTCCCCAACCACCGGCTTCTTCGTATCCGTCCCCTCCGACGGTGCGAAGAGGACACGGTCCGCGAACTCTACGACCACCTCAGCCCTCGGACGCGGTTTCTCCGATTCCTTTCACAGATGCCGAGGCTGCCCGACTATATGGTGCGCATGCTGGCTTGCGTCGACTACCGTCGGCAGCTGGCGCTCGTCGCAGAGCACGACAACGAGAACGGCAGAGAGATCGTGGGGCTGGCGAGTTTTGGAGCGACCGACGAAGGCAACGTCGAAGTGGCGATCGTCGTTCGAGACGACTGGCAGCGGCAACGCCTCGGCACCGAGCTCGCCGCCAGGTTACTGCAGGCTGCGGAAGCCCGGGGATTCCATCGGTTCATCGCCAACGTTCATTCGGACAACGTCGCGATACGACGGCTCTTGAGAACCCTTGGCGATGTCGAGTCGACGAAGAGGAGTGGCGACGTTTCCGAATTCGCGTTCGTCCGCCGCCGAACGAAGTAGGCGGATCGACGGTAGGGAGGGGTCCCGTCAAGGGAGCGAGCGAGGCGACCCGACCGTGCGAACTCTTGTACGGGTTCCGTACGGGCGCTGTGGGTGGCGGCCGGGTCGCTGCCATTCCAGACTGGCCACATGACAGCCAACGCAGGGGTGACCGCGTTTGTCACCGGGGCTGCCGGATTCATCGGCTCGGAGTTGGTCAAGCTGCTGGTGGCGCGTGGCCACGAAGTGTTCGGCCTTGCGCGGTCTAACGAGGCGGCCGCTCGCGTTCGTCGTGCCGGAGCCATGCCGGTCATCGGCGACTTGCTCGAGCCGGGTAAGTGGCAAGACGAGGCGGCGGCTGACTGGGTGTTCCATCTGCCGCCGCATCTCGCGTTCGGCTCACGAATGACGCGAGGGCGTGCGGAAGCCATTACCCGCGCGCGCGTACTGATGGACGCGAACCTGCTGGACGCACTCGCCGCAGGTTCGACGCGCCGGATTGTGTACGTCGCGGATGCCAGCTGTTACGGCGCGGTCGGCCGTCGTCCCATTACGGAGGACGAACTCCCTCGACCTTCGGCTTGGGGACGCTGCCTCACGCCGGCCCTCGATCGCCTCGAGGGATACCTGGTGCACCGGGCTGCCGATCGTCACCGCTCTTCCCGGCTGGGTGTACGGGAACGCCTCGTGGTTCCGCAGATTCGTCATCGAGCCGGTGATGACGGGGCACCGGGTGCTGCAGTTTGGAAAGACCGGGCCGTGGGTCTCGCCGATCCACGTCCGCGACTGCGCTCGCGCGCTGGTACATCTCGCCGAACACGGCGAAGCGGGTGGCCGGTATTTCGTGGTCAACAGCGATCCAGTCCGGATGAACGAGCTGGCGGAGACGTTCGCGCGTCTCGCGAACCGTCCGCTGCGCGTGTGCCGGATGCCTCCGGCGGCCGCCCGGCTCGTCATCGGTCCGGTCCTCGCCGACCACATCCAGAGCGACGCGACGTTTTCGAATATCCGTCTGCGCGGGATCGGGTTTCGCTTCTCGTATCCAACGCTCGAGCAGGGACTCCAGCAGATTCTTGGAGTGCTGCATGAATGACGGATCCGGTCCAGGCGCGACGGCATCGGCGGCGACGGAGAGTTTTGACGAGGTCATCGTGCCGCATCTCGACGCCGCCTACCGGCTGGCGCGCTGGCTGATGCGAAATGAGGACGATGCCGACGACGTCGTGCAGGAGGCATCGCTGCGTGCGCTCCGTTACTTTCGGACTTTTACCGGCGGAAACGGGCGGGCGTGGTTCCTCAGTGTCGTTCGGAATACGTGTCGCAGCTGGCGCCGGCATGGAGAACAGGAAGCTAGCGAGTCGTTCGACGAAGAGCGGCACTTCGATCGATCGGCGCGCAATCCTGAAACGCTGGCGCTTCAGGGCGATGACCTCCTGCTGATCAAGCGGGCGATGGAGAACGTGCCCGATCGCTTTCGCGAGCTGCTCGTGCTGCGCGAAATGGAGGGTCTTTCCTACCGGGAGATCGCCGAGGTGATGAACATCCCGATGGGAACCGTCATGTCGAGCCTGTCCCGCGCCCGTCAGGCGTTCCGCGGCGCGCTCGACAACGAATTGCAGCAGTCAGGAATCGAGCGAACGACGCGGAATTGAGCCGCGAGGAACTGAGGAGAGCTGTGAAACTAGGAAGAAACGGTGATGGTGGATTCCGTGCGGCGGACGCCGGACCGTGTGTTCATCGCCACGGCATCGTGGGCCGGAGTCGTCTCATCGGCGACGTCATTCGCCGGATTGAGCTCGTCTCCGCGAGTCGGAGCACCGTGTTGATCACCGGCGAAACCGGCACCGGCAAGGAACTGGTCGCGCGCGCCGTGCACACCTCCAGCGCGCAACAACGCATGCCGTTCATCAAGATCAACTGTGCCGCCATTCCGGAGAGCCTGGTCGAGTCGGAGCTCTTTGGCCACGTGCGAGGAGCCTTTACCGACGCTACCGTCAGCAGGAAGGGCAAGTTCTCCCTGGCCCACCGGGGCTCGATCTTTCTCGACGAGATCGGGACCATGAGCCTCGGGCTGCAGGCCAAGCTGTTGCGCGTCCTCCAGGAACGTGAAATCGAGCCGCTTGGCGCGGAACGAACAGAGCACGTGGACGTCCGGGTCATCGCGGCGACCAACCGTGACCTGCGCCAGCTGGTGGCCGAGCGCCGGTTCCAGGACGATCTGTTGTACCGACTGCACGTGATCCCGATCGTCGTGCCGCCGCTCCGCGAACGCGTGGAGGATATTCCGCTGCTGGTGGACCACTTCGTCGCGAAGCATGCGACCCGCAACGGCAGGTCCATCGATGCCTTGGAGGACGGCGTGATCTCAGCGCTGCAGGAGTATCCGTGGCCGGGGAACGTCCGCGAGCTCGAGAACACCATCGAGCGCGCCGTGGTGCTGACGACGGAGTCCACGATTCGTCGCGCGGCGATCACGATGGAACCAGCGATGAGGGCGAGCAGTTCCGGTGTGACATCGCTGAAGCTGCGTCAGAACATCGAATGGATGGAATGCGACACGATTCGACGAGCGCTCGAAATGTCGCCTGGCAAGCGACAGGCGGCAAGGCTGATGGGCATCAGCCCTCGTGCGCTCTCGTATTACCTGGCCAAATATCCGAATATCAACCAGACCCGCGCAGGCTGAGGTTCCTGTTCCGGGTTCCGAGGTTCCGGGGTTCGCAGCCGAACCTTCGGAACCCAGGAACTCAGGAACCAGGAACCTTGGAGAAGTTTGAACGCGTGCGTGAAGCGCTGCTCGCGGAACCCCGGATGCACCAGAGCTGGCAGAGCGGTTCGATCGCGCGCGCGGCGATCGCACTGCCCATGTCCGCCGGTTGCCAACCGAATTTCTCGAGCAGTTCGGCGACGATGCGTTTCGCCTCGGCGTCGTTGCCGCAATAGAACATCGTCGGCGGCCCGCCCGCGAAGGATGGGTTGACCATCGATCCGTTCCCGACTGAGTTGAAGGCCTTGACGAACCGGGCGCCTTGAAACTCTGCCTGCAGGCGCTCCATCAACGACTCGTTCGGGCCGGTGAAGTACTGAAGGACGCCGTCTATCGGCGGCGCGTCGGCGATGGGGTTGGTCGTGTCGATGATCACCTTGCCGGCCAGCCGATCGCCGCCGGCAAGCTGGAGCGCCTCGCTGGCCACCGTCCCTTTCACGGCGAGCACGACGACATCCGCCGCCGCCGCAACATCGGCGAACGTTCCTGCGCCAATCCCTGTTTCCTGCGCGAACGACGCCAGCTTGGCAGCGTCGCGGCTGCCAATCCGCACGTCGTAGCCGTGCCGCTTCAATCCCGCCGCCAGCACTTTGGCGACGACGCCCGAACCAAGAACTCCAAATCGATGCATGACGACCTCTGGCGGGCATTCTGTGCCGCGACCGCGACGGAACGCACTACCCGTACGGCCAGGGGTACCATGCGCCTCATGCACCGACGAAACCCCTTGTTCGGTCTGCTGATCGCGCTGGCCGCGGGCGTGTGGCCGCTCGCCGCACCACAGCCCCGCACGCTCGATCTCCTCACCGCCAGCATCGCCGACATCCAGGCGGCAGTTGAGGGCGGCGGGATGACGTACGAACGGCTCGTGCAGATGTACCTGAATCGCATCGGCGCGTACGACAAGGCCGGGCCTGTGCTGAACGCGGTCATCGCGATCAACCCGCGCGCCCTGGACATCGCGCGGGCGCGGGACGAGGAGCGCCGCAAGACCGGCCGGCGCGGCCCGCTGCACGGCATCCCAATCGCGATCAAGGACAACATCGACACCACGGCGATGCCGACAACCGGCGGCAACCCGGTGTTCGCCGCGGTCGGACCCGCACGAGACGCCACGGTCGTCGCCCGGCTCGAGCGCGCCGGGGCCATCATCTTCCTCAAAACCAACCTCGACGAGCTGGCGATGAGCTCGCAGGGACTGAGCACCGTGGGCGGGCAGACGCTCAATCCGTACGACCTGGCGCGGAGTCCTGGCGGGTCGAGCGGCGGCACCGCGGTCGCCGTCAGTGCGGGATTCGCCGCGGCGGGTCTGGCGACCGAAACCGGGCTCTCGATTCGCGGCCCGGCCGCCAATACCGGCCTGGTGGCGATCGCGCCCTCGCGCGGGCTCGTCAGCCGCGCCGGCGTCATCCCGATCTCGTTCACGCAGGACCGCGTCGGCGTCCACGCGCGACGGTGGCCGATGCGGCGCTCGTGCTCGCCAGATCCGCGGCTTCGACGCCGAGGATCTCATCACCGCAGAGAGCCTCGGGCGCGACGAGGCTTCGCCGTATCGGTCGATTTGACGATGACGCTCGAGGGCATGCGCGTCGGCGTGCTGGGCAATCTGTTCCGTGACGGCGCCGATTTTGCCGCCGGCAATGCCCTCGATCCGGCAGCAGATCGAGCGACTCCGCCACGCGTGGCGCGACGATCGTCGATGGGCTGCGGACCGGACACGATCTCGTCGGGCCATGATGCCGACACTTCGGCTCAACAGCTTCGAGCTGCGCCGGCGTTTGATGCCTATCTGCAGCGCCGCGGCTCATCCGCGCCCGTCAAGACGCTGGCGGAATTCATCGCGCGCGGAAAACACCTGAGGGGCGGCAACATGGAGGTGCGGTTCGCCGAGACGATGAAAGTCGACGTACTCGACTCCGACAACGAATACCGCCAGCGTTTGGCGACGCGCGCGCGAAGTCCGCGAGCGCCTTATCGGGCTGATGGATGCGCACAATCTGGACGCCCTCGTCTATCCGGTGAAGTCGCTCGGCGCGCCGCCGGTCGGGCACGACTGACACGCGGCCCGCGCGACAATCCGATCAGCTCGGTCACGGGACTGCCCGCCGTCGTCGTGCCCGTCGGATGTGGATCGGCGACGGCCTGCCGCTCGGCGATGGAGATCCTCGGTCTGCCGTTCAGCGAGCGCGCGCTCCTCACGATCGCGCAGGTCTACGAACGGCTCCGCGGTCCGCGGGTGTTGCCGAAGACGGCGCCGCTGTTACCGGGCGACTCGTTTCGCTACTGACGGGTCAGTTCTGCCGTAGTGCCGCCACTTCATCCTCGACGCGGAAGCGGAACTATCGGGCCGGCGCTCGCCCCGTCCCGCCTGCCCCCGAGCGGACGGCGACTTCAGTGAGCTCCAGGCGTGAGTTCTTACGACTTCGTCGGCGGGACAACGTCGCCCGTCACTCCGGTGGCGCGATCGGTACACCACGATGTGTGACCACTCGTCGGCGTCGGATCGTGCGACGACAGCAACCACCGGTTCCGTGTCGCTCAGGTTGAACACTTCGTGCGGCACGCCTGGCTCGATGTAGATGAAGTCGCCGGCACCGTTATCCACCGACTGGCGCAGGCGATCGCCGAACTCGTGGCGCACGCTTCCCTGCAGGATATAGAGCATCACCTCGAACCCGACGTGCACGTGCGCAGACGCGACGCCGCCGGGCGGTACCGTCGCGATGTTCATCGACAGCTGCTTGACATTCACGTTCTTGGCCGAGAGGCCGGCGTGATACTCGATGCCGTTCCACGACCGCACCGACTGGCCGCCGCGAATGACCGAGATGCCGCCGTGATGCTCGACACACTTAGTGAGGTCCATGCGCGTCCCCGTCCCATCCGCTGAGTTACCGTGACATCATTTCGTGCGAGCCTGGCGTATCGCGGGCGCGATCCAGCTCACCCATGCCGCCGGCGGCGAGGGGCGGGACAACCGCATAAGACCCCAGCCGCGTGCCAGAGGCGAGCGCTACAGCGCGCTCACCCGCACCCGGACACGTTTGCGGAGAAAGTTCGTGCGCCTCTCGGGTGGCAGGGCCTGCCAGCGTCGGATCTGCTCGATCAGGTTACGCCGGCTTTCGCGGGCGACGGCGGCGGGGCTTGCACGCGCCGGCTCGGCGCCTTCTTGAAGAGCGGCCTCCAAAAATATTCGAGAACGGCCCAATCGCGCGGGCGTCCAGCCGCCGCTTCTGCTCATGATATCGGACAGCGACGCAGCGCGAATTTTGCGCCCGTCGATCTCGCGATTCGTCGTGGCTCGGTCGCGCAGGCCCGCATAGGACCGGATCCCATGAATCGTCGTCATGAAATCCAGCTGTAACCCGTCGTCGTCGCGGACGATGCGGTAGAGGTCGGAGGCGGGGCATACAGACGGCAGAGGATTGTGGCCCGCAGCGGCATGGCGATATCAGTTTTGAGCTTGCTTAGATTTCGGGGAGTGCTCGCGGAAGAGGAAATCGAAGTCGATCGTCGTCACCGGCGCGCCCTGCAGCGCGGCCGCGGCATTGCCGATGAGCACCGCCCCGAGGTGGGCCTCCTCCATCGTGCCGGGCGATCTCGGCAAGCAGCGGTCCGGCGTCCATACGCCAGTATACGCGTCAGCTCGCTGTTGACCGCGAACGGCCGTCCATCCCGCGCCTCGAACCCTTGAACCCTCGCGTCGGTGAATGGTCACCGGCGCAGTCCCTCGCGGGTGACCACCCGGGCTTCCGGCCTCTGCGATCTCTGCTAGCATTCTGGCGGTCAATCCCGGGGCGGGCAGCCGCCCCTTTGCTGTCTCGTCGCCAGCACGGAGGCACGGTCATGGGTAGGTTATTGAGGCGGTACACCGTTGGCGTACTGAGTTATGTTCTTTGTTGTCGGCGCGTCCAGCGCCGCATTCGCGCAAAACCCCACGTTCAATCTCGAAGGCGTTGTCTCCGACGCGCAGCAGGCGGTCCTGCCCGGCGCGACGGTCACCGTTCAGAACATCGCCACCGGCCTGACCCGCGTGGTCACGACCGACGAGAGTGGCCGCTGGGTGGTCAGAGCACTACCGCCGGAAGGGCGTTATGCCGTGTTGGTGGAGATCCCGGGATTCGCGGGTGAGAAACGCGAGAACCTGACCTTCAACGCCGGCCAGAACGTCGTCCTCAACTTCCCGCTGAAGCTGTCGTCGGTGCAGGAGACGATCACCGTCGCCGGCGAAACGCCGATCGTGCAGACCACCTCATCGGAGGTCTCGAGCACGATCGATCAGCCGCGTTCCAGAACCTGCCGGTGAAGGAGCGCAACTACTTCCGCCTGCTGACGCTCGACTCCAACGTGGTCGCGCGGGCACGGGATCGAACGCGCCTCAACGTCGGCGGCAGGAGGTGTGGAACTTCGGCACCTACGTCGACGGCACGAACAACCACTCGAAGTGGCTGACATTGCAGCGCGCGCCGCAGCTCGGCTCGAGCGGCTTCGCCATCGAGACGGTCAAGGAAGTGCAGCTGATCACCAATCAGTTCTCGGCGGAGTTCGGCGGCCATTCGGCCGGCGTCGCGAGCATGATCACCAAGTCGGGCACCAACCAGTTCAACGGCTCGGGGTTCGTGATGGTCCGCCGGGCGACTTGGACGCGGCGCCGCCACTGGCGCCGATCGTGAACGGCGAGAAGGTCAAAGCGCCGTACAACCAGCAGCAGTTCGGCGGCACGGCCGGCGGTCCGATCGTCAACGACAAGGCGTTCTTCTTCGGCAGCTACGAGCGGCGGCGCGAGCGGAGCCAGGTGGTCGTCACGGCCGCCGAGGCGGTCGGGCAGGTGGTCGCGACGCCGGCCGACGAGCACCAGGGCCACGCCAAGATCGACATGCGCTTCTCCCGAGCAATTCGCTCGGCGTGCGCTACAACATGGTCCGCTGGCAGAAAGACAACGAGAGCGGCGGCCTGCAACCTGCCGGGCACCGGCTTCAACTGGGACAACAACGTCGACACGGTCCACGGAACCTTCACGACGGTCATCTCAGACCAGATGCTGAACGAAATACGCGGCCAGTACTCGCGCTACATCGACCGGCGTGCCGCGAAGTGCGACTGCGTGGCGATCGTGCGGCAGGGCTACTCGACTTCTGGCGGCTACGACCAGGGCACCTGGGGCGTGCTGCCCGAGGAGACCTACGACATCTCGACCACGATGTCGATGTGGACGGGCAACCACACGATGAAGACCGGCGCGTCGTTCACCTACGACGTCACCGAGCAGCTGTTCCAGCCGCTGCAGAACGGCCGCTACACGTTCACCGGCTCGCCGACCGTGGCGCCGAACCCCATCCAGTACACGCAGTCGTTCGCGCTCGCCCCGAAGCGCGGCTCATGTTCCCGAAGGCGTACGTGCTCGCCGGCTTCTTCCAGGACGACTGGAAGGTCGGCCGCAATCTGACCGTCAATCTCGGCCTCCGCTACGACGTCGAGATCATCAAGGACATCCCGGACTGGCCGGCGGGCACCGATGCCAACAACCTCGACCCGCGCGTCGGCTTCGCGTGGGATCCGAATGGCGATCAGAAGTGGGCGATCCGCGGCGGCTTCGGGCGCTTCACGCAGCAGCACGCCATCTTCACGATTGTCAAAGGCGGCGTCGGTGGCCGCAACGGGCAGGTCACCGTCAATCTGACGCCGGCCGACGCGCTGTTCCCGACCTTCCCCAACGCGCTGCCGGCGTTCCCGCCGGGGGCGGTGATCCCCGCGCGCAGCATCCAGGAGATCTCGCCGGATCTGGAGAACGAGCACGCGTGGCAGGCGAGCATCGGCTTCCAGCGGCAGATCGGCGCGCGGACGAGCGTGGCGGTGGACGCCAACATGAATCGCGGCGTCAAACACGGGTTCCTCGACATGAACGCGCCGGACCCGATCCCGAAGGACGTGCTCAACGCCGCGCTCGCGCGTCAATCCGAGTGCCGTCGTCCGCACCGCTGGCACAGGCCGACTCACGCGGCCGATCAGGCCGGGCCCAACGGCTTCCGGCACATGGACGTGCTGACCAACGAGGGTCGCTCCTGGTATCAGGGCGTGCGCTTCTCTGTGATCCATCGGACCACGCCGCTGCGTCCTGACCGCGTCGTACACGCGCTCGAAGGGCGAAGATCGGCTCAATCACTGGTTCTCGCCGGAGAACAGCCGGGATCCCGAATCCGACCGCGGCCCGACTGGCGCCGACACGCCGCACAACCTCGTCACCAGCATCAGCTGGAACGTGCCCGGCAGCGGGCCTGTCCTCAGCGGCTGGCGCCTCAGCACGGTGTCGCACCACCAGAGCGGCTCGCCGTACACGATCCGCTACGCCGGCGACCGGTCGGCTACAGCGTCGGTCTGAACGCCGCTTGCAACTCCCGCGGCTGCCAGCCGAGCACGCCTGGAGGCCGCAACACGGCCCGCGGGATGTTCATCAACTACGCCGACCTCACACTCGCGCGCCAGATCGCCATCGGCACCGACCACATCGAGGTGCGCGCCGACGTGTTCAACGTCTTCAACAATCAGAACCTGCTGGCGGGTGGCTACATCAACCTCGTCGGCAACCCGCGATTTGGCCAACATACGGGCGGATCGGGGGTCCTTCCCGGCCGTCAGTTCCAGTTCGCGGCGACGTACCGATTCTGAAGGGATCGGGGATCAGGGGTCGGGGTCAGAACAGGGACTCGAGAACCTCGAATCAGCGACGGCCGGTGTCACGACCGGCCGTCTTCTTCCGACAAACCATGTTCAAACGCGGTCTTCTGGTCGTCATTCTCATTTCCGCCGTCGCTTCCTTGGCCGACTCCGCGGACGCCCAAACCAAACCCGTGCGCGTGCGTGTCCAGACCGAGCTCGGCGACATCGTCGTCGAGGTCGATCAGGCGAAGGCGCCCAACACCGCGGCCAATTTTCTCAAGTACGTCGATGCGGGTCATTACGACGGCGGCACGTGGCATCGCACCGTCAAGATGGACAATCAGCCGGAAAGCACCGTCAAGATCGAGGTGATCCAGGCTGGCGTCAATCCCGACAGGGCGAAGTCCGGCTTTCCGCCGATCGGGCTCGAGCGCACGAGCGTGACCGGGCTGCTGCACAAGGACGGTGCGATCTCGATGGCGCGCGGCGCGCCCGACAGCGCGACGTCGGGCTGGTTCATCTGCATCAACGATCAGCCGTCGCTCGACTTCGGCGGCGCCCGCAATCCCGACGGCCAGGGCTTTGCGGCGTTCGGCCGGGTCGTCTCTGGCATGGACGTTGTCCGCAAGATCCAGATGGCGCCGTCATCTGCCGATCGCAAGACGAACGCCGAGGCGCAGCGGCTGACGCCGCCGATCAAGATCATCAAGGTGGCGCGCGTTCAGTAAAGCGGCGACGACTGTTGAGGCTGCCGGATGGACCTGGCGATTCCTCCGTCGGGATCGCAACGATGCGAACGCTGTTGATCGTCGATCTCGCTGGTCGCGACGGTTGCGCTGCCGCGCGCGCAGCCTGCGGCGAAACCGCTGCGCATCCTGTTCATCGGCAACAGCCTGACCGAGTGGAACGACCTGCCGATGCTCGTCGCGCGCCTCGCAATGGCCGGCGGGAATCCGCAGCCGCTCACTCGACGCGGTGGTCGTCGGCGGATTCAGCCTCGAAGATCACTGGAATCAGGGCGATGCGCGGCGCGCGATCGCGGACAGCCCAGTGGGATTTCGTCGTCCTTCAGCAAGGGCCGTCGGCGCTGCTCGAATCGCGGCGGCTTCTCGTCACCTACGCCCGTCGCTTTGCCGAAACCATCGAGAAGGCAGGCGCGCGGCCGGCGATGTACATGGTCTGGCCGTCCACGTCGAGGCGTCAGGATTTCGCCGGCGTCAGCCAGTCGTATCGCGCGGCGGCGAAAGAAGTGAAGGGGGTGCTGCTACCCGCCGGTGACTCCTGGAACATCGTGCTGCAACGGCAACCGTCGATCAGCCTCTACTCCGAGGACGGGCTCCATCCGACGTTCGCTGGCTCGTACCTCGCCGCGCTTGTGATCTATCAGGGCCTGTACGGCCGCTCGCCGAGCGGGCTGCCGGCGCTTGGTGAGCTCTCCGCCGAAGATGCGCGAACGCTGCAGACTGCCGCCATCGACGTCGGCGATCCGCGTGTCCATCACTAACGCGCCTTCACGCCTCGCACGGCCGCCGCAATCATGCGATTGATCGCGGCGATCGACAGTCCGCCCTCGTCGGTCGGCGGAATCGTGGCAAAGCCAATCGCCGAGGCCTTCGGATACTTCGTGAAAATAGCTTCGAACAGCTTCGCCAGCTCCTCGCTGGAGGGGCCACCGGGCACCTTGTTGCCGTGCGCCATCACCTCGCGTGGATCGAGCACGTCCATGTCGATGTGGACGTAGATCTTGTCCGTGAGCCGATCGAGTCGATCGAGCTGCGCCCACACAGCGGGCGTCATCCGGCGCAGATCATCGACGCTGAGCTGTTCGATCAACGAGTTGTCGAGCAGGTGCTGCTCGAGCGGATCGGTCAGGCGCACGCCGCCCATCACCACGTGCCGATCCGGCAGCGGCGGGTCGAGCCTGGCGTCGAGACGCATGACCTGCAGGGCGCGCCCGGTCGCGACAGCCACCGGCATTCCACCAAGCGAACCGCTGCGGGTCGTCTCCGGCGTGTTGAAGTCGGGATGCGCGTCGAGCCACAGCATGCCGATCCTCAATGCCTCGCGACTAGGCCCCGATCGCTGCAGTCCGGCGACAAGGCCCGGCATCGACGGGCAGGTGGCGAGCAAGCCAACCGTGAGGTACCCATCGCGCTCGTTCTGCGTCACGATGTCGGCGAAGTGGCCGAGCGACATCCCCAGCCGCTTCCAGCCGCCGTACTCCGGCTCCTCGTCCTTCGTCAGTTTCGCCTCGTCCACGCGAACCGTTGCGCCGAGGTCGGCAAGGATCTTCTGAATGCCGCCTTCTGCCATCGTCGTGTCCCTTCGACGGGCCGTTCGGAGACAGCGGCTGCTTGGCCAGCGCGACGCGGATCTTGCCGTCCGCGCCGATGTATTCTTCTGCTGAGCCGATCCGACGTCGATCAGCAGTGCGCCAACGAGGGCGGCGATCGCGACAGCTCTGATCAACATTGACACACTCTCCTCTATCGCAACGGCGGCGTGGACGCGGGCGGGCGACGATGATGCGTCGCCTGTTCGTAGCCGTAGGACAGCTTGATCAACGTCGCCTCGCTCCACGCCCGGCCGAAGAATGTGATCCCCGCGGGCAGGACGCCGCGCGTGTAGCCCATCGGCACCTGGATCGATGGGAAGCCGGTCGTCGGTGAAAAGAACTGGCTGTTGTCGCCGCCTGGCGTATTGAGATCGCCAATCAGTCGAGGCGGGTTGCTCCAGGTCGGGTAGACGAACGCGTCGAGCTTCAGCGCATCCATCGTCTTGAGGACGGCGGCCCTGACCTGGTCGCGGTACTCCATCTCCGCCTTGCACGCCGGCGTTTCCGGTCCGTTTTCGACGCCGTCGTTCGCCTGCTCGAGCCGGCGCTGGACGGTCGGATGGAAACGTCCCGACTTGACGATCTCTGCCAGCGACTTCACCGGCACCTTGTCGCCGTGCGAGGCAAGGTAGCGATTGATGTCGTACTTGAATCCCATGCACGGGCCGACGCCTTGCGGCCGGCGAATCGCCTCGAGTCCCTCGACGCGCGCGGGATCGACGATCGTCGCACCGGCCAGGCGCAGATCCTCGACCGCGGACATGAACACCTGGACGATCTCCGGATCCGTCGAGTCGCGCTCGTAAGCCTGGCGCAGAATGCCGATGCGCGCGCCACGCAAGCCGTCGCGGACGAGTGACGCCGCGTAGTTCTCGCGCGGCCTCCCCTTTGATGCGGCCGTTGCCGGATCGTCCGGATCCTCACCGACGACGACCTGGAATACCGTAACGACATCTGCCAAGGTCCGCGCCATTGGACCCGCGATGTCAGCAAGCAGGTTCAACGGCATCACTCCGGCTCGACTCGTCAGGCCCATCGTCGATCGAATGCCAGCCAGCGCCTGGTGCGAAGACGGGCCACGGATCGAGTTGCCGGTGTCGGAACCGAGGCCCGCGGCACCAAAGCTCGCCGCGACCGACGCGGCAGTGCCACCGCTCGATCCTGCCGTCACGCGATCGAGCGCATACGGGTTCTTGGTGTAGCCGGGAAGAATCGAGCTCAGCGTCTCGTTGGGCGTGAACGCCCATTCCGCCATGTTCGATTTGGCCAGAACGATGGCGCCGGCCTCCTTGATGCGTTTGACTTGAAACGCGTCCTTGCTCGAAACGAATCCGGCGAGCGCCAGCGAGCCGTTGGCGCTCTGCAGCCCGATGGTCTCGAAGTTGTCCTTGACGATCATCGGCACGCAGTGCAGCGGCCCGACGAAGCCGCCCTGCGCGGCACGGCGGTCGAGATCGTCGGCCTGCTTCAACGCCTCGGGATTGGTGATGACGATGGCGTTGATGGCCGGGCCGTTCTTATCGTAGGCGTCGATGCGGCGGAGATACTGCTCGACGAGACTGCGGCAGGTCAGCCGCGTCGCTTTCATCGCGTCGTGAATCTGCGCGATGGTCGCTTCCTCGACGCGGAAAGGCGCCGGCGTCTGTGCGGTCGGGCGTGGCGGCGATCAGGAAAAGGAACAGCAGCGTTCGCTTCACGCGCAGGATTGTACCCGCGTGTCTGCGCTTCGCATGCGTCTTGAGGGCGCTGAAGCACGCCCTTACTGCCGGACGATGAGGTACCGGGCGGCGGCGTTGATCGTGACGCTGCCGAACAGGTGCAGCGGCAGCAGGCCGTCGCCGAGCGCCGCTCCCCCCTCGGGTCGATCGACGAGCGCCGCGTCCTGATCGCGGAGGCGAATGTCGCCGACCGCGATCTCGCCGACGACCACGCGGTGCACCGGCCGTGTCCCGGTCGGGGTACGGAGCACGCCACGGTCGGAGGTCGCAGGTGCCGGCAGGACGATTGCCGACGAGGCGGGCGTGAAGATCACGAAGCGATCGGCGCCGCTGTCAGGAATCAACTGCAGCGTCCCTCCTGCGGGTCCACTGTCGGAGCCAGGCTCTTGCGGAAGCGACACGAGCATGCGGCCATTGGCGATGTCGAGCGCGAGTCTCGTCCCCAGCGCCGTGTACTGCCCCGGACTCGTCGTGCCAGACGATCCGGCTGGATCGATAGTCGATGGTGAAGACCCGCGAGGCGAGGATGTCCTGGCCGATCAGTCCATCGATCGCGGGATCGGCGAGGTCGCTCGCGTCGAGTGCGACGCCGACAACGCTCACCGGTCCCCGCGTCCCGAACACCAGGCCCTTGATCAGGATGAGCGGACGACGCGCCTGCCCGGCCGGTGTCAGCAGCGTCGTCTCACCCAGCCGCCGGCTCGCCAGCCTGTCCGCGACCGCAGTGGAAACAGCGGAGCGGCTGGCGCCGGTATCGACCAGCATGCGAAAAGGGCCTTGCCCGGCGATGGTCACTGGCACGACGATGTCGCCCGGCGGCTGCAGCGTAAAAGGAGTCGTCGCGAGATCGGCACGGATGGGCTGGACGACTGCCAGCCCGAATGAGACGACGAGGCCGATCCATGACAAGCGCATCGCGTGAGCTCCTGACGACCAGGCTCAGGGTGCGATGCGGGCCGGATGGGTGTCGTGAGGAGACGCTGATGAAATCGATCGGAAGGGCTGAGGCCGCGCTGATGGGCGTTTTTCTGGCCTCAATCGCGGTGGTTTCGCAGACGGTTCGCTTCGAGCCCGTTCAGAAGGATCTCTTCGCCGCGGGTGGGGCGTTCGTCAACGCCTGGGCCGACGTACGACGGCGACGCCGACCTCGATCTGTTCGTCGGCTTCGACGGAACGCCCAACCGTCTCTATCGCAACGACCGTGGGACGTTCGCCGACGCCGCGCCTACCGCGGGAATCGCGGACGCTCGTCCGACGCGGGCCGCGGCCTGGGGCGATGCCGACGCCGACGGCGACCCCGACTTGCTGGTCGGCTTCACGCCCAGCCCTGGCGCGTCGGTCCTGCGCTTGTATCGCAACACCAAGGGGACGTTCCGCGACGCGACCGCCGAGACGGGGCTCGAAGTTCCAACCGGTGCGGTGCGTCAACCGGTGTGGGTGGACTACGACGGCGACGCCGATCTCGATCTCTTCGTGGCGTTTCGCGATCGGCCGAACGCGCTGTTTCAGAACAATGGCAAGACGTTCAGCGATGTGGCGGCAGCGGTCGGACTCGCCGATCCGCGGCGGACGGTCGGCGCCGTGTGGTTCGACTACGACGAGGACGGCGACCTCGACGTCATCACCGGCAACATGGACGGCGACGCCAACGGGTTGTTCCGGCAGACGAAGGGCACGTTCGAGGACGTCGCGGAGGCGGCAGGCGTGGCGTGGGGCGGACGAACGGCCGGGGACAAGGCGAACGGCACCGTCCGGCCGTGCGTGGCCGACGTAGACAACGACGGCCATCTCGATCTCTTCTTCGCGAACTACGGCAAGAACGGGCTGTTCCTGAATCGAGGGAAGGGCGTCTTCGCCGACGTCTCGTCGGCATGGGGCATCGCCATCGACGCGCGCTACGACAGCTGCGCGTTTGGCGACATGGACAACGATGGCGATCTCGATCTCTACGTCAACGGCACGGTCACAGGTGGCACGCAGTATCCCGATTACCTGTTTCGCAATACCGGATCAGCAATTCGAGGAAGGCACTCCAGCGGAGCTCGGATCGCCGAACAGCGACCACGGCGTCCAGTGGGCCGACTTCGATCTCGACGGCGATCTCGACTTCGCGCTGACCGGCGTGCAGAAGGATGGCATGCACTGGCTGCTCCGCAACCCGTTGGCCGATCCGGCGCGCACGCGCGGCCTCAACGTGCGCGTGCTCGACACCAACGGGCGCGCGACGCTCGCCGGCATCGAGGTCAGCGTCGTGAGCGGCAGCGGTCGGCGTCAGACCCGGCTGGCCGATGCCGGCTCTGGCTACAACACGCAGAACGACATGCCTCTTCACGTCGCGGTGGCCGGCACGGCTCCCGTCAGGCTGCAGCTCCGCGTGCCGGCCGCGGGTCACGCGATCGTCTCGACCAGCGAGCCGCTCGATCTGCGCAAATGGGGCGGCCGCGTCTACGACTTCCGGCTGTCGCCGCAGTCGAAGCAGAAGCGCTGACGCCGCGCGCACCGGGCAGGGGGGAGGGGAGGGGTCAGGTCAGTGAATCGTGAACTCGCGGCGATTCATCGATTCATGACCTGACCCCTCCCCCCTCCCCCTCCGCATCGGGACGCCGGTGGTAGGATGCCCGCATGATGAGCCGTCTTTCAGTCGCCGGGCGCATGGTCATTCTCGGCGCCTCGCTCGCCGCGACACCATCGCTCGCGCAGCAGCAGGACGAGAAGGTCGTACCCGTGCACGAGGAACCGCGGCACCGCCTCGTCTTCGACAGCCCGGTCGCGCGCGTGCTCGACATCCAGATCCCGCCGGGCGACACGACGCTGTTTCACACGCACAGCAATCCGATCCTCTACGTCAACATGAGCTCGTCACAGACGCGCAGCCAGACGCTCGGGCAGGAATGGTCCGGCGGCGAAGCCGCCGCACGTCCGGCGCCGCGCCCACCAGGCGCGCGACCGGCCGCGCGCCGGTCGCAACCGGCGCCCGCCGTGTTCGGGCGGATGAACAGCGTCACCAGCTATTCGAAACAGTCGCTCACGCACCGCGTCAACAACATCGGGACTGGCGTCTTCCGCCTGATCGGCATCATCAATCGAACCGACGGCGACCCCTCCACCGATCCTTCTGCCGATTTCGCGTCCAAGCCCGAGGTCGACAATCGCTGGTTACGCGGCTATCGCTCGCCGCTGGACCTGACGGCAGCGAAGCATCAGCACGCGAATCCAACGGTGATCGTGCTGGTCCGAGGCCGGGCCATCGTGAACAGCGGCAAGGACCTGCCGCTCGACGCGCTCGGCGCGTTCGCATTCATCGAGGGTGGTGTGGCGCACAGCGTGAGGGGCGTGAAGGGCGACGGCGACGACCCGAACGAGATCGTCGAGATCGAGGTTCGCAGGCCACGATCGTGATCGCGCGCGCGTGCTGACCTCCTTCATCGTCCCTGCCCACAACGAAGAGGCGCTCCTCGCCGCGACGCTCGACTCCATTCACGCCGCGGCCCGCGCCGCACTGCTCGAATACGAAGTGATCGTCGCGGACGATGCGTCCACCGATCGCACGGCGGAGATCGCCCGCGCCCATGGAGCCAGGCTCGTGGCGGTGTCGCTCCGACAGATCTCCGCGGTTCGTAACGCCGGCGCGCGGGCATCGCGCGGCGACTGGCTGATGTTCGTCGACGCCGACACCACCGTCACGCCCGCCGTCGTCGACGCGGCGCGACGCGCTCTCGTCGATGGCGCAGTCGGCGGCGGCGCGCACGTGCAGCTGGGACGGCGAGATGCCGCTCTGGGCCCGGGCGCTGGCCGCGACCACGCTGTGGACGATGCGAATGGGGAGCATGGCGGCAGGGTGCTTCGTGTTCTGCACGCGGCCGGCGTTCGATGGCACCGGTGGCTTCGACGAGACGGTCTTCGCCACCGAAGAGCTGTGGTTCAGTCGCGCACTGAAGCGTCAGGGTCGATTCGTCCTCCTCCGCGAAACCGTGACGACATCGTCACGAAAGCTGCGGACGCATTCCGGACTCGAGGTCTTGCGGATGACGGCGCCGCTCTTCTATCGCGGGTTCGGCGTCTTCCGCGATCGCCGTCATCTCGGCTTGTGGTACGACGAGCGCCGGCGGGATGAGCCGCCGCCGCGCGGTCAGCAGCCGCTCTAAACCGGAGTTCACTTGTGTTCGCCATGACACTGGCATTGCCCACAAGGAGTTCAGTGAGATCTGGGAGCAAATTCTTCTCCCTGAACTCCCTAATCTCCCTGTGCAATCCCGTACTCAAGCGAGCTTCGCAAATGGGCCGCGTTACGGCCGCTCGTTCCCCGATCTCAGCGCGGGATGGCGCTGGCCTGCGGCGAGTTGCCGCTCTCGCCGGCCGCGTTCACTGCCGTCACCACGAAGTAGTACGTCACACCAGACGTCAGTCCGGTATTCGTGAACGTCGTACCGCTCGTCGTCGTGACCGTCGTATACGGGCCGCCGTCGGTTGTACTGCGTTTGACGCGATAACTCGTCGCACCGGCGGACGCCGCCCAGGTCAGTGACACGCGTTTCTTGCCGGGTGACGCCGACAAGCTGGCCGGAGCCGCGGGCGCGGCTGGCGCCTGTGGCGTCGCAGACGCTTGATTCGACGCCGCGCTCTCACCGCCTTCGTTGACGGCGGTCGCAACGTAAAAGTACGTCGTGCCGTTGGCCGCGGTCGCATCGACGTAGGACGTCGAGGTCAGATTCGATGCGAGCGGGCTATAGGGGCCGCCGCTGACGGTCGATCGGTAGACGCGGTAGGTATCGGCGCCCGTCGACGCGCTCCAGGTCAGCGAGACTTGCGCGTTGCCTGCGGTGGCCGTGAGATTCGCCGGCGGCTGCGGCGTCGCGGGCGGACCAGTGGGCCACGTCTCGTTCACGGCCTGGATCCAGTCGGCCGGCGAGCGGAAACCGGGGTCCTGTTCGATATGGAGGAAACGGCCCGAATACGACGTCGCGGCCGTGCCGCAGACGTTGGCCGCAGACACGCCGTTGAGCAACCGGCCTTGTGTGTTGTCGGTCGCGTTCAACGTGCACGCGCCCGTACCGGTTGTCTCGACATCCCAGGTCGGGTGAGAGAGGAGCATGTTGCTCTTCAGCACGAAGCTCGGATCGGTGCTCGCCGGGACGACGTTGCGTCCATGCGACAAGTAGACCTCGGCCGCATCGCAGGTGTCCGCGGCCATCCCATGCCACTGGATGGCCGACCAGTCGCCGGTGCCGTAATGCGCCATCAGCTCGGCGTTGGTCGCGTGAAACATGTTGTCGACGTTGTGCGCCGCGTCAGCGGGTCCGTACGAGCTCTGGCAGCTGCTCGATCCGCTGTTGGCAAGCCGGTGCGCGCCGGCCATCAAGTAGCTGCGCGAATCGGTATCGCGGAAGATGCCGATCGCCTGATTCTCGGTCGTACTGTCGGAGATTGGATGCGGCGCCTGGTGACTCAACTCGCGCGTCGCTCCGGCGTAGGTGATGAACGTCCCCCATCCGCGATCGACGCGGCCGTTGCTGTTGGCGTCGCGGACCTCCATCAGCACGCAATAGGTCCGGCCGTTGCTGCCGTCAACGAACGTCCCGCGCTGAAGAATGCCCTGCAGGCTCGCGGGCAGCGTTGCCGAGCATGAGCCATTGAGCATGTCGCGAACCGCGGTGCGCCAGTCGTTCTGTTCCGCAAGCGTCGGCGCGACGTAGCCGTTCGACCCGCTGGCCGGCATCTGGTTGCGAATGCATGTTGCCAGGGCGTCCAGGGTGGTCGCCGTGCTGCAGGTCAGGTCGGCGGCAGCCGCTGACGGAGCGAACCCGAGAACCAATCCAAGGGTGACGACTGGAGCGACTCGGCGCATGCGGGCCTCCTGAGGGTGGCGATAGCGTTCCACAGACCACCCCAGGCTGATTCACATTTGTTCGTACTTCCAAAGGGGACAGCCCGATAGGGGGGAGGGGAAGGGAGGGGTCAGGTCGTGAATCGTGAACGGAGCGCCGGGCTCCGTTCACGATTCACGACCTGACCCCTCCCCCTCCCCCGACCCCTCCCCCTCCACCAATCGGTTCTCTTCGCTTTTCAACGAAAGTTCGTACAATCGGAGCGTGCGGATCGTACTGATTGCAGGTTTGCTGATCGTGACGCTCGGCCTGACCGCGGCGCGGATGAGTTCGGCGCAAGGACAAGCGCAGACGCCGCCCGCCACCGCCGAAGCGGCTGCCTTCATGTGCCCGATGCACCCCGATGTCATGTCGGCGTCACCGGGCAAGTGTCCGCGCTGCAACATGGACCTCGTCCCGGTGCCGACGAGCGGGTATGTCTGCCCGATGCATCCGGACGTCATGTCGGCGACGCCAGGCAAGTGCCCGCGCTGCAGCATGGACCTGGTCGCGGGCAGCCCAATCACGATGCCCGACTTCGATCTGCACGTCGAGACAACGCCGCGCGTCGTGAAGGCCGGGCAGCCGACGAAGTTCAAGTTCTCGGTCCACCACCCGCTGACCGGGGCGCAGGCGAAAGACTTCGCGTTGATGCACGACAAGCTGTTCCACCTGTTCGTCGTCAGCCGCGACATGCAGGACTTCGCGCACGTGCACCCGCAGCATCACCCCGACGGATCGTTCACCATCGAGCACACGCTGCCGCGGCCCGGCCACTACGTGCTGTTTTCGGATTTCCTGGCGATGGGTGGCGGCGCGCAGGTGGCGACGACGCCGATTGTGACGGCCGGCGTCGACACCGACCTCGTGTCCGCGGCGGCAAAGCTGACGCCCGACATGCCGTGGGTGAAGACCGTTGACGGCGTCAAGGTCGAGATCCTGAACCCGCCGTCCGAGATTCTCGGCGGTGAAGAGATCGACTTCATCTTCCGTTTCACCAACGCGGCGGCGAACTCACCAATCACCGATCTCGAGCGCTACCTCGGTGCCTTCGGTCACATGCTGATCCTCAGCGAGGACATGACCGAGTACGTGCACGCGCATCCGCGCGAGGAGACGCAGCCGGATCCGAGCGCGCCGCCGACCGGCGGTCCCGAAGTGCTCTTCGATGCGCTGCTGCCGAAGCCGGGGCGCTACAAGGCGTGGCTGCAGTTCCAGCGTGGCGGGAAACTGTCGACGGTCTCGTTCACGTTTGCGGCCCCGCGGCCGGGCGAAACGCCTCTCCGGTAGCTTTCGGCGGTCAGCTCTCAGCTCTCGGCACGCTTGAAGCTGTAAATCTCGTCGCTCGAGTCGATCGCCGAAGCTGATCTCTGACGGCTGATAGCCAATCGCCGAGAGCCGCGCGACCGCGCTAGCGCGGCCGCGCCGTCAGCAACCGCGTCTCCGCGCGTGCCTGCGTCGCCGACTGCCCAGAATTGTCGAAGTAGGTCGTCATCGCGATGCGGGTGCCGCCCGGCAGCGACACGGGCTTGGCGAGGAAAAACGCCGATCGCCACTCCGGGCGATAGTCCTTGATCCAGAGGAGCGGCGTGCTCACGCCGTCCGGGGTGGTCGCGGTCACTTCGATCGACTTCGCGCCGTCGGACGGATTCGGCCACAACGCGATCACCGAGCGCGGCGCGGTCAGCGTCGCGAGGCTGCGGACGCGCGTCGAGGTCGCATTCGCGGCGAGCGCGGCCGCCGGCGACGACAGCGTCATGCCGTCGACAGCCGCGCCCGTGCCCGTGTCGAAGTACAGGCCGAGCTCGCTGCGGTCGGTCACGGCTTCGTCGGTTCCGCTGTAACCGAGCTCGACGACGATCTTCGCGCCCGCGGGCAGGGGGTATGCGAGACCGTCGGGCAGCGTCACGGCGGTCTGCCATGCGGTCCAGGCGCCGAGCCAACGGCCGGTCGCGTCCTCGTAGTACGCGGCATGCCGGACGACGCGGCGGTCGCCCTGCTTCAGAGCAATCGCGCGGATTCTCTTCGCCGCGGTGAACCCGGTCGGCACGACCACGCGTTTCACCGCGAATGCGGCACCGGCTTCGATTTGTTCGCCGTTGCCGATCGGGAGCACGACGTCAGGCGTGCCCCGATCCCAAGCGGGAGCGGGCGGGACGTACACCGGCGGCGTTGACTCCTCGGCCTTGAGCACGCCGCTCGGCGCGCCGCCGTCGGCCCACGAGAGGATGATCTCCATCTCGCGCGCGCTCAGGCTGATGTCGTTGGCGAAGTGGCCGTAGCCGCGCACCGCGGTCCAGGGCGGCATCTTCCGCTCGAGAATCTCCTCGCGGATCGCGCGCGCCCACGGCCGTGCCTCGGTATAGGTCAGGAACGAGACGCCAAGATTGTTTTCGGTGTGGCACTGAAAACACTTGCGCTGGAAGATCTGCGCGATCTCGTTCTTGAAGAGGATGTTGGTGGTGATGGGCTTATGCGAGTACAGCGGCGCGGGGAGCAGGACTGCGACGGCAAGCCCGGTCGCCGACGTCAGAAGAGCCCAGTTAGCGTACCGCCCGCGCATGAATCGATTGTACGCAAGAACTCGCCAGTTTCCAGTTCAGTAACTCGAAAACTCGAACGAGTTTCTGATACTCTTAAACCTGTTCCTTCTACCTCTGCCTCTGGCCGGCGCGTCGTCGGCTTTTGATTGTCGATGCTGAAGTAGAGCGCGGTGTACTGCATCTCTTCCCAGGTCTGATCGCCCCAGTAAACGGGCTGCGTCGAATCGGGGTTCGACTTGTTGGCCTTCGAGTTGTCGTAGTGCGCGACCGACTTCAGCGTCGCGCCCTTCGGGATGCGAAGCGGCTGCGCGAAGATGTACTGCGTCTGCCAGTTGAAGTCGTAGTTCGGCACCGCGAGCAGGACTTCTTCTCGGCCGTCGGGATAGGTCAGCGTGTGCTTCCAGCTCTTGCCGCGCAGGTGCGTGTGCGGAACGATGCTGTAGAGCGTGATGTCCTCGATGAATTCGACACCGGCTTCCACGGGATGGTTATCTGCGCCGGCCGGAATCATGAAGCGCGGATTCAGCATCGCGTTGGTCCGCATTTCGATCGTCGGCGGCTGCTTCGCGAAGATGAAGCCCATGCTCGTCTTGTCCGACGCGACCTTGCCGGTGGGGGTGTAGTGAATCTGGAAGGTGAGCACCGTGCCCGCCTTCACCATCATCGCGGTGCCCGGCGCGTACACCGTCGTCCAGGTGCCGGGAGCGGTCTGCGCCATCAGCGGTCCGCGGCGCATGCCCGCGGCCTGCTGTTGCTTGCGCATCTCCGGATCCGCCATTTCCTTCATCATGGTCGGCGACATCGGCCCTTCAGGGTTCCGTTGCCGGTAGATCTGCGGTGGCCGGGTCATGCCCGGCGCGCGCGCGTAGACCAGGACGTGGTGGACGACCGATCGCTCGCCCGGGCGAATCTCGAGGGCCTGGACCCACTTGTCTTCAGTGAAGTTGGTCGCGACCTCGAAGTACTGATACGGAACCTCGCCCTGCGCGGGAAGGTCGTACGCTTTGTCCATCGCGACGACGACGTCGGGCTGCCCAATCTGCCAGCCCTGCGCGTAGGTCGGACGCGGCGGGAGGTTGTTCGGATCGCCCTGCGGCGCTCCGGCGGCGACCCAGCGTGAAATCACGTCCTTCTCTTCCGCGGTCAGTCGGCGATCGTTCTGCCACTTGCCGTGCGCGGGGTCGGCATGCCACGGCGGCATCGTGCCGTTCGTGACCCTTTCGCGGATGGCGCGGGCCCAGGGGCGCGCTTCCTCGTAGGTCAGGAGCGACATCGGGGCAATTTCACCGGCACGGTGACACGAGGTGCAGTGCTTGTAGAGCACCGGCGCCACATCCTTCGTGAACGTGGGGGCGGGCGCCCTGTGCCGCTGCGTCGGATACGAGCAGGGCGAGCGAAGCGACGACGAAAATGCCGAAAACCCGCGAGAAACGAACAATCGCTTGAGTCATACCTGGCCTCTGGACCCAAATCCTACGGTTGCGCTAATTATCGGTCAAATCAAAGCCGCGGCTGCAAGGCCGCGGCGTCCGACGGGGGGATCCTGAGCTGTGACGTCCCGGCCCGGTCCGAAGTTCCCGCGGACCTACTATTCTCGCTCGGAGCGCGATAAATGGCGAGCCTCTCAATGATGTGGATGGCGCTTCGACACCTCGTCTCGGTCCTGCTCCTCCCAGTGACGGTCACGGTGGTCGTGCCGATCTGGCTCGCGCGCCGAAACGGCCTGACTTTCCTGGAGCCGGCCACGCCGCTCGACTGGGCGGCGGTGGCGGCCGGGGTGCTGGCCTTCGTCGTCGGACTGGCGCTGTTTGCCGCGTCCCTCGCGCGTTTCGCGGTGCAAGGCCAGGGGACGCTGGCGCCGTGGGATCCGCCGAAGCGGCTCGTCGCGGTCGGTCCCTATCGATACGTGCGCAACCCGATGATTTCAGGCGTCGTGTTCGTGCTGATCGGCGAAGCGTTGCTCCTGCGATCGGCGCCGCATCTCTTGTGGGCCGTGGTATTCGCACTGATCAACCTCGTCTTCATCGCCGGGTTCGAAGAGCCTCAGCTCGAAGGCCGGTTCGGCGACGCGTACCGGACCTACTGCCGTCACGTCCCGAGGCTGGTGCCGCGGCGCACGCCCTGGGAGCCCGACGACACGACGGACCTTCGGTAGAATCACACGATGACTGCCGCGCTGAGGCTGATGGCCCTGATTGCCCTGATGGCGATCGGATGGACGTTCCGGGCCGGCGCTCAAGCCCCGGCGATTCCGGCAACGCCGCAAACGTTCGGATTCTTCACCATTCACTTCGGCACGGACGGTTCGTTCAACCTCTCCGGCGACGGCTGGCCGACGTTCAAGGGCACGTGGACCCGTACCGGCGACGAGATCAGCATCGCGACGCCTGGCGTTCGCGACTGTGACGCCGCCGGACGGTACCGGGCGCGCGCGCAGTCGGGACGCTTCCAGCTCGATCTCGTTGACGACGCCTGCACGCCGCGCCGCATGATCCTCGACAAGAGCGACTGGCGGCCCGTCGGCACCACGGTGCCGATCGCGGAACGGCGCATCACGCGGACGGCGGCGCCGAAGCTGACGCCGCTCCCCGCCGCGAGTCCGGAGGCCGGCAGCTGGCCGTCGTTCCGCGGCCGCAACGCGGCGGGCTCGGCCGGCGACGCGCGGCTGCCGGACGACTGGAATGGTCCCAGCGGCAAGAACATCCTGTGGCAGGCGCCAATCCCGGGCCTCGGCCACTCGAGCCCGGTCGATCTGGGGCGATCGCCTCTTCGTCACGAGCGCGGTGAGCAGCCGCGGCAAAGACACCTTCCGTCCCGGACTCTACGGCGACGGCGATGCCTCGGACGATCGATCGCCGCACAAGTGGACGGTGGCGGCGTACGACAAGCGGACCGGCAAGCTGCTCTGGGATCGCGTCGCGTTCGAAGGCCCGCCCGTCGATGCTCGCCACATCAAGTCCACATACGCGAGCGCGACGCCGGTCACCGACGGACGCCTCGTCATCGCGTCGTTCGGGTCGCAGGGCGTCTACGCCTACGACGTGAACGGCAACTTCCGGTGGAAGGTCGATCTCGGGCACATCCATCTCGGCGCCTACGACATTCCCAGCTTCGAGTGGGGACCAGCCAGCTCGCCGATTCTCTGGAATGGTCTCGCCATTCTGCAGGTCGACACGCATGCCGACTCGTTCGTCATCGCGTTGAACGCCGACACCGGCGAGACCGTGTGGAAGACGGCGCGCGACGAGTTTCCGTCGTGGGGCACGCCGACGGTGGTCGCCACCGCCACGGGTCCCGAGCTCGTCACCAACGCGTCGAAACTGATTCGCGGCTACGACCCGCGCACCGGAAAGGAATTGTGGCGCCTCGGCGGCAGCTCGAAGATCACCGCGCCGACGCCGGTCTTCGCCGACGGGCTGATCGTGGTCGCGAGCGGCCGTGCGCCCGAGCGGCCAATCTTCGCGATCAAAGCCGGCGCCCGCGGCGATCTCACGCTGGCCAAGGACGCGACGACCAGCGCGTCGATTGCGTGGAGCCGCACCGGCCGTGGTTCGTACATGCCGACGCCGCTCATACACGACGGCATCGTGTACGTGCTGGCGAACAACGGCGTCTTCGACGCGTACGATCTGAAGACCGGCGAGGAGATCTATCGTCAGCGGCTGTCGCCGGTCGGAAGCGGGTTCAGCTCGTCACCGGTCGTCGCCGGCAACCGGATCTACCTGTCGAGTGAAGACGGCGAGATGCTCGTGATCGCCGCCGGGCGCGAGTTCAAGCAGATCGCGACCAACTCGATGGGCGATCTGCTCATGGCGACGCCGGCCATCTCGGACGGCGTGATGTACGTGCGCTCGGCGCATCAGCTGTTTGCCGTCGGGCAAAAGTAACCGGTTGTGCTGAAGCCTGCGACCCAGGCCGACGTCGTCGCCATTGCCAGGCTTCGCGCGGCGGCCGCTGAGGCACTGACCGCCACGTTCGGGCGTGGCCACTGGTCGTCTCCGGGCACCGAAAACGGCGTGCGCCTCGATCTCCGCAAGCCCGGTCTTTTCATCGCCAGACGCGGGCGGCGGCTGATCGCGACGCTCCGGCTCGCGCCCAAGAAGCCGTGGGCGATCGAACCGGCCTACTTCACCGCCTGTCGCTTTCCGCTCTACCTCACCAACATGGCAGTCCACCCGGATCTGCAGCGCACCGGGATCGGTCGCGCCTGCCTCGACGATGTGGTCCGGATCGCGCGTGAATGGCCGGCGGATGCGATCCGCCTGGACGCGTACGACGCCAACGCCGGCGCCGGCGGGTTCTACGCCCGATGCGACTTTCGCGAAGTCGGGCGCGTCGTCTATCGCTCGGTGCCGTTGATCTACTACGAACGTCTCGTGTGACGTGCGATCGTAAGATCGCGTCATGAGATCACTCCGGCGCACGCTTGTAGCCGCAACCGCCGCCCTCGCCATTCCGATCGCGGCCGAGGCGGCCAGGACGCTCCGCGTCGACTACTTCCATACCGGCAACGCCAAGCAGGAAATCTTCAGCATCGATCGCGTCGTGGTCGAGCCGCTCGAGTGGCCGGGCGATCCGCAGAAGACGATCGATCGGACCAATCTCGGCAAGTACTTCTTCGAGGTGCAGGATCCCGGAACTGGCCGCGTGCTGTATTCGCGAGGTTTCGCGTCGATCTACGGCGAGTGGGAAACGACCGAGGAAGCGACGAAGATCACGCGGACATTTCACGAATCGCTGCGCTTCCCCATGCCCGATGCGGCGGTCCGAGTGGTCCTGCGCAAACGGGATGCGAAGAACCAATTCGTCAACGTCTGGACGGCCACGGTCGATCCGAAGGACATGTTCGTCGATCCGGCGTCGCCGCCTGCGCCCGGTGCGCTCATCACGCTCGAGAAGAATGGCGACCCTGCCGACAAAGTCGATTTCCTCATCATGGGCGACGGCTACACGGCATCCGAGCGCGACAAATTCGAGCGCGACGCTCGTCGGATGATGGAGATCCTGTTCGCCACGTCTCCGTACAAGGAGCGGCGCCGATCGTTCAACGTCTGGGGGTTGGTGCCAGCCGCGGCCGAGTCCGGCATCTCCCGGCCGTCAAGCGGCGTGCACAAGGCCTCGCCGCTGGGCACGAGCTACGACGCGTTCGGGTCCGAGCGCTATGTGTTGACGTACGAGAACCGCGCGCTGCGCGAGGCCGCCGCGTTCGCTCCCTATGAGTTCATCGAGATCCTGACCAATACCCGGACCTACGGTGGCGGCGGCATCTTCGGGCTGTACGGCACGGTCGCGGCCGACAGCGACCAGGCCCCCTACGTCTTCGTCCACGAGTTCGGCCATCACTTCGCCGCACTCGCCGACGAGTACTACACCTCGCCGGTCGCCTACGCGCCCGCGACCTCGCGCGTGGAGCCGTGGGAGCCGAACGTCACCGCACTCCTGGACGCGCGGACCTTGAAGTGGCGCGATCTCGTCGAGCCCGGCATGCCGCTGCCGACGCGATGGCAGAAGGAAACCTTCGAGGCCGCGTCGCGCGCCTACCAGGAGCGGCGCGCCAAGATTCGCGCCGCGAACCGTCCTGAAGAAGAGATGGAGGCGCTCTTCGCCGAGGTCAGGGCCTACGAGATCAAGCTGTTCGCGTCGGAGAAGTATCTCGGCAAGGTCGGGGCGTTCGAAGGCGCGAACTACGAGGCGACCGGATACTTCAGGCCCGAAGTGGACTGCATCATGTTCACCCGCACTACCACGTTCTGCGCGGTGTGCCGGCGCGCGATCGAGACAGTGATAAATCTGTACGGCAGATAACCTTGGGAGTGGCGACGTGGCGATCGATGCGACCACCGGGGGGCGCGCAGATTGCTAGATCACAGATCATCAGATCACGAGATCACCAGATCACCAGATCTCGAGATCGTGCTGCTTGTCTTCCGTTTTTTGTCGAAGAAGTCGAACACCGCTGGGAGATTCGGAACGACGACGTCGATGTGGCTGCCGCCGGGGACCTCGATATAGATGTGATCGACGTCGAGTTTTTTCATCGCGGCAACCATGTTGCGTGAGCCCGACACGTTGACCGTGGCGTCGGCGTCGCCGTGCACGACGATCTGCGGGATGTGCCGCATCGCCTCGACCGTCGAGGGCACGCCGAGGCCGGCGAACGCGCCCGTGGCCGCCCAGATCGACGGGTGCTTAGCCGCGATCGCCCATGTGCCGATGGCGCCCATCGAGTGGCCCATCAGGTAGATTCGGGCCTCATCAATCTTGTAGGCGGCGCGGACGCGCTGCAGCACTTCCATCACGTCCTGCTCGCTCAACTGCACGCGGCGGCGATCGGCCGGCGCCGCATCGCCGCTCAGGTTGAAGCCGTAGAAGCCGTCGATCCGGAATCCCAGCGGCGACACGACGATGTAGCCGCGCTGCTCGGCGAGCGTCGGGACCGTCTTGTTGTAGGAATCCATGAACGAGTCTTCGTTGGCGCCGAGCCCGTGGAGCGCGACGATCAATGGAAACGCGCGGCTGCCGTTGTACGTCGTCGGCACATAGACGCGGTACGGCATGATCTCGCCGGCCGCTTCGAAAACGTAGTGGCGCTCGAAACCACCGGTCTTCCCGACGAACGGATCCTTGCCGCCCTTGGCCGACGCGACCACCGCTTCAGCCGCTGACAGCTCCGCGGACACGTTGAAGCCGCCGAGTTCGACCAGACCGCGATTGACCTTGCGGATGTAATCGGCGGGATAGCGCACATCCGCGCGGACCGCGGCTGGCACGTCGGCCGCGTCGAGCTGACGAAGCCGCACGTCGAGACCCTTCTGCACGGTCATCCGAAGGGTTGCCGCGCCGAGCGCCTGATCGCCATCCTTGACGCTCACTTCGAGGATCTGCGGACCATCGGCGATCGCCGACAGGTTCAGATCCATCACGAGCGGCGACTCGCGCAGGTCGCGAGCGACGTTGTCAAAGGAACCGACTTGCGTCGCCGGCGCGGGAGTCGCGGGTGGCGCCGCCCCGGGAGCCGGCGCTGGACGGATGGTGGCGACCGCGGTCAGCGGCCGCGCGAGCGCGACGGCAGGCGCAAAAATCTGTTCGAGGCGAACCGTCGCCGGCCGGGCCGGGTCGATGACAATCGAGTCAGTGCGAAGGACGAGCGCGCTCTGAAACTCGTCGGCGTCGGTCCACGGTCGGCCGGCAAGAAGGACCATGCCCTTCGCCAACAACCGTCGGACATCGCCATTGCGGCCGAGTCGCGTGGCCTCGGCCAGCTCCTTGTCCACCTGATCGATCTGGACTTTGAGCTCCCCCTCCGGCTTCGCGGTGGTCTTCTGCGTGTTGTAGCGGACGCGCAGCGAGCTCAGGCTCGGCAGGGCCTGGCCCATGGCCGGCGCAACGCCCAGGACCGCAATCAGGAAGGCCGACACGACGCCGAGCGTGAGCGAGCGACGCTGAATCATGGCTTCTCCCCGTGCTAAGTTCCTTGTTCCCCGTTCCCGTGCGTGTCCTTCGTGCGCAGTCCGTCGTGCGGTGCGTCGTGCTGGGCACCTGTGCCCGTGCAGCACTGTGCGCACGCACCAGTTTATCTCATCCTCTCCCACGTCAGCGTGCCCGTCACCCTGCCGTCGGCACTCTTGATCGAGAGCATCAGCCGCGAATCGTCCGGCGAGAACGCGTAATAGCGAATCAACTCGGTCGAGACCCAGTTCGGATTCGTCGAGCCCTCGACATGATGCGTGACCTTGCCGGTCGAGTGATCGACGACGTAGCGGCCATAGTAGGAAAGGAAGCCCGTGTAGGCGACGGCCCGCTCAGCTTCGGTCGAGGGCAAACTCAAGCGCGGCCGGCCCGAACGCATCAACTGCGCCGCCATGTTGCCGTAGCCGTCGTACATGATCCGCCCGGCGTCGTACGGCCCAGGCCGCGACACCCCCTTTTCGTCGAAGCTCACGAACGACACCAGCCGCCAGTTGCCGACGAGGCGTTTCTGCACATCGGTCGCTGACGACTGCGCGTGCACCGCGGCGAGGCCACCGACGAGCAAGACAGCAGCCATTCCGAATCGGGTCATCGGGTGCTCTCCGGCGCGCATCCTAGCATGTGGTAGAAAACCAGGTGCGACGGGTGCGCTGGGTGCGAGGGGTGCACTAGGTGCGGTGCGCACGGGAACCGCACGAGGCACCGCACAATGGACTTCGCACGTAGGACACGCACGGGGAACTAGGAACCAGGAACGTGGGACAGGGGGATGCGAGTGGTGATTCCGATCGGCCGGTTAAGTGTCGTCATCGTGGCCGTCTTGGCCGCTGCCAGCTGTCAGTCACAGCAACAGCCACAGCCGGCGAGCCCACCGCCCGCATCGGCGTTTCCGGCCGGCGAGATCGTCGATCTGTCCCACCCCTACGACGACACGACGATCTTCTGGCCGACCGCGGCCGAAGGGTTCCGGCTCGAGAAAGTTGCCGACGGGATGACACCGGGCGGCTACTACTACGCGGCCAACAACTTCTCCACCGCGGAGCACGGCGGCACGCACCTGGATGCGCCGGTGCACTTCGCCGCGGGACGCCACGCCGTCGATCAGATTCCGCTGGACCGCCTGATCGGTTCCGCGATCGTGATCGACGTCGTCGAGGCCGCCGGACGGAGTCCCGACTATCAGGTCACGACCGAGGACTTCCTCAAGTGGGAGAGCGCGCACGGCCAGATCCCATCGAGCGCGATTGTGCTGCTGCGAACCGGGTTCTCGACCCGCTGGCCGGATGCGGCGAAATACCTTGGGACGGCGGAACGTGGCGAGGCGGCCGTGCCGAAGCTGCACTTCCCCGGACTGCATCCGGACGCCGCGAAATGGATCGTGGCGAATCGGCCGATCAAAGCGATCGGCATCGACACGGCCAGCATCGACTTCGGTCAGTCAACGCTCTTCGAGTCGCACCGCACGCTCTACGACAAGAACATCCCGGCGTTCGAGAACCTGACCAACCTCGGTCGACTGCCGGCCCAGGGCGCCCACATCATCGCGCTGCCGATGAAGATCAAGGGCGGCAGCGGCGCGCCGCTACGCGCGGTGGCGATCTTCCCTAAGCGGACTCCAAAACTCGCCACGAAGACACGAAAGCACGAAGTGACTGAGCACTTGTGCCTTCGTACGGCTGGCTTTTTCGCCGGCGAAGCTACTTCTTGAACGCCTTCGCTTGCTTGGCGACGATGTCGACGAGATTGCCCATCGCAGCGTGAACGTCGATGAGGTGCAGTCCCCAGCTCGGCACCGGCTTGCCGCCCGCCATCACGTCGCCGGCGATGTCGTCGGCACGCGGATCGTGCGGATCGCCGTTCACGGTGATCTCGAGATACGAACCCTTCTCGTTCGACACGCATTGCGCCGTCAGCAGACCAGGCACGCTCACGAAGGGCGTGTTGATCGGCTCGGCCGGCGTCACCCACGCGGGCGGCGGCGCGGCCGACGAGACGATCGCGTTCTGACCGGAGCTGAGATACGAATGCAGCTGTCCGCGTCCGCCGCCGAGCGCGGCCGGATTCGTGCAGCCCGCCTCCATGCCCTCGCCCTGCACGCGACCGAAGCGGCTGTCCGCCGGAGGCGGAATCGTCGAGCGGAACGATACGTAGGTAATGACACAGCCGGTCTGCTCGGCCGATCGGCAGAGCGGCATCTTGCTTGAAGGCACCGCCGACGTCCTTGCCTTTGGGCACCGCGACATTCGTGCCGAGCAGCAGCGCCGAGACGATTCGCGACTGCACCGGCTTCCCGTCGATCTCGCGGCGAATCAGCTCTGAGAGAACCCCCGACCCTTGTGAGTGTCCGATCAGCACGACGCCGCGGCCGTTGTTGTCGCGCTTCAGGTAGTCGTTCCACGCGTCGAGCACGTCGCCGTATCCGAGCGTGCGGTCAGACGCCATCGGCTTGCCCGACGTCGCCGGCCCGCAGCGCGGTGAGCGTGACCTGCCGATACAGCGGCGCGAAGACCCGGCACTGCGACCCGAACCGCGCCGCCTGCACGCGCACGACGTTCTTCTCTTCGGGACCGGCGGTCATGTCGCTGTTCGCCGTCGGATCGAGCGACACGGTGGGATAGACGTAGAAGCAGTCGATCGGCGCCTGCGGGTTCGCCTTCCACTCCTCGCGCGTCAGTCGCCCTTCCGCCGTGACGATCGTCGACGACTGATCAGTCGCGCACGCATCGTCCGCCCGCCCCGGCCGGCAGAGCCAGGACTCGCCCTTCGTGTAGTCGTTCTTCGGCGCCGAGGCGCAGCCGTCTGTGCCGCCACCGGCGCGACCGAACGACAGCCACAGAGCACACAGAGACACAGAAGAATATCGTTCTCATGTTAGCACATCTCACGCATCGGCTCTACCTCATCGGCAGTCCTGCACCGCACCTGTGCACCTAAGCACCAGCACCTGGCACCGCACGCACCCTGGCACCGATGGCACCCTGGCACCCTGGCACCTATTTCTTGAACGCCTTCGCCTGTCTCGAAACGATATCGACGAGATTCCCCATCGCGATGTTGACGTCGACGAGGTGCATGCCCCAGTTCGCCTGGACCCGGCCCATCATGCCGAGATCGCCGGGGATGTCGTCGGCGCGCGGATCGGCGGGATCGCCGTTGACGGTGAGCTCGAGATACGAGCCGTTCTCGTTGGTCGCGCACTTCGCCGTGAGCATGCCGGGCACGCTCACAAACGGCGTCTCGATCGCCGCGCCATTCGCTACCCACTGATGCTTCTGCGGCGCGCCGCTGGCGATCAGGCTGCCCACGCCGGTGAGATACGCGTGCAGCGGACCGCTGCCACCGCCGAGTGCCGCCGGATTCGTGCACACCGACTCCATGCCGTCGCCGGTGACGCGGCCGAAGAGCGTGTTGGCGGGCGGCGGCAGCGTCGATCGGAACGACGCGTAGCTGATGAGGCAACCGGTCTGGTCCGGCTTGCGGCAGAGCGGGATCTTCTTGAAGGCGCCGCCGACGTCCTGTCCCTTCGGCACGGGAATGTTGGTGCCGAGCAGGATCGCCGACACCAGGCGCGACTGCACCGGCTTGCCGTCGATCTCCTCGGCGATGAGCCGCGTCATGATGAACGAGCCCTGCGAATGCGCGATGATCGCGACCGGGCGGCCGCCGTTGTCGTTCTTCAGGTAGTGGTTCCACGCCTCGAGCACGTCGTCGTATTGCACGCCGCGCTCGAGCACCAGCTTCCCGCCGGCCATCGCGGCGCGAAGCCCGTTCAGCGTCACCTGGCGATAGAGCGGCGCGAACGGACGGCACTGCGACGCGAAGCGGGCAAACTGCTGGCGGACGACGTTGCGCTCTTCGTTGCCCGCGGTCATGTCGCTGTTGGTCGACTGGTCCATCGACACCGTCGGGTAGACGTAGAAACAGTCGATCGGCGCCTTCGGATTCCCCGCCCACGTCTCTTTCGTCATCGTCCCGTTGGCGGCGATCACCGTCGTCGTCAAATCGATCGCACAGGCGTCGTCGGTGCGGCCCGGCCGACAGAGCCATGTCTCGGGCTTGCTGTAGTCAATCTTGTCAACGGCGGCTGGTGCCGCGGCCGGAGTGGCGGGGACAGTCTGCGCCGACGCCGGGGTCGTGCGGATCAGTGCGGAGACGAGCAGGAATGCAACGACGAGAGCACGCGGCACAGGTCCTCCTTGTCGGCCAGGAACGGGCGGCCGCATTGTATCGTCACACGGAGCAGGTGGCACGCTCGTTCCGTTCTTGGAAGCTGGGCGTCGGGCTCACGACGCTGGTCGTCGCCAGCCTGGCTGCGTCAGCGGCCGCACCGGGTGTCCTGGCCGGCGCGCTCCTGCACCCGGCGCGGCGAACGGTCGATCGTCAGGTACCCGTCGGCTGCGCGGACGCGACGTTCGACGGCGAAGGCGTGCAGTTGCGCGGCTGGCGATGCGGCGCCACCACCGCGCGTCGCGGGACGGTGATCTATCTTCACGGCATCGCCGATACCCGCGCGTCGGCCGCCGGTCTCGCCACCGTTTTTCCGCACAAAGGCTTCGACCTGATCGCCTACGACAGCCGCGCGCACGGCGAGTCGGACGGCGACGCCTGCACGTACGGCTACTACGAGCGCCGGGACCTCGTGCGCGTCCTGAACACCGTCGAGGACGGACCCATCGTCCTCGTCGGCGTGTCGCTAGGAGCCGCGGTCGCGCTCCAGACCGCGGCGATCGATCGGCGCGTGTCGGCGATCGTGTCGGTGGACGTGTTCTCGTCGCTCCGTGCGATCGCGCTCGAGCGCGCGCCGTTCTTCGTCACGCGCGGGATGGTGCGCGACGCATTCGCCCGGGCGGAACAGGACGCGCGCTTCAGGATCGACGATGTCGACGTCGTCGCCGCGGCCCGCAGCATCACAGTTCCAGTGCTGCTGATCCACGGCGAGCAGGATCATGAAACCAGTCCCGCCCATTCCACCCGTGTGCTCGCCGCATTGCACGGGCAGAAGCGACTACGCCTGGTCCCCGGCGCGAAGCACAACGAGTCGCTGCAAACACCGGCGGTGTGGAACGAAATCCACGAATGGATCGACGGCGCCGTCAAATGATTCTGTAGTCCACGGTCTACGGTCGACGGTCGACGGTCGACGGCTCCAGGCACGCCGTCGCACCGCAAGACCCGGTCGCACGCCGCACCCGGCACCGGCACGCGAGCACCAGTGCCCGTGCGCACCGCACCGCACCGAGTGCACCGAGCGCACCGGCGCACCTGTCGCACCTAGCTCAGTGCGTCATCGAGTACAGCAGAATATTGATCCCGAGCGCGTAGCCGTCGATCGCGAAGTTGTAGAAGTAGTTCGGATCCTCGCCTTCGCGCTCGAACGAATCACCGAGGTCGGTGTTGTGCGTGATCACGACCATCGGCCGGCCGTGCTCGTTGAGAATCGCGCGCAGCGTCGGCACGGCACTATCGGCGCCGCGCTCCGAGGTGTCGCCGCCGCTTCCCATCCAGTAGCCGATCGAGGCAATCTGCGGCACCTTCTGGACGACGAAGTGCGTGCGGAAAAGCGGATGATCGAGCGGCAGCTCGACGATCGGATACTGGCCCTCCGGGAAGACCTTGCGAATCTCGCGCTCCCAGTTCTGCCACTCGTACGTGCCCCAGAAATCGTCGGCCCAGAGAAATCCGCCCTTGGTGAGGTAGTCGCGCAGCCGCTCCGTTTCTTCCTCATCGAGGTAGAGCGTGCCGACCTCGGTCATCATCACGAACGGACACTGGAAGAGTTCCGGGTCGGTCAGCCGCACGACGACGTGATTGGGTTCGCGATCGTCGTCGAAGCTCACGCGAACGCGGGTGAGTTCGGACAATCGGATGGAGAGATTGACGTCGGCCTGCGGCGAATCGACCGACCAGCTGCTGCCACGCCGGCCCTGAAAGGCGACGCGACAGAAATGAAAGGCGCCGTCGAAGTCAGCGGCGGTCGCGGGACGCATGCGGCCGAAGCCGCGGCCGCCGCCACCGCGGCGCTGCGCCTCGCCGTCGCTGGCCGCAGCGACGAGCGCGACGACCAGCAGCCCCAGGATGATGCGGGAGCGCGACACCCGCTCAGTCTACGCCAGGGGCCTTCTTTGTGGAGCCTGTAGACTCAGTTGGCTATGGCGAGTTCCGGGGCGCGCGAGCCGGCGCCGCTTTCGTGGATCCGACCGTCGACGCTGGCCCTCGTCGCGCTTGGGACGGTGGGCATGTCGGTCGAGCTGCTCCTCATCGGCCACAGTGAAGACAGTAACCAGCTGATTCCGCTGGTCGTCGCGGCAGTGGGACTGGTCACGATCGCCACGGTGGCGGTCCGGCCGCGGGCGGGGCTGATCCGGCTGCTGCAGTTCGTCATGCTGACGTATGCCGGCACCGGGCATCATCGGCATCACGCTGCACTATCAGGCCAACGCGGAGTTTCAGCGCGAGATCGATCCGGCGCTTGGGGGCCTCGCGCTATTCTGGAAAGTGGTCGAGGCCACGGCGCCACCGGCGCTGGCGCCGGGCGTCATGGTCCAGCTGGGGTTGCTCGGGCTCGTCTACACCTATAAGCATCCCGCGCTCGGCGAGCAGGAGTTCGGGGCCGGTCGAAAGGACACAGGAGGGGTCCACGGATGAACGGATTGGAAACGTCTTTGCCTGCTGTTGGTCGTGGGGCTCGTTCTCGTGAGCGGGGCGCCGACTGGTGCGCAGGTTGGCAAGTCTCAGGGGGTCGTCGACGTCAACACCGCCGCCGAGGCTGATCTGCTGAAGATGCCTGGCATGACCGCGGCCATCGTGAAAGCCTTGCTGTCGGCGCGGCCGTTCGCGAGCCCGATCGAGCTCAACAAGCTGCTGCTCTCGCAGAAGCTGACGCCCGAGCAGACGCCAGGCGTTCTATCGCTCGGCGTTCGTGCACATCAACCTCAACACCGCCACCGGCGAGGAGATCATGCTGATCCCCGGCGCCGGCAAACGGATGGCGCACGAGTTCGAAGAGTATCGGCCGTGGAAGGCGTGGGCGCAGTTCGACAAGGAGATCGGCAAGTACGTCAACGCGCAGGAAGTGGCGCGGCTCGCGCAGGTACGGTTTCATTCCGATGGATCCGAACACCGCGAGCGACGCCGATCTGCAGACGATCCCCGGAGTCGGTCCGCGCATGCTCCGCGAGCTGAAGGAGTACCGGCCGTGGAAATCGCGGGCCCACTTCGACAAGGAGATCGGCAAGTACGTCGACCAGAAGGAAGTGGCCCGGCTGGCCCGCTACCTGATGTTGCCGTGACCGCGTTTTGCTCATGTAATCCAATAGTTTCGCGTATTGACACTCCAGGCCGGCCCTTCAGCCCGCAAGCGTTGACGAATCGTCAGCGCATGCGTTATATCCGAGCCATTCACATGGCCAGGCGTGATTGGTCCGGCGGGAGTGTCTCGCGTCGCCAGTTCATTCGACGGGCGGCCGCAGGCGCAGGTGCGGTCGCCGGAACGACGAGCGTCGCCCAGGCCGAACAGGTCATGCGACAGCAGGGCGGACCGACACCCAGCGCGACCCGCCGCCACCCGCCCTGCCGCTCCCGCCGCTTCCGCCTCTCCCGCTCCAGCCGCTATCAAGATTCCGGATGAACTGAACGCCGGCGCCCGCGCCGCCGTCACCGACATCCAGTTCCCGATGACCGGCGCGCAGGTGTTTGCGCGCGCGTGCAAGGATGAAGGTGTCGCCGCGTTGTTCTGTTGCCCGGGCAACTACGGGATCATCCATGCCATCGCGTCGAGCGGCATCCCCACCTACTCGGGCCGCCACGAAGGGTCGATGACCCACGCCGCCGATGCCTTCATCAGGATCACCGGCGAGATTGCGATGGCGTCGGGTACCGAAGGCCCCGGCTTCACCGACATGGTCTGCGGGATCGCCTGCGCCAACGCCGCGCGCACCCCGCTGCTCGTCGTCGCCAGCAACATGGCGATCGGGCAGGAGGACACCGAGGCCGGCATCCAGCTCGCCTATCAGCAGCCGACCACCGAAGGGATGAAGAAGTACGGCAAGCGGCTGATCACGCCGGGCCGCGTGCACGAGTACACCGCCTATGCGTTCCGGCAGCTGCGCAGCGGCATCCCGCGTCCGGTGCATCTCGACTTTCCGGCGGAAGTCGCCTCCGCGCGCTTCAAGGATGCCAGCGAGCTGACCTATTACTTCGACAAGGCCCGCTACCGCACCGACAGCCGGCCACATCCCGCGCCCAAGGACATCGCCGCCGCGGTGGCGATGCTTCGCGCCGCCGAGCGGCCGATGATCGTGTCGAGCAACGGCGTCTTCTACAGCCGCGGCTGGGAGGCTCTCAGGCGGCTCGCCGAACGTGCCCAGATTCCGGTCGTCGAGTCGGGGGCGATGAAGGGCCAGTTTCCCGACGACCATCCGCTCTCGGCCAACACCGCGCCAACCGCGCTGGCTAGTGCCGACGTCGTCCTGCTCGTCGGTCAGCACTGCATGCCGACCATCGGCGAGTTCGCGTTCGGGCCCGACGCCCGTTTCATTCGCGTCGATCCGTCGCACGAAGACATCGGCCGCAACCTGCCGATCGATCTCGGGATTGTCAGCTGCGAGAAGGCCGCGCTCGAAGCGCTCGCCGACCAGATGCCGCAGATGACCCGCGCCGCCTGGGTCGCCGAAGTCGCCGCGGCGCGGCAGAAGTTCGACGCGCAGAACGACGAGTACTACAAGCTCGGCGCCGGCTATTCCGACGCGGTCCATCCGGCAGTCATCGCCAAGGAGCTCTCGGATTTTCTGTATCGCGGCACGATCGCCAAAGAGGCGGTGACGATCGCATCCGGCGGCTACGGCATCGCCCGCTACACCCGGCGATGGCTTCGTGGCTATCGGCCGGGGCAGATCATGAACGGCGCCTATCAGTACGGCGCGATCGGCCCGGACGTCGGCTACGCCGTCGGCGTTGCCGCGGCGGTGCAGAACGGCGTCGGGCCGCAGGCCGCGCACAAGGGCACGCCGGTCGTGTGCATCACTGGCGACGCCGGCTTCGGCTATACGGCGATGGAAGTCGAGACGCTGTCGAAATACCGTCTCCCGGTCATCGTTATCGTTTACAACAACAATGCGTGGGGCACGTGGACGACGGCGCGCGAGCCGAAGGCGCTGCCGCTGCACCTGTTCCAGGAGAACGTGCGCTACGACAAGGTCGGCGAAGCGCTCGGCGCCCACGGCGAGTACGTGACGACGCCAGGGGCGTTCCGCCCGGCGCTCGAACGCGCGTGGCAGATTGCCGTGAAGGAAAGCCGGCCGGCGGTGATTAACTGCCAGGGCCGCAAGGAGTTCTGGGTCCGCGATCAGTTCCCGCCCGGCATGCTGGGGAAGATCGAGCCGGGGTGCATGGCTTACTACCACTGAGGTCCCTGGTCCCTCGCCGGCCCTTGAAGGGATCAGGGACGGGGATCAGGGGTCAGCGAACTTAGGAACGGTAGGAACCTAGGAACTGGGCAGAGGCACCGGGAATAGCGCAGAGGGCAAAGGGTTGGGGATCGGAGACGCCGTGGCAGCCGCCACCGTACGGGACGCGCTGCAGCGATACGCCGATCGAGGGGTTTTTCGAGGGTTCAGCGAAACGCGCGGCCGCGGCGGCACGCAGGAGTTCCGGTTCACGTGGCTCACCCGTGAACCGATGGTCCTGAGCCACGACCACGCGGCCCGGACGCTGACCTTCAAACAGTTGCTGCCGGAGGTGGCGCGCGCCTCGCCGCTGCTGGCTGACGTAGAGGCGCTCATCAAGGGGCGCTCGGGACGCACCGTCGTCGCTCACCGCCGTATCGATGCGCGGCGAATGGGCGTACAGTGCGTGCACCGGCGCGGCGTGGTGTCGCTGGTCCTTCAGGTCAAGGGGCGGCACCAGGCGTACGCGGTCCAGCGCGGCGTGAATCTCGTTCACGAGATCTTCACCCTGCTGCAGGCCTCGTATCCCGAGTATCTGTGGGAGTCGTTCGGGCTGCCCGCGGAGTGAGCGCAGCGAAGACAGCAAGTGGTTTGACGACGAGTCCGTGCTGATGGTTCCCACGCCGGTCCAGTACCCGCGTCTGAGTTCCGTCCATCACAATCTCGTCGTCGGCGCCGGCTCGCGAACAGCTCGCGCGTCCGGCGTTCGATCAGCGGTGGTGGACATGGAGGGATACGGAAAGCGCCTGTAAGAAACGGGTTTGTGGTTGTTTAACTGTGTCCCAGCGCGCACTCAGCGCGGGACTGTGTGAAAGGGGCTGGAAATGCGTAGGTCGTTGTTCCGAAGTCTCTTCCTGTTGACGTGTCTTCTCAGTCCGCTCGTCGCTTTCGCACAGACGAGCGCGATCTCCGGCGTGGTGAAAGATGAATCCGGCGGCGCGTTGCCCGGCGTGACCGTCGAGGTGTCGAGCCCAGCGCTCATCGAAAAGACGCGCACCAGCGTCACCGATAGCGAAGGACGCTACTCCATCGTCGCGCTGCGACCTGGTCTCTATTCGGTCACCTTCACGCTGACCGGCTTCGCCACGGTGGTCCGCGAGGGCATTGAGCTGACCTCGGACTTCACGGCGAACGTGAACGGTGACTTGAAGGTAGGAACCCTCCAGGAATCGATCACGGTGACCGGCGAGTCGCCGATCGTCGACACGACGGCCGTCACCCAACGCGTCGTGATGACCCGCGACGTCCTCGATGTGCTCCCGACCGGCCGTAACATCCAGGCGGTCGGCATCATGATTCCCGGGACGACACTGGCGTTCGGCGGCGGCGCCGCACTGTCACGCGACGTCGGCGGATCCGGCGGCCTGCAGCAGTCGCCACTGCAATTCCGCGGCGCGACCGACAGCGTGCAGACCATCGAAGGACTCCGGCTGAACAACCTGTGCGCGCAAGGCGCCTACAGCGGCGTCTACTGGAACGACGCGAGCTTCGAGGAACTGAGCTACGTGACCGGCGCCGACTCGGCCGAGATGGGCCAGGGCGGCATCCGCATCAACATGGTGCCGCGCGACGGGGGCAACCAGTTCCGCGGCCAGATCTTCGGCAACTACGCGAGCGAGGCGTGGGGGTCGGACAACTGCGGGTCGGCGGGTATTGGCCAGCCCTGCACGCGAGATAACCTCGGCGGGAGCCTGACGTTCAACACCAACAACCGTTTGACCAACGTCAGCCAGATCCAGCGCATCTGGGACGTGAATCCGTCGATTGGCGGGCCTCTCAAACGCGACAAGCTGTGGTTCTATTACACCTTCCGCCACTGGGGCGTCGAGAAGACCGTCGTCGACAGCTATTTCGACTCCGATCCTTCGCAGTTCCGCTACCTCGCCGACACCAACCGGCCCGGCATCGACGACGGCTACATCGCCAGCAACGCGGTTCGTCTGTCGTGGGCGGTCAGCGGCAAGGACAAGATCTCGGTGTACCACGACAATCAGCGAAAGTACCGCAATCACTGGGGCATCCAGGCGACGATTCCGCCTGAGGCCGCGGGCAGTCCAGGTAACGCCGACCAGTTTCGTCAACGTGACGAAATGGACACGGACCGCCACCAACCGGTTGCTGCTCGAGGCCGGCTTCGGCATCTACAACCAGGAATACACCGAGCTCTACCAACCCGAGGTCACCGGCCTCGAGGACAAAATCTGGGACCTCGATTCGATTCGCAACTCGCGAACCTACAACGTCATCGACCAATCGACCAACCGCCAGGCCAACGCATGGCCGGCGCCCGCCGACCATTTCTCCGTCCTGAGGACCTTCATGGGCGCCGCCTCGTACGTGACCGGCAACCACAACCTCCGCTTCGGCACGACGTACTCAAACGGCGACTGGCGGCTCATCGAGGCGTGGACCGGTGATGTTCAACCGATCACCTATAACAACGGCGTGCCGGTATCGGTCACGCTGCGCCTCCCGATGGACGCCCGCAACGGCATCAATCGCGACCTCGGCATCTTCGCGCAGGACCGGTGGACCATGGGGCGCGTGACCTGGACCCTTGGCCTTCGCTTCGATCAGTTCATTGGCGACACCCGCGCGAGCGAAGTGCTGCCAAACCGGTTCACGTTCTCGGAGATCGCCAACGGCGTCAGCTACCCCGAATGCGAAGACGGGAAGGCTGGCCGCGGCTGCTACGGCGAAGTACAGAACTGGAAGGACATCTCGCCGCGCGTGGGCTTCGCGATGGACGTGTTCGGCAACGGCCGCACGGCTCTCAAGGCGAGTGTGGCGCGCTACGTCAACGGTCAGAACGTCGCGGTTGCCCGACTGGTCAACCCAGTCGAAGCGTTGAGCCGTACCGACGTTCGTCCGTGGATCGACCGTGATGGTAACGGCCTGCCGCTCGACTCGAATGGCAGAATCCAGTTCGAAGAACTGTCGAACTCGACGGCGACGGCGACGTTTGGCCGCAACGTCTCGACGGTTGCTTATGATCCCGAGGTTCTGAATGGTTGGCACAAGCGCGGCTACAACCTCGAGTGGACCGTGGCTGCCCAGCACCAGCTCGCGGACCGGGTGTCGATCAACGGCGGCTATTTCCGCCGGACCTTCGGCAATCAAACGTTTACCGACGATCTGCGTTTCGATGCAAACAGCTACGACAGTTTTTGCATCAACGCGCCGTCCGATCCGCAATTGCCCGGCGGCGGCAGCTATCAGGTGTGCGGGGTCCAGGATCTCAAACTCGCGGTGTTCAACCAGGGGCTTCCGGCCAATAGCCTGATTCGCTTCTCCGAGGACTTCGGCGGCGAAACGAACCGCTTCCAGGGCTACGACCTGAACATCGAGGGCCGTTTCCGCAACGGGGCGTTCCTGAAGGCCGGTATCGCCGCTGGCTCGCGACTGTTCGACAATTGCAACCTGCTCGCGGCCGGTCTGGACGCCGTGGTTGCGGCCGCGGCGCAGGGCACGGAAACCTACCCGGACGGCACCAGCATGTGCCGTCGCGAGTATCCCTTCCGTCCGGACGGCAAAGTCTCCGGTTTGTACATGCTGCCCTACGGCGTTCAGATGGCTGGCACGTATCAGTTCAGCCGCGGCGTCCAGGCGGGCGGCGCGGGTGGTACCGAGCATCGGCGCCAGCTGGCCAATCACCAGCGCCCGCGCCGTGACCGCCGGGGCGCGCGCCTGGACCGGCGCGGCCTCCCGGACGATCCAGTTGATCCGCGAGGGCGCTGAGTACGGCGACGAGAACCTGCAGCAGCTCGACCTCCGCTTCTCGAAGCGGTTCGAGTTGGGCGGCGGGGCGCGGATAAGGGTCGACTTCGACGCCTACAACATCTTCAACAGCAGCTGGCCGTTCTCGGTCAGCGGCACCTACTCAGAGGCCGCGACCGGGCAATGGCTGCGGCCGACGAACGTCCTCCAGCACCGCTTCTTCAAGCTGGGCGGACAGTTCTAGTTCTAGAAGACACGGAGGTCCACGGTCTACGGTCGACGGTCGACGGCTCGGCATGCCGTCGGCTGTGGGCCGTGGACTGTAGACTGTGGACTGTAGACCTCGCGCGGCGGCGCTCCCTCGGTGATTCTTCCTTTCTTCGTCCTTGTCGCTGCCGCCGCTCTCCAGGCGCCCCACGCCTCACACCGCCTCGCGCCGATTCCTCTCGAAATCCTCGAACGGCCGATCGCCCTGCGCACCGGGATCGGGCGGGCGCATGACGACGCCGCCACGTCGTCGAAAGAGGCGCAGACGCTGTACGACCAGGGGCTCGCCTACCTGCACGGCTATGTCTGGATCGAGGCGGCGCGATCCTTCAACGCCGCGCTCAAGCTGGATCCCAAGCTGTCGCTCGCGCACGTCGGGCTGAGCACCGCGCTGGTCGAGCTGAATCGGCCGATGGAGGCGCAGCAGGCGATCGCCGCGGCAAAAACGACGTCGGCCTCAGCGCCCGAGCACGTCCGCCGTCATGTCGAAGCGCGGGCGCTGCAGATGGCGGCCGAAGACACGCCGGGCGACGCGGCGAAACTGGCGGCGTACAGACGCGCGCTCGACGCCGCGATCGCGGCTCACGCCGATGATGTGGAGCTGGTGTTGCTTCGCGGCCTCGCGGAGTCGTCCGATCCAGCGGAGCGCGGGCAGGGCAGTACGCTCGCGGCGGCGAAATATTTCGAGCGCGTTCTCACCGCTGCGCCCGGCAATGCCGCGGCGCATCACTACCTGTCGCACGCCAACGAGAACGCCGGCCGCCTCGATCAGGCGCTGCAGCACGCCGCGGCGTTCGCGAAAGCCGCCGCCGACATCCCGCACGCCCGACACATGCACGGGCACAGCCTGCGTCGCTCCGGACGCGTCTTCGAAGCGATCGCCGAGTTCGAAGCGGCCGATCGGGCGCACCGCGAGTACGCGAAGCGGGAGCGCGTGCCGCTCGAATACGACTGGCACTTCGAACACAACCTCGGCCTGCTCGGGACGTCGCTGCAGTACGTGGGTCAGATCAAGCGAGCCGAGGCGCAACTGAAGGTAGCGTTCGCGCTGCCGACCGGGCTGCTCGTGCAGGCCTATAACAAGCGCGAGTGGCCGATGTTCCTGCGCGCGCGCGGCCGCCACCCGGAAGCGGAAGCGGCAGCGCGGCTGCTGATCGCGAATGCCAATCCGGTGATTCAGGCCACTGGCCACATCGAGGCCGGCTTCGCGATGCTTGCCGCGTCGCGCTGGGCCGATGCCGCCACCGCCTCGAATACCGCGCTGCGGCTGTTACGGCCGGCGCCGGGCGGCCCGATCGCCGCCAACGCGCTGCTCGCGCTGCAAGGCGAGATCTATCTGCGCACCGCCGATCGTCCCAAAGGCAACGCGACGCTGCTCGAGGTCGCCAAGCGCGTACGCGCGGCGCCCGGCCCCGACGCCTGGAGCCAGGCGCTCTTCACGCTCGAAGCGATCGCCCGCACCGCGCGCACGGTCGGCGACTGGCCGCTCGCCGGACAGATCGCGCGACAGATGATCGAACACGACCCGGGGTACGCCGGATCCCACTACGCGCTCGCCCTGGTCGCCGAGCACGACGAGGACGCCGTCACAGCGAAATCCGAGTTCGCGCTCGCGGTCAAAGGCTGGGCCAAGGCCGATCCGGACCTGGCGGAACTGGCGGAAGCGCGGAGGAAGGTGAAATGAACGCTCGTCAGTTGCCAGTTTCCAGTTGCCAGTTCAAAGCGGGAAGGGTAACTCGCGGCTTGGTACTGCTTGTCGCGGCTTTGGCTGCGACAGCGTTCGACCCTGGCTTCATGCCAGCCTCACCGATGGTCGCCGCGCAAACGCTCGCCGACGGGATTCCATCATGTGCACTTGAACTCGATGGATCCGGGTGCCGCGATTGCCTGGTATCTGAAGACGTTCCCGGTGACGTCGCCCGCGAAGGTTGCGGGCATCGACGGCATCGCGACCGAGAAGATCTACCTGCTCTTCGACAAGGCGGCAAAGCCGCCGATCACGGCGCTCGATTCGCCGATCTGGCACTTTGGCTGGGGCAGTCCGGACATGCCCGCCGACTTCGCCATGCACCAGAAGAACGGCGTCACGTTCGCCACGCCGTTGAGCAAGCTCGCACAAGGAACGGTCTTCGCCTACATGCAGGCGCCGGACGGCGCCCTCGTCGAGATCAACTCGGCGCAGAGCCGCGCCTTCGTCCACGTCCACCTGTATAGCGACAAGCCGCTGTGCGCGGCCGACTGGTACCGCCAACACCTCGGCGCGACCAGCCGGGCGGCACCGCGGGAAGGGCCGTGCGACGTGCCCTACGCCGCGCCGAGCGAGCCGCTGGCGGTCATCCGCTCGCCGGCCGCGACCGTGCGTTTTGACGATATCAGCCTCATAATCTACCCACGCCAGCGGCCCGGCCCGCTCGTCTCGCCGGCCGGCCACGTCGTCGATCACCTGGGGTTGTCGGTGAGCGACCTCAAGGCAACCTTGGCGCGGCTCGAAGCGGGCGGCGTCAGAATCGTGCGAGGCGTCCATCCCTTCGGACGCGACGGCAAAACGCTGGCAGCGGTCATTGAAGGTCCGGATGCGATGTTGATTGAACTTGTGGAGCGGCCATGAAAAAGACACTTCGTTCTGTCGTTGCAATGATTCTTGCGGTGCTGACGGTGAGCGTCGCCCACGCGGTGTTGTCCGCGCAAGCCAAGGTCGACCTCACCGGCGAGTGGGCGTTCGAGGTCCAGACCGATCAGGGCAGCGGCTCGCCGGTCATCGTTTTCAAGCAGACGGGCGAAAAGCTCGCCGGCAAATACAAGGGGCAGCTCGGCGAGGCGGACCTCACCGGGACCGTGACCGGCAAGACGCTGAAGTTCTCGTTCAGCGTCGATGCGCAGGGGACCGCGCTGGCCATCACCTATGAGGGCGAGATCGAGAGCAACACCTCGGTCAAAGGCAAGGTCGACCTCGGCGGCATGGCGAGCGGCACCTTCACCGGGAAGAAGAAGTGAGCCGCCGATCCTCGTCGCTCCTGCTCGCGGCCGCCGGAATCCTCGTCGGCGCGGGCGTGTGGTCGGGCGTCGCCGCGAGCGCGCAGCAGCCGCCAGCCGCGGCCGCTAACGGCGCGCAGATCTACAAGGAGCGCTGCGCCACGTGTCACGACGCCACTGAAGCGTCAGCGACGCGCGCACCCTCGCGCGACGCGCTCCGCGCGCGCACGGTGCCGCAGATCGTCGCGTCGCTCGATCCGGGCGGCTCGATGGCGACCAACGCGACCGGCATGTCGGCCGCCGAGAAGCAGGCCGTGGCCGCGTTTCTCTCCGCGACAGCGGCGCCGACCGCCGCCGCCGATCCGGCGACGGGCGCGTGTCCGCCCTCGACGACGCCGCTGCCGGATCCGGCGACGCTGCCGATGTGGAACGGCTGGGGCAACGACGGCGCGAATACGCGCTTCCAGAACGCCAAGGCCGCCGGGCTCACCGCCGCCGATGTCCCGAAGCTCACGCTGAAATGGGCGTTCGGGTACGCGAACTCGAACTCGGCGTCGGGACAACCGACCGTCGCGGCCGGACGCGTCTTCGTCGGCAACACCAACGGCATGGTCTACGGCCTCGACCTCCGGACCGGCTGCACCTACTGGACGTTCAAGGCCGACGGCGGCGTCCGCACGGCGATGAGCGTTGCCCGGCTCCAGGTAGGCGGCGCACCCAGGCTGCAGGTGATGTTCGGCGACGTCTCCGCCAACGCCTACGCCCTCGACGCGCAGACCGGGGCGCTGCTCTGGAAGCTGAAGGTCGACACGCATCCGGTGGCCCGCATCACCGGTGCCCCGAGCTACGCGAACGGCCGCCTCTTCGTGCCGGTGTCATCGATCGAGGAAGTACCCTGCGGCTCGTCCGAACTACCCGTGCTGCACCTTCCGCGGCAGCGTCGTCGCGATCGACGCCGCGACCGGCAAGCAGGTCTGGAAGACCTACATGATTCCGGACGAGCCGAAAATCGTCGGCAAGAACTCGACCGGCACGCCGATCTGGAAGTCCGCTGGCGCCGCGATCTGGACCTCGCCGACGATCGACACGCGCGAAGAACATGGTCTACGTCGCGACCGGCAACGCCTACACCGAGCCGGCGGCGCCGACGAGCGATGCCGTCGTCGCCCTCGACATGACGAGCGGCGCGATTCAGTGGGTACAGCAGGCGACGCCGAACGACGTCTTCGTCATCGGCTGCAAGCCCGGCGTCGAGAACTGTCCGGATGACGTGGGACCGGACTTCGACTTTGGCAACTCGCCGATCCTCCGAACGCTGGGAGGCGGGCGCAGGATCCTCGTGCTCGGGCAGAAGTCGGGGATGGTGTTCGGGCTCGCGCCGGACGACAAGGGCAAGATCCTCTGGCAGTTCCGCGCCGGCAAGGGCGGCGCGCTCGGTGGCATCGAATGGGGCTCGGCGGCCGACGAGCAGAATATCTACGTGCCGGTGTCAGACGTGCTCGAACCGGCCGACAAGGCCGGCGGCCTCTACGCCATCCGCATGGCCACGGGCGAGCGCGTGTGGCATACCCCGGCGCCTAAGCTGAACTGCACGGGAGGCCAGGGCTGCACGGGCGCGCAGTCGGCCGCGATCAGCGTCATGCCCGGGGCGGTGTTCTCGGGATCGGTTGACGGACACTTCCGTGCCTACTCGACCACCGACGGCAAGATCATCTGGGACTTCAACACCATGCAGCCGTTCGAGACGGTCAACGGCGTGAAGGGGCAGGGGGGATCGATCGACGCCGCCGGCCCGGTGATCGCCGGCGGGATGGTGCTCACCAATTCCGGCTACGGTCAGTGGCGCGGCAAGCCGGGGAACGTGTTGTTGGCGTTCGGCCTACCCGTAAAGGACGCGCACGGCCGACATCAGTTTTCAGTTACCAGTACCAGTTCAAAGGCATCCGGGCATTTCGAACATCCGAGGCGCCCTTTGAACTGGAAACTACAACTGGAAACTGACAGGCTCTCGGGCGTCAGGAGAGCCTTGCAGCCGAACCCAGCGCCTCGTACATGATCAGCACGAGCGACGCTCCCAGCCAGATGACCGCATAGACCGCCGGACCCACGGTCGGCATCTTCTCCCGCAGCACTGGCCACGCCACCAGGCCGTAAACGTAGAGCGCGATCGCAGGGGGCCATGGCCCCGGCAAGCCGACGAGACGGAGCGCCACGGCGCAGAGAATAGCCACGATCGCGGCCAGGAAATAGGTCGGGTGGTGATCGGTCATGGTGACGTGCCGTCGGAAAAGCTGGAACCCACGAGGCGGAGACCGGGGGAGGGTCGGACCGAAGCTCAGCGGTTCAGCGATTTTACCGGTAAACCCTCTATCGGCCAACCCCGTCTACATGTGCAGATTGAACATTCCCGATAGGGGGAGGGGGTAGGGGTCAGGTCGTGAATCGTGAACGGGTCGCTGCCGTTCACGATTCACCGACCTGACCCCTACCCCTCCCCCCTATCCGCCTGCGAGGTGGCCGATGATGCGCCGTGTTACCCCCGTTTTTGCCGTCATTTTTGCTGTTCTGCTCGCTGCGCCCGCCTTCGCGCAACGCAATCGCGACCGCGACCAGGACCGGGATCAGGGCCCGCGCGAAACTGAAAACGTCGACCGGACGCTGTCGCTGGCGCCGGGCGGGACGGTTCGCCTGAAGACGTTCTCGGGCCGGGTGACGATTACCGGGACCAGCGGCAGCCAGGTCGTGATCAAGGCGGTCCGCCGCGCGAGCCGCGAACGCCTCAACGACATCAAACTCGAGATCACGCAGAACGGAAACGTCGTCGAGATCGATGCGAATCATCGGATCGTCGAGCGCCGCAACGACAACGTCGTCGAAACCGATTTCGACATCCAGCTGCCGTCACAGACGAAGCTCGATCTGCGGACGTTCAGCGCGCCGATCACGGTCAACGGCGTATCCGGCGACATGACGGTTGACGGGTTCTCGAGCGAGATTCGGCTCGAAAACGTCGCCGGTCCCAAACGGATCAAGACCTTCAGCGGTCCGGTACAGGTTCAGTCGGCACAGTGGGTGGACGGCGACGATCTCAACGTCGAAACGTTCAGCGGCGACGTCACGCTGCGCCTGCCCGATGCCGCGCGCGGCGACATCAACTTCGACAGCTTCAGCGGCACGTTCCGCAGCGATCTGCCGGTCACGATGTCGACGAGCAGCCGGCGGACGTTCCGCGGATCGCTCAACGGCGGCGGCAACACCGACTTCAGGCTGAAGACCTTCAGCGGCTCGGTCGACATCCGCAAGTAGATCGGCGATCAGATGAACTGGTGATATCGTGAATCTTCAAAGATCTGAGCGACGACACGCCGCGATGCAGGTCGCCAGAGTCACTGATGTATCACCAGATCACCTGTGATCATCAGATTCCAGTATCCTTTGGCCCGTGATGGCGCGATTGCTGGCCCGCGTGGGCCTGGTCACTCCTGAGCAGCGCGCCTGGGCGTCGTACGACTGGGCGAACTCCGCCTACTTCACGACCATCGTCACGGCCGTCTTCCCGGCGTTCTACGCCACCTATGCGGCCGATGGTCTCGAGCCGGCGCAGGCGACGGCGCGCTTCGCCGCCATCACGACGCTCTCGGTCGCGGTCATCGCGGTGGCGTCGCCGATCCTGGGCGCGATCGCGGACTTCCGCGGGATCAAGAAACGCCTGCTCTTCGGCGTTCATGCTGATTGGCGTCGCCGCCGCAGCGGCGATGGCCGGCATTCAGCGCGGCGACTGGCTGCTCGCGTCGATCCTGTTCTTCGTCGGCAACCTCGGCGTCTCGGGCACGACGGTCTTCTACGACTCCTTGCTGCCGTCGGTCGCGCGGCCTCACGAAACCGATCGCGTGTCGGCCGCCGGCTATGCGATTGGGTACCTCGGCGGCGGCATCCTGCTGCTCGTCAACCTCGCGTGGATCCTGCAGCCGCAGACGTTTGGTTTTGCCGACACGGCGTCAGCCACGAAGGCGTCGTTCGTGAGCGTGGCGGTGTGGTGGCTGCTGTTTTCACTCCCGCTGCTGCGGCGCGTTCCCGAGCCACCGGTCGTCCTCGAAGCCGGCGAGGATCGATCGATCGGGCTGCTCGCCGCGGCCTTCGGACGACTCGGGCGGACGTTCCGCGAGATGCAGCGGTATCGTCATGCCTTCCTGCTGTTCATTGCGATGCTGCTCTATCAGGACGGCATTCAGACGATCATCCGGATGGCATCGATCTACGGCGCCGAGATCGGCATCGATCAGAACGCGCAGATCGCCGCCTTCGTCATGGTGCAGCTCCTGGGCATTCCGTTTTCGTTTCTCTTCGGCAGCCTCGGCACGCGCATCGGCACCAAGCGGGCGCTGTTCATTGCGCTGGCGGTCTACACGCTGGCCACGATTCTCGGCTTCTTCATGACCACCGTGACGCACTTCTTCATCCTGGCCGGGCTCGTGGCCACCGTCCAGGGCGGCGCGCAGGCGCTGAGCCGCGCGCTCTTCTCGCGCCTGATTCCGGCGCGCAAGTCGTCCGAGTTCTTCGGCTTCTTTGCGGTCGCCGAACGGTTTGCGACCATCCTCGGTCCGCTCGTGTTCACGTTGAGCGTCGCGCTGACCGGCTCGAGCCGGACCGCGGTCCTCTTCATCGTGACGTTCTTTGTCGCGGGAGCGATCCTGCTGTCGATGGTGGACGAGAAAGCGGGCGAGCTGGCGGCGAGCGCGTAACGGGCTGGTGAGGCTGGCCGGTACCCGCCCCGACAGCTGGCCCACCTGCCTACTGCGAAGCAGTCTGCGACCTTCGATCGCGCGTGGGGACGGGCGAACGCGTTCGGCAGGCTGTGCGCGTTGATCTCCAGCGTCCGCCGGTGGTCCTGACGCGCGTTGTTCATGTCGCCTTTGGCCTCGTACGCCATTCCGAGCAGGTTGGCCATGAACGGATCGGCCAGGTTGGCCTTGGCCAGCTCGCCGATCGCGCGGTCGTAGTCCTTCAGGTGGTAGCCGACGTATCCCAGCAGGTAGCGATAGATCTCGTTGTCGTCCGCCAGCTTGCCGCGCCGCTGCATCACCTGTTCGAACCGGCCGCGATCTGCTTGCGAGCCTCGTCGGCCTTGTTCTCGCGCGCGGCGATTCGCGCCTGGGCGTGCAGCCAGCGAAGCTCCCAGAGATCCTGGTCCGTTGACGGCAAGCCGGCGATCTTCTTGCCGCACTGCCCGCCGTTGTCGTACCACCGCCGGGCGGTGGCCGTGTCGCCGATCTCGAGATACATGCGGCCGATGGCGTTGGCCGTCGCCGCGGCGCCGCCGAGATCCTGATCGGCGAGCTGCTGCGTGTAGACCGGTTCGAGGTACTTGAGGGCGTCTGGGGCTCGCGATTCGAACGCGAACGAGATCGCCATTGCGGTCAGCGCCTGATTGCGGGCCCCCGCCGGCGCCCGGCGGATGGCTTCGGTCAGGTGCGTCCGCGCTTCCGCGTACTGTCCCTGCAGATCCAGCGCGATGCCCAACGCGAGCCGTGCGTCGAACGCCTGCGGAGACAGACGGATGGCCTGCCGGTAGACTGCGAAATCGCCTCGTCCAGCTTCCCCTGGCTGACCAGGGAACGCCCCTGCTTGACGAGGTCCTCAGGTGCCGGCGCCTGTGCACTGACAGCGACGCTCAAAAGCGCCGCCAGACACACGACGAGAGGAAGTCGGCGCATGGGCGACATTCTACAACCCGACGCGTTCCTGTTCGTGGTTCCTCGTTCCTGGTCCGGTGCCCCGTGCGGCGTGCCTTGAGCTGCGTGCGGTGCCGCGAGCACCGTGCCGCGTGCGGCATTCCCGCGGGTCCATACCCCAGTCGCTTGCTCGACCGAAGTGTCGCGAGGCAGCAGGATCCCGACGCCCCACCCGAAGAGCGCCAGCGCCTGCGGCCAGAACGTCTCGAGCCCCACCCCCTTCAGGAACAGCCCGCGCAGGATGATCAGGAAGTAGCGCAGCGGAATCAGGTATGTGACCGGCTGAATCCATGCCGGCATGTTCTCGATCGGGAAGATGAAGCCCGAGAGATAAATCATCGGCGTCAGGAAGAAGAAGACCGTCGTCATCATCGCCTGCTGCTGAGTCGAAGAGATCGTCGAGATGAACAGGCCAAGGCCAAGCGTCGTCAGCAGGTAGACGAGGCTCATCGCGAAGAGCAGCGGAATGCTCCCGCGCATCGGCACCTCGAACCACCAGATGGCGACAGCGAGCACGAGGACGACGTTGATGATCCCGAGCGCGGCATATGGCAGGAGCTTGCCGATGATCAGCTCCCAGCGCGCGAGCGGCGTCACGTTGAGCTGTTCGAGCGTCCCCAGCTCCTTTTCGCGGACGATCGCCATCGCCGAGAGGTTGGTCGTGATCACCAGCAGCAGCAGCGCCACGATTCCGGGGATCATGAAGTCGCGGCTCTCGAGCTCCGGGTTGAACCACACGCGGATGGCGGCGGCGACCGGCGGCGGCGGCGGCGGCCCGCCCCGGCGTGACGCCAGCAGCTCCTCGGCATAGCCGCCGATCAGCTGACGCGTGTAGCTCAGGGCCACCGTCGTCGAGTTCGAGTCGGTCCCGTCGGCGACGACTTGCAGCATCGCGGTCTCGCCACGCGCCAGGCGATCGCCGTACTCGGGCGGGATGCTGAGCGCCATCCACGCCTCGCCGCGCTCGAGCCAGCGGTCGATGTCGCTGGTCGAGCCGACCATGCCGACGATGCGAAAGTTGTCCGACGCTTCGAAACGGTCGATGAGCGTGCGACTCGCCGCCGAGCGATCGGCATCGACCACCACCACCGGCACGTCCTTCACGTCCGTCGTGGCGGCGTAGCCAAGCAGGGTGAGCTGAATGATCGGCGCGAGGATCACGACGCCGAACAGCCGCGGATCCTGGCGCAGCTCGAGAAACTCCTTGCGCATCAGGTGCAGGACCCGGCTCACGCTCCGACCCTCCACTCGCGCCCGAGTCGCGCCGACGACAGCGCGAGCATCACGAACGCAAAGATGCGAGAGCGCGACCAGATCGTTCGCAAACGAGGCGACACCGGCGCCTTTGAGGACGATCGCCCGCAGCGCCACGATGAAGTACCGCGCCGGAATGACGTGGGTCACGACCTGAATCGCCTCCGGCATGCTCGCGATCGGGAAGATGAAGCCGGACAGGATGAAGGTCGGCAGGAAGGACGACAGCAGGGCCACCTGGAAGGCGACTTGCTGATTCGGCGCAATCGTCGAGATCAACAGGCCTTGCGCCTGGGCGCCGATCAGGAAGAGCGTGATCGCGACGCCCAGCATGATCCACGAGCCGCGCATGGGGAGATCGAACAGCGCCATCGCGACCAGGATGATGAGCAGAGCCGAGGCCTGCGACAGCACCAGATACGGAATGGTCTTGCCCAGGATGTAGCTCACCGGTCCAACCGGCGCCATCCGAATCTGTTCCATCGTCCCGCGCTCTTTCTCTCGGACGACCGAGAGCGCCGTCGAGGCCACCGCGGTAATCATCGCGATGTAAGCGATCAGGCCCGGGACAAGGAAGAGCGTGCTGCGCAGTTGCGGGTTGTACCAGACGCGAGGTTCGAGAGCGACCGGAGGCGACAGCGCCAGCGCGCCGCCATACTCGGCCGATGTCTCGGCGATGATCGCCTGCGCGTAGCCCATCACCGTCGTCGCGGTGTTCGAGTTCTCGCCGTCGATGATCACCTGCACCGACACCGGCCGGCGCGCCGTCACGTCGCGGCCGTACCCTGCGGGGATGACCAGCGCCGCAACCACCTGGTTGTGGTTCATCAGCCGTTCGATCTCGCCGGCTGAGGTGATGTCCGCGGCGAAATCGAAGTAGCCCGAGTTGACGAATGCGGAGACGAGCGCCCGGCTCTCGGGCGAGCGATCGCGATCCTCGACCGCAAGCTGGAGGTTGCGGAGGTCGAAGTTCAGCGCGTAGCCGTACAACAGCAGGAAGAACGCCGGCACGAACACCAGAATGAGCAGCGTCCGCCGGTCGCGGCGGATCTGCCGGACCTCCTTGATCGCCACCGCCAAGGTCTTTCTGATCACCGCGCCTCCGCCAGCTGCTCGACGACGTCGAGAAACACGTCCTCGAGCGAGGGTGAAACCCGGCTCGCCGATCGCACCGAAAGCCCGCTGCCCGCCAGCGCGTTGACGACCGCGGCGACGTCGTTCTGTCCCGGCCGGAGCACCGCGTGAACCGACGTCCCGAAGAGGCTGGTTTTCTCGACCTGCGGCAGCCGCTCGAGCGCGGTCATGGCCGTCACCGAGTCGGCGGCGTTGATCTCGACGATGGGTCGGTCGGCAAAGCGGTCCTTGAGTGACGACGCGGTGCCGAGCGCGGCAAGCTGGCCGGCGTGGATGATCGCGATCCGGCCGCAATGCTCCGCTTCGTCGAGATAGTGCGTCGTGACGAGCACGGTGACGCCCTTCGCCGACAGATCCCCGATGAGGTCCCAGAACTGACGGCGCGACAGCGGATCCACGCCGCCGGTCGGCTCGTCGAGAAACACGATCGACGGCTCGTGGAGGATCGCGCAGCCGAGCGCGAGACGCTGCCGCCAGCCGCCCGACAGCTCCGCCGTCTTCGTCGCCTCGCGGCCCTCGAGCCCCGCCATCCGCAGGACGAACTGACGGCGCTCCTCGAACTGACGCCCTTGCAGGCCGTAGATTCCGCCGAAGAACTGGATGTTCTGATCGACGGTCAGCGCCTCGTACAGCGAGAACCGCTGCGACATGTAGCCAATCCGTCGCTTGACGGCTTCCGGATCCTTCGCGACGTCCACGCCGCCAACGAGCGCCGTTCCCGACGTCGGACGCAGCAGGCCGCACAGCATCCGGATCGTCGTCGACTTCCCCGCCCCGTTGGCGCCGAGGAAGCCAAAGACCTCGCCCTGCTGGACGTCGAACGACAGCCGATCGACGGCAGTAAAGGCGCCGAAGCGACGGGTCAGGTCTTTGACGACAATGGCAGACACGATCTACCTCCCGAGTGCGCGATCGAGTCGCGCCTCGGCCAGCTTGATGCTGGCAAGCGCGCGCGTGCGATCGAGCTCGGCCTGCAGGAGCGCCACCTGTGCGTCGAGGACTTCGGTGCTGGTCGCGACGCCGACGTTGAATCGTTCGGTCACGACGCGGCGCGCTTCGGTCGCGCTGCGCACGCCCTCGTCCGCGGTCCCCAGCGACGCACGCGCCGAATCGAGATCGAGCCGGCGCTGCGCGATGTCGACGGCAATCATCGCGTCGAGGTCGGCGAGCCGCTCGCGGCTCGGCGGTGATCGCGGCGGCAGCCTCGGCCGCCTCGGCCGCCACGCGGCCACCGTCGAAGAGGGTCCAATTCGCGGTGACGCCGACTTCCCAGAAGCGCTGCCAGACGTCGTTGCGCGGAAAGATCCGCGGATTGGGGTTCGCGTAGTCGGCAGCCGCGTTCACGGCAATCGTTGGCTTGCGGCCGGATTCAATCGCGTTCAGCCGCTCGTCGCCGGCGGCGATCCGTTCGACCAGCGCCTGGCGTTCCGATCGATCGACTCCCGCCTGCGGCGACGCCACCGGTGGCGGTGCTGCGTGCCGAGAACGGCGTGAGACTCTCCGACGGTTCGATCACACCAGTCACGCCGGTGAGACGACGCAGATCCTCGAGGACGCTGCGGCGCTGGTTCTGGGCCTCGATCAGCTGCAGCTGCTGCCGCGAGCGCTGCGCTTCGGCGCTCGACACCTCGTTGGGTGGAATCAGGCCGTTATCGAAGCGCGCCCGCACGTCGCGGACGGTGGCGTCGGCGCGAGTGACAGCCTCCTGCAGCACGCGTTCGGCCTCCATGGCGGTCACGAGCGCCCAGTAGGAGCGCACCGTTTCGAGGCGGAGATCCGCACGGGTGGTCCGCACATCCTCTCCCGCCGCGCGCGCCTCGGCCTCGGCGGCGCGGATCAACGCATCGGTGCGGCCAGCGGTGTAGATCGGCCACTGCATCGCGATGCGCGTGAAGTAGTTGTCGGGAACATCGGGATAGATCACACGGAACAGGCCGCTTGGCCCCGGTACAGCGAACTCGTCGACGTGATTGGTCCGCGTGTAGCCGCCCGACAGGACGACCGTCGGCTGCTCGGCGGCCTGGCGGCTGCGAATCGCCGCCTGCGCGCCGGTGACCCGTGCATTCGCTTCAGCGAGCCGATGGCTCGTCTCGAGCGCCCGCGCGACGGCTTCGTCCTGCGTCATGCGGACCGAATCCTGGGCAGCGATCGGCGCGACGGTGAAGACGAGAAGCGCGAGCAACGCGATACCGGTGCGTGTCATGACTGTGCGACCTTTCGCGCGGTGTCGGCCTCGCTGAGCCGCGCGATGTAAACGTCCTCGAGCGATGGTGTGATCCGGCGGACGCTCGTGGCGCCGAGCCGGCCGGCAAGCGAGCGCGATTGCGCCTCGACCTCACCTGGATCGGTAGTGGAGAACCAGACGTGCAGGCGATCGCCAAACACCTGCGATTGCACGCCCTCGCCGCGGATGCGCTCGTGCGCCGCGCGCGGGTCGCCGACGACGACCTCGACGACCGCGCCGGGGAGGCTGGCGCGAAGCTGTCCGGGCGTGTCCAGCGCCAGAAGCCGACCGCGATCGACGAGGGCCACCCGGGTGCAGCGCTCGGCTTCGTCGAGGTACGGCGTGGACATCAGAATCGTGATGCCGCTCGCCAGGAACTGCGACAGCAGCTTCCAGAACTCGCGCCGTGACACCGGGTCGACGCCGGTCGTCGGCTCGTCGAGCAGAATGACGTCCGGTTCGTGAACGAGGGTGCAGGCAAGCGCCAGCTTCTGCTTCATGCCGCCCGACAATTGATCGGCGAGGCGGCCGCGGAACTTCGTGAGCTGGGTCATCTCGAGCAGCCGGTCGCGCCGCGCCTTGTAGGCGGAGACGCCGTGAATCTCGGCAAAGAACGCGACGTTCTCGTCGATGGTGAGATCGCCGTACAACGTGAAGCGCTGCGACAGATAGCCCACCGAGCCTGTAATCGCGCGATGCTCCTTGACCGGATCGCGGCCGACGACACGAATGACACCGCCGTCGGGCCGCAGGAGGCCGCACAGCAGCCGGATCGACGTGGTCTTGCCCGCGCCGTCCGGTCCGATCAGGCCGAACATCTCGCCGCGGCGGACGTCGAACGACAGGCCGTCGACGGCGACGGTCGCGCGGTACTTCTTCACCACGCGGTCGAACGAGAGCACGGTTTGATCGGCAGCCATGAGGCACTCTGTCGCGCGTTCACTCGGGAACCGGGGTCACTGCGGCTGCAGCGGCATCACGGCTTCAACCGGCATGCCCTGCTTGAGGACGCCCTCCTTGTTGTCCACCGAGATGCGGACGCGGTAGACGAGCTTCGAACGCTCTTCTGCGGTCTGGACGTTGCGGGGCGTGAACTCTGCTTTCGGCGAGATGTAGCTGACGGTGCCGGTGATGCCGCTTCCGCCGGCGTCGGTAAAGACCGTCGCCTGCTGCCCCAGACGAAGCCGCGGCACGACCGGCTCGGGCACGAAGACGTCGGCCCAGGCGTTGGCGAGATCGGTGATGACGACCACGGGCGCGCGCGGCGCGATCACTTCGCCAACCTCTGACAGTTTCTCGGTGACCACCCCCGCGATGGGCGATCGCAGCGTCGTGTCGTCGAGCGTTTCCTGGACGGTGGCGATCTGTGCGTCCGCGGCGACGACGCGGGCCCGCGCCGCCTGAATCTCCTGGGGCCTGGCGCCGGAGCGCAGCCTCGCCGTGGCCTGGTCGGCCGCGCGCACGCGGCTCTCCGTGCCCTGCAGACGTTCGCGCGCCACATCGCGGCGAGTCACCGCATCGTCTCGCTGCTTCCGCGACCCCGCGTTGGCCTGGAGCAGCGCCTCGAACCGCTGCAGATCCTGTTCGGCCGCGGCGAGCTCGGCGCGTGCCGCGGCAACGTCGTCGCGCGTCGTCTGCGCCTGCGCCTCGGCCTGGCGGATGTCTTCGGGACGCGAGCCCGCCTGAAGCAGCCGGAGCTGTGCGTCCGCCAGCTCGCGGTCGGCCCTGGCCCGATCAATCGCGAGTTCGGCCTCGCGGCCGTCGAGCCGCACGATCAGTGCGTTGACGTCCACGCGATCGCCTTCCTTCACCGGCAGCTCGACGATCCGGCCGCCGACCTCAGGCGCGAGGCGGACGTCGGTCGCCTCGACGTGTCCTGACGCGCGGACCTCGTTCGCCGGCGGCGCCTTCTCGCACGCGACCACGGCCAGCAGCAGCACACACGGGAGCACGCGTGACATGGGTCAGTCCTTCTGCAGCATCCTGAGCGCGACGGTCTGCATGTGGCGCGTCAGGTCTGCGTGAGAAACGAACGCGAACATCGGCAGCTCTTTGCGGTCCGGGACGGCGCCGGCGCGCTCGCGGGCCGCGTTCAGCATCAGCGGTCCGATGACGGTCATGTAGGCCAGCACCGGATCGATTGGACGGAAGGAGCCGGCCCGCTGCCCCTCGGAGAGGATCCGGCCGAACCCGGTGAACACCGCGCGCATCAAGGCGAGCGCGCCGGCATCGAGGTGCGGCGCACCCTCGGCAATCTCGCGGAGCATCAGCGGCGGGAAGTACGGCCGCTCATCGGACAGCTTGACGAACGCGGCGATGAAGGCGGACAGCTTGTCGGGCGCCGAGCCCGGCTCGTCGGCGATTGCGGCAACGGTCCGGCCGGCATCGCGGAGCATCTCGCACACCACTTCGCGGTACAGCGAGAGCTTGTCGGTGAAGTGGTAGTAGATCATCGCCTTGTTGACGCCGGCGAGGCGGGCGATGTCGTCGACGACAACGCCGTCGAAGCCACGGCGTGAGAAGGCGTCGGCGGCCGTGTTGAAGACCGCGGTCCGGGTCGCGCCCGGGTCGGCGCCGGGGCGTGGCCCGCCGCGCCGGGGCGCGCGGCGACGTTCCGGGCGTGGTCCGCGCGGCTTTCGGTTGACGCTGTCGCTGCTCGCGGCACGGCGCCGGGCCGGACCGGGTCCCCGTTTCCGCCCTCCTTTCATTAACTAAATGGTTAGTTAGTAGACGCACGGCGTGTCAAGAGCGAAAACCCGGAGTTCACAGGGAGGTCAAGGAGATCCGGGAGGAAATTTCTCCGTGAACTCCCCGGTCTCCCTGTGCGAGTGGCCAGCCAGTTGACGTAAGCTCCCGCGTGGAGGAGCCCGCCATGATTCGTGCGTCCTTCGTCCTCGCCGTCGTGTTGGCCGTCGCCACCCCAGCGGCACAAGCACCGCCCGACTTCACCGGCACCTGGACCATGGACGAAGCGCGGAGCGTCTCCGCGACGCAAGATTCGTTCGTCGGGCCCGTCGTCTGGACCATCACTCAGGGCGACCGGGAGGTCATTGTCGATCTCAAGCGCGGACCGAAGAGCTTCACGCTGAAGTTCCCGGTGCTGAGGAACGCGCCCTCCGGGCCACCGGACGAGGTGCCGTCGTCTCGCGCCTTCTGGAATCAGGACCGCCTCGTCACCGAGCTCGCGCAGAGCATTCAAGGGCAGGCCGTCATCACGCGCGAGGAATGGATTCTCCAGCCCGGCGGCCGCGAGTTCGTCGTCGAGCGGCTGGTCAAGGTGGAGCACGGGTATACCGCGCGCGGGACGAGGAGCTACAACACCGCCAAGGACACCTTCGTCAAAACGGTACGATAAAGCGTGCGCATCGTTCTCGCCGGCGGATCCGGATTCCTCGGGCGCGCGCTCCGTGAACGGTTCCGGCGCGACGGGCACGACGTCGTGGTCTTCACTCGACGCGCTCGGCCAGGGCAGCCCGACGAGATCTCGTGGACAGCCAATGGAAAAGTCGGACCGTGGGCGGCGGCACTCAACGGCGCCGACGCGGTCGTGAACCTCGCCGGAGAGGGCATCGCCGACAAGCGCTGGAACGAGGCGCGCAAGCAGGCGCTGCGGGACAGCCGCGTCCTTTCCACTCGCAGCCTCGTCACTGCGATTCAGCAGATGGCGGCGCCGCCTGCGGTCCTGTTGAACGGATCCGCGGTCGGGTACTACGGCCCGCATGGTGACGAGGTTGTCACCGAGGCGACGCCACCGGGGTCAGACTTCCTGTCGGCGTTGTGCGTCGCATGGGAGAGCGAGGCAGAACAGGCGTCGACGAAGACACGCGTCGTTGCCGCGCGGACGGGGCTCGTGCTGCACCCGGCCGGTGGCGCGCTCGGCGGCATGCTGACGCCTTTTCGCCTCGGCGTTGGCGGACCGCTTGGCTCCGGCGAGCAGTTCATGCCCTGGATACACCTCGACGACTGGGTGTCGCTGGTCGTGTGGTCGATCGCAAGTCCTCACGCGCGCGGCGCGTTCAACGCGACCGCGCCGGTACCGGTGACCAACCGCGATTTCACGCGCGCACTGGGAAAGGCGGTTCACCGGCCCGCGTTCATGCCGGTTCCGGCCTTCGCGCTGCGCATCCTGCTCGGAGAATTCGCCGACTCGCTGCTGACCGGCCAACGCGCGATCCCCGCGCGCGCACAGGAGCAGGGCTTCACATTTCGCTTCACGAGCATCGACGACGCTCTTGGACGAGCTACTGTGATGTGGCCGATCGTTGGAATCTGGTGATCTGAGTCGATCTGGCAATCCAGCATCGAATCTGGCGTCGACGCGGTCGAGATCATCAGATCACAAGATCACGCAGATCATCAGATCTCGAGATCTCGCGGTCTCACTTACTTCCGATCGCGATGATCTCATCATCGCCGCGCAGGAAGAGGCGGCCGCGCGAGATGGCTGGCGAGGCGACGAGATGCGCTTTGACCGTGTTCCTCGCGAGGACGTCGGGCTTCCGGCCGGCGCGAAGGACGATCGTCTCGCCGGTTTCGCTCACCAGGTAGACCTTGCCGTCACCCGCGACTGGTGACGCGGTGAATACCCCTCCGAGGCGCTCGCGCCAGACCGCCTGTCCCGTCGCGGGATCGAGCGCGCTGACGATGCCAAGCTCACTTGCCATGTAGAGCAGACCGTCGTAGTAAAGGAGCGATGACACGTACGGCGCACCCGTCGGCGTCTTCCAGACGACGTGCGACTTGCTGACGTCGCCGCTGCCACCGAGCTTGATGGCGAGGTAGGGGCTGCTGCGATAGCCGCGGCTCATGTAGAGCACGCCCTGATGGTGCACCGGCATCGGAATCGGAAAGCGGTTCTCCTCGACGACCTGCCACAGCGGCGCACCAGTCGCAGGATCAAACCCTTCGACGGCGCGGCTCGTGTTCAGGACGAGCGTCGCCTTGCCCTCGTGGGTGATGACGACCGGCGTGCTGTACGAATGCGCGCCCGGCTGTCGATCGTGTTTCCAGCGCACGGCTCCGGTCCGCTTGTCGAGCGCGAGAAGATACGCGCCGCTTTCGTGAAAGCAGGGGAAGATCGCGAGGTCGCCGTGGAGCACCGGCGAGCTCGCATGCCCCCAGTTGATCTCGAAGGCGCCGTACTCCTTGCCAAGGTGCTTCGACCAGAGCACCTTGCCCGTCGCGGCGTCGAGCGCGACGACCTGACCGGTGCCATACCAGCCAATGACCGTCTGGCCGTCGGTCACGGGACTGGGCGTCGACAGATTGTGTTTGTCGTGGACGTCGGTGAGCGGCCCTTCAGCCGGCAATGTCGTGCTGCCACGCGCGGCCGCCGTCGGCCCAGCGAAACGCGGTCAGCGCGAATCGGATCGTGCCCGACGCGGTTCCGCCGCCAAGGTTGCGCTCGCCGGACGAGGCTCCGTCTCCGCCCTGGACGAGCGACGGATGATTGCCGGCCCGACGGTTGCCGACGCCGATCTGACTCGTCACGTAGACGTGCGGGCCAAACACGACCGGCGTCGAGACCCCGGCGCCGGGGAGGGCCGCACGCCACGCGACGCCACTTTGATCGCTCCACTGCTGGGGCAGTCCGGTTTCTGCCGAGATGCCGGTGCCGTTGGGCCCGCGCCAGGAAGGCCAGTCATCGGCAATGAGCGCCGCTGATGCGGAGAGACAGATCGCGAGAATGAAGATTGCGCGCGCCATGTGGGGAATACGCGCGCGGCGTCCACAGCGTTACTCGGCGGCGCCGTCAGTGGCCAGTTACCAGTTTCCAGTTCAAGGGGAACTACAGGAACGCGGGGGCCCCGGCCCTGAAGTCGCCTTCCAAGATGCTGATCGAGTTGCTGCCGAGCCACCCGTCGATCACCTTCGCGTAGACAGCGCGGAAGTCGGTTTCGAACCGCACGTCGGCGGCGTTGTTCTCGAGCGTCGGGTTGGCCGGATCCTGACGGAGATCGGCCGCGGTGCCGAAGATGCCGCCCCGCACCGTGCCGCCGAGCGCCATCATGACGCCTGCGGCGCCGTGATCCGTGCCGGCGCTGCCGTTCTCACTGATCCGGCGGCCGAACTCCGAGAAGACGATGATCAGCGTCGAGCTGAGGAGCCCCTGGTTGTTCAGGTCCTGATAGAACATCTGCAGGCTGTCGTTGACCGTGCCCATCAGGTTCACGTAGGCGCCCTGATTCGCGCCCTGGCCGGAATGGGTGTCGAAGCCGCCGGTCTGGACCCAGAACACCTTGGTGCCGATCTGCTTGTTCATCGCGCCGGCGACCGCGCGAAACGCCTGCGCCAGGCCGTTGTTGGGATACGTCACCGTCGGCGCGTAGGCGGCGACCTTCGCGACCTGATCGAGCGTGCCCAGCGCCGCCTGCGCCGTCGAGTTCACGAACGCGAGATGCGGCCGATCGACCGGCAGATGCGACGAGATCCTCGTCGAGGCGGTCCGCTCGAGCACCGCTTCGTTGCCGCTGTTCGGGCTCGAGAAGCTGTAGGTGGCCGGGTTGGTGATTGCCGGCACGCCGACCGTGCGCGCCATCAGCGGCCGCGGGGTCTCGCGCGTGGTGTTCCAGCCGACGAGCGGATCGATCGGCGTCGGCAGCGTATCGAGGTAGCGGCCGAGCCAGCCGGTGCCCTGCGTACTCGTGGGATTCGCCGTGCCCCAGATGTCGAAACCCTGGAAATGCGAGCGGCTCGAATTCTGGTAGCCGGTGCGCTGGATGATCGCGAGCCGGCCCTGGTCGAAGATGCTCCTGAGGCCGGTCAGGCGCGGGTGCAGTCCGAGCTCGATCCCCGAAGAGTCGGTCCCAATCTGCAGAACCGTTCCGGCCGGCACCGCCAGCGTCGGACGCCGGCTGTAATAGGCCGCGTCGCGATACGGAATCACCGTGCTCAACGAGTCGTTGCCGCCACCGAGGTAGAGCACGACCAGGTTGCGGCCTGCGGCCTGCGCGAACGCGAGGTCGGTGAGGAACTGTGGCGCGGCAAACCCCACCGTGAACGCCGAGACGCCGCCTTTGACGAACTGCCGTCGAGTGAATTTCATGGCGTCCCTCAGTTGAACTGATATTCCGACGCGGCCACGATCAGCCGGGCCAGACCGGCGCCCTTGTTGTTCAACTGCGTATCGCTGCCGGTCCACGCGCCGCCGCCGCGCGCGTAGTCGAGCAGGGCGTTGTACACGTCCAGCGTGATCGGCGAATAGGTGAAGTGGTTGAGCATGTAGTCGACGACCGTGTTCGGCGACTGCCGGTAGTTCGCCAGCTCGCGACCGAGGTTGAACTTCTGGTTGCCCATCAGCGTCGCCGCGAAGTTCATGCGCGACAGCATCGACGCGGTCGAGAACCACTCCACGCCGAGCGCCCAGCCGTTGACGTCGGGCGGCTCGTAGAGCGACTGGCCCATGTTGACGAGCGGCGTCATCGCAGCGTCAACCGAGAGGCCGTTGTAGCCGGTCTCCTTGATCGCCCGGATGACGAACTCGATCGGCCAGGAGTAGTGCGCGAAATCCGATCCGAGGAACGCGTCGGTCGAGAACAGCTTGCGCAACACCGCCTTCATGTTGCCGTCGTTCTGCATGTAGGCGTTGGCGATCTCGCTGACCACGCGCTCGTCGGGTGGGGCCACCTCGCTGATGAAATAGCGATACAGCTTGTGCGCGAGTCGATGCGCGGTTGCCGGATGGCGCGCGAGCGCGCCAATCAGGTCGAGCCCGTCCTGCATGCCCTGCGCGGCGGGACGCGCCGGGATCGTCCGGCCGCCGTCGGCGTAGATCGGGAAGGTGAAGGTCTTGGCGGTCGCGTCGTGCTGCCCGGCGTTGTAGACGAACTCGTAATACGACGTCTCGGGCGTGGTGCGATCCCCCGAGAGGCGGAGCCCCCACCCGGTGAAGACACGGGCGGCCGCGTAGACGTCGGCCTCGACGTACTGGCCGAGCCCGATCGTGAAGAGCTCCATGATCTCGCGGCCGAAGTTCTCCTGCGGGCGGGCGGCGGTGTTGTTGCGGCCGTCGAGCCACACGAGCATCGCCGGATCCCGCGCGACTTCAGTCAGCAGGTCGCGGAAGTTGCCGACCGCCAGGTCGCGGAACAACTGATACTGGCCGCGGATGTTGCCGGCAACCTGATCGGCGCGGCCGGCCATCATCTTCGTCGCGTGCATCGATCCGAAGGTGCCGTTGATCTTGCTGAACGCGGTCGCGAAGTGGTTGTGCCAGAAGAGCGCCATCTTCTCCTGGAGCGGCCGCAGGCTGTGGACCATCCGGAACAACTCGCGCTGGCGGGCGTCGTTGATGACGGTGTTGGGGGCGAACTGACCGCGCGTCGTGACCGCCACGTATTCCGGGCGGCCGATGAAGTCGTCGACGTTGTTCGCCGCCTGCTCGTAATTCAGCAGACCGTCGATCACCTGCGCGGGCGATTGCCCCGAATAGCGAGCGAGTTCTTCCGTGCTCGCGCCGAACCCCATGCGGCGCAGCACGTGTTCGAGCAGCCGATCACCCCTGGGCATACTTCGGTCCCCTCGTGAAACGAACGCTGCATCGTAGCGCCGACCGGACCGCGAGTAAACGGCCAGGCCGGCGAGACTCCGATGACAAAACCGTGATTGCGTGGCGCCGTAAAACGACGTGCAACCGAGGATCGTCAGGGCTCGATCTGACGGTGGGGCCTCGGAGATCCGCCGACCGCGACCCGAGCGCGGTCGTTCATGCGGTTTGGACCGGAGCGGCGGGCTACGGGTTTAACCTACCGCTGCCCTGCCGGTGTCGGCGCGTTGCCGAGGCTGATGAGGTTCGCCATCAGGCGGTACGCACCATTGGTTCCGCCGGGAAGCTGCCGCCACAGCCCAAGCCCGATGTAGATCCACCGCCCCTGCCCGACCTTGGCTTCGACCAGGGCGCCCCGCTTCGCACCCTTGTTGTTGGCGAACGGATCTTCGAGCTCGAGCAAGTCCACCATCTGCGGGTCGCGGCCGGCGGTGTCCAGGAAATAGAGGCCGCGCTCCTGCACCCAGCCAATCCAGTCCGCCCGCGACAGCTGGTTCGGGCCGGTGAACGCCGGATGCTTCGGCTGCAGCAGCCGCACTTCGGCGTTCTCGTCGGTCACACGTTCCCGGCCAACCCTCGCCGGGTACGGGCCGTACTGGGCGTCGTTGAACTCGAACTTGTTGTAGTTGACGATGACCGTGCCGCCAGCGCGCGCGTAATCGAGGAGCCGCTGATTGTGGGCGCGCAGATCGGCACGGCGCTCGTAGGCGCGGACACCCGTCATCACGACGTCGAAGCGATTCAGATCGCCCCATGCGAGATCGGCGGCGTCCAGTTGCTCGACCCGCGCACCAATCTGCTCCAGTGCCTGAGGCAGCTCGTCGCCGACGCCCATCACGTAACCAACAGTCAGGTTCGGTTTCACCCTCACGTCAAGCGTCTTGAGCACGGCCTGGGGTGTCACCAGCACATGACGGCGCGTCGTGTGCGGATACTCGACGATCTGATATCCCTGGGCGTAGCTCGTCGTGCCTTCGCGGACGTGCGCCTTGATGACCACGTCACCGGGCTTCATCATCGGCGGGGGCGGCGACGACGCACGGAAGCGAACCGTGGTCGCCTCGTCCTCGCGCGTGAACGCGACGGGGATCGTGGCCGGCGTCACGCGCCAGCCGTTCGGCGCCTCCAGCGCGACCTCGGCCTTCGCTGCGCCCTTCGAGTGATTGGTCACCGTCACCCGAATCTCGCGGTCGGCACCGCGCGCGGTTGCCGGCGTCGCGGCGGTCGGCACGATCGCGATCTCGGGCGACACCGACACCGCAAACTTCGGTACGACATGAACCTCGGCGCGCTTCTCGCCGCTGAGGATGTCGGCCTCGGATCGGAACTGCACCGGCACCGTGGCCGACACGTCAGCGCCCGCGATGTTGAGCTGGAACGTCGCGGTGAACGGCGTCGGCCGGAACGGCAGGCCAGGCGGGACATCGGGATCGACCACGAACCGCGCCGCGTCGGTGGCGTACTTGAAGTGCGCGGCGGTCAGGCGGGCATCCGCCGGCACGACTGCCGTCACCGAGCATGTCTGCCGGCTCTCCGGCCCGCGCATCAGCGAGTCGTCCTTGCACATCTCGCCTTTGACTTCGAGCCCGCGAAGGGTGCGGCGCGACATCATCACCGGCACCACGGTGCTGCGGTTGGCGGCGACCAGATCGACTTGCACGGGCTGACCGGCGACGACGAGGCCGTCGCGTGCGACCGCGTCGAGCTGCACGTCGGATGCGAGCAGCAGCGCCTGCCCGAACTGGGTGTCCTTGATGCGCAGACGCTGATCGATCTCGTACTTCGCCTCGTCGGACATCGCGAAGTTGGCGACCTGCGAGCGCAGTTCGCGCACCGTCGACAGGCCGCGCAAAAGCGCCGAAACCGTGGCGGTCCCACCGCTCTTGGCCAGCGCCGCGCGCGCGTCGTTGACCGAGGACTGAATCCGGTCGAGCCGGGTCGTCAGCTCTTGCGGGCGCCTGCGCGCCGGCAAAGGCGGCGAGGCTCGCGATGCGCGTGTCAACGCCGTCGAAGAGGTCGTTCTCGTTGCGGTTGACGCCGTCGGTGAGCACGGTGTCGCGCAGCCGGTAGCCGCGCGGACCGCCGCCGAAGCCCTGGCCCTCGCCAGCGGGCGCCGGCAGCGGCAGCAGCTGCGACATGCCCTGGCACTTGTGCATGCTGCGCGCCTCGGCGCCGATCTCGGAGAACGTCCGCCCGAGCACGCGGTCGTAGGCATCGCCCCCGGTGAACGCGAGAAGCCGCGACGCGCCCTCTCCCGCCGGCGCTTGCGCCGCGCCGCCCTGCGGACCGCCGAAGCCCGAGGTGTAATAGAACTTCTTCGCCTGCCAGGGCCGCAGCCCTTCCTTCTGAATCTGTTCGGGGAACGCCGCCGGGTCGGCCGCCGCGCGAAACGCCTCGGCCGTCAGGCGCGACGAGGTCTGGTGATGCTGGCCGCCGCCGGCGCCGTCGAAGACGAAGCCGACGATCACATCCGGACGAATCGTGCGAATCATCCGCACGTAGTCGCCGAGAATTTCCTGCTTGCCCCACTTCTCGAGCGTCTCCTCGATGCTGAACGAGTAGCCGAAGTCGACGGCGCGGGTGAAGTACTGCTCCGCCCCGTCGAACTTGTGCGCGCCCAGCAACTCCTCGGTCCGCAGCACCGCCAGCGCTTCGAACAACTCCGGTCCGATCTCGTTCTGACCGCCTTCGCCGCGGGTGGCGGTGACGAGCGCCGCGCGATACCCCATGCCGTGGCCGTAGTACGCCAGCAACCCGTTGTTCTCGTCGTCGGGGTGCGCCGTCGTCATCATCAGGTTGCCGATGGTGTCGAGCTTGCGCAGCATCAGTTCGAGCGCAGGCTGGCCGCGCAAGGCGACCACCGGCTGCAGCCGATGCTGCGCGTCGGGCGCGACCATGGTGGCGACGACGAGGACGAGAACGATCAGCGCGCTACGACGGATGTGACGCATGTTCAGAAGTACCGGCGGAGAAAGAACGGAACTGTCAGTTTCCAGTTGCCAGTTTTCAGTTCAAAGGGCTGGGTTGCTGGACGTGGCACTGAGGGCCCCTTTGAACTGGCAACTGGTAACTGGTAACTGACGGAGCGTCCGGAGACGCAGGCGTTAGCCTGCGTCTCTAGAAGCTGAATTTAAAACCCAGCTGGAACTGCCGCTGCTCGTAGCCGCCGTTCGGGATCAGCTGATCACCGTTGGTCGGCAGCGGATTGACCGGCACGCCGGTTCCGGCGACTACGGCGACGCTGGCATTCGACACGCCCGACCACTGCACGGTGTTGAAGATGTTCGTGACCTCGGCGATGATCTCGGCCTTGGTCCGGCCGATCGGCACCTGGCGCGACAGACGGATGTCGATGTTCTTGCGCGCCGGCAGCTGCAACGAGTTGCGCGACACACCGGCCGGGCGATCGCTCGCGATGCCGTCGTTGTTGATCTCGCCGGTGGCGCGAATGTTGATCGGAATGCCGCTCGCGGCAAGCGCGCCGACGCCGATCACCGTGCCGTTGAGCAGCCCGCGCAGCACCGCGCTGTCGCCGTTGTAGCGCGGCGTCGCGACGAAGCTCGCCGACAGCGTATGACGCTGATCGAGGACATGCGGACCGCGGTCGTACTCGAGGTCTTCGGGGTTCGAGCGGCCCGCATCGGCCTGCACCGACAGCGTTCCCGTGATCGGCGCGGTGTCGCTGCTCTTGCCGAGCGTGTAGGCCACGTCGAACTGGATGCCGTCGCCGGCTCGGCGCGTGAACTGCAGCGTCATGTTCTTGTAGTCGGATTCGCCGAGCGACTCGACCTGGTTGATGACGTTGTAGCGCGGGTCGACGCGGGTCGTTGCGTTGATCGCCGTGTTGTAGATCGGCCGTCCGTCGGCCAGCCGCCCGATCGGATTGATCAGGTTGATGTTGCTGATCAGCGGCAGGTTGTAACCGCGCGTGTAGGTCGTGCCGACGGCAATCGCGTAGACGCTTCCGAGCTGGTGCTCGAACTGCAGGTTGTTCTGCCACATCCGCGCGGTCGAGAAGTCTGGCGACACCGTGGTCAGGGTATTCGGCTGCGCGCCGGCGCCGCTCGACAACACGGCCGGAAACGCCGGCGCTCCCGGCGTCGTCGGCTGGAACGTCGCCGCCGCCCGGAAATTGCTGCCATCGTTGATCAGCGACTGCTCGTACATCGCGAGAATCGGCTGGTCGTACATCAGGCCGGAGTTGACGCGCACGACGCTGCGTCGATCCTCGCCCAGCGACCACACGAGGCCGAAGCGCGGCGCCCAGTTGTTCTTGTCGACACGGAAGTCACGCGACGCCGCGAACGGCGCATCGGAGCTGGCGTCCGGCACGTCATACAGGTCATACCGGAGACCGTAGAGAACCTTGATGTCGGACGACAGCCGCCAGTCGTCCTGCACGAAGAAGCCGTAGATGTTCGAGCTGTATTCGAGATTGGGCTCGCCGAAGTACTGCGCGAAGGTCGTGTAGCCGAAGCGATTGGTTCCGTTGACCGCAGCCTGGTACGCGGCCACGTTCGGGAAGGTGTAGACCTGCGACGCCGTGCGCGTCCGACCGTCGGCGACGTGCTGGAGATCGATGCCGAACTTGTAGGCGTGGTCGCCGCGGATGTGGGTCAGGTTGTTGGCCACCTGGAACACGTCCTGAGTGAACGCGAAACCCGCATCGGCGTCACCGGCAATCGGACCGCCGAAGTTGGCGACGTTGGTGATGTTGATCGCGGGACCGGTGCCGCCCCGTGCGCCCGGCACGCGGCCCTGGGCGCGCGTGGCGTACTGCACGCGCAGCTCGTTGAGCAGCGTCGGCGTCACCGTCGAGATCAGCTGCACGCCGGTCGAGTGCTGCCGATCCGAGAAGTCGGTCCCGCGCTGCACCGAGTTCAGCCCCCCGCCGGCGTTGTCGTTGATGAAGTTGTCGAAAAAGATGTAGCGCGCCGACAGCCGGTTGCTCTGGTTGATCTGATGATCCAGTTTGCCGATCGCGAACTCGGTGTTGAGCGCGGTCGGCATGTAGGTCGGCTCGGTCAGCCCGAGGGCCGCCTGGTTCGCCGGCGTGATCGTGATGACACGCGTGCCCGACAGGTCCCGCTCGGTGTGCTCGTAGCCGCCAAAGAAGTGTGTCTTGTCGCGCAACACCGGGCCGCCGAGATCGAACGTGAGGATGTTCACGTCGGTGGGCGGCTTGCGATCGGACGTGTGCGGCCCCTGCGTGAAGAACGGGAAGGCCGCGTAGGGCCGACGCTGCAGGCGATAGCTGCCCTGTCCTTTCAACGTGTTGGTGCCCGACGGCGTGATCGCGTTGTAGATCATCCCCATCGTCTGGCCGAACTCGGGTGCGTAGCCGGTGGTGACGATCTTGACTTCGCGAATCATCACTTCCGACATCGGCATCTGCCGCAGGCCGACGCGATCCTTCTGCGTGTTGTTGCTGCCGTCGATCTGGTAGTTGACACGAACCAGCGCGCCGTTGGCCGTGATGCGGGGCACCCCGAACTCGGCGTTGCCGAAGCCGGTGACGCCGGGTTGGAACACGGCGAAGTTGTAGGGATTGCGCGACGTCAGCGGCAACGTCTTGATCTCCGCCTCGGTCAGCACCCGGCCCTGTTCGATCCTGCCGAGATCGACGATCGGCGAATCGGCGGTGACGGTAATGGTCTCGCTGAGCGTGCCGACGTTCAGCTTGATATTCACGACCGCGGTGCGCCCGGCCGACAGGATGACGCCGGTCTGCTCGAACTTGCGGAAGCCCTGCAGCTCGGCGGCGACACGATAGGTGCCGAGCGTGAGGAGCGGGGCGCGAAACAGACCGCTCTCGTTGGTGACGATGACGCGGTTGTCGCCGGTATCGAGGTTGGTGACGGTCACCGTGACGCCAGGCAGGACCGCGCCCTGGTCGTCGATGACCGTGCCCTCAATCGTACCGTTGATGGCCTGAGACTGCGCCAGCGCCGGCGAGCTCGGTACAAGCGAAAGGAATGACACGGCGAGAATGCGGAACATTCAACACACTCCGGGGGGTGGGTCACAGGGAGATCGGGGAGATCGGGGAGACAGGATTTGATACTTCAACAAAAAGACTCCCTGACCAACTCCCTGAACTCCCTGTGAAAAGATGTCCGGAACAATCGTCATCACGACAGGCACACCTCGAGCGTCACGACGACGAAAAGCTATTCAGTTGAGTATAGTCTCTGGCGCCGTGGCGATCAGCCGACCCGCCGCGTTGCCCACCGCCGCCGGTCTCGAATCCGGCGGTCCGGCAGGTGATGCGGACGGACTCCGTTGACCTTGCGGCGATCTGTCCTGCCGCCGCTCGCCGTTTCTGCGCTCGACCCGATCAGGCATTCGTTTCCCCCTTCACGCGGAGGATCGGGGCTTCCGGGGGAAAGCCCGCTAGCAGTTCACCCGCGAGTGAACCCGAAGAAGGTGTCCTCGCGGCCAGACTGCCCAAGATAGTGGCGCAAGAGGATGCGACTGGCAAGGAAGGCTTGCGCAGGATCGTGACGGGTTGCCCACGCGAACAGGTGGCGCGGGTAATTGCGGTGCGGACCAGCGTACATGACCGCGTCGGCGGTCACGGACAACGGCTGGTCCCAGCCGTAGGCCGGCTGGACGCCGGAAATGGCCGGATAGAGCCGCGACAGCTCGTACATCAGCTGGCCGGTGCGCTGGACCAGAACCTTATCCCGGGCGCGGGCCGGGGGCCGCGGCTGATCCCCGCCGGCCACGATCAGCCGGCCATCGTCGGTCCAGCGGATCACGTGGGGCGGGACGTCGGTATCGGTCAGGATCGCGCCGCCCGCGCTCAACTGCTTCCGGACCGCCGCCGGGAGCCGATCGGTCAGCACGACGTAGCGGTCGTCGAACCGCACGTGCCGCTTGAGCGGCCGGTAGAGATCGGTCGGCTCGCCGGTGCAGATGGCGATCGATTCGGCGGTCAGCGTGCCGCCCTCGGCGTGGATCTCCACATCTTTCCGCCGCACTTTGATCCGACGAACCGCAGACCGCTCGAAGACTTCGGCGCCGCGGGCCTCGGCTGCCCGCAGGAACCCGATCGCGAGTCGATACGGATCGGTGACGCCCCAATCATGCAGCCGCACCCCGCCGCGGGCGCCTTCGACCTTCGCGCTGCGGACCGCAACCGGGGCGTTCATCCACACCGCTTCGAGGCTCGCGTCGCGTCGGGCCCCGGCCTCGCGCCGAAGCGCTTTCTCGTCGGCGCTCAGCGCGGTGAGCACGCGTAGCGCGTCGCCGGGTTCGACCTTGACGCGTAGGCCGAGGCGCCGCGTTGTCGCGGCCAGATCGAGGACTGCCCGCCGCGAGGCGTCGAACATCGCGCGTGCCGCACGCCGTCCGTGCCGTTGCTCGAGATCGCGATAGCTCTGCGTCGGCTCGCCCTTCAGGATGCCGGGACCGCGGCCGCTGCCCTGGTGCGCGATCCGGTCCGCTTCGAGCACGACCACGCGGATGCCCGCGGCGGCAAACGCGTACGCGGTCAGGCAGCCGGTGAGTCCGCCGCCGACGACGGCGACCTGGACGCTGCGTTCGCCGCGGTAGCGCGGATGGTCGGGACGCTGCGTCTTCGCGACCTCCGCGATCCACGGTGACGCGTCGTACTTCGTCCGGGTCATCGCGGCCGTTTCGGAAGACGGAGCGGTCGTGGCGCGGGCACGACGCGACGACGGGGACGTACCGCCCGCGGCGTCATCGGACCAGGTTCGAGGACGGCACGCGATCCGGCAGCCGCCCTGGCGGGCGCCGCCGGCGCGAGCGCGAGGAGCGCGACGTGACGCGCCGCGATCTCGAGAAACGGCGCGAGGCTCGCGGCCGCTTGCGCAGACGCCGGCTTGAAGATCACCCAGCCGGTCAGGCGGCGGCCGATCGGTGTCCACGGCTGCCCGCCGCGATCGATCGCCGTCTGCAGCGCGTCCGGCGGCAGTCGAATCGTGATGCCGTCGTTGACGACGCACGCGAACACCTTGCGGCCGGCGTAAGCACTGGGAACACCGAACAGACGGCCGGTGCTCAGGCCGCGATGATCGGCAACGAACGTGTTGAGCAGTTGCTCGAGGTCCTTCCGCCAGGCGACGTGCACTGGCGGGATTCTACTTCGCTTTGTCGGACGTTCGCCCCGCGGCGCCGCGCGATTTGCCGGCCTCGGCCGACAGCAAACGCGCCTTGCGAGCCGTACCCCAGCGATAGCCGCCCAGCCCGCCGTTCTTGGCGACGACGCGATGGCACGGCACGACGAGACAGACGGGATTCGACGCGCAGGCGCGCGCAACGGCCCGCACCGCCGAGGGCCGGCCGATCGACTGCGCCACGTCCGAGTACGACCGCGTTTCGCCGGCGGGAATGGCCTGCAACGCCCGCCAGACCCGCCACTGAAACGCCGTCCCGCGAACGTCGAGCGGCAGCATGGCGTCGCGCGTCGGACCCGAGATGCGATCGACGATGTTCTCGATCCACGCGGGGTCGGCCGGGCGATCGGGGGCAATCGTCGCCGCCGGGAACTCGCGACGAAGGTCGGCCTCGAGCTCCTCGCGCGTGTCGCCGAGCTTCACCGCGCACACGCCCTTGTTGGTCGCGGCGACGAGCAGCCACCCGAGCGTGCAGCGCACGGTCGTGAACCCGATCGCGAGGCCCGCGCCGCCGCGACGGTACGCCGCCGGCGCCATGCCGCGACCGGTAGGCGGTGTCTCGTAGATGCGGCTCGGTGAACCGTAGCCGGCTTCGTAAAGCGCGCTGCTCACATCGTGTCCGTCACGAAGCGCGCCGCGGAAGCGGCTCGCCCGGCAGGCCGCCTGGTACTCGCGCGGCGAAACGCCGAGCACCCGCTTGAATTCGCGCTGGAAATGCGCCGGGCTGAGCTTCGTCAGGCGCGAGAGGAAGGCCAGCGTCACGGTCTCGTCGGCGTGCGCGGTCAGGTACGCCGACGCCTTTGCGATCGCCTCCGCCGTGGCCGATCGTGCCGTGCCAGTGGGATGACACCGGCGGCAGGCGCGGAACCCGCCCTGCTCGGCGGCGCCGGGCGTCGCGAAGAACCGCACGTTCTCGCGCCGCGGCCGCCGGCTCGGACAACTCGGGCGGCAGTAGACGCCGGTCGTCGCGACCGCGTAGACGAACTGGCCGTCGGCGACGGCATCGCGTGCCAGCACCGCCGCCCACAGTGCCTCGTCGCTTCGCTGTGGCTGTTTCACCCGCGCTACCTGCCCCACCTGCCCTGCCCACCTGCCCTACCTGCCCTACCTGCCCGACCTGCCCCACCTGCCCGACCTGCCCTACCTGCCCTTGATCGTGCAACATGCCCCCACGGTACGCCACTGCGAATCGCGGGCGATCCGGCCCTTGCGGCGGAATTCTGCGCCAGGAATCCGTCGTCATTACAATGCCGGGATGGCTCGCCGACTATTCCGTCTGCTCCTGTGGCTCGGCGTCATCCTGCTGGTCGTGGTGATCGGCGGCGGCGTCTACGTGAGGCGGCAACTGCACGCCAGCCTGCCGATGCTCGACGGCACGATCGCCGTCAACGGGTTGTCGGGCCCGGTGACCATCGAGCGGGATGCGCTGGGCGTGCCGACGATCACGGCGGCCACGCGCAGCGACGCCGCGCGCGCCCTTGGGTTCCTGCACGCGCAGGATCGGTTCTTCCAGATGGACCTGCAGCGCCGCCAGCCGGCCGGCGAGGTCTCGGCGCTCGTCGGCGCCCGCGCGCTCGAGCTCGATCGGTCGTCGCGCGTGCACCGGTTCCGCCACATCAGCCGCGAGGCGTTGGCGATGGCATCGCCCGCGTACCGCGCGCTGCTCGAGGCGTACGCCGCCGGCGTGAACGCCGGGCTCGCCGCGCTGCAGGCGCCGCCGCCCGAATATCTCGTCCTTCGGCAGACACCCGCGCCGTGGCAGCCGGAAGATTCGATCCTCACGATTCTCGCGATGTTCGGCACGCTCCAGGGCCGACAGGCGCAGTTCGAGGCGACGTTCGGGACGCTGTCCGACACGCTGTCGCCGGCAATGTACGCGTTCCTCAGCGCGCGCGGCTCGGAATGGGACGCGCCGATCACGGGCGGCCGCTTCTTGCGTCCGCCGATCCCTGCCGCGGACGCGAGCACGGATACGGCCGCAGAGACGCGGAGACACAGAGACATCTGGAGATCTGATGATCTGGTGATCTCGCGATCTAATGATCGGGCAATCTCTAGATCACCAGATCGCCAGATCGCCAGATCACCAGATTCTTTGTGTGTGTCTCTGCGGCTTCCCTGTCTCACGGAGGAGGAAGCAGCCGGGCTCGGGAGCAACAACTGGGCGGTCGCCGGGACGCACACGGCGAGCGGGGTCGCGCTCGTCGCCAACGACATGCACCTGGCGATCAACGTCCCGAACATCTGGTATCGCGCGCAAATCATCGTCCGCGACACGCCGCGGCCGGGCGAGACGCTGACGTTGAACGGCGTGACGCTCCCTGGTCTCGCCAACATGGTGGTCGGCAGCAACGGCTACGTTGCATGGGGCTTCACGAACACCGGCGGCGACTGGAGCGACCTGATCGTCGTCGAACCGGATCCTCGGCAGCGGGGCCACTACCTCACACCCGATGGGCCCAAGCCGATCGAGGTCATCGACGATCCGATCGCAACGACGAGCGGGGTCGAGGCGTTTCAATCGCGGCGGACGATCTGGGGCCCGATCGTGCGCCGCGATCATCGCGGCCGCGATCTCGTCCAGCGCTGGGTCGCGCACGACGCCCGCCTCCTCGCCAACGACGTGACCGGACCCGAGAACGCGCGGACCGTTGACGAAGCGCTGGATGTCGCGGCTGGCCTTGGCATTCCCGCTCAGAACTTCGTTGCCGGCGATACCTCCGGCCGCATCGGCTGGACGATCGCCGGACCGATTCCGCGGCGCGTCGGCTTCGACGGATCGCGGCCGACGTCGTGGGCCGATGGCAGCCGCCGCTGGGACGGCTATCTCTCGCGCGCCGAGTTCCCTCGCGTGGCCGACCCCGCCTCGGGCCGGATCTGGACCGCCAACTCGCCGGTCGTCGAAGGCGACGCGCTCGCCCGCATCGGCGAAGGTGGGTATGCGGATGGCATCCGCGCGCGGCTCATCCGCGATCGACTGATGGCGATTGAAAAGGCAACGCCTGCGGACATGCTCGCGGTGCAGCTCGACGACAGCGCGCTCTTCCACGACCGTTGGCGCACGCTCGTCCTCGCGACGCTGACGCCGGCCGCGGTGCAGGCCGACGCCCGCCGCGCGGAGTTCCGCAAGCTCGTGCAGGACACCTGGACCGGGCGGGCCGATCCGCAGTCGGTCGGGTACCGCCTTGTCCGCACCTTCCGCGCGCTGTTGGTCCGCGAGGTCTTCGCGACGCTCACCGCGGCGTCGAAGCAGCTCGATCCCGACTTCGATTTCTCACGCGCGCTGCGATCGGAAGGGCCACTCTGGCAGTTGGTCACCGAGCGCCCGAAGCATCTGCTCGATCGCCGATATGCGTCGTGGGACGCGCAGCTCCTGGCGACGGTCGACGCCGCTATCGCCGATCTCACGGCCGACGGACGACGACTCGGCGAACGTTCGTGGGGCGAAGCCAACCGCGCCATCGTCACGCACCCGCTCGGCGCGGCGCTGCCGCTGGTGGGCGGCTGGCTCAACATGCCGCAGGATCCGCTGCCCGGCGACATCTACACGCCGCGTGCGCACTCACCGCGCGCCGGTCCATCGCAGCGGCTGGTCGTGTCGCCCGGACGCGAAAAGGAAGGCATCCTGCACATGCCAACGGGCCAGAGCGGCCATCCACTCTCGCCGCACTACGGCGATCAACACCGCGCGTGGCTCACCGGCGAAGCGTTGCCGCTCTTGCCGGGGGCGACGGTGTCGCGGCTCGACGCTGACGCCCTGATGCGGGTGCGGTTTCTCGGTTTCTGGGTTCCTGGGTTCCTGAGTGTCTAGGTTTGAGGTTTCGGTTCGAGGTTTCAGGGTCGCGAGGTTTTGCGAGAACTCAGGCGATCCGCAGGTCGGACGCCGGAACTCGCGAGGACCTTGCTGAACCGTTACGCGGCTCGTGCAGCCAGCCGTGTCAGGAGCGTCGCGAAGTCGGGGTGCGCGCGTAACGGCGCGAGCGCCGGATCGATTGGGATCAGCCACCCGGTCTGTCCCGGTGGCGCCGCGTCGAGCAAGCGTTGAAGCACGGCGCATCCGCCGGCGAGATCGCCCTGAGCCGCGCGTGCCGCGGCGCCCACAATCGCCGCTTCGGCCGGCCGGCCGCCCTGCTGCAATTCGCTGATCGTGGCAGCGATCGTCGAGGCGAGGCCGAGCGCTTCGTCCGCGGCGCTCGTCTGCGCCAGCGCGCGTGCGAGCCCAACCAGCGCCCGCCCATTCCGCGGGTGACCGTCCAGCGCCCAGCGAAACGCTTCCACGGCGCCGGCGGGATCGTCGGCGTCGAGGTGGGCGAAGCCCGCGGCCACGAGCGCGTTGATGCGGAACTCGGCGCCGTAAATCCGCGCGTCGGTGGCGTCGTCGATCTCACGCGTGAGCGCCAGCAGAGCGGCGCCGCGTTGACCGTCGCGCAGCAGCAACAGGCCGCGAAGCCAGTGCAGACCGATGGCCGGGAACAGCGAGCCATCGCCCGGGCGCTGACGGCTCTGTGCGTCCGCGCCGGCAATCGCTGCGTCCGCCGCGGGGTGGAAGGCCTGACGCGCGACGAACACCATCACGGCGAGGAAGCGGGCCGGCGCAAAATCCGGCAGCAGGCCGAGCGTTCGATCGACGGCGCGCAACCGTTCTTCGCCCCAGGTCGCGACGCCAAGGCGGAAGTGATGACGCCAGTTCGACGGCTCGAGCTGCGCCGCGCGTCGTGCCGCGGCCCGCGCCTCCTCGACTTCGCCCGCCGCGGTGAGGACGAACCCGAGCGTGGCCCAGGCTTCACCAAGCGATGGATCGAGATCGCAGGCGCGCCGCGCGTGGATCCGCGCCCGATCGAGCGGAGTGCGATCCGGCGCATTCGACGCGCGCTGCTGTTCGTATTGCAGAAAGCAGGCGCTCGCGAGACCCGCGTGCGCCGGCGCGTAGTCCGGCGTCGACGCAACCGCGTGTTCGAAGCGGGCGAGCGTTTCGGGCAGGCGGGTCGCGTCGAGCGATTCGAGCGAGAGTCGCCCTTTGACCCAGCCGCGGAATGGATCATCAGCGACGCGATCGCGTCGCGGCGGCGTTCGCCCGCTGCGGCGTCGTCGCCGCGTGGCAATCGCTGTCTACGGCAGCCAGGAATCGATAGCCACGCCGCGCCACCGTCTGGATATACCGCGGCGCGCGCGAGTCGTCGTCGAGCGCCTTGCGAATGTCGGCGATCGCCCGCGTCAGCGTGTTCTCGCTGACATGCACGTCGGGCCAGAACCGTTCGAGCAAGTCGTTCTTGCTGACGAGCGCGCCGCGGCTCGCGACGAGATGCTGAAGGATGTCGACGAGATGCGGCGAGAGTGGCAGATCGACGCCGTCGCGGACGACGACGTGCCGATCGGAGTCGAGCACGAACGGCGGGAAGACGAAGCGCGCGGGCACGGGCCAGATTGTCAGACGTAGAGATAGCGGAGATCAAAGCGCAGCAAAGCACGCACCATAAGGTTTGACTGGGCGCTGGGGCGAGGTGCGATAGGGGCGCTGGGGGCGAGGTGCGATAGGTGCGCTCGGTGCGCTCGGTTCACTAGGTGCAGGTGCGACAGGTGCTACAGGTGCGATTCGTGCTTCGGGTGGGTGCCGAAGGTGCGGGCCAGTTCCGGTCGCCCCGCGCCGCTACCGCACCTGGCGCACCTGGTACCCGAGTGAACCTGACGCACCGAGCGCACTGGCGCACCTCGTTGCGCAGTGCTCAGGCCAGCATCTCGCGCGCGCCCGAGCGCGTGTTCGATCGCTTCTTCGACGGTGTCGGCCAGCGCGGTGAGATGGCCCATCTTCCGTCCCGGGCGGGCTTCTTCCTTGCCGTACAGGTGCAGCTTCACGTCGGGGAACGCCAGGGCGCCGCACCAGTCGGGCTCGCCGTTGGCCCACAGGTCTCCCAGCAGGTTGACCATGGCCGCCGGCCGCAGCTGTCGCGTGGAACCCAGCGGAAGGCCGCAGACGGCGCGGACCTGCTGCTCGAACTGGCTGGTGATGCACGCATCGAACGGTCAGATGACCCGAGTTGTGAGGACGCGGCGCGATCTCGTTGACCAGCAGACGGCCGCCGGTCGTGAGGAAGAACTCGACGCACAGGACGCCGACGTAATCGAGCGCATCCATGATCGTGCGGGTAATCGCCACGGCCTCGGCCGCGACCGGTTCCGGAATTTGCGCGGGCGCGACCGAGAGGTCGAGGATGTGATTGCGATGCGTGTTCTCGATCACCCCGAAGTGGACGAATTCGCCCACCAGGCCGCGCGCCGCCACCACCGACAGCTCGTGGGTGAATTCGACGACTCGTTCGACGAGGACTTCCTGGTGGCCCACGAGACTCCACACCCGCTCGCCGTCCTCAATCGACGTGAGCAGGTGCTGGCCTTTGCCGTCGTAGCCGAACGCAGCGGTCTTCACGATCACCGGTGTGCCAATCCATCCCATCGCGACCGCCAGCTCGTCGAGCGTGCGGACCGTTGCGCACGGAGTCGTGGGAATTCCGCGATCGGCGAGAAACGCCTTCTCGCGCGCGCGCTGTTGCGTGATGTGGAGGGCGGCGCCGCTCGGCCGTACCGGGACGATCTCGGCCGCCGCTGCCGCCGCCTCGGTCGGGACGTTCTCGAACTCGAAGGTGACGACGTCCACGCCCTTCGCGAAGGCGCGGATGGCGTCGAGATCCTCGTACTCGGCCTTGATCTCGAGGTCGGCGACCTGACCGGTCGGGGTCTCTTCGCCGGGCGAGAGCGTGTGGACGCGATAGCCCATGCGGCGCGCGGCAATCGCCATCATCCGCCCCAGCTGGCCGCTGCCCATGACCCCGATGGTCTCGCCAGGCAGGATGACGCGTTTCACGGCAAACGATCCTCGCGAACTTTGGCGGTCTGCTCGGCGCGAAAGGCGCGCAGGCGCTCGCGTAACTCGGGACGGGACGTCGACAGGATACTCACCGCGAGGAGGCCGGCGTTGGTCGCCCCGGCCTTGCCGATGGCCAGCGTGCCGACCGGAATGCCGCCCGGCATCTGCACGATCGACAGCAACGAATCGAGGCCGTTCAGCGTGGACGTTTGCACCGGGACGCCGAGCACGGGAAGGATTGTGTGCGCAGCGGTCATGCCCGGCAAGTGCGCCGCCCCGCCGGCGCCGGCCACGATCACTTCGATGCCGCGCGTCTCAGCTTCTTGCGCAAACTCGGCCAGCCACACCGGCGTCCGGTGCGCCGAGACGACGTGCCTCTCGTACGGCACGCCGAACCGCTCGAGCGCCTCGACGGCGTGCCTCATCGTCTCCCAGTCCGACGTGGAGCCCATGATGACGGCGACCAAAGGCGAAGTGGACATCTGGTGATCTGGTGATCTGGTGATCTGATGATCTAGCGATCTTGATCTAGTGATCTGAGGCGCGATCTCGAAATCTTTAGATCACAAGATCACCAGATCACGAGATCACCAGATCTCAGTTCTTGTCTCTATTCGCCTTGGCCGAGCGAGTAGCCGCGCTGGCCGTCGAACGTATACAACCCTTCGGTCTTTACCACGTCGAAGCCGGCGCCGGTAATACGCTGCTGCAACCCGACAGTCTGGGCGTGGGTGACCGCTTTGCCCGACTCGGTCGCCAGGAAGCGGCAGTTCCAGAGATCTGAATAGACGAAGCCCGGCAGGTCGCCCGGGTACACCTTCACGCCGCGGTTCGAGATCGATTGCAGCCTGAGATCGCCGCCGAGGGCTTCGAGCTGCGGCCCGAGCTGGCTGGCGCCCGACCCGGTCCAGTCGAGAAACACGTCGAGGCCAACGTAATCCTTCTTCGCTCGCGCCCGGGTGCTCGCGGCCGCAGCCGTCACCGTCTGCTTCGGCGCGTGCGCGTAACTGACGGGCTTGAGCTTCTCCGGCTTCTGCCCGACGCGCGCGATCACCGCCTGCGCAAACGCCCGGGTCCCGACCTTCTGCTTGGAGACGCCTTCCTTGTAGATGTCGTAGGTGTGGATGCCGTCTTCGAGCGTTCGCAGCCACGCGTTGTGCACACGGTCGGCCTCGTCCGGTTGGTCGAGGTGCACCAGCATCATCACCGCGCCGAGCAACAGGCCCGACGGGTTGGCCATGTCCTGGCCGGCGCGCCGCGGCGCCGAGCCGTGAATCGCCTCGAACATCGCGCACTGGTCACCGATGTTGGCCGAGCCGGCCAGCCCGACCGAGCCGGCAATCTGTGCCGCGACATCGGAGAGGATGTCGCCGTAGAGATTCGGCAGGACGATGACGTCGAACGCTTCCGGCGTGTCGGCCATCTTCGCGGAGCCGATATCGACGATCCAGTGCTCCTTTTCGAGGTCGGGATAGTCGGCGCCGATCTCGTCGAACACCTTGTGAAACAGGCCGTCGGTCTGCTTCATGATGTTGTCTTTCGTGAAGCAGGTGACCTTCTTGCGGTTGTTGCGCCGCGCGTATTCGAAAGCGTAGCGGACGATCTTCTCAGAGCCCGGCCGCGAGATCAGCTTGAGGCACTGCACGACGTCGTTGGTCTGCTGGTGCTCGATGCCGGCGTAGAGATCCTCCTCGTTCTCGCGGACGATCACGAGGTCCATCGTCGGGTGCTTGGTGTCGACGTAGGGGTGATACGAGACGCAGGGGCGGATGTTGGCGTAGAGGCCGAGGGTCTTGCGGGTGGTGACGTTGAGGCTCTTGAAGCCGCCGCCCTGCGGCGTCGTGATCGGCGCCTTGAGGAAGACTTTTGTGCGCCGCAGCGATTCCCACGCGCTTGGCTCGATCCCGACGCTGATTCCGCGTTGGTAGACCTTCTCGCCGACTTCAATCGTCTCGATCTCGATCCGCGCGCCCGCTTCCTTGAGGATGTGAAGCGTGGCCTCCATGATTTCCGGGCCGATCCCGTCGCCGTGCGCGACGGTTATGGGTGTACCTGCCATCTCTGCGTCTCCCCCCGCGATATCTGCAAAAGGGAAAGTCTAGCAGAAAGGGCCGGGGTGGCTAGTGAAGCTGCGCCGCAAACCGCCCAGAAAAACCTGTCGGCTACGCTTCGCTAGCGGCAGTATCGCTTTGCCCCGCTCCACACCCCACCACGCACACCACGCGTGGCGGGGACCCCGGCCCGCGGGGCGGGCATCTTCTATGGCTGGTTGAAAAAACTTGCTTCAATGGTGACGCCTCAGGCCATAGAAGATGGCTAGTCCGAGACCGCGACGGCAAACGCAATCAGCGCGACGACCGCGCCGGCGCCGGCCGCCAGCCCGACCCCAATCGCTTTGCCGATGCTCATGCCGCCGCCCGACCGATCGCGTTCGAGGCCGACGATGTCGGCGAGCGGAACTGCGACGGCGGGTTCGGGTACCCGCGTGACGCGCTTGAGCAGCAGTTCGTCCGGCGATGCGCTCATCAGTGTCGCGGTCAGCCGCCGGCCATCCCTGGTCTGCACCTTGACCCGCGATCCAAGAGGAATGGCGCGCGCCAGATCGCGCAACGCCGCCGCCTCAGCCGAAGCCGTCACCGGCGTCTGCGCCGCGGCAGGGCCGACCGGGCATGCCATCAGCGCAGCAACGAACAACGTAGCGAGTCGACGAGTCATGGTGCGATCTCCTTTGCTCTGAGTCAGAAGTCGACGCCGAAGCCGGCGCGAAGATGCAGCGCCTGTCCAGTGCGGCCGACGGTGGCGCGGCCGTCGGTGCGGATGAAGAAGCGCGGCGAGACATAGACTTTCGCGCCGCCACCCAAAAGAAAACTGACGTCGGTCGTGGTCCTCGGATCGTTGACTCCACCTTCGCTGATGACCACGCGGTTCTCGGGCCGGCTACCGCCGACGTACACCGACTGCGGCCATGTGCGGGTAATCGCGCGGTCTGACGACAGCGCCGCGCCGACCTGCACGAACGGATGCACCCACTGGTTGTCGTGAAACTGCCAGACCAGCGACGCATCGAGGCGGCTCATGCGATGTCGCTCCTCCGTACTGTAGGGAATCGGGTAGGGGTAGCCCGGCACCGTCGCCGTCCGCGTGAGGTAGCGGTAACCGTCGCTCGTCAACGACCAGTCGAGCTCAGCCTTGAGATGCGGCGTGAAGTGCCGGCCGGCGACGACGCCAATGAGCCTGGTGTTGACCCAGTTGTCGACATACCCGGTCGAGTCCGGCGGGTCGGGGTAATGTGCAGCCGATGCGCCGACGACTCCCGCGACGTCCCAGCCGGGGCCGGGGGCGGCCGCGGGTTGCGCGGTCACCGTCGCCGGCAACAGCGCGGCTGCTGTCACGATCAGGGCGAGCGCAGCGGGCACGCATCGCCGTCGTCGATGGGTTGAAAGCCGGACCGGCACGATGATCGCCTCCACATGGCAATGTGCAGGCGGCGGCTCGATCGGCTCATGGGACGGCCGGTGTGACCGAGCGGGTTACCGCAGCCGAGGCGAGCAGTAGAATCGGCCTTATGCCGACTCGATCAGTTGCTCGACTCGTGACCCTGCTCGCCGCGGTCGGCGTCGCGTCTCTTCAGGCACAATCGCCAGCCGGCTCGGCGCCACGCGCCGCCGGCACGACGGCAAAGCTGACGGTTCCGTACACCGACTTCACGCTCGCCAACGGGCTGCACGTGATCCTGCACCGCGATCCGAGCGTGCCGGTCGTGTCGGTCAACGTCTGGTATCACGTGGGTTCCGGCAGCGAGAAGCCGGGGCGCACGGGTTTCGCGCACCTGTTCGAGCACCTCATGTTCGAAGGCTCGAAGAACGTCCCCGAAGGCTCGTTCGATACGTGGCTCGAAGCGGCCGGCGGCAACAACAACGGATCGACGACTACCGATCGCACGAACTACTTCATCGACATCCCGTCGAACGCCCTCGATCTCGCGCTGTTCCTCGAATCGGATCGTATGGGCTATCTGCTCGACACGATGACGCCCGCCCGGGTTGACGGCCAGCGCGACGTGGTCAAGAACGAGCGGCGGCAAAGCTACGAGAACCAGCCATACGGCCGTGCGTTCCTCGAGCTGTCCAGCATGCTCTACCCGAAGAGTCATCCCTACAGCTGGCCGACGATCGGCTCGATGGAGGACCTCACCGCGGCGAGCCGCGACGATGTCGCGGAGTTCTTCAAGACGTATTACGCGCCGAACAACGCCAGCCTCGTGATTGCCGGCGACATCGACATCGCCGCCACCCGCGCCCTCGTCGAGAAGTGGTTCAGCGAGATTCCGCGCGGACCGGCGGTACCGCCGATCGCGCCGCCGGCGGCAGTCCTCGACGGCGTCAAGAAGCAGACGCTGCCCGACCGCGTCCAACTGCCGCGGCTCTACCTCGCGTGGCACACGCCGCCGGTCTTCGAGCCCGGCGATACCGCCATGGACGTCACCTCGAGCCTGCTCACCGGCGGCAAGAACGCGCGGCTCTACAAGCGGCTGGTGTACGACCTGCAGATCGCGCAGGACGTCAACGCGTTTCAGCAGTCCCAGGCGCTCGGCAGCGTTTTCGTCATCATCGCGACCGCGCGACCGGGCCAGACGCTCGAGAAGATCCAGCAGGTCATCGACGAGGAGCTCGACAAGCTCCGCACGACGCCGGCCGACGATCGCGAGATGGCGCGCGTCATGAACCAGATCGAAGCCAACTTTTATCGGCAGATGGAGCGCGTCGGCGGGTTCGGCGGCAAGGCCGATCAGCTGAACGCGTACTACACGCGGACCGGCATGCCCGACTTCTTCGAGGAGGACATTTCGCGTTACCGCGCCGTGAGCGCGACCGACATCACCGCGGCGATTGTGCGCTACCTGCCGAAGGACCGGCGGGTCGAGCTGTCGATCGTGCCGGAGAAGTAATTACGCAGAAGTGATATCCGCAGATTGCGCAGATTACGCCGATCAATCGATCACGAGATCACCAGATCACCAGATCACCAGATCACCAGATGAACAAATATTCTGATATGCGTGGCGTTCGTTTGAATCCGGTCACCTCGATCGCTCTCGGCATCTGCGCGATCGTGGCGTGGTCGGGCGTGGTGCTGGCGCAGAAGCCCGATCGCGGGGCGCCGCCGAAGCCGGCCGCGCCGCCGGCGTTGAAGCTGCCACCGATTCAGAAACAGAAGCTGGCCAACGGCCTCGCGGTCTGGATCGTCGAGCAGCACGAAGTGCCTCTGGTCCAGGTGAATCTCATCGTCCGATCGGGGAGCGCGGCTGATCCCGCGGGCAAGTACGGGCTCGCCAACATGACCGCGGCGATGCTCGACGAGGGCGCCGGCACCAGGCCGGCGCTGGAGCTGGCAGATGCCGTCGAATTCCTCGGCGCGCAACTCGGGACCAGCAGCACGTTCGATTACTCATCGGTCCGCCTCTCGGTGCCGGTCGCGCAGCTCGCTGACGCGCTGCCGCTCATGGCCGACGTGGCGCTGCGGCCGTCGTTTCCGGCTGCGGAGCTCGAGCGGCTGCGCAAGGAGCGCCTGACCCGGCTCCTGCAGGCGCGCGACGATCCGGCGGCGATCATGGAGATGGCGTTTCCGCGGATCGTCTTCGGCGACAAACATCGCTACGGCGCACCCGCCGGCGGCGGCGCCGCCGAAGTCAAGGCCTTCACGCTCGACGATCTGCGCGGCTTCCATCGCGCCTACTACCGGCCCGAGAATTCGACGCTGCTCGTCGTCGGCGACATCAACGCGAAGATCGTTCTGCCGCTCCTGGAGAAGGCGTTCGGAAGCTGGAAGGCCGAGGGCGCGGCCGGGCCGAACCCGCCGGTGCCGGCAGCCGCACAGCTGACGAAGCGGCAGATCTACCTGATCGACAAACCCGGCGCCGCGCAGTCGCAGATTCGCATCGGCTGGGTGGGCGTGCCGCGGTCGACGCCGGACTACCCGACACTGCAAGTGCTCAACACGATTCTCGGCGGCTCCTTCACGTCGCGATTGAACATGAACCTGCGCGAAACCCACGGCTATTCGTACGGCGCCGGCTCGTCCTTCGAGGAGCGCATCTCGCCGGGCGCGTTCTCGGCGCGCGCCGGCGTGCAGACCGACAAGACGTCGGAGGCGCTGAAGGAGTTCTTCAACGAGTTCACCGGCATCCTCAAGCCGATTCCGGGAGACGAGCTCGAGAAAGCGAAGAACTACGTTGCGCTCGGGTTCCCCGCGGAGTTCGAATCCACCGGCGATCTCGCGCAGAAGATGGAGGAACAGGTCGTGCACAGCCTGCCCGACGAGTACTTCCCCAGCTACATCCGCGCGGTCGTGCAGGCGACCGGGCCCGGCGTCGAGAAGGCCGCCGCGCGCTACGTCCAACCCGACAAGTTCGCCGTCGTCATCGTCGGCGATCGCAAGGTGATCGAGGCCGGTATCCGTGCGCTGAATCTCGGGCCAATCGAAGTGATGAGCGTCGAACAGGCGCTTGGGCCGATGTAAGAACCTGTAGTCGACGGTCTACCGATCGACGGTCGGCTGAGACCCGGTCGTGACCGTCGACTGTGGACCGTAGACTGTCAGACCGTCAGATCGCCATGATCCCGGGAATCAGCGATGTTGAACGTTTCATTGAACGAGTTGCTGGCTTACAGCGACGAGGAACGCGAGAAGTGGCACGGCTGGCTCGCGAAGCACCCGGACGCGATGACGCTGACGCTGCAGCCGTCCGGACGGTTCGCGACGGTCGGTGCGCTCGTCGATCACATCTTCCTGGTCGAGGCCCGGCACCTGGCGCGGCTGCAACGGCTGCCGGTGCCCGACACCTCCAACGTGCCGGCGAACGACGTCGAGCGGCTCTTCGGCTACGCCGAACTGGTGCGCCAATCGTTCCGGCAGTACCTGCCGACGCTGACCGACGACGACGCCAGCACGCCGCGGGAATTTACGGTGCTGTCCGGGACCGCCCGGATGACGCCACGCAAGCTGCTGATTCACTGCATGCTGCACGAGATCCGGCACTGGGCGCAGATTGCGCTGGGCGTGCGACAAGCCGGCCTCGAACCGCCGGGACAACACGACTTGTTCTATAGCTCCGCGTTGCTGTGAATGCACGGGGGAGCGTGACGAACGAAGAACAAAGAACGAAGAACTAAGAACGGAACGCAGAACGTTGAACGATGAACGCGGAACGGAACGTTGAACGTTGAACAGGGCAACGCCGGAACTCGAACGGTCAACGATCATCGCGGGTGAACGTTGGGCGCACGAACGCGGTCTCGAACAGCCGCGTCAGCGGATTGCACTAGCGAGCGGTCCTCCTCCTCTGCCCTTAAACGTCCGTGCGAGACCGGTGTGACGCAGAATGTCCCGGAATGGTCGTTCCGCCGTTGAACGTTCCGGCACCCGTCGCGTCTTGTTCCGTTGATGTTCCCGTCGTTGACCGTTCCGTTCTGCGTTCACCGTTCAACATTCAACGTTCCATTCCGTCGTTCCGTCGTTCTGCGTTCCGTTCTTCGTTCTTCGTTCTTAGTTCTTCGTTCGTCGCCGCCCACCCTTCTTCGTTCGTCGAGAGCGCCATGCTCGTAGTCGTCGGCGCGGGCGCGGCTGGGTTACTGGCGGCGATCACCGCCGCCGAGGATGGCGCCGAAGTCCTCCTGCTCGAGCGCACCGCGGATGGCGGGCGGAAGATTCTCATCAGCGGCGGCGGCCGCTGCAACGTCCTGCCGTCAGAGCTGGCGCCGGAGCGCTTTGTCACCGACTCGAAGCCGCACGTGATGCGGGCGCTGCTGCGATCGTGGCCGCTGGCGGCGCAGCGAGCATTCTTCGAGCAGCAGCTTCGCCTGCCGCTCGCGCTCGAGGCCGAGACCGGGAAGCTGTTTCCGGTGTCGAACCGTGCGCGTGACGTGCGCGACGGCTTGATCGCTTACGCACAGTCACTGGGTGTCCGCTTCCGCTTTCAAACCGCCGTCACCGACCTCAGTCCGCGCGAGGGCGGCTGGACGATCGTCACTGGACGCGACGGCCTGGATGCCGATCGCGTGATCGTCGCGACCGGCGGCCTGTCAGTGCCGGCCACCGGCAGTGACGGCATCGGACTCTCCATCGTCGAGCGGCTTGGGCATCGGATTCACCAGGTCTATCCGGCACTCACCCCGCTCCTCGCCGATCCGCCCGTGCACGCGGGCTTGAGCGGCGTCTCGTTGCCCGTGCGATTGCGCGCCCGCGATGCCCGGCACGTCACCGAATCGACTGGAGGATTCCTCTTTACGCACCGCGGCTACAGCGGCCCGAGCGTGCTGGATCTGTCGCACGTCGCGGTTCGGAGCCGGCTCAACGGCGGCGCAGCGGCGTCGATTCGCGTGCAGTGGGCACCGCTCGATGCGGCGGCTTGGACGGCCTTCCTCGCGTCCGGCGCCGGACTCGTGGTGAATGCGGTGGCTGCCCATGTGCCCCAACGCCTTGCGGCGCGGTTGATGGAAGAGGCGGCGGTTCCTCTCGAGCGGCGAGTCCCGGACCTTCGGAGGACCGAACGCACCGGCCTTGTTGAACGGCTGACATCGTACGTGTTGCCGTGGACGGCAGACGAGGGCTTCAAGAAAGCGGAGGTGACCGGCGGCGGCGTGGCCCTCGACGAGGTCGATCCGGCCACGCTGGAGAGCCGGCGTCATCCCGGACTGTTTCTCTGCGGCGAGATCCTCGACGCCTTTGGGCCGATCGGTGGCCACAACTTCGCGTGGGCCTGGGCGACGGGGCGGCTCGCCGGCCTGGGCGCGGCCCGCCGCTGACCTGGGCGACGGTCGGACGGTCTACGGTCTCCGGTCTCCGGTCTCCGGTCTCCGGTCGTTCGGTCTCACGACTACGGACTGACCGGACCCCGGACTCCGGACTCCGACTACGGACTACGGACCGCACGGGCACGAAGCACCCGGCACTGCACGAGGAACGAGGAACACGGAACAAGGAACGACGCCATACAATAAGCCGTTCAGATTCTCAGGATTCTCAGGGAGCTCAGCCATGCGCCGACTTCTCGTGCTCATCGTTCTCGCTGCGTCCGCGACCGTCTGGGTCTCCGCGCAGAGCGCGCCCGCGACGGGCTATCAGCTGCCGCCCAAGGTCATCGTCGACATCCTCGATGCGGCGCCGCCGCCGACGGTCGAATTGAGCCCGACGCGCGATGTGATCGCGCTGCTCGAGCGGGCGAGCATGCCGACCATCGCCGAGCTCTCGCAGCCGATGCTGCGGCTCGCCGGACGGCGGATCAACCCGCGCACCAATGGGCCGTTCCGCGCCCAGGTCGCGCGATCGATTTCACTCAAGACGATTGCCGACGGCGCGGAGAAGAAAGTCACGCTGCCGCCGAATCCGGCGCTGACCTGGGTGGGCTTCTCGCCAGACGGCAAGCGCTTCGCGTTTACGCAGACGCGCGACAACGGCATCGAGCTGTGGCTCGGCGACACGGCGACGGGATCGGCAAAGTCGGTGACGCCAGCGCAACTCAATGCGTCGATCGGATCGCCGTGCGAGTGGGTTGGCGACGGCGCCTCGATCCTGTGCGCGTTCGTCTCGCCGACGCGCGGTGCGGCGCCGGCCACACCGATGGTTCCGACCGGACCCAACGTGCAGGAACATCGCGGCACGGTCGCGCCGGTTCGCACCTACCAGGATCTGCTCACCAGCCTCCACGACGAGGCGCTGTTCGACTACTACGCGACGAGCCAGCTCGCGTTCGTCGACGCAACCAGCGGTCAGCGGACGCCGGTCGGCGCCAACGCCGTGTTCGAAACGTTCCTGCCCTCGCCCGACGGCAACTTCATCCTCGTCAGCCGCGTGCAGAAGCCGTACTCGTGGCTCGTGCCGTACACGAACTTCCCGTCGAACGTGGAAGTGTGGGATCGCAAAGGTGCGTCGGTGAAACAGATCGCCGCAGCTCCCGATCGCCGACACGGTGCCCAACGGCGGCGTCCTGCCGGGTCCGCGCAGCTATCAGTGGCAGCCGCTCAGCGGTGCGACGGTGGTCTGGGCCGAAGCGCTCGATGGCGGCGACCCCAAGGCCAAGGTGCCGCATCGCGACAAGGTGATGAGCCTGGCCTCGCCATTCACCGGTTATCCGGTCGAAGTGGTGAAGACCGAATATCGCTACAGCGGCGCGTCATGGACTGATGGCGGCGCGCTTCTCCTCAGCGAGAACGACCGTGCCCGCCGCTGGACCCGCACCTGGATCATCGACAAGCCGGGCGCCGCGCCGCGCAAGGTGTGGGATCGCAGCCAGGAAGATTCGTACGCCAACGCCGGCACCCCGCAGCGAAACGAACGCGCGTCAGGAGCGTCAACCGTCCTTCAGGCTGGCGACAGCATCTTCCTCAGCGGCCAGGGTGCGGCGCCGGAAGGCGCGCGGCCGTTCGTCGATCGCCTGAACCTCGGCACGCTCAAGAGCGAACGCCTCTTCCAGACCACCGGCCGTACCTACGAGACCGGTGATCGGCGTGCTGTCGGACGATGGCACGCGGATTCTGACGCGCTACGAATCGAGGACCGAGCCGCCCAACGTCTTCGTGCGCGATCTCAAGGCGAACACCAAGCGCCAGCTCACCAACTACGCTGATCCTGCGCCGCAGCTCCAGGGCGTGCAGAAACAGCTCGTCACCTACAAGCGTTCGGATGGCGTCGAGCTCTCAGCCACGATCATCACGCCGCCGGGATGGACGCCGGACAAGGGGCGGCTGCCGACCTTGCTGTGGGCCTATCCGCGTGAGTTCACCGATCCCACCAACGCCGGGCAGGTCACCAGCTCGCCCAATCGCTACACCTCGATCAGCGGCGCGTCGCACCTGCTGTTCCTCACCCAGGGCTACGCGATCATCGACGACCCGACGATGCCGATTGTCGGACCGGGCGAAACCGCGAACGACACCTACGTGCAGCAGCTCGTCGCCAGCGCGCAGGCGGCCGTGGACAAGGCCCACGCGCTGGGCGTCACCGATCGCGATCGCGTCGCGGTGGGCGGGCACAGCTACGGCGGCTTCATGACCGCCAACCTGCTGGCGCATTCCGACATCTTCCGCGCCGGCCTCGCGCGCAGCGGCGCCTACAACCGGACGCTGACACCGTTCGGCTTCCAGAACGAACAGCGGACGTTCTGGGAGGTGCCGCAGATCTACGGCAACATGTCGCCGTTCTACTTCGCGCACAAGGTCAACGAGCCGATCCTGTTGATCCACGGCGAGGCCGACGACAACAGCGGCACGTTCCCGATTCAGTCGGAGCGGTTCTACATGGCGCTCAAGGGTCACGGTGCGACCGTCCGCTACGTGACGCTGCCCAACGAGGCACACGGTTACGCCGCCCGCGAGTCGGTGCTGCACACGGTTGCCGAAATGCTCAACTGGGCGAACGAGTTCGCCAAGAACGCCAAACCGCGAACGACCACCACAACCCAGCAGCAATAAAGGCCGCCACAGAGACACAGAGGCACAGAGAATCTAGTGATCCTCGTGATTTCGTGATTCCGTGATCGGGCGAAACAGGTGTTGCCGCGAAGGCTGCGAGATTCATAGCCCGGAATCGCCACGTCAAGAGATCGCCAGATCGCAGATCGCTAGATCACCAGATCATTAGATTGCTCTGTGCCTCTGCGCCGCTGCGGCCGACATTTGGGCGGGGGGTATAATTTCGAGTTATTCGACGCACTCCCCCAGGAGGCGGATTCCGTATGAAACGTGTGGTTCTCACGGCCGTTCTGGCCATCGGTCTGGCCCTGCCCGCCTACGCCGACGTCACGATCAAGCAGACGACCGGCGGCAAGGGGCTCGGCATGTCGGGCACGTCGCCCTCGACGACCTATATCAAGGGCAACAAGATGCGGTCCGACGTCGTCATCGGCGACCGCACCCAGACGTCGATCTTCGACGTCGACGCACAGAAAATGTATGTGTTCGACTCGAAGAAGAAGGAAGCCGACGTGTGGGACATGGGCGCCTTCGCCCAGGAACTGTCGCAGAGCGTCGACACGTCGAGCGCCAAGGGATCGCTGAAGGCCAACGGCAAGACCAAGCAGGTCGCCGGCCAGACCGCGAGCGGCTACGACATGGAGATTTCGGTCAACGCCGCGATGGGTGGCAACAAGGAAATGATGATGACGGTCACACTGGCCGGGCCGGTCTGGATCGTCAAGAACGCGCCAGGCTCCGCCGAGTACATCGCGTTCTATAACGCCGCGGTCGAGAAGGGCTTTATCTTCAGCGACCCGCGCGCCGCGAAGGGCCAGCCCGGGCAGGCCAAGGCGATGGCGCAGATGTACAAGGAGCTCGCCGACACCGGCGGCATCGCCTACGAGACCGAGATGCAGATCAAGATGGGCGGCGGCAGCGGACCGATGGCGGCGATCATGGCGCGCATGGGCAACGTCACGGTGACGAGCCTGGTCGATACGGTGACGGTCGGACCGCTGGCCGACGATCTGTTTGCGCCGCCGGCGGGTTACAAACTGAAACAACGCAAGTAGAACGTTGTCGTCTTTCCTTTCGCTTCTTCGCAGCTCCGACGCGCCCGTGGTGACGGTGGAACTCCGTCCGCCGCGGGCGGAGCTCGAATCGGCGGCGGGCATCGACGCGTGGATCGACACGTACCACGCGATTCGATCGCTGGCGCGGCAGCACGTGCGGGTCCTGATTACGGACAGCGCCGTCGGCGCGCAGGAAGAAAACAACCTGCGCCATCTCGTCGCCAACCTCGGCTCCGAAGCCGCCAGCGCCAACGTCGTCCCGTTCCTCACCTGCAAGCATTCGCTGGAGTTCTGCCTGGGCTACGCCGATCAGGCCGAGCATCATCGCTTTTCGTCGATCGTCGTGCTGGGCGGTGACGCGCACATCGGCCGGCCGCGCTGTGTCGAGCATGCGTGGCAGTTGCGCGAGCACATTCGCGGCCGCCATCCCGAGCTCGAGCTCGGCGGATGGGCCAACCCGATTGCGCCGGCGGCCCAGCAGGTGGACTATCTGCTCGACCGCCACGCCAACGCGGATTTCTATCTGACGCAGATCGTGTCGCACCACCAGGCTCGGACGGTCGAGGCGTTTCTTGAACGAAGCGCGACGGCGCGGATCTGACGTTGCCGGCGGTCTTCGGGGTGTTCTTCTATCGCAGCGCCAAGCCGTCGACGCTGGCGGCGCTGCGGCAGTTTCTGCCGGTGCCGGTCGAGGAGCTGACCGCCGAATTCGCGGCGGGCGCGACCCCCGTCGACATCTGCGCCCGAACGATCCGGACGCTTGATCGATCTCGGGGCGCGCCACTTTTACGTGAGCAATCTCCCCCTTCGCCGGACCGCACAAACGTTGAACGAGATTCTCGACAAGGCGGGCGTCGTGGCGATGCGGTAGGTCTGCGGAACCCGGCACCGCACTCGGAACTTGGCACGCGGCACCGCACTCGGAACGCGGCTCTCAGCACTAGGAACTGAGGCATGGGCTCCTTCCTCGACACCGTTCCCGTTTCCGCCATCATCAAGATTCGCGACCTGATGGTCACGCTGAAGGATCCGTTCCGGCTCGATCAGGGCGATGTCTCCTTCGACGCCCCCGACTCGGTCAAGCAGGCGATGGCGCGCGCGATCGCCGACAATCACACGCACTACCTGCCGACGACCGGGCTCCCGCGGCTGCGCCAGTTGCTCGCCGAAAAGCTGCGAACCAAGAACCACATTCCCGTCGGTCGGACCACGACATCGTCCCGACCAACGGCGGCACTCACGCCATTTGGGCCACGCTCCACGCCCTGTTCGAGCCGGGCGACGAGATGATCGTCCCCGATCCGGAGTGGCCGCCGACGATGGCGATCGCGACGGCGGCGAAGGCGACGCCGGTGGGCGTGCCGATTTACGAGAACCTCGGATGGCGCTGGGACCTCGACGAGCTCGAGCGCGCGATCACGCCGCGGACGAAGGCCATTTACGTCAACTCGCCGAACAACCCGACCGGTGGTGTGTTGACGCGCAGCGATCTGGAGCGGATCGCCGCGATCGCCACCGAGCGCAAGTTGTGGGTGGTCTCCGACGAAGCGTACGAAGACGTGATCTTCCGCGGGGAGCACGTCAGCATCGCGTCGCTGCCGGGGATGTACGAGCGGACGATCTCGATCTTCACCTTCAGCAAGTCGTACGCGATGACCGGGCTGCGGCTCGGCTACTTCGTGATGCCCGACAAGGTGCTGCGCGACCGGGCAATCAAGGTGGTGGCCTACACGACCAGCAACGTCGCCTCGGTGGTGCAGCACGGCGGCATCGGCGCGCTCGAAGGCCCGCAGACGGTCATCGCCGAGTATCGCGACGAGCTCAAGGCGCGGCGCGACCTGTTCTACGCCGGCCTTGCCGACGCCGCACCCGACGTCCTGAGCGGCGACCCGCCCGACGGCGCGTTCTACGCGTTCGTGCGCATCAACAGCGACTGGGTACGCGAGGTTGGCCTCATCGGACCGTCGGTCTCGTGGGCGATGGCCGAGCACCTGATCAAGAACGGCCGCATCGGCTGCGTCCCCGGCGTCGACTTCGGCCCGAGCGCCGAAGGCTATCTGCGACTCTGCTTCGGCCGCAGCCGCAAGGAGCTGGCCGGCGCGCTCGCCTCGATGAAGAATGTGCTGGCAGGGGAAACCGTCAGAACGAAGAACTAAGAATGAAGAACTAAGAACGGAACGACGGAACGTAGAGAACGACGGAACGACGGAATGGAACGTTGAACGTTGAACGGTGAACAGCCAACGGAACGTCAGAACAGGAACGAAGAACGCACGGAGCCAAGCTGCAGAGCCACACACAACCGAGTGGCAAAGGGCGAGGGGTTCCACTGTTCGATCAGTGGCGTTGCGGCGCGTTTGACCTTGGTGCCATCGGCAATCGCTGCGTTTCAGAAACCGGCTTTCTCGGCCCTGACGGTTCGGGCTCTCCGACAATCCCTGCTCCTCGCCGCTGCCGCTCGCGCGTCTTGGGTCTCGGCTTGCCGTCGTGCTCGCTGTGGCTGCTTTACGCCTTCTGTTTGCTGTCCCTGTTTGCTGCCTCTGTCTATGCGGCCTCTGCTTGTCGTTCTGGCGTCACCGCCTCTGCTTGGCGTTTCTGTCAGGCCGTTTTGCTACGGTGTTTTTTGCTGGGTGTTTTGGTTGGCGTTTCTTGGTTGGGCGTTGGCGGCTCTGGTTGGCGTTTCTGTTTGGCGTTTCTCCTTCCGTCTCTGTTGTCGTTGTCTGTTCGTCGTTCCGTGTTCGGTTCTCAGTTCAGCGTTCGAACGTTCAACGTTCCATTCCGTCGTTCCGTCGTTCCCCGTTCCGTCGTACCGTTCTTAGTTCTTCGTTCTTAGTTCTTCGTTCGTCGAACTGTCTCAACACCACCTTCACACCCCAAACTGCTTGAGATGATGGTCCGTGTGTCGGTGTGCGAGGACGCCCCAGTCGGCGTAACTGAGCGTGCCGAAGGCCGGGTGATCGGGCCAGCGATCCGACGCTGACTTGGCGGCGACCCGGTCGGCGAGCGTCCGGAAGGCCGCCTGCTCGGCCGCCAGATCGGCGCCCTCGCATCGCGCCAGCAGTTCCGGCGCCGTCGGCGCCCCCTTCGGGAACGGCAGGACGTAGATGATGAGGTTCTTGACCGGCCAGTAGCGGAGCGGGCTGCGCTTCGGGGCCACGGGCAGCTCGCCCATCGCCATCCGCATCGCGTCGTTCAGGTGCGCCACCATTTGCGCGGCGTTGAAGCGGCCCCAGCGGGCCGGGGTGGTAGGGCGTCAGGCGCGCGATGCGCTGCGCAAAGTCGTCGCGCGCGGCCGGGTCCCAGAAGGTGGGGCATGGGGCCAGGGTAGGGTCGAGTGGGGCTGGTGAGGCAAGTGAGGCAAGATACCCGCTGACTAACGGCGGTGTACTGCCCTACCTGCCTTACTCGCCCTACCCCTACTGCCCCGGCTAGAAGCGGTAGCTTACGCCGAGACGGAAGATGCGCGGCACGATGATGTCCGTCGGCTGGAGATACGTCGAGCCGTTGCGGTTGGTCTGCGCCGTGATCGTGTTGACGTTGACCGTGTTGAACAGGTCGAACGTGCCTTCAATCGACTGGCTGCCGAACGTCTTGAACCGCTTGGCGAAGCGGTTGTCCCAAAGCTTCGTCCACTCGTAGCGGTCGGCCTGCGGTTCGACGCGGATAGTGACGTTGACGTTGACCGCGTCGCGAACCTGGATCTCCCGGAAGTAGTAGTCGCCGGTCTGTGCGGTCAGCGACGACGAGTAGGTGATGCCCCACGGCAACTGGTAGATGCCGCTCAGGCGGATCGCGTAGTTCCACGACGACGACGCGAACTGGTAGTTCTGGACCCGAGGGCCGACGCGTGCCGGGGCCGTAGAGCGCTTCGTTCGGGTTGCGCGGCGCGTTGTCGCGAAGGTCGCGGTAGTCGCAGTCGAACGAGACAAGGAACGAGTACTTGTTCGACAACTGCTTGTTCAGCGTGACGCCGATCGCGTGATAGTTGTTGTTGCCTTCGCGCCTGCACGATGCGCTCGATGCTCTGGCCGAACGTCGGGTAGGTGCGCGGCACCGAATAGAGCGGGATCGTCCGATCGTCGGCTGTCCCGCTGACGTTGTCGCGGCCCGACATCGATCACGTTCGTCACCACCGTGTACGCATCGTAGGGCAGCGCCAGGTTGATCGACTTGTTGCGGTTGCCGTCGATCTTGCGCACGTAGTTGAACTGCAGCGTCATCGCACGGCTCAGGCCAAGGTCGAGGCCGGCCGTGTACTCGTCGACGTACGGGCCATTGAGGTCCTGATCGATGAAGCGCTGCGTGCCGCCGCCCGAGGTCGAGGTCAGGTTCGCCGGGTTCGGCACGTAGGGAATCGTCCATCCCAGTTGAGTAGGTGCGCGTGATGATCGCGTTCGGGTTGACATCCGAGGCGCCCGGGCCGGGGTTGGCCGACGCACCCGAGCTGCCGCCGACGTAACGGCCGTAGCTCGCACGCACCGCGACCCGTCCTTGTCCCGTGATGTCGTACACCGCCGACACCCGCGGCACGAACGTCGAGTAGATCGGGTAGTTGCTCTCACCCTGGTAGGCGAAGATGTTCGCGGTCGCGAACGGACCGGTGCCCGGGTTGCCCTGCTCCGGCAGGAAGCTCGAGTAGCGGTCGTAGCGGACGCCGACGTTCAGCGTGAACTTGGGCGACAGCGTGATCTTGTCGTTGAAGTACGCCGAGTTGTACCACTCGCCCGATGCGGTCGTGTTCGGATAGTCGTAGACGAGCACCGAGTCCGGACGCGTGAAGCAGCCATCGTAGTTGCTGGCTTCGTTGCAGTCCAGTAGTCGCCGGTCGGCGCTGCGATAGCGATACTGTTGCTGGTTCGGATAGCCGAGGTTCTCGGTCGACTGGATGTTGCGCCAGCCGAGGTAGCCGGTCTTCAGCTCGTGGTTCTTGCCCCACATCTCCGTGAAGTAGGCGTAGGTGGCGCCGTACTGCCACCGTCGCGGCGTGCGATCGCTCTCCAGGAACGCGCCGCGCGTCGGCCTTGGTCGTGCGAGGTCGTTCTTGCGGACGTCCGTAGTCCACGGAACGTCGGGCCACCAGTAACCGCCGCGCTGCAGGCTCGCGTCGAACGTCGCGCGCTGGCCGAGGATCGACAGCCACTTGAACGACGGACCGACGAGCGACCACGAGTCCTGGTTCTGCGTCGATTCGAGCGGGATAAAGCGGCTCGCTGTGCGATACGGCTGCCACTTGCGGCCGAACTGGAACATGCCCTCGACCTTGTTGTTCTGCGTCACCTGGTAGGTGACCTTGCCGGTCGGGTCCTGCAGCTTCGTGTAGAACTCCACCTGCTCGCGATCCGACAGCCGGATGAAGCCGGGGATGAAGTTGCCGGACTCGGCGTCGCGGTGGCTGGCGTAGAACCACAGCCGGTCGCGGAGGATCGGACCGCCGACCTCGCCGTAGAAATCCTTGAACGACGTGAACTTGTTCACGCCTGGCGCATAGCCCTTGGCCAGCAGTTCCGACGTGATGTTGGTGCTCTGGAAATCGCCCGACTGGTAGTTGGCCGATCCCAGGCCCTTCCACGTGTTGCTGCCCGACTTGACGATCAGGTTCATCGTCAGGCCCGGGTTCATCGAGTCAGCGCCCTTGGCCGCGGTCGTGATCTGCGCTTCCTCGTAGGTGCCGAAGTCGCCGTAGGTCTGGTCCCAGATCATGCCGTCGTAGCTGACGACGCCGCCGCCGGCGCGGCCGAACGTGCGGGCCGCCGGGCCCGAGCCGGTGCCGAACTGCGAGCCGCCGACGTCGAGCGAGGTCGCGTAGAGGCCGGGGATGAGCGAGACGAGCCCGGTGAGGCTGCGGCTGTACGGCAGATCGTCCAGCTTGGCCTGATCCCAGTTGACCGCGACTTTCGAGGATTCGAGGTCGATGGTCGGTGCCTGGCTGGTGACGGTGACGGTTTCCTGCAGTGACGCGACCGTCAGCTTGCCGTTGATGGTCATCGTCTGACCGGCCGCCACGCTGACGCCTTCGACGTTGGTCGTCGTGAATCCGGGGAGTTCGAACTTGACGACGTAAGCGCCGCCGGGGAGTTGCGTGAACCGATACACGCCCTGGTCGTCGGTAACCACCGGTACGGGCACCGCCGATCAGGTTGGGACTGGTGACCGAAACAGTGACGCCCGGGAGTGCGCCACCACTCTCATCCGTTGCTCGACCCGTGATGGTGCTGGTCTGAGTCTGGGCGAACGCCGGCGTCGAGAACACCGTCAGCGCCGCCAGGACCGCGAGCGACGAGCCGTAACCCCTCATCCACTTCATATCCGCTCCTTCAAGTCAGGGGGCTGCACCATCGAGATCCGCAGGGTGCAAATGCCCAAGTGAATGGGAGTCTAAGGGCCGAGTTGTCTTTCCGAGGTCTTTTTTTGTCTCCGTTTGCCATCGGCGGACCGTATGAAAACCATGTCGACAAGCTCATTGGCGTCTGTGATGAACGGCCCTGCACCGGTCCCGGGACCAATCCAGCCTTGAGCTCAAGGAGGCCGTGGGATCGGCTCGAATCGCATGCCCTGGCCGATCGCGGCACGACTCAGCCAGGACACGTTGTACGTGTGTAACGTTGCGATCCAAGAAGCAAAACAGATGGGAAGAACGGAGGGAGGCGCAACCTTCCGTGCGGCTCGAGGCGACGGTTGGCTAGTGTTCGATGAGACCGATCAGGATGAGGCCGAAGCGAAATGACCCGCCGGCGCTGGTCTTGAGCTCGACGATCAGGCCCTTGTGATCCAGCTCATTTGTCACTGGCGACAGGGGCGCTCCCGTGGTGGCCACCGGCGGATCCAGGCTCAGCGCCGCCGGATGCGACGCGCCGATCGTCTGCTTCGACAGCGCCACCGTTCCGTCGAAGCCAAGGGGCTTGGCGTCGGTATCGACACTCGCCGGACTCAGGAGCAGGTACTCGCGGAACGGCGAGGCGCCGAGGTGATCGCCATTCTGCGGCTGCAGGCCGAGCCGCAGCGTGTAGACGCCGGGCTTGATGGTCTTGCCGCGGATCTCCTTGAACGATCCGCTGACGCGGACCGCCCCGACGAGCGAGCCTTCGGCGACCTGGCTCCACTCGAACGCGCCCGATCCGGTGACGCGAAGCGCAGACACCCACCAGAACTCGAGCGTCGCCGGGCCGGCGACGACCTTCATTGCGGGACCAAGAAGGGCCTTGACCGGCGCAGCGAGCTCCGCAGGCGGGGCGCCGTCGCCCGCCGTCGCGGTCAGTTGGGCGTGCGCGACCGAGGTCAGAACGAGCAGCGTGGCGACCGCGAGCGCTGCTCGTCGAAGGAGGCGGTGTGGTCGCACGCCGTCAGTAGCTGAACGTCCCGTAGAACGCCGACTTCTTGTGCGGCGCGCTCCACTTGCTGCCAAGACCGGCGCCCGAGAACGCGTGGGCTTCGGCCGTGCCCATCGCCGACTGCGTCAGCTGCGTCGAGAACGGCTTGAACCACTGCATCGCGCCGCAGCTCGGATCGTGAACCATCGTCTTGTTGACCGCGAGATGCAGCACATCGGCGGCCTGCACTTCCACCGACTGCGGCGTCGTGTCGAAGCGGATCGGGGCGACGTCGATCCGGACGACCTCGGTGAACAAGCCGCCGGAGAGCTCCTTGGCGAGCGCGGCGAGCGCGGCCTGCTGTGCGCTGGTGGCGCGGGCATCGACGGTCAGGATCGCGCGAACGACGCGTGGCGCTTCGCCGCCCATCTCGCGCATTCCGAGATTGCGATCGCCGGCGACCGCCGCAGTCACCGCGAGACCGTCCAGCACGACGCCGTCGAATCGGCCGGTCGTGATCCGCCACGCCATGACTGCCTGACGCCCGGCGGTTTCGGCTTCGCTGTTCATGATGCAGCCGCCGGCGAAGACTTCGGCGGTCCGCGCCTCGACGTACTCGCCGGTCACGCGTCCGCGATCGGCCGCCCACGCCGGCAAAGACAGCACAAAAAGAGCTGCGACGAGGAATGGGGTGTGGTGGGCCATGAAGGGAGAATAGCGCCGATTCGTCCTGTCACGACAGCCTTCCGGCGCGGCGATGGAGCCCAGCGCAGCCGTTGGGTTGTCGCGGGGGCGGGCCGCCCATCCCGGATCCGAACAACCATTCATCCCCGGCCACCGTCTAACCGGCTGATTTACGTGGTTTTTTGCACGCTCGCGAGCGGAACGCGGCTTGCTGTTGAGGTGACGGTCTGCCGGATCGCAAGCAGCGATTCTCTCAGCGGCTCGGCACAGACGGCGGAGAAACGTAATGAAGCGACTCGAATACGTTCTGAGCCTGATGTTGGCGTTGCTCGTCCTGGCCGGCGCGGTCGCATGGACCCAGGCCTCGAGCAGCGGCCACGCGACCGCCGTGTCGTGTCAAGCCCGGCAAGAGCTCAACCCCGGTGTTTCTCAAGGGCATGAGCATCTATCGTTGCCCCAGGGGAAAGCGTCTTTGAACTGGAAACTGACAACTGGAAACTGATCCGTTTCATCCCCTCCCATAGGCTTTTTTCAACCAGCGCTCCACGAACTCGTCCACCTGATCGATTGATTCGATCGCGACGCGGTGCGTGATGCGGTTGCCCTTCGCGTTCTTCACCGCTTCGATCCGCGCCGGGAGTTTCGTCGCGTCGGCGCCGAGCGCCAACCCCAAATCGATTCGTGAATTCGTCGCCGGCTTGATTTCAGCGAAGACGTGCTCGCGATAGAGCGGCACGATCGTCTTGCACGGGCACGCCTTGGCATCGGCTCCGGCCGCCAGCCCCGTTTTCAGCAGCTTGTCGTAGATCGGCCTCAGCCCGGCGCGCTTGCCCGCAAACATGGCCTCGACGTACTGCGGCGCCCGCTTCAAGTAGACGTCCGGGTTGTCTTCGTCACCGCCCTTGCCTTCCGCGCGTTCGGCAATCCACCACGCGTAGTTGGTCCCGAGCCCGTGCGTGTCCTTGAGCCAGGCGCGTCGTTCGACCTCGCCTTTCGGGCCGGCCTTCTTCACGAACGCCATCCACTCGTCGATCGAGCGGCCGGTCTTCGTCTTCAGGTTCGCGATGATTCTCTGGGTATAGGCAACTGACGGATGGACGCTGTAGGGGGAGGTGGTAGCCATCGGTCTATTTCAATCGGCGGCGCTTGACGCCGCTTCTTCATTCTTGCGGTTACTCGCAGCAGCCACGACCCGAGCCGTGCTGGCAGGCGTGCGCGCTCGCCGCCACGCGATCGGGACCGAAACCCGACTGCGTGCACGCACACCAGTAGGCGGTGGCGTCATATCGATCGTAGAACCGGAACTCGTCCGGATCGGGAACGGAGAGGACGTACATCCCCTTGTGGCGCAGATGGCCGCAATGATGTTCGGTGACGATCGCCGACGATGGCTTGGGAGTCTCCATGACGAGGTTCCTGGGTTCCTAGGTTTCTGGGTTTCTAGGTTTCGTGGTCGCTACACCACCGTCAGGCCCGCAGCCCTCAGCAGGGCTCGCTTCACCGCGGTCTTCGCGATCTGGATCTTGTAGGCGTTGCCGCTGAGAGGCTTCGCGCCGGCGACGGCGGCAGTCGCGACGTCAGCCGCAACCGCTTCGGTGATGGTCTTGCCGGTCAGGAGCCGCTCGGCTGCCTGCACCCGCCACGGCACTGGCGCCACCGCGCCCATCACGATCCGCGCGCTCCGCACCACCGCCCCATCCATCGTCAAGTTGACGGCGGCGATGGCAAGCGGCCAGTCGTGCGACTGCTTGAAGCGCACTTCGTAAGTTGCGCTGCGCTGACCCGGCGCAGGCAGAATCACATGGGTCAGGATCTCGTTCGGTTGCAGCGCGGCCTCGCCGTACAGGTTGACGTTCGGCAGCTGAAAGAACTCACCCGCGTCAACTTCGCGGGCACCGCTCGGCCCGAGGACGCGGAAGCGACCGCCGTACGCCATCACCGGAACCGCGAGGCTCGACGGATGCACGATGTGGCAGGGTCCGTCACCGAAGATGGCGTGGTACTGGTTCTCGCCCTCGACCGCATAGCAGCGCGAGCCGCCCTTCTTCAGGCAGTTGAATTCTTCGTTGCGGAAGTACCAACAGCGCGGCCGCTGCATGATGTTGCCGCCGACCGTGCCCATGTTGCGGATCTGCGGCGTCCCGACTTCGTCGGCCGCCGTCGTCAGCGCGGGGAACAGCCGCCGCGCCGCCGCGTGTTCTGCCAGGTCGGCCAGTTTCACCGCCGCGCCGATGCGAAGTCCGCTGTCGCTGGCGGCGATCGTCCCGTCGAGGTTCTTGAGGTTGACGATCCGCTCCGGCGACACGATGTAGTCCTTCATCAGGCCGAGGAGGTCCATGCCGCCGGCCATCGGAAGGAATCGTCCGCGCTCGGTCGACAGCGCGGCGACCGCTTCTTTCTCGTTCGCGGGATTGACGTAGGCAAACGCCTTCAATTCGTGCCTCCCGCTCGTTCGAGCTCGGCGAGCAGCTTGTCCGGCGTAATCGGAATGCTCCGAATCGTGGCGCCGGTGGCGTTGCGGACGGCATTGGCGACGGCCGCTGCGGTCGCCACCGCGGGCGGCTCGCCGATCCCGATGACCCCGCGTTCGGGTTGATCGACGAGGACGACGTCGATCTCGGGCATGTCGGATTGGCCGGCGATGAGATAGAACTCCATGTTCGGATTGACCATGTTCGCGGTGTTGCGATCCATGATCCGTTCTTCCATCACCGCGTAATTGACGCCGCTGATGATGCCGCCGTAGCACTGCGTCTCGGCCGTCTTCAGGTCGACGATCAAGCCGCAGTCCTGCACGCAGACGATCTTCTTCACGCGCGTGATGCCGGTCTCGATGTCGACCTCGACGTCGGCGAACTGGACGCCGGTCGTGCCGCTGGCCGAGAGCCCGCGCTCCCATTGACCGTCAACGGACACCGGCTGCGTCGCCGAGCAGCTTGCAGGCGTCGCGCCACGCGAGCGACGTGGACGTCCCTTTGACCGCCACGCGGCCGACGCCGATCTCGAGCTGGTCGGGTGTCGTCTTCATCGCGGGAGCGATTCGTTCGAACAGCTGATCGCGGGCCATGCCGCTCGTCACGCGAATCGCCGGCGACACCGACGCGGCGGTTGTCGAACCGCCGCTGCCGCCGCTGAACGGGTGATTGCTGTCGCCGAGCTCGACCTTGATCTGGTCGACGTTGAGGCCGAGCGTCTCGCCGGTGATCATCGCCATCAAGCGTGCGCGTGGCGGTGCCGATATCCTGCGTGCCCGATCGAATGAGCACGCTGCCGTCGGGGTGAATCTCGCAGTGGGCGCGCGTGCCCTGCCCGGCGCCACCCCACCGGTTGGCCGAGCACCCCAGACCTCGCTTGATCGGACCGGGCGTGGGATCGCCGGTCGGATGCCGCGCGCGACCAGCCAATGCGCTCGGCGCCCATCGGAAAGTAGCGCCGCCACATCGCGTTCGGCGCGAGGGGCGGGAGGTTCTTGATCCGGAACTCCATCGGATCCATGCGCACGGCGTCCGCGAGCTCGTCCATCACCACCTCGGTGATGAAGCATCCCTGCGGATGACCGGGCGCGCGCATCGCGCGCTGGAGGCCGGCGTTGATGTAGACGTCGGTGTGGGCGCGGCGGCGATTCGGGAAGACGTAGATGTACGGCAGCGGAAATCCGGAGCCGGCCCCGGCGCCGCCGGTACCCCACGACCGCGCGTCGAAGAGGGTCAGCATGCCGTCGGCGGCCACGCCAGCCTTGACCCGCGCGAACGCCGATGGACGGTTGCCGGTCGCGAGATGCTCCTCCTTGCGGTCGAGCATCATCTTGACCGGCGCGTTCGCCGCCTTCGCGAGCCGCGCACAGATCAGCCCCTGAGCGTCGGGAGCGAACTTGCTGCCGAAACCGCCGCCCATGTACTCGGTGATGACGCGCACGTTGGCCTGCGGAATCTTGAGTCCCGACGCAAAGCCATCACGCGTGCCGTGGACCGCCTGGGTCGAGACCCATGCCGTGAGCTGCTCGCCGTTCCACTCGCAGATGCAGCCGTGGGTTTCGAGCGAGGTGTGCGTCTGCACCTGCGTGGAGTACGTCCCCTCGACGAGGTGGGCCGCGGCTTTCAGGCCGGCGTCGACGTCGCCCTCCTCCTCGGTGTTGCCGGTGCGGGTGTTGTTCGGTTCGAAGACCTTCGGCGCTTCCGGCCGCATCGCCTGTTCGACGGTGGCCAGATGTGGAAGCACTTCCCACTCGACGCGAATCAGGCGGATGGCGTCGTCGGCCTGCTGCTCGGTGAGGGCGGCGACGGCGGCAATCTCCTCGCCGGCGTACATCACCTTCTGACCTGGCGAGATCGTCGCGAGGGCCGAGCGGACGCCGGGCGCTTTCTGCGCGGCGGTGATGTCGATGCTCTTCACCCGCGCATGGGCGTGCGGCGAGCGCAGGATCTTGCCGTAGAGCATGCCGGGCCGGGTGATGTCGTACGAATACTTCGCGCGGCCAGTGGTCTTGAGCGGCCCGTCCACCCGACTGATCCGGGTGCCGAGCAGGCGCGACTTCTCGGGCCAGGCGTACTTCGGATGACTCGCCGGGCGCGCCGGCGCCTGGACTTCAGGCACTTGGGCAGGTAGGGCGGGTGGGGCAGGTGGGGTGTGGTTCAGCCACGGGTCACCCCCTTGGTCTTCAGCGCGGCGGCAATGACGCCGAGGTTCGTGCCGCAGCGGCAGATGTTGCCGTCGAGCGCGCGTTTGGCTTGCTCGGGGGTTGGGGTCGGCGTCTTCTCGAGCAGCGCCACGGTGGCCATCACGAACCCGGGCGTGCAGAAGCCGCACATCAACGCGTCGTTGTCGCAGAAGGCCTGCTGCACCGGGTGAAGCGTCGCGCCCGAGGACAGACCCTCGACGGTGCGGATGTTCTTCCCTTGCGCCTCGATCGCCAGGAGCGAACACGAATAGAACGTGCGGCCCTCGATGATGACGGTGCAGGCGCCGCACGACCCGCGGTCGCACACCCGCTTGAGGCCGGTGATGTCGAGACGCGTGCGCATCGCGTCGAGCAGGGTGACGCGCGGTTCGACTTTCAGCTGGTGGCGCTGGCCGTTGATGGTGAGGGCGATGGCCACCTCGGCAGGACCCACGACCGCCGGTTGCGCATCCGCCGTCGATCCGGTGGCGACGACGGCCGCGGCGACCGAGCCTGCGCCGACCGTCTTGAAGAAGTCACGCCGCGACACGTCGGTCTGCCGGCGTCTTCCGCGCGGGCCGCGGCTGTGGGTTCGGGCCATTGCAGGAGTCCTCTCGCGAAGAATACACCTGAGCGAGGCTCCGCCCTACGCTCGTCGAGCCCGTCGTGGCTCGGCTCCGCGCGCGAGCTCACGGCGTACACTCGGCTGTAGTCACGTACACCTCGGCGCGTGAGACCGTTCGACAGGAAAGGAGGAACGCCAGAGCTTCGAGGCCTTACGCCCCCCGTAAACATTTTCACCCAACGTAACCTGGCGCGGCGCGACCAGCGGATGCTTCCTGCCGTTTCCACTCCGGAAACCGTGGGACGCGGGCGTTGGATCGCTTTCTGCTTTGCGGAGTCCGCGCCGTTTTTTTCGAAATGCTTCCGGCGAGAAGGAGCTCAAGATGCGACGTGTCGTAATGATGATGGCCGCGGTCCTGTTCGTGGGCGCGGTGGGGACGGCTCAGGCTCAGACGATTCGTCTGGCCGCCGATTTGTCGGGAGCGAATGAGACGCCGAACTGTCCTGACCGGCGCGTATCGCAACCGCCACCGTGACAGTCGACCTGTCAACGCAGACCGTGAGCTGGAGATCGACGTGTTCAACATGCCGAGCGGCACCAACAACGCGCACTTCCACGTCGGCGGCCCCGGCGATGGCCGGCCCGACGGTCGTGAACGTCGCGTTCCCGGCCGGGATCTCCAACGACTACAACCTGTCCGGCTCGGCGACCGCCGCCAACCTGCTGGTGCGCGCCGACCAGGGCATCCGGTCGTGGGAAGACTTCCTGCAGGCGCTGCTCGGCGGCCAGACCTACCTCAATATCCACAGCGCGTGAATGGCGGCGGCGAGATTCGCGGTCAGGTGCTTCGCGTCCCGTAAGACTCCGCTGCCGCGTGGCTGACCCCACGCGAGTCCAGCAAAGGTTCGGAGCGATGTAGGCGCACATCGTTCCGGGTGGCCCGGCGTCGCAATGTCCCCGCGGCGTCGGGCCGATTACTGTACAGCCGTAGACGCGCGTCCATCCTACGTGCCGCGTTAGAATTCTCCCCGTGAAACTGTCCGTCGTGATGCCCTGCTACAACGAGCGGGCAACGATTCGGGAGATCGTGTCCCGGGTCCTGGCTGTCGAGCTTCCCAACAACATCGAAAAAGAACTGGTCATCGTGGACGATGGCTCGCGGGATGGGACGCGGGACATCCTGGCCGAGATGGATGGACAGAACGGGATCCGCGTCCTTCTGCAGGCGCAGAACCAGGGCAAGGGCGCCGCGGTCGCGCGCGGCCTGCGCGAGTCGACCGGTGACGTGCTCATCATCCAGGACGCCGATCTCGAGTACGACCCGCGCGAGTATCCGCTGCTCCTGCAGCCCATCCTCGAGGACAAGGCCGACGTCGTCTATGGCTCGCGCTTCCTGGGGTCGCCGCGCGGCCACCGCGTCCTCTACTTCTGGCACTCGATCGGCAACAAGGTCCTGACGCTCCTGTCCAACGCGTTCACCGATCTGAACCTGACGGACATGGAGACCTGCTACAAGATGTTCGTCCGCGACGTCGCGGTTCGACTCGATCTGCAGTCGCGCGACTTCGGGATCGAACCCGAAATCACCTGCAAGATCGCGCGGATGCGGGCCCGCGTCTACGAAGTGCCGATCTCGTACAACGGCCGCACCTACGAAGAAGGCAAGAAGATTGGCCTGAAGGACGCGTTCAAGGCGGTGTGGACGCTGCTGCGGTTCTGGCGCTGGGAGGCCCCGGCCGGAGACATCGGCGCGATCACGCTGCGGCGCATGGCGACCCTGGCGCCTTACAACCGGTGGCTGCACGAGCGCTTCGAGCACTTCCTCGGCAAGCGCATCCTCGAAGTCGGTTCTGGGGTTGGCAACCAGACCCATTTCTTCGTCAACGAGCGCGAGCGCGTCATCGCGTCGGACATCGAGCCGCATTACCTGCGCGAGCTCACCAGTCGGTTCAGTTCGAAGCGACAGGTGCGGATTGCGTCGTTCCACTTTCCGCTCAGCGAAACCGACCGCGTCGACCTCAACGACGAGCGCATCGACACGATCGTCTGCATGAACGTGCTCGAGCACATCGACGATCACGCGTCGACGCTGCGCGACTTCGCGAAGGTTCTGCAGCCGGATGGACACCTCGTGCTGCTCGTCCCGGCGATGAAGTCGCTCTACGGCACGCTCGACGAGAACTTGCACCACTTCCGGCGCTACTCGCAGGACGAGCTCGCGCAGGTCGTGACCGGCGCGGGATTCACGATCGAGACGATCCGCTTCCTCAATCGGCCGGCGGTTCCGGGCTGGTGGCTCAGCTCGCGGCTCCTGAAGCGGCGGGTCATGCCGAGGTCGCAGCTGAAGGCATTCAAGTGGGTGATGCCGCTCTTGAAACTCGAAGAGAAGACCGCGCCTTCATTCGGCCTGTCGCTGCTCGTGCTGGCCCGGCGTCCATGACCCGACCGGCGACTCTCGCCGCGGCTGCTTATCTCGCGCTTACACTCGCCATTACTTGGCCTCTGGCCACCCGGCTCTTCAGCGGCGTCGCCGGCGATTGGACCGCATCGCTCCCTGGTGTCTGGGCGATGGCGGCGGCTTCGCAGAAGCTCACGAGCTTACTGACCGGGCCCGGGACGGCGCTTGCGACATTCTGGGATGCCGGCATCTTCTATCCAGCGCCGAAGGCGCTGTTGTATTCGGAGCCTCTGATCGGACCCGCGGTGCTCACCCTGCCGATCTGGTGGATGACCGGAAACGGGTTGCTGATCTTCAACCTCGCAGCCATCGCATGCCAGGTCCTGATGGGTCTCGGGACCTTCCTGCTGACGCGCGCCTTCGCCGGTGGCGTCGCCGGATCTTTCGTCACCGGTCTCTTCGCGGTGTTTGCGCTGACGGAAGCACTGCGCGAGGGTCCGCGGCTGGAGATTCTGTCGCTTTGCTGGCTGCCTTTTGCATTGCTTGCCTGGCATCGTTATGTCGAGCGCGGGACTTGGGCCGCGCTGGCGCTGACGATCGCCTGCGCGTGGCTTCTCAATGCCTCTTCAACGGGCTACTTGTGGGTCGAGTGCGCCGGTGTTGATCGCATTCGCCGTCCTCGATCTGGCGGCGCAGCCGCAGCGGCGTGCGATCGACCGCTGGATTGGCCTGGCGATCGCCGTTCCCGCCGTCGCGCTCCTCAGCGCGCCGCTCATCCTGCCGCTGGCCGAGCTGCGACGGCAGGGTCTCGAGTTGACGTCGTCAATTGGGAGCGGCGGCATCGGTGCGGTCTCCGCCGGACTGATGACCGGATGATCTCGTCGTCACCGCGGCGGCCCTGTTCGGCCTGGTCTTCGCATTTCGCCGCCACCCGACGGGTACCCGCGCGTACGTCTGGCTCGTGCTCGCGCTGATCGCCACCAGCGATCATCGGGTACGTGGTCCTGTCGCGATTCCGGAACGACGTCTCGGTGCTCGAGAGTCCAGACACTCGTCTACGCGTTGTCACTCTTCGCGTGGCTGGTCACGCTGCTCGCGAGGGGTGGGCCTGACGCGCCGTCGAAGCGCGGCGCTGGGGTCCGTCGATCGTCGCGGCCGTAGGTCGCCTGTTTCTCGTTCTGACCTGGCTGCCGGCCCTCTCGACGAATGTGGATGTCTCATCGGCTTCGACCGGAAACCCGCTCATACAGCCGCCGCCCGCGTATCTCGAACCGAGTCCGAAGGCGCCACCGATCTACCGCGCTGTGGAATCGCTCCCGTCAGACGCTGTGCTGGTCGAGTTCCCGTTCGGCATCAAGACCTACGAACTGCGCTACATGTTCTTTTCCACGATTCACGGCCGGCGCCTGATGAATGGCCATGGCGAGCGGCTGCCTCCGAGCTACCTGGCGCGTGAGCGCGTGCTGACCAATCCCCTGCTCGATCCCGAGCAGAGCGTGCGGGCGCTCGGCGGCGCCACTCATGTGATCGTGCACGGACGCGCGTGGTCCGACGATACCGGTGTCAGGATTGCGCGCTGGCTCGAGTCGATCGGCGGGCAGGCGGTGCCAACCAGTGGTGACGCGCTGCTCTATCAGATGGTGGCGCCCGAGCGTTTCGCGAGCCGTTGATGCATCGGGCGCCGGTCGTCGCCGTCCTCTACCTGGCGATCACGCTCGCCACGACGTGGCCGATCGTCAAGGGGATCGCGCGCGACCTCCCCGGTGATCTCGGCGACCCCGCGTTCGTCACCGGGGTCCTCGCATGGGGATCGGACCACTGGATCGCACTCGTCACGGGCGACATCCGTGCGGCGTCGACGTTCTGGGACGCACCGATCTTTCATCCCGAGCGCGTAGCGACAACGTACTCCGAGCACCTCGCGCTGCATTCGCTGCTGACGCTGCCGGTGTACGCCGTGACCCGCAATCCGGTGCTCTGCTACAACCTCTGGTTTCTCGCGACCTTCTTCCTCAGCGCGTTCGGGATGTACCTGCTGGTGCGCGACCTCACCGGACGCCCCGGCGCCGCGTTCGTCGCCGGACTCGCGTTCGGCTTCGCGCCGTACCGCATCAGCACGCTCGCGCACCTGCAGGTGCTGTCGACGCACTGGATGCCGTTCGTCCTTCTCGGGCTCCGGCGGTACCTGCAAACGCGCAATACCGATCCACTTCTCTGGTCCGGGGTGGCGTTATGGGCCCAGAACCTGTCGAGCGGCTATTACATGATCTATTTCGGGCCATTCGTCGCGCTCTACGCGCTGGTCGAAGTGGCGACTCGCGGGGTGCTGCGCGACTGGCGGGTCTGGCGCGATCTCTCCATCACGGCGGCGGCGGCGCTCGCCGCGACGCTGCCCTTCGCCGCGCCGTATCTCTCGCGCGGTGGCACGACCGCGCGCACGATGGAAGAGGTGACCGCATATTCGGCCGACCTTCTCAGCTGGCTTACGGCGAGCCCGATGCTCATCGTGTGGGGCCGGCTTCAGACGTTTGCGAAGTCCGAAGGGTCGTTGTTCCCGGGCGTGACGGTCGTACCTTCTCTCTGTTGTCGGGTTGTTCACCGCGTGGCGCGCGTTCAGAACGCGCGGTCCTGAAGCGCAGGGTCACCGCGTCATCGCGATCTTCGGGACGCTCGCGCTGATCCTGTCGTTCTGGCTGTCGCTGGGTCCGGAGATCGAGCTGGCGACGCACACTCTCCAGTTTCCGGCGTTGTATCGCTTCGCGTTGGAGTATCTGCCCGGCTTCGGTGCGGCGCGCGTGCCGGCTCGCTTCGCGATGCTGACCGTGCTGTCGCTCTCGATCCTCGCCGGTTGCGGAGCAACGCTGCTCGATCGCGGCCGCAGACGCTGGCTGCTGGGCGTCTGCGCGGTCCTCGTGCTCGCGGAAGGCGCGGCATTTCCCCTGCCGACCAACGGCACGTGGAGCAGCGCGCCGGGCGAGTTCAAATACGCGGAGCCTCAACTTCATCCGCGCGAGTCGGCGCCGCTGATCTACCGCGCGATTGCTCAGCTCGACCCGAGCGCCGTGATCGCCCATTTTCCTTTCGGGCTCCCTGAGCGCGAGATCCAGTACGGCTACTACGCGTTTCTCAATCACCGCCGCATTCTCAACGGCTACAGCGGCTCCTTTCCGATCAGCTATCGCTTGCGTGTGCCGACACTGCGCCTGCCGCTCGCGGATCTGCGATCCACCATCGCGGTGCTCGACGGCGATGGGACCACGCACGTCGCGGTACATGCCGGAGCCTGGTTTGACGAAACGGGACATCGACTGGTCGCCGCGCTCGAGGGAACGGGGTGGCGGCGGCTCGGACGATACGGCGACGACTACTTACTGGAGAGACAGAGGTAGGGACTGGGGCTGGGACTGCGACTGCACTTCCAACGTCAGTTTCCAGTTGCCAGTTGCCAGTTCAAAGGGGCCCTCAGCTTCGCAATTCCAGCAAGCGCCCTTTGAACTGGCAACTGGTAACTGGAAACTGACGTGGCTCTTAGAAGTAGACAACGGCTCCCCACGTGAACATCGTGCCTTCGTGCGAGAGCTTGAACTGCTTGGCGAACGGGATGAGGCTCGGCGACGAGTATTTCGCCGTGTCGTCGTCGCCCAGATGGAGAAAGGTGTAGCGATAGTCGCCGTGCAGGGCGAGCCGGCGATGGAGACGGAGGTCGGCGCCGAGTCCGATGTGTGAGCCGAGGCGGCGGGTGGTGTCCTGGGTGATGGGCGTCTCGTCGCCTGGCGCGGTGAACCGCTTGATGTTCTGCGAGTACCATCCCACGCCGCCAAGGAGATATGGCGCGATGCGGGTGCGCACCGGGTAGTACAGCAGCGAGGCCTGGATCGGGATGTCGGTGACGCGCTCCAGCAGATCGCCGGTCAGCGCGGACTTGTAGTCGAGCGCGACCTCGATGGCGGTGTGTTTCCCCGCCAGCCGCACGACGCCGCCGGTAAACCGCACCGAATCGTCATCGGCCGTCGCATCGACTTTCACGAAAGAGAACCTGCCGCCAAACCCGAACTCCGTCGAGGGCTGCTCCGTCGAGGGCTGCTGGGCCGCAGCCGTGGCCGCACCTGCCGTCACTGTCCAGATCAAGACGCCCAGCACGAGCGCAACGCGAGCAGTCATCCGTTGGTCCCTTCGGACCGCTTATCGGGCCACCGTGTGCAGAACTGTAGCGGCCAGAAAACAAAAACGCCGCCAATGCTGAGCATCAGCGGCGTTCTGTCGTCTCTCGGCCCGCGCGAATCGGGCCGGAAGAGCGGTGTTGTCTTACGCCAGGACCTTGATGACGACGCGGCGGTTCTGCGCGCGGCCGTCGCGGGTGCGGTTCGGCGACACCGGCTTGCCCTCGCCGTAGCTGATCACGTTCATCTTGTGGAGCGGCACCTGGTGCTGCTCGTAGAGATAACGCTTCACGGCTTCGGCGCGGTTCATACCGAGCGCTTCGTTGTACCTCGCGTCGCCGACGTTGTCGGTGTGGCCTTCGATCTCGATCCACACGGACGACTTCTGCGACTTGATGCCGTCAACCATCTGATCGATCGCCGACTTGGCTTCGTCCGGCAGCTCGGTCTTGCCGAACTTGAACTTACCCTGGTCTTCGCTCAGCACGACTTCGAAGAGGAGCTTGCGGCTCGCCGCTTCGATGGTGTCGGCGCGGGCGTTCACCGCATTGGCGCGCTCGCCGGCCGCGTTGGCCGCCTGCTGTGCCTGGGTGCCGACGTTCTTGGCGTCGGTCGCCGCCGCCTGGGCGCGCGTGTCGACGTCGGTGATCTTGCCTTCCGCCTGGCGCACCCGCTCCTGCGTCTCTTCGAGCGAGCCGCTCAGCGTGGTGACCTTGTCATTGACCTGGCCGACTTCCGTGCGAACGAACTTCTTGGTGGCGCACGCAGGAGCGACGGCGAGTGTAAGAGCGAACATACTGACGACGAATACCGGTTTCCGCATGGTTCCTCCCTAGTAAATCAACGATGAGCTGATATAGCCCTGTCTCTCGCCGCGCGGTGTTCCGGCCATATACCCGCTCCGCGCGCGTACTATGTAGTCCTTGTCCCGAGTCCGAATTTCGAGCGGTCGCCAGCCGAAGCCGGCGCCCGGCTCGAACGCGATGAGGTACTGCACCCTCAGCTCATCGAGCACCTGCCGCGCCGCGTTGCTCGTATCGGCTGGCGTGCTCGCGTAGAAGAACGTCGCCACCGGTCCAGGTCGCGAGATCCTCGACCGTCCCCCCGTCGGGGACGACGCCCTCTTTTGGCAGCGCTGCCTCCCGGCCCGGGTGATCGATCGGCAGGACTGTCGCGACGATGTAGACCGGCACGTCGATCGCGCTGGCGATGGCGGACACTTCGGCGGGCTTCAGCCCGCTGGTCGTGTCGATGCCGTCAGTAACAACGACGACCGCGCGGCGGCGGCCCGTCCGCGATCCCGCCCGCTTGGCGGCTTCGGCAATGGCGTCGTGCAGTGAGGTGGCCCCGAACGGATCGACCTCCCCCAGCGCGCCTTGCAGGGCGCGCGTATCGACCGTGAACGGGGCCACCTCGTGCAACCGGCTGTCAAACGTGAACAGCGCGGCTTCGTCGCGGCCAGGCTCTAACCAGGAGAGCACGTGATGGGCCGCAAACCTGGCGGCGAGCATGCGATCTGCCACACGCATGCTGCCGCTGATATCGAACAGAAGCGCGAGACTAACCGGCGATGGGTCGGTGCGAAAATTCGTGATGGCGCGACGCTGCCCGTTGTCGAGGACCTCGAAATCGGCGGCGTTCAATCCCCTCACCAGCCGACCTCGCTTGTCGCGTACCGTGGCGGTGACGGTGACGAGCTCGACTCCGGACTTGAAGCTCGGCACCTGGGGTGCGGGCTCTTGCCCAAAAGTCGGTGCTGACGTGACCAGCATCGAGGCGAGGAGGAGGAGGATGCTCCCGTCCCATGCCCCCCTTCCTACAATCGCTTGCCAAGTCGGTAAGTTGTTGATTCTAAAAGACTTAACTGACTCGAATACGGTTGAGGCGGCGCTGTAAGATTGGCGTTTTCGTGTATTTCTTACATATCTCGGCGTCAAGAATACGACGAGGTGCGCTCCCGAGCCTCTGCCCACCAGCGGCCAACTATTCAGAGGTAAGATTTCGGTGCCATGGCCCTCGTCTCAGCGCCGATCCGCACGGCCCGCCGCGTCGATCGCTTCACCTACGCCATCCGCAACATCGTCACCGAGGCCAAGAAGGTCGAACTCGCCGGGACCACGGTCCGCTATCTCAATATCGGCGATCCCGAACCAGTTCGGGTTCCTGACGCCGCCGCATCTGATCGAAGCGGTCGAACGGGCGATGCGGGATGGCCATAACGGCTACACCCCCTCGGCCGGCATCCTCGAGGCTCGGGAGGCCGTCGCCGCGGAATACACCAGCGCTGGCGGTCCCGACGACCCCGATCGCGTGCTTGATTACGTCAGGGACCTCCGAAGGACTCGAGCTGGCCCTGACCGCGATCGTGGACGAGGGCGAGGCGGTGCTCGTGCCTTCGCCGACCTATCCGCTCTACACGGCGGTGCTCGCCAAGATCGGCGCGGATCCGCAGTACTACCGGACCGATCCGGACAATCACTGGCTGCCGGATCTCGACGACCTCCGCCGGCGAATCACGCCGGCGACGCGCGTGCTCGTCGTCATCGATCCGAACAATCCGACCGGCGCGATCTATCCGGATGCCGTCCGGCGCGAGTTGATCGCGATTGCCGAACAGTCACGGACTGGTGATTCTCGCCGACGAGGTCTACGGCGATCTCGCCTACGACGGGCCGGTGCGCGCCGATGGCGACGCTCGATCCCGACGCGCGCGATCATTTCGTATTCGAGCCTGTCGAAGGCCTATCTCGCGCCGGGATGGCGGGCCGGGTGGATGGCGGTGGGCAGCACGTCGCGCCTCGATGGCGCGTTGCGCGCGATCAAGAAGCTGGCCGACGGGCGGCTGTGCAGTCCGGGGCCCATGCAGTATGCGGTCACGGCAGCGCTGACCGGCGATCGATCGCACCAGGAAGTCTTCCGTCACGAGCTGCGTGCCCGTGCCACGCTGACGACCGAGCGCCTCAACGCGATCGACGGGATGCGCTGCGTGCAGCCGCGCGGCGCCTTCTACGCGATGCCGCAGGTCAGCCTGCCGCCCGGCTCGAGCGATGCCGACTACGTGCTGGGTCTGCTGCGGGCGACCGGCATCCTCTGCGTGTATGGATCGGGCTTCGGCACCCCGCCCGAGGACGGATTTTTCCGAGTCGTCTTTCTGGCGCCGCCCGCGGAGCTGGGCGCGATCTACGACGACATCGCCGGGTTCACGCGCGAGTACCTGCGCGCGTGACCAAACCGGCGCCCGATCGGCCCGAGCCGGCGCCGGCGCGCGATCCACGACGCCTGATCCTCTTCGGCATCGTCTCCTCGATCGTCGCGGTTCTCGTCGTCTGGCTGCTCTACACCGTCCGGAGCACGCTGATCCTGGTCTACATCAGCGGCATGCTGGCGATGGGCATCTCGCCGCTCGTCCGGATGATCGAACGGCAGCGGGCGATTCCGATCGGCACGCGAATCCCGCGCTGGCTCGCGATCCTGATCATCTACGCGGCGATCATCGGCGTGCTCGTCCTGATCGGCAGGCTGGTGGTTCCCCCGCTGATCGAACAGGCCGAGGAGCTGTGGCGAACGCTGCCGGACCGGATCGCGGCAGGCGCAGGAGCGTGCTGGTGCGGATTGGCATCCTGCGGCAGCCCATCACGCTGGGCGAGGCCGTGCAACAGGCGCCGGCCACCGGCGCGACGGCCGCGGCGACGGTCTTCGGCGCGGTGCGCAACGTGGTCGGCGGGCGTGTTCGGCGTCATCACACTGCTGCTGCTGACGTTCTACATGCTGGTCGAGTCGCGCGAGATCTTCTCGTTCTTCGTGCGGCTGTTCCCGGCGGCGCAGCGGCGCCGTGTGGCCGCGATCAGCGCCACGGTCACCGAGAAAGTCAGCGCGTGGCTCGGCGGACAATTGCTGCTCGCCGGCATCATTGGCGCTGACGTCGGCGATCGGTCTCGGCCTGATGGGCGTGCCGTATTTCTACGTGCTGGCGCTCATCTCGGCGATTGGCGAGATGATCCCGATGGTCGGCCCCATCCTGGCGGCGATTCCCGCGATCCTCGTCGCGGCCACGGTTTCGCCCGGGCTGGCGCTCGGCGTCGCCGTCTTCTTCATCATTCAGCAGCAGCTCGAGAACTCGGTTCTCGTGCCGAAGATCATGGGCCGGCAGGTCGGATTGAGTGCGGTCACCGTGATCATTGCGCTCGGCATCGGTAGCGAGTTGCTCGGCGTCGTCGGCGCGATTCTCTCCGTGCCGACGGCGGCGATCGTTCAGGTGCTGTTCGAAGAGCTCGTCGCCCGCGACGAGTGAGCGTCATGGCGGGCGATGGGAAATCTGCCGCACCGACCGGCATGCTTCGGGTCACTCTCCTCTACCTTCTGCTGACGCTCGTGATGACGTGGCCGCTGGCGCCGGGCATCGCGCGCGACGTCCCGGGCGACCTCGGCGATCCCCTGCTCAACATGTGGATTCTTGGCTGGGGCGCCGAGCACCTGCCCCGACGTCGTCGACCGGCCGGATGACGCTCAGCGATTTCTGGAACGCCAACATTTTTCATCCAGAGCCTCTTGCGCTCTCGTTTCTCGGAACACCTCGTTCGGTCAGGTGCTGCAGATTCTTCCGGTCTATCACCTGACCGGCAACCTGATCCTCTCCTACAACCTGCTGTTTCTCTCGTCGTTCGTGCTCTCGGGGCTCGGCATGTATCTGCTGGTTCGCGACCTCCTCGGCGACAACGCGCGTTTCAGCTGGCCGGCATTCGTCGCCGGGCTGATCTTTGCGTTCGTGCCGTTCCGGATCGCGCAGGTCTGCGCACATCCAGTCGGTCAGCGCCAGTGGATGCCGTTCGCCCTGTACGGCTTTCGCCGGTTCATCCTGCACAGCGGGTCGACACCGCCGCCGACAATCGTCTCCGGTCCCGGGCCGATGGCTTCACTGATCCGGTACGGCGTTGCTGATGCAGAACTGGTCGTGCGGCTACTACCTGATTTTCTTCGCCCCGTTCGTGCCGCGCTCTTCATCGTTCATCAGATCGTGACGTCCGGGCGCTGGCGCGAGTGGCGTCTGTGGGGAGCGTTCGCCAGTGCCGCGGTGGTCGTGATCGGCGGGCACCTGGCCGTTTCTCGCCCTGTATCTCGAGAGTGCAGCGCGTACACGGTTTCGAGCGGCCGCTGGGCGAGGTGCTTCTCTTCTCGGCCGACGTGTACAGCTACTTCGACCGCGCCGGAGGCGCTGCGGATCTGGGGACCGCTCCTGCAGGTGTATCCCAAGCCTGAAGGCGAGCTGTTCTTCGGCGTGATTCCGTGGGTTCTGTTTTTCATCGCGACACTGAGCTTGGCTCGGCTACAGCCGAGCCCCACAACACGGTTTGAACCCAAGGCTGTGCGGCCAGGCTTCAGCCTGGCCTCGAGAGGGCTTCGCTCGATACTCGTGGTGCAGCTCGCCGGCTCTGATCGCGCTCATCTTCACCGGCGGGTTCATCACGTCTGTTGCTGGCATCCCCATTCGCGCGAACAATCCCGCGCGTCTCGCGACAGGCATCGCGATCGCCGCCGTGCTGTTGCTCGCCTTGTCGCCTGCGGCGCGCGCACGCGCTCCGGGCCGCACTTCGCGTCGCCGCTGACGTTCGCGATCGTGCTCACGCTGCTGGCCATCTGGTTGTCGCTCGGGCCGCGACCGCACTCGCTCGGCCGGCCGCTCGCCGGCCTCGGCCTTTACGGCGTGCTGTACGAGCACGTGCCCGGCTTCGATGGCCTCCGGGTGCCGGCGCGTTACGCGATGATCGCGGCGTTGTTCATCTCGATTGCCGCGGGCTATGGGGCCGCGGTGCTCGAGCGGTTTGTCGACCGGCGCGGCCGCGTCGCGATGGTGCGTCGCTGCGGTGTTTCTCGGCGAAGCCTGTTTTCGCCCCGATGACCGATGAACGCGACGTCGGGCGACGGCGGCGTCCCGCCGCCGGCGCGCGTCGAGCCGGCGGCCGACGCGCCCCGGTCTATCGACAGCTCGCGGCCATGCCCGACGTCCAGGCGGTCGCGGAGTTTCCCTTCGGCGATCCGGCGTGGGAACTGCGCTACGTCTATTACTCCACCGTCCACTGGAAGCGCCTGGTCAACGGCTACAGCGGCGGCTTTCCGCGCAGCTACAACGTGCGTGTCGCGCTCCTTGCAGCCGTCTGTCGATCGATCCCGAGGCCGCGTGGCGGGCGCTTCGCGACGCTGGCACCAGCCACGTGATCGTTCATCAGCTCGCGCTTCGCCACGGCCAGGCGCAGAACGTCGAGGACTGGCTGATCGCCCACGGCGCTCGGCTTGCCGAGTCGTTCGGCGACGATCGGCTCTACGTTCGCCGCGCTCGCCACGCTGTGCAAGCCCGTAGACTCGTCGGGCCGTGAGCGTATACTTGCACGTCGATGCGATCGCCGATCCCTGAAGTACCTCGTCGGACGAGCTCGAGTCGCTCGCAGCAGGGCCTGTACCGGCAGCTACGCGTGCTCGAAGGCGAGCAGGGCTCGCACGCCACCTTCGACCATCGGTCGGTCGTCAACCTCTCGTCGAACAACTATCTCGGTCTGACGACGCACCCGCGGCTGCGGGAGGCGGCGCTCGACGCCGTGCGGCGGTTCGGCGCTGGCTCCGGTTCGGTCCGCACCATCGCCGGGACGATGGACCTGCACATGGAGCTCGAGCGGCGCCTCGCCGCGTTCAAGAACGTCGAAGCCGTCGTGGTCTTTCAAAGCGGCTTCGCGGCCAACGCCGGCACCGTCTCGGCGATCCTCAACAAAGAGGACGTCGTCATCTCCGACGAGCTCAATCACGCGAGCATCATCGACGGCTGCCGCTTGAGTCGCGCCGCGATCAAAGTGTTCCCGCACAAGGACGTCGGCGCCGCGCGCACGGATTCTGAAGCGAGCTGCCGGCGGCGCAACGCAAGCTGCTCATCACCGACGGCGTGTTTTCGATGGACGGCGACCTCGGCCCGCTGCCAGGGCTCTGCGACGTCGCCGAAGAGTTCGGCGCGATCATGATGGTGGACGACGCGCACGCGAGCGGCGTGTTCGGACACCAGGGGCGCGGCACGATCGATCACTTCAACTGCCACGGCCGCGTCGACATCCAGGTCGGCACGCTGTCGAAGGCGATCGGCGTGCTGGGCGGCTACGTCGCCGGCACCAAGGCGTTCATCGAGTTCCTGTATCACCGCGCCCGGCCGTTCCTGTTCTCGACGTCGCATCCGCCGGCGGTCGCCGCCGCGTGCATCGCCGCGATCGACGTCCTCGAGACACGAGCCGCAGTGGATGGAGCAGCTGTGGGACAACACGCGCGTTCTTCAAGGCCGGCCTGCAGGCGCTGGGCTTCAACACCGGGCGCAGCGAAAGCCCGATCACGCCGGTCATCGTCGGCGAAGCGTCGCAGGCCATGCTGATGTCGGATCGGCTCTTCGACGAAGGGGTGTTTGCGCAGGGCATCGGCTTCCCAACCGTCGCCCGCGGCCAGGCGCGTCTCCGCACGATCGTCACCGCCACGCACACGCGCGATGACCTGCAGTTCGCTCTCGACACGTTCGCCAAGGTCGGGAAGGAACTAGGGGTCATCGGATGACGTCACTTGTAGCGTTGTTCCATGAAGGCCTCAGTCCGACCCGCGCCTTCTTCCAGACTTACACCAAGGACTTCACCAAAGAGGACCTTGGCAAGCTCTTCACGTACGAAACGCCCGAGGCGTACCGCTTCTTCGCGCGCGGGATCAACACCGCCGAGCTCGAAGGGCTGCCCTGGCATCGGCGAGCCCTCAAGTACCTGCAGGGGTTCTTCCTTGCGTTCACGATGCGGCTGTCGCCGGCCCGCCGCGTCATCTACGGACTGGCGCTGGTCGCGTCGGTGATCGGGATCCTGAACCTGTTTCAAGGGTTCGGGCTGATCACCGTCCGGATGCCGTTTCCGCTGAATTTCGTGCGGATCGGCGTCCCGGGCCCGATCTTTTCGCAAGGCACGGCGTGGCTGCTGATCGGCTTCCTGCTGATGAACCTGCTGGTGTTGCTCGAGGTGGCGGATCGGCTGTCGCTCAAGCGCGACCTCGAGGTGGCGCGCGAGATCCAGCAGGCCATGCTGCCGGACGGCATGTGGTCCGGCCCGGGCGTCGAGGCCTTCGGTCTGACCAAGCCTGCCAACACCGTCGGCGGCGACTTCTACGACATCCTCCCTCAGCCGGACGGGCGGGTGCATCGTCGCGCTCGGGGACGTCGCCGGCAAGGCCAGCCCAGCCGCGCTGCTGATGGCCCTGTGCCTGGCGATGCTGCGGACGCTGGTCGATCGAGGGCCTGGAGATCGACGCGCTGGTGGCGCGGCTGAATCTCCAGATCTGCCGGCAGTCGCCGGCGTCGCGGTTCATCACGATTTTTGTCGCTTCGTACGACCCTGCGTACCGGCGACATGCAGTTCGTCAACGCCGGCCAGACACCTCCGCTGCTCCGGCGGCAAAATGGTACCGTCGAGCGGCTGATGACTGGCGGGATTGCGCTCGGGATGTTCGAGGGGTCGCACGTACGAGTCGGCAGGCTGACGCTGGAACCCGGCGATGCCATGGTGATGTACAGCGACGGCATCACCGAGGCCGAAGACCCCGACCGGGCAGCCGTTCGACGAGGCCGGGCTGGAACGGACGTTGGCGCTCTATCCGGGGACGTTCCCGGAAGCGACGGCGGCCAGCGTTGGCCACGCGATTTTCGATGCGGTGGAACGGCACCGACGCGACTCGCGTCTCGCCGACGACCTGACCGTGCTGGTGTTGAGCAGGCTCAGGAATTCGGTAGCCCAAGCGGTCCCGGCTGGCGTCTAATGCAGCTGTCGGGCGTCCGTCGGCGCCGGAATGCTGCGGGACTTGTTGTCTTGCACGTCATGACTCGGGCTGTCGTTCTCGCATTGCCTCCTGTCCGCGGTGTCGCTCGACGCCCGCCAGCTTGCCGCCTGCCCAAGAACCCGAACGACCTGTCGATCCGGCGCTCCTCCAGGCTGTCGAGGTAGCGATTTCGACCACGGACCGCGCGGCGTGGCTCGCGCTGCTGTCTCGCCGAACGCGGATCGCGACGCGGCCGTCGAGTTCTTCGATGGCGATCGTGCCGACGGGCGTCACGCGCGCGGTCGTCCGCGAGCGCGACCGGTGCCGCTCGCCGGTGCCTGCCCGGCGAAGGCTTCGTCTCGCTCGTCGATGTGTTCACCGAAAGCGGGCCGCGCGGCGCGCATCACGACGTGGCGCATGGACATCGAACGGCCGCGTGAGTCGACCGAGCGGCAGCCGTGGCGGGTCGTCGATGCAGGAGCGGCTGTCGTCGATCGAAGGCCTGCATCGTCTGCGCTGCACGCGGACAAGCAGTTCGCCGTCCGCGATCTGGTGATCAGGTCGGTCGATTTCGAGCTACGGCTGCGCGAGCGGCGACGCTTCGTCGCGGAAACCATCGAGGGGGACACGGCGCTGGTGCTGCTCGGCGACGGCATGATGACGTTCACGCCGGAGCCGGCGGAAGAGCGCGGGCAGGTGCGCATCTTCGCCGGGCGCCGACACGATGGAGTCGCCGTTCAGCGCGGCATACATCCGCATCAACCCCGTCCGAGTTCGATAGCTGCTCAAGGCTGTCGTTGACCCGGCCCCGGCGCCGGACCCGCGTGCGTTGCGGCGCGCGCAGGCGGTTTTCGACGACGAGGTCGGCAAGTCGTTCAGCCTCGACCTGCGCGACTTGAGCCGCGACAACTGGTCGCTGCTGCCGCAGCCCGGTGACTTTCTCGCCGAGGTGCGGACCCGCCGCTTCGACACCCTGACCTTTGCCCGCTCGATCGGCGAAGCCGAGGACGTCACGCTGTTTCATCGTCGGCGCAAGCGCAACATCGCGGCCTACGCCTCGGAGATGAAGTTGAGCAGCCGCGGCCGCTTCTTCAACGAGGACGACCTCGTCGAATACGACGTCCTCGACTACACGATCGATGCGACGTTTTTTCCGGAGCGCGGCTGGCTCGACGGCCAGGCGCGTTTGCGGATCCGGATCAAGTCGTTCGCGCTCGGCGCGCATCGACGCTGCGGCTGGCGGAAGAGTTCACGGTCCAGTCGATCACCAGCGACGAGCTGGGGCGGCTGATGTTTCTCCGCGTCCGCAACCAGAACAGCGTCGTCGTCAACCTGCCGTCGCCGGTGTCGCGCGATGTCGTCCTGACGTTGAACATCGCCTATTCCGGGCCGATTCAGACGCAGACGATCGATCAGGAGGGGCTGACGATTGACGGACAGGAGCGCGGCCCGCAGCGGGAGGACATTCCGTACGTTCCCGCCGGAACCAAACTGGTTGTTCAGCAATCGCAGCGCCTGGTATCCGCAGAATCAGGTCAGCGACTATGCGACCGCGACGATCCGCTTCAGCGTGCCCGCCGAGTACACGGTCGTGGCGAGCGGCGTGCACGCCTCGGGCTCGCCGACCCGCGCGCTCGGGCGCACCGTGACCCAGCCGCGAGCGACGTATATCTATACCGCGGCGACGCAGCCGGTGCGCTATCTCGGCGTGGTGGTCAGCAAGTTCTACGCGCGCCGATGCGGCGACAGTGGCGCTCGACATCGTTCCGCCAAACCGAGCGACGCCGACGCTGATCCGCGAACGGGCCGCTGCGTGCCCGTCGATCGGGCTGCCGAAATACCGTGGCGCTTGCGGTCGAAGCCAATCGGCGTCAGCAGGAGCGCGGCCGCGAGCATTGTCGGCACCGCTGCCGACATCCTGCGCTTGTACTCGTCGCTTGGTCGGCGACATGCCGTACGACGCCATGACGATGGCGATGGTCGAGCACGAGCGGCCGGGTGGCCACAGCCCCGGCTACTTTGCCGTCCTCAACAACCCGTTGCCGATCACGCCGTTCCAGTTTCGCAACGATCCGGCGGTCTTCTCGAGCTTTCCGGAGTTCTTCATCGCGCACGAGCTCGCCCATCAGTGGTGGGGACAGGCGGTCGGCTGGAAGAACTATCACGAGCAGTGGCTGAGCGAAGGGTTCGCGCAGTACTTCGCGGCGCTCTATGCCAAGGAGCGGCGCGGCGAGCAGACGTTCCGCGATGTGCTCCGCCAGTTCCGCCGCTGGGCGATGGATCGAATCGGATCAGGGCGCGGTGTATCTGGGGTATCGCCTCGGCCACATCAAGAGCGACAGCCGGGTCTTTCGAGCGCTCGTCTACAACAAAGGCGCCGCGGTGCTGCACATGCTGCGGCGGACTGATCGGCGACGACGCCTTCTTCCGTGGCGTGAAGCGGTATTACGCCGAGAACCGCTACCAGAAGGCGGGTACCGAAGATCTGCAGCGGGCGATGGAGGCCGAGTTCGGCGGTTCCCTCGATCGCTTTTTCGAACGCTGGATCTTCGCGTCAGGGCTGCCGCGCGTGCGCTATTCGACCGCCGTCGAGGGACAGGAACTCGTCGTCCGCTTCGAGCAGATCGGCGACGTCTTCGACGTGCCGGTCACGGTGACGATGCAGTACGGCGACAAGTCGGTCGACAGCATCGTTGTCCTCTCGCAGGCCACGACGGAAACGCCGCATTCCGCTCGCGGGCCCGCTGCGAAGCGTCGAGATCAACGCCGACAACGCCGCGCTGGGCACGTTCGAACGCCGCTGAGGATTAGCGCTGATTGCATCGGACATCCGAGTCAGGTGCTCGGCTTCGCGACTCCACGCGGCACTCTGCGTACATCAGTGACGACGTAGACGCCCGCGACCCGCATCGGCCCACCGCGTTCGGCTCGCTCGCACACAACGTAGAGACGTGAACCCTCGATGACGTAGGCGTAGGTCGTGCGTCCGCCGAACTCGTTCGAGGTGACGATGGGCGGGCCCTGAAGGCGGGATTGCGGAAGCAGCGAGCGCACCTTCGACTCGAGGTCGCCGATCTTGATGCTGCGGCCGTCGAGCAGGAGCATCACCGGCACGCTCGTCGCCCCGCTGGGAACGCCGGGCGGCGGTTTCTCGCGGACGTCGACCAGGGCTGCATCGACGCGCGGACCGCTCAGATGCTGAAGCGGAACCGACAGCACCCAGACGAGTCCGGCGACGCCCAACGCTGCTGCCATCCACTCGAACAACGAGCCGATTCGCAGGCGACGCTCGTCCACCGGCGCAGTGTAACCGAGTCCGGGTCGTTGGGAGCGGCGGGCCGCATCGACCGTCCTCGTGCCCTTTGATATGATCTCCGGTTGATCATGGAAAACGTGACGCTGACCATCGACGGCCGTTCGATCTCGGTGCCAAAGGGGACGAACGTCCTCCAGGCCGCGATCGAGGCGGGAATCCAGGTCCCGTATTACTGCTACCACCCGGGTCTGGGGATCGATGCCTCGTGCCGCGTTTGCCTGGTCAAGATCGAAAAAATGCTGAAGCTGCAGACGTCGTGCTCGACGCCGGTGGCGGAGGGAATGGTCGTGCACACGACCGACGCCGAATCGGTCGACGGTCGAGCCGGCGTTTTCGAGTTCCTCCTGATCAATCACCCGCTCGACTGCCCGGTCTGCGACAAGGGCGGCGAATGCCCGCTCCAGGATTTTTCCTATCGTTTCGGCAACGCGCAGAGCCGCATGGACTTCCCGCGGCGGGTCTTCGACGGCGAGGGCGTGCGTGCCGACGTCGATTTCGGCCCGACCCTGATGCTCAACCGCAACCGCTGCATCCTGTGCACGCGGTGCGTCCGATTCATGCGCGAGGTGGACGGCGATGCCCAGATCGGGATCGTCGATCGCGGCAACGGCAGCGAGATCGCCACGTTCGCCGAGCAGGGCGTCCATTCGCTCCTCTCGGGCAACCTGATGGACGTTTGTCCGGTCGGCGCGATCACGACGCGCCAATACCGATTCCGGTCCCGGCCGTGGGACAACCCCCACGCCGTCGACACCACCTGCACGCTGTGCTCGAAAGGCTGCAGCACGACCGCCTGGATCAAGGCGAAGCCGGAATGGGCTAAAGGCTCGCGCCTCATCCGCATGACGCCGCGCTACAACCAGGACGTCAACGAGTTCTGGATGTGCGACATCGGGCGCTTCCAGTACGGCTGGGTCGAAGGCGAGCAGCGGCTGCGCAAGCCGCTCATCCTGACGAAGGACGGCGTCCACCAGACGGCGACCTGGAAGGACGCGCTCGTCCGCGTCCGCGACGTCGTCGATGCGGCGGGGCGGAAGGATCCGGCGTCGGTGCGGTTCCTCGTCTCGGCTCACGCGTCGCACGAAGAGCTCTTCCTGCTGAAGCAGCTGGCCGAGGGCATGAAGGGCGACGGCGGCGCCAGCCACGTCCAGGTCGCGTGGCGGAGATCAGAGAAGCGTCAGCCCGCCGATACCCAGTTCCGCGTGCCGGCGACCGACGCTCCGAACGTTACCGGTGCGGCCGCGATGGGGTTTGCCGTGGGCGCAGGACTCGACGGCGACGCCGATCTGAGCGCGCTCACCACCGCCATGGATCAGGCCCGCGTCTCGGTGCTGTATGTCGTCGATCCCGGCCCGGACGGCTCGATGGGCGACTTGGGCTGGGTCATCGAAGCCCGGAAGAGCGGCCGCCTTGGCGCGGTGATTTACCAGGGCGTCCTCGCGACGGAGCTGGCGAAGGTCGCGGACGTCGTGCTGCCGGGCTCGGCGTGGGTCGAGAAGGACGCGACCTACACCAACGATCAGAACATGCGTGCAGGCCGCCTCGAGGGTCATGAATCCTCCGGGCGAAGCAGTCGACGACTGGCAGATTCTCACGAGCGTCGCGGTCGCGCTGGGTCTGCCGTTTTCTTACAAGAGCTCACACGACGTGCGCGTCGAGATCGCCAAGGCGTTGTCAGCAGCCCCGAGCTTCGCCGGGCTCGCCGAGCAGAACTTCAATCGCGCGCTTCCTCTCCAGCATTGGCTGGAAGCCAGCAACCCGATGGAACGCTGGAAGTGGAACACGATGTTTCAGGATCTGCCGCCGGTAAAGGGCCATAACGTCCAGATGGAAACCGCCCCCCAGCCTGCGGTGATTCCGCTCAAGCTGGTCACTGAAGAGATCGCGCGGACGGAGTAGATCGGCTTTCGGCTTTCAGCTTGCGGCTCTCCGCACGCGAGGAACGAGGCACGAAGTGGTGCTATCCTGTGCACCGTGTCGAACCGCTGGCTTCGGTTCGTGATTGCCCTCGTCGCGCTCGTTGCTCTCGGCGCCGCCGGCTACCGGATTTTCCAGCACGAACAACAACTTGCCAACGACACGCGGGCGCTGACCACCGGCGCCAACGCTGCCGATGTCGCCATCGAAACCGTCGGCGAGATCAAGGGAGCGCTGCACGCCTACGTGGCGCCAGGTCAAGGGCTGCCGTTCTGGTCGGCGCGTGCCGGCGTTCTTCTCGACAAGCTTCGCGGCTCGCTCCTCGACCTCGATCGCGCGGCCTCCGCCGTCGGCCAACCCATCACCGAGACACTCGACCTCTCCGATCGCCTGGCCGCAGCTGAACAGCGGGCGCGCGAACACGTCCGGAACGGGCAACCGCTGCTCGCCGGCGAGGCTGATCTTCACTGACGCGCGCGATCTGCTCGACGCCATCCGGGTGCAGGTCGCCCGCGCACGCGGGCTTCTGAACCAGACCGCGGATACGCGCGTCTCCGCGACGCGTCGCGACGAGGTGATCCTCGCGGCTGCCGCGACCGGCATCGCCGCACTCGCGCTTCTCATCCTTGTGCCGCCCTCGACATCCACCGATGGCGCCGGCGCGCTGTCGCCGAGTCTGACGCCGGTATCGAGTAGCACGCGCCAACCTGAAGAGTACGCGCGGGTGGTGCCGTCGCCAAAGGCGACGCCGGTCACGTCCAGCCCAACAACCGCGTCGCCAACAAGCCCGGCGCGGATGCCCCCGACCGTTCCCGTCGCGCGACCAGCATCCGCCACTCACGCGACCGCAAAGCCCGCGACGAAGCCGGCTGCCGAGTCGGCCGCGGCCGTGCTTTCAGCACCCGGGCGCTGGCCCGACGCGGCCGCGCTGTGCAGCGACATCGCTCGCGTCTCGGACAGCGCCCAGATTGGAACCCTGCTCGCACGTGCCGCGAGCCTCCTGAACGCATCGGGGATCGTGGTGTGGATGGCGTCGGACGCGCGTGATTCGCTCGGTCCCGCGGTGGCGACGGGCTACGACGAACGTCTGATCGCGCGGCTCGGATCGATTCCGCGCGACGACGAGAACCTCACGGCGCGCGCGTTCCGCGAATCGGCGCCGAAGACGAGCAAGGGCAGGCACGGATCAGCAGCGGCGCTCGCGGTGCCGCTGCTGGCCCCGGGCGGGGCGGTCGGCGTGCTGTCTGCCGAGTTCCGCGACGCCCAGGATGTCGATCCGCAGCAGCTCGCCATCGCAACCATCGTTGCGGCCCAACTGTCGATGCTGCTGGCCAACGCTGGCGACACCCGCCCGCAGGCCGAGGCAGGGACTCAGGGCGACGGTGTTCCGTCGGCCGCTGAAATCCCTGCGTCCCAGGCGCAAGGCCTCTAACCCGGCTCGAATCTTCTCGTTAAATCGGTCGGCCCGGCCGCCGTGCCGGCGTCTGCGCTTCGATCGTCGCCTTGACCGACGACGCCTTCTTGTCGCGCAGGATGCCGATCGTGACGTCGCCGCCGTCGACGTCGCGAAGCTCATCGATCAGATCGTCGGTACCGCGGACGCGGTCGCCATTGATCGACGTGATGACGTCACCGGCCTTGAGGCCGGCCTTTTCCGCCGGTGAGTCCTTGGTCACGCTCGCGACCAGCGCGCCGCCTTCGGAGGCACCGAAGTACTCGGCCAGCTGGGGCGAGAGCTCGTTCAACTGGACGCCGAGCCGCCCGCGTGGGCTGGTCATGCGCGGCAGCATGTCGAAGTCGAAGTTGAACGGACCATCGAAGCGGAACTCGCGGAGCCGCGGTTCGAACTCGCGCAGCCGTGGTTCGAGCTCCCGCAGCCGCGGCTCAATCTCGCGGAGCTGCGGCTCGAGGTCGCGCAGGATGTCGCGACTCAGTCGATCGGCGAAACCGAAATCGAACGTCCGCGACTCCGGCGTCACCTCGATCGTCTGCCGCTGTCCGCCGCGGACGATGCCGAGCCTGACGCTGCGCCCGTCGGGCGTCTCCTGAATCAGGCGCGAGAACTGCCGGGCGCTGCGCACCCGATCGCCGTCGACCTCGACGACGATGTCGCCTTCGCGCAGTCCGGCTTTGGCCGCCGGGCTGTCCTGATCCACGTCTTCGATGGCGACGCCGCTCGTGGCGCCCGCCGCCTTCTTGAGCCCCTCGGCATCGAGGTCCTGGACCCTGACGCCGAGTTGTCCGCCGCGGCCGTCGAGCATCATCACCCGCGGCCGGGACCGCACCTCCGGTCTCGGGTCGGGGCGCGTCTGGGCCACCAGCCCTGACACCGCGGCAACAACGAGACCGGCCAAGACCACGCCGAACATGGCAATTCTGGCGTTCTTCATCGCTGGCAATTCCTCCATCCACATGCTCAGACGCCATTGGCCGGCGATCGGTTGGCGGGCAGGCGTGTGGTGCGGCAGGTGCGACGGGTGCGACAGGTGCGATGGGTGCGGGTGCGTCAGTGAGGTGCGGTGCACAGGTATGGGGCGTATAGGTGTGCGCTGAGGCTGACCATCGGCGCAGGGCACCTGCACTGTAGCGGACCGCGCCTGGCACCGCACCTGTCGCACCATGGCGTGGCGCCGTCCACCCGCCCACCGTGCCACAATCGGCCCGTGGCCGACCTCCGCACCCGCATCCTCGAACGCGCCGAACGCGAGCGCATCAAGTTCATGCGGCTCCAGTTCACCGACATCCTCGGCGTCATCAAGAACGTCGAGGTCCCCGATGGGCAGTTCGCCGACGCGCTCGACGGCAAGATCATGTTCGACGGCTCGTCGATTGAAGGGTTCGTCCGGATTGAAGAGTCGGACATGTACCTCAAGCCCGACCTCGCCACCTTCCAGGTGTTTCCGTGGACCGAAGCGGGACGCACTTCAGGCGCGACGGGCGGCGTCAGGGTCGCGCGGATCATCTGTGACGTCGCCAACCCTGACGGCACGCCATTCGCCGGTTGCCCGCGCACGACGCTGAAGCGGGTGATTGGCCTCGCCGCCGAGCGTGGCTTCACGATGAAGGCCGGGCCCGAAGCGGAGTTCTTCCTGTTCCAGCGCCGCGATGGCAAGCCGACGACCGAGACGCATGATGCCGCCGGCTACTTCGATCTCGCGCCGGTGGATCTCGGCGAAGACGTGCGGCGCGAGATCGTCCTCGCGCTCGAGCAGATGGGATTCCACGTCGAAGCGGCGCATCACGAAGTCGCGCCCGGCCAGCACGAGATCGACTTTCGCTACGACGACGTCCTCGCAACCGCCGACAACGTCACCACGTTTCGCTTCGTCGTGAAAAACGTGGCGCTCCGCAACGATCTGCACGCGACGTTCATGCCCAAGCCGATCTTCGGGCTCAACGGATCGGGGATGCACACCCATCAGTCGCTGTTCCGCGGCACCGCCAACGCGTTTCATGACGGCAACGGTCAATGGCAGTTGAGCGATACCTGCCTGCACTACATCGGCGGCCTGCTCCGGCACGCGAAAGGCTTTTGCGCGGTCACCAATCCGCTCGTGAACTCGTTCAAGCGGCTCGTGCCGGGATACGAAGCGCCAACCGCGATTGCCTGGTCCGAGAAGAACCGCAGTCCTCTCGTGCGCGTGCCCGCGACGCGCGGCGTCGCGACCCGCATCGAGCTCCGCATGCCCGACCCTGCCTGCAATCCGTACCTCGCGCTTGCGGTGATGCTGCGCGCCGGGCTCGACGGGATCGATCAGGCGATCGACCCCGGGCCGCCGGTCAACAAGAACATCTACAAGATGAGCCACCGCGAGCGGCGCCATCTGCGCATCGACGATCTCCCGGCCAATCTCAGTGAGGCGCTCGACGATCTCGAGAAGGACGAGTTGATTCGCGACACGCTGGGCGAGCACATCTTCCAGCACTTCCTCGAGGCCAAGCGCGAGGAGTGGGACGACTACATCCGCCACGTCTCGTCGTGGGAGACAGAGCGCTATCTGCGCGTCTATTGAAGTGCACACCGCGTCCCCGCCTCAGGACGCTGCGCCGCTCGTCGATCGACGCGGATCGCGAGATTTCCGGAGGGTGTTTTGCGATCCTGCGATCTGGCACGCGAGTTGAAGTGGGGATGAGCGGCCGCGGCGGATCACCGGAGTGCGCAAACTTCAGGCAGGCGCTGGCATCGCCGCACTCCGGCAGTTCGATTCACGATCTCGTCGCGGCCATTCGACTTTCATGCGCGGCGATGCAGTCATCCGTTCGCGCGAGCGGGGTCACCATGATCAAACGGTTCTTCGCTGCTGCGGCACTTGCCGTGTTCACCGCCGCGTGCGCCACCGGCGCGTCGATTGGTCAGGTGAAGACCAACCCGGGACGCTACGTCGATCGCAGCGTGACCGTCCGCGGCACCGTGACGTCGTCGTGGGGCATCCCGCTGGTGCCGCTCAAGATGTATCAGGTCGACGATGGGACGGGCGAGATTCTCGTCGTGAGCGACGACCGCCGGATCCCGTCGAAGGGCGCACAGGTCAGGGTCACCGGCAAAGTCTCTGAGTTCGCCGTCTTCGGCGGCCGATCGATCGGCCTGCACCTGCGCGAAAGCGATCTCGATTACAGCGGTCGCTGACCGCACACTCTCGGACCGGGGCCGTGGCCTCTCTGCTGCCACGGACACCCGCCACCCTCGGCCGCGGTTGACCACCGCGGCCGTTTTTTTCCCTACCCTACCCCTGTCCCCCTACCCTCGACCCTGTCCGCGATTCGCCTGGATTTTCGCCCGCGCCGGCGTCTCTGGATGGCTGGCCCCGGCCCGGGCGACGGCTTTTCCCAGCTTGTGAAAGAAGTTACAATCAGAGTCCGTGGAAGCGCTCGAACACCCCTCCCCGCTCGTCGAGGCCATCAACGCGCTGCTCGCGCCGCTCGGACTCCACGTCCCGGATTACCTGGTCTTCTGCGCCCTGATCGTGCTGTTCGTCCTCGCGATCGGACTGATGATCCGCTCCAAACTGAGCGTCGACAATCCGGGCAAGCTGCAGATCGTCCTCGAGGACATCACGACGTTCATCGTCACGCAGCTCGAAAACGCGATCGGCCACGGCAAGGGCCGCAAGTACCTCGCGCTGTGCGGCGGTATCTTCATCTTCATCCTGCTCGGTAACCTGATGGGGCAGATTCCAGGCCTCGGATCGCCGACGAGCAACATCAACGTGCCGTTCGGGTGTGCGCTGACGGTGTGGCTCTACTACCACTTCCAGGGCATCAAGGCGCAGGGAATCGGCTCGTACCTGCTGCACTTCGCGTTCCCTCCGGGTGTGCCGAAGGCGATGGCGCCGCTGATGCTGCCGATCGAGTTGATCAGTCACTTGTCGCGCGTGCTGTCGCTCACGCTGCGCCTGTTCGGCAACATCTTCGGCGAGCACCTGGTGGTCCTGATCATCGCGAGCATCGTGCCGCTCATCGCGCCGCTCCCGATTCAGATGCTCGGCCTCATCGTCGGACCGCTCCAGGCCTTCATCTTCATGACCCTGACCGCGATCTACCTCAGCGCAGCGACGGCTGTCGACGAACACCACTAGACGCGGTACGCTCGCCGCTCTCGCGGCTCGCCCGTCAGTTTCCAGTTCCCAGTTGACAGTTCAAAAGGGCGGATTGTCGGGATGCGAGCAGTCTGCCCTTTGAACTGGATAACTGGCAACTGGAAACTGACTGAGTTCAGTTTTCAAGTGGCTTCCCTACGGTGACTTTCTCCCGTAGATTCCCCCTGTCGCCAGCCGCTCGAAATAGCTGAAGACCGCATCTGCGACGTCACGGATCGCGCGCTCGCCGTCGGTATCGCTGCGCAGGTAGGTCGCCATGACCGCGAGGGCGTAGGGCCGGCCCTCCAACTCGACGACCGCCGCCTCGGCGCGGACACCGGTGAGGCTGCCGGTCTTGCTGGCGACACGGACGCTGCCCGGCACCGCCGCTCGGATCTGCCCTGGCACGCGATACAGAATGCGGCGGCCAGCGTCGCGGCTCTCGGGCCGCAGCCCGTCTCCACGCCAGACGATCTCAGCAATCTTCGCGAGCGACGCCGGCGACGCGATGTTCTCATCGCCGCGCGCGACCGCCGCGGCGTCCATCATCTTCCGCCGCAGTTGGATATCGCCCAGTCCAAGGGTCTTCATCCGCGCCGTGACATTGCTCATGCCGACCGCGTCGATCACGACGTTGGTGGCGGTGTTGTCGCTGACGATGATCATCAACGCAGCGTGATCGATGAGTGACAGCATCGGCGCCGCAAGATGCTGCAGGACCCCGCTCCCACCCACCATCTGCGATCGTTCGATCGGTGCCGGCTTGTCGAGCACGAGCTTCTGCTCTTCGGCCTGCTTCAGGAGCTCGTAGAGGATCGAGAGCTTGATGGTCGACGCCGTGGGAAACGGCTGATCGTCGAGACGGGTCGCGACGTGTGCCTTCGCGGTGAGGTCGACGACGTCGTAGCCGAGGACGCCATCGAGCTTCGCCGCAATGCCTTCAAGCCGATCCTCGAGCTGCTCCGCCAGCGCCTCCTGGAGTGGCCCTTTCTGGACCGCGGCCGGCAGGCTGACGACACCCGCCGCGAACGCCATCGCGGTCAGCAGAAGGATCGGTCTCACGCCGGCGTCTCCTTCGAGGGCTTGGGCGGTTTCTCGGGGGCGATCTTCACGACGACCACGGTCTGGTCGTCGGTCTGCGGGGCGTCGCCGCGAAACGTCTGCATCGCGGCAAAGACGGCGGCCACGATCTCCTTCGCCGGACGATCGGCGTGGTCGCGCGCGACCTCGACGATCCGCGCCGAGCCGAACTCCTCACCGGATTCGCTGAACGTTTCGGAAATGCCGTCCGAGCAGAAGACGAACAGATCGCCTGGTTTCAACTCGACGCTGACTTCGTCGTAGGTCGAGGCACTGAACGATCCGAGCGGCAACCCAGCAAGCTCGATCTGCCGCGCCGAGTCGCCCGACACATGAACCGGGTACGGCAGCCCTGAGTTCGCGAAGACCGCGGTTTGTCGCTTGAGATCGAACGACGCATAGCAGAGCGTGCAGTAGTACTCCTCGAGCTGCCGCTCGTGGAGAATGCGATTGAGCGAGGTCAGCAGGTTGGCCGGACTCGCGAGCTCCGGCGTAAACCGTCGCCGGAAGGTGCGGCCGCGGACCACTTCGCCGACAAAGGAGCTGTAGAGCGCGGCCGGAACACCCTTGCCCGAGACGTCACCGACGGCGACGACGAGCAGGTTCGGCTCGGGTGACAGGAACTCGTAGATGTCGCCGCCGAGCTCGCGCGCCGGGTCGAAGTGCCAGGCGACATCCACGCCTTTCAGCTTCTTCGGCAGCTCCTGCGGCAGCAGCGCCATCTGGACGCGCTGCGCGAAGCGCACTTCCCTTTCGAGCCGGACTTCGTTGGCGCGGATCGATTCGTAGAGCCGCGCGTTCTCGATCGCAACGGCGGCCTGCGACGCCAGCAGCGTCAGGAGCTCGACATGCTTCTTGGAGAAGGCGTCGAGCTCGGGGCTCTCCAGGTCGAAGACGCCGATCGTCTTGTCCTTGCTCAGGAGCGGAATGACCAGCTCGGACCTGACGTCGCTCACCGCATTGATGTAGCGGGAGTCCTTCGACACGTCGGGAACGAGGACGGCTTCCTTGTGCAGCGCCGCGTATCCCATCAATCCTTCGCCGAGCTTGACCGGGGTGAGGGCGTGCGCGTCACCATAGCTGATGGCGATCTTCATCTCGAGCAGCTCTTGCTCGTCGTTCCAGAGGGCGATGCCGAAGGTGCGGTAGTCGATCAGCCGCTTGACCAGGTGCGCGAGCCGCGTCAGCAGCTCGTCGAGATCGAGGATCGCGCTCATCTCGCGTCCGATCTCCGCCATCGTCTCGAGCGTGCGCGAGTACTCGTATTCCGATTCGAAGAGCCGCGCGTTGACGATCGCCTGTGCGACCGGCACGGCAAACTGGCGCAGGATGACTTCGTCGCGCTCGCTGAAGGCGTTCTGCCGATCCGACAGCAGGTTGAGCGCGCCGATCACCTTGCCCTGGTGCCGCAGCGGCACCGCGAGCGCCGACTGGATGTTCTCGACGACCCCCATCCACCGCGGTTCGGCGCTCACGTCGCCGACGAGAATCGCCCGCTGCTCGGCGACCGCCGTGCCGACCACGCCCTGGCCGACCTCGAGGCGGAAGTTGCGGACCGCTTCTTCCGGATAGCCGACCGCATAGGCGATCCGCAGGTCGTTGTGGGCTTCGTCGAGGAGATACACCGAGAAGACGGTGAACGACGTGAGCCGGGAGATCAGCTGCGGAATCTTCTCGAGGAGCTCGTCGAGGTTGAGGACCGACGTCACCTCGCGGCCCAGCTCGACGAGCGTCGCCAGCAGCTCGGAGTCCGAGCTGCGGGCATCAACAGGCGGGAAGCTCCCGCTGCCTGAGAGCGTCATTGCGTAGAGGTTTTTCCTGGCGCCAGGGTATAGCGCACCACCCAATCGCGGATGCGCGTCAGCCGATCTTTCACGTGGTAATACTCCGCGATGCCGTGGCCTTCGCGCGGATAGAAGACGAGCTCGGTCGATCGGCCGCGGTCCTTGAGGCCGCGAAACAGCTCGTAGGCCTGGCCCGTCGGCACGCGCTCGTCGTTGGCGCCGTGCAGGATGAGCGTCGGCGTCTTCACGTTCTCGATGAAGGTCATCGCCGACCGGCCGGTGTAAAGCGCCATCGTCTCCTTGCTCGGGATGCCGCCGAAGTAGGTGACGAGCACGTTCGGGATGTCGTTGGTGCCGTACATGCTGGCCATGTTGGTCAGCCCGGCGCCCACCATCGCCGCCTTGAAGCGGGTGGTCTGCGACACGACCCACGCGGTCATGTAACCGCCGTAGCTCCAGCCGATATGAGCGAGCTTGTCCTGATCGGCGATCCCGCGTGCGATCAACGCGTCGACGCCGGTCATGATGTCGCGATAGTCGCCGCCGCCCCAGTCGTTGACGTTGGCGCGGAGAAATTTCTCGCCGTAGTTCGTGCTCCCGCGCGGGTTCGGATAGAACACCGCCCACCCCTGGCCGGCCCACAGCTGACCGCCTTCGAGCCCGCCGACGCGGTAATTGTTCGTATACGCGCCCGCGGGTCCGCCGTGAGCCACGACGAGCGTCGGATACCGTCGGCCGGCGGCGTAGCCGACCGGCTTGAGCAGGACGCCTTCGACTTCCATCCCGTCGTTGCTCTTCCAGGTGATCACTTCTGACTCGCCCAGGGCGAAATTTCCGCCTGCGGATTCGTGTCGGTGAGCTTGCGGAAGCTCGCGAACGTCGCATCGGTCGCGTGCACTTCGTTCGGCGTGGTCGGCGTGTCCATCATCACCACGACGACCTTGCCGTCCTTGCTGCGCGAACCGTACTGCAGCGTCTTCTGCTTCGTGAGCTGCGCGTACTTCCCGCTCGCCAGGTCGTAGCTGAAGACCTCGGAGAAGGCGCGCTTGCCGGCGACGAACATGATCTGTCGGCCGTCGGCGCTCCACTGCGGCGACCCCGGATCGATGTCGAGCTCGCGGCTGAAGACATCCTTCGCGGCCTTCGCGGCGACGTCGTAGACCATCAGATGGCCCAGGCCGATGTACGACGGCAGCGTGCCGTCGCCGATCGGGGCGGGGTTGCCAGGCTCGGCAATCCACGCGATGTGGGTGCCGGCCGGCGACCATTGCGGCTGGGCATCGCCGCCAGGATTGGTGCTGATCTTGTCGGTGCGGCGCGCCGCAATGTCGAGGACGTAGATATCGCTGCGACCATCGCGCAGCATCGTCGTCTGTTTGGCGGTGAAGACGAGGCGGGTGCTGTCGGGCGCCCACGACACGGCGCCGGTCACTGTCAGCGTGTTGCCAATCGTCATCTGCACCGCCGCCTTGGTGGCGATGTCGATCGTCCACAGATGCTGGAACCTGAAGTCGGCCTCGAAGACGCGCTCGTCGTCGCGCCGCTTGATTGCGGCATCGTCGTCGGAGGGTCGCGGGTCGGTCGTCACGAAGGCGATCTTCGTGCTGTCGGGCGCCCACGCATAGGACGCGACGCCTTCCTTGGCGTCGCTCAGTTTCGAGGCTTCGCCGCCGTCGCTGCGCATGATGTAGATCTGCGCGCGCGGGGCGTCGTCACCGCTCCCCGCGCCGCGAGCCGAGACAAAGCTGATATAGCGGCCGTCGGGCGACCACTGCGGCTGCGAATCGCCGCGTTCGCCAAACGTGATCTGGCGCGCCGCGCCGCCGGCGACCGGCACCATCCAGATGCGGGTGCGCGATTCCATGCGGTCTTTCTCGGCTTCCCACTGCCGCACCGTGTAGAGCACCTGGGAGCCATCCGGCGAGACGCTCGGCGAGCCGGCCGCTTTCATCGCGAGGATGTCGTCGACCGTCACCGGTCGTTTCTGAGCCGCGGCGGGAAGCGCACAGAACAGGGCCAGCGCGGTGGCGACCAGCGTCTTCGAGTATCCCGTTCTCATCACGTCCTCCGTTCGCGCGCGCACCGCGTCCCCTGTCGGTGCGCAACAGCGAAGTATACTGACCTCCACCCCACCGCGCACAACACGCGCGGCGGGGGCCCCGGGTTCTCGGCCCATGTCTGACGATCTCGTCCTGCCGCTCGACTACCCTGCCATCGAGCGGATTCTGCCGCACCGCTACCCGTTCCTGCTCGTCGACCGGATCGTCGAGCTCGAGCCGGACAAACGGATCGTCGGCATCAAGAACGTGTCGACCAGCGAGCGGTTTCTGGCCGCCAGCACCGATGGACAACCGCCGGCGCTGCCGCCCACGATTCTGACCGAGGCGATTGCCCAGGTCGGGGCCATTCTGATCCTGTCGAAGCCGGAGAACCGCAATCGCATTCCGATGTTCATGGGCATCGAGCACGTGCGCTACCGCGGCGTCGTGCGCGCCGGCGACGTCGTCGTGATCGAAGCGCTGGTCAAGCGACTTCGAAGCCGGATGGGCGTCCTGACCGGACGAGCGCGGGTCGGCGGACGAGTCGTCCTCCACGGGACCATGACGTTTGCGCTCGGTCCGCCGCAGCCCGAGGGTCGTCTCGAAACGCCGCGGAACAAGCTGCTCGGCGCATGACACGTCTGCCGCGGGTGAGCGCGCTGACGGCGGACAGCGAGGGGTGGGGCTACTTCCTCTGCTCGCAGAAGGAGCTGCGGCCGATTCGCAGCGGCGAGCTCCTGCTGGTCACGCTGCAGGACGCCAGCGGCCAGATCAACGCCAAAGGTCCTCGACGACATCCCGCGCTTCAACGCCGAGTTCGAAGCTGGTGAGTTCGTCCGCGTCGAGGCGCGCGGGACGACGTTCCAGGGCCAGCTGCAGCTGCTCATCACCCACATCCGGCGGGTCAATCCGTCGCAGGATCGGCTTCAGGGATTCCGCGAAGACGAGTGCGTGCTGAGCGCGCCCCGATCCATCGACGAGATGTGGGCCGAGCTGACGACGCAGGTCGAAGGCGTCCGCAATCCGCATCTGCGCGTCCTGCTCACTCGCATCACGACCGATCATCGGGACGCGCTGCGCGAATGGCCGGCGGCGCAGCAGATTCATCACGCCTATCGCGGCGGCCTGCTCGAGCACGTCCTGAAGATGGCGGAGACGGGCCGCTTTCTCGCGCGGGCTTACGGCGCCGACGAGGATCTCGTGTTCGCGGGGACGGTGCTCCACGACATCGGCAAGCTCCAGGAGCTCCACTACGAACCCGGCGGCGCGAGCTACACTCGCGACGGCAACCTGATCGGCCATATCGGGCTGGGATTGATCCTGGTTCGCGACGTCGCCAACGGCATCGCCGGCTTCCCCGATGCGCTGCGATCCGAGCTCGAGCATCTCGTGTTGTCGCACCACGGCTCGCACGATCACGGCTCGCCAGTGCTGCCCAAGACGATCGAGGCGTTCATCCTGGCGATGGTCGACGAGCTCGACACGCGCATCCATCAAGTCCGCCGCGCGATCAGCGAAGACCAGACCGACGACGAGTTCACCGGCTGGCACAAGCGAGTCGGGACGGGTGATTCTCAAGAAATAGGTGCGCAAGGTCTGCAGGTGCGACCAGGTGCGGGAGCGCTCAGGCTGACTCGACGCAGCGTCACGCCGTAGTCGCCGCACCGGTCGCACGAGTGCGCATGCGCGCACCTGTCGTCGCACCTGCGCACCACGCACCGCACCTGGTCGCACCTGTCGCACTCGCACCTGGTGCACCCAGCGCACCTGACGCACCTGGCTTCCCCGCCCCTGTCTTGACCACCCCTATCCCCGCAAACACCAGCGCCGCGGCGACGAGGATCCGGAGCGAGAACGGTTCGGACAGGATCAGCGTGCCGAGAATGACCGCGATGATCGGATTCACGTACGCATACAGCGACACCGTCGAGACCGGCAGGTACTTCAGCGCGTACACGTACGACGAGTAGCCGAGGATCGTGCCGAAGAGCACGAGGTAGACCATCGCGCCCGCGGTTCGCGTCGTGAACGAGAGGCGCGACCATTCGCCGGTGACGGTGGCAATCGTCAGCAGCATGATGCCGCTCAGGATCATCTGCATCGCGGCGGCGCCAAGCGGCGACGCCGTCTGCGCGGTCCGCTTCGTATACGACGTGCCAAGCGCCCAGCCGAGACACGCAATCTGCAGCGCCACGACACCGAGCACGAACTGCCGGCCCTCGCCACCGCCGAGCGTCAGCTCGGGCCAGACCAGGACGACGATGCCGAGGAAGCCGATGGTGAGACCCGTGAAGGTTCGTCCTTTGAGACGTTCGCCTGATGGGAGGAAGGCCTCGATCAACACACTCCAGAACGGGACCATCGCCACGACAACCGCCGCAAGACCACTGGCGACATACTGCTCCGCCCACACGACGCCGCCGTTGCCGATGACCGCCATCAGGAAGCCGGCCACGGCAATCGGTCCCCACGTGCGCGGTGGCGGCAGACGCTCGCCGAAGAGCGGCAGGATGGCGGCGAGCATCAAGCCGCCGGTGCTCCAGCGAAGCCCCGCCAGTAGCGCGACCGGGACGGTTTCGAGCGCGACGCGAATCCCGAGGTACGTCGTCCCCCAGAACACGCACACGATGACCCACGCCGCGTAGGCGAGCTTGCGCTCGCGAACCGACGCAGCAACCGGCGTCATGACTCGTTCCTCGCAATCGGAATTCGCGACGTCTCTTTCACGGTCTCGAGCACGATCGTCGTGCGCGTGGACGTAACGCCCGTCACCGACGCTATCTGCCGCCTGAGCATCTGGCCGAGATGCTCGGCATCGCGCGCCCTCACTTTGAGGAGGAAGCAGTCCTCACCGGCAACGTGATGGATCTCGAGGACGTCGGGGAGCTGCGCCAGCGCCTTCGCCGACGGCTGCTCAGGGCCGTACTCGCTGGTCCGAACGGCGACAAACGCCAGGAGAGGCCGGTTGGCGATGTGTGGATCGATCGAGGCCACGTACTCGCGGATGCAGCCTTTGCCTTCGAGCTTGCGCACCCGCTCCAGGACGGCGGAGGGCGCCAGGCCGACGGTCTTGGCGATTTCCGCCTGTGTCGTGCGAGCATTCTCCTGAAGAATATTCAGAATACGAACGTCAACGTCGTCTATTGTTCTGTCACTCGCCACGATTCATCATTATTGTTCGTCTAATATGCCTGAATCAACGAATTCTCGTCATCGAGCGCATGAAGTCGCAGACATGATCGGCGCGTGATACAACGTCCGGGCCGTGCTGACCTTCTGGAATGAGGCGTCGACCGAGGCGCGACGGGCCCTGATTGCCGCGTCGTTGGGCTGGCTGCTCGACGCCTTCGACGTCATGCTCTACGCGCTGGTCCTGACATCGCTGATGCGGGACCTCGAGATGACGCCACAAACGGCCGGGCTGCTGGGCTCGCTGACCCTGGCCGCCTCAGCCGTCGGCGGCATGGTCTTCGGCGTGATTGCCGATCGCTGGGGCCGGACGCGAGCGCTGTCGCTCAGCATCCTGATCTATTCGATCTTTACCGCCGCCTGCGGCTTCGCCCAGGACGTGACCCAACTCGCCATCTTCCGCGTCTGCCTCGGCATCGGCTTTGGCGGCGAATGGGCCAGTGGCGCAGCCCTGGTGTCAGAAACCTGGCCGGCCAAGCATCGCGGCAAAGCGCTCGGCCTGATGCAGTCCAGTTGGGCGATCGGTTACGGCGCGGCGGCCATCGTCACCGCGCTGATCCTGCCGCGCTTCGGCTGGCGCGCGGTGTTCTTCGTCGGCGTGTTGCCAGCACTGATCACGCTCTGGATTCGGCGCAATGTTCGTGAGCCGGAGATGTGGCAACGCGCCCGCGTCGAATCGCCGAGCGCGCGCGAGGCGTCGTCGTTCTCCGGATCGCTCATCGCGACGAGCATCGCCATCACGCTCATGAACGCAGCGACGATGTTCGCGTGGTGGGGCCTGAATCTCTGGATCCCGGCCTACTTGTCGCTGCCTGAGGCGCAGGGCGGCGTTGGCCTCTCGACGGTCATGATGTCCGGCTTCATCGTCGCGATGCAGGTCGGAATGTGGTTTGGTTATGTGACGTACGGCTTCGTGAGCGATCGTGTCGGCCGCAAGCCGACCTACATCACGTATCTCGTGGTCGCGGCCGCGCTCGTCTTCGTCTACAGCGTCACGAAGACGCCGGTCTTCCTGCTGCTGCTCGGTCCTTTTGTCGGGTTTTTCGGAACGGGATATTTCAGCGGCTTCGGCGCCGTCACCGCCGAGCTCTTCCCCACCGCGATCCGCGCCACCGCGCAAGGGATCACCTACAACATCGGCCGCCTCGCGAGCGCCGTCGCGCCGTTTCTCGTCGGCACGATGGCTCAGACCCGTGGCTTCGGCGCAGCCTTCACGATGACTTCAATCGCGTTCCTGATCGCCGCGGCGTTCTGGATCGCCATCCCTGAAACGCGCGGCCGCCAGATGAAATGATGTGGGCACCTCAGGCACTCTCGGTGACCCGCCTCTCCTGCGGCTCGACCACGACGACTGTCTCTGTGGCCGCGCGGACGGCGTTGCGGCCGTCTTCCTTGGCGCGATAGAGAGCGGCGTCGGCGCGACCGACAATCGACGCGATGTTGATCTCGCCGGGCAGCGCCTGCGTCACGCCAAAGCTTGCGGCGGCGCTCACGGTTTCGTGCGCCCACGGAATGCCGCGATCGGCGATCTCGTGACGCAATGTCTCAGCGACACGGCACGCGCCCTGCAGCGGCGTCTCTGGCAGGAGGACGAGAAACTCCTCGCCGCCCCAGCGGCATTTCAGATCCGATCCGCGCAGCACCTCACGCATGCGTTGCCCGACGGCTGACAGCACCGCGTCGCCGCACAGATGGCCAAATCGATCGTTGATGGACTTGAAATGATCGAGGTCGAAAAGGATGAGCGAGATGGGATTCTTGCTCCGGCGAGCGCGACGGAGCTCGGCATCCATCACTTCGGTGGCGTAGGTTCGGGTCACGCAACCGGTGAGCGCATCGCGCCAGCTGTTCTCGCGAACTTCGGTGAAGAGCTGCGCGTTCTTCAACGAGACGGCAAGAAGCGCCGCCGCGGCTTCAATCGCGCGATGGCGGTCGGGGTCGAGCAGTTCCTCGCTCCCGACGCCGAGGACACCGACGGCGGCGCCGCCGACGACCAGCGGAAACCCCGTGGTCTGACCGGCGTCGGTCATGACGCTGCCGCCGGCCAACAGCCGGTCGGCAAAGGCCTCGCGCCGGGTGGCTTCGTCGGCCCCACGGGCGTCGCCGAGCAGCGACTCCCATTTCGAGGCCTGGTAGAGCAGCACCCAGACATGGTCGGTGCCCGCGACTCGCGGGAGATGCTGGCGTACGGCGTTTCCAATCGAGGGATGGTCGAGCGCCCGGGCCAGCGCATGGCCAAAAGCCACCAGCCGCTCCAGCTCGACTGTTCGTCGCTCGGCCTCCAGCCGAGCGGCCTCGGCAGCCGCAGCATGGGCCTGCAGCTCGTGCCGCTTCTGGAGCTGATGGAAGACGAACACGACGGTCAGGACGACGAGCGCCGGAAGAAGGGAAAGGCCGCTCTGCCTCTCGATGTCGCGGGTGTAGTCAAGGAGCCGCGAAATGGGCGCGGCGAAGATGATCAAGAGGGCGGCGGTGAGTCCGACGAGGAGAAACGCGTCTCGACGTGCGAACAGTCGCATGAGTTGACGAGGAGCCTACGGCCGTGGGCGCGGGGCTGTCAACAAAACTGCCACATCAACCTGGGATGGGGGAGTCGAAGATCGCCGTCTGGATCTCCGTCGGGTTTTCGACCTTCTTGCGGCGGCGGCGGGGGATTGTCAGGCTCGAGACGGACGCAGTTGCGCCCCTGTTGCTTGGCGCGATAGAGCGCCGCGTCGGCGCGCGCGATGATCGCTTCGATGTCGAGCTCGCCGGGCTCGGCCTGGGTCACGCCAATGCTGGCCGTGACCGTCAGCGACTCGTTGCCCCATTGGATAGGCGTCGACTCGATCGCGCGGCGGAGGGTTTCGCCAACGCATCCCGCGCCGTGAAGTGAGGTCGACGGCAGCACGGCAAGAAACTCCTCGCCGCCGTAGCGCGATTTCAGATCCGACGATCGAAACACCTCGTGCATGCGCTTGCCGATGTGCATCAGGACGGTATCGCCGCACAAGTGTCCGAAGCGATCGTTGATCTGCTTGAAGTGATCGAGGTCGAACAGGATCAGTGCGACCGGCAGCTTGCTGCGGCGGGCGCGGCGCAGCTCGGCGTCGAGCACCTCGAGCGCGTGCGTCCGGGTCCAGCATCCGGTGAGGCCGTCGCGCACCCCGGTTTCGCGCACGTCGCGCAACACCTGCAGGTTCCGCAGCGACACGGCGAGCAGCGAGGCCGCCGCTTCAATCGTGCGCTGACGGTCTTCTTCGATCTTCCCGGCGTGATTGATGCCGAGGACACCGAACACATTGTCACCGACCATCAGCGGAAAGCCGGCCCGATGGTCGCGCGTCACGCCTGGACGATTGCCCGCGACAATGCCCTCCGCAAATTCCACGCGCTCGGCCAGGAGCGCAGGGTCAGAACCGCCAGTGAGCGGCTCCCATTTGGGGCCCTCGCGCATCAGGACGAACATCTTGTCGCTGCCGGTCACGCGACCCAGGTGCAGGTTGATCGCCTGTTTGAGCTTGTCGAGGTCGTCCGCCGTCGCCGCTTCGTTGGCAAACGTCACCAGCCGCTGGATTTCGAGCACGCGGCGGCCGCCTTCGCGTCGCGCGACGTCCGCGGCCGCCGCTTCGGCTGCGGCCAGCGACTGCGTCTTGTGCCGCTTGGTGAACTGGTTGAACAGGTAGGCCGCGATCAGGACGACGATCGCGGGCAGGAATCGGAGCTGGCTCTGACGCTCAATCTCGTGGATCGAGTCGAGCGCCCGCGCAATCGGAGGAGCCAGAAGGACAATCAAGGCCAGCGCGATTCCGAACAGTAATAGGCCATTCTGGCGCACGAACTGACGCATTGTCCGGGCCCAGCCTACCCGCGTGCCGATCGAGTGTCAACGCGATCCGGCGCATCCGACGGGTGGCGACTCAGCCGAACGCGCTGGGGTAAACTAAGCCGATGCGTCGACTGCTCATCTTTACCGCCGCGGCGATTCTCGCCTCGGGTGCAGGCTACGTGCTGGCCCAGACGCCAGCCACCAAATCCGCCGGACGGCCGGCCGCGGCTGCGTCGACCGCTCCCGCGCAGGCGCCGCGATTCACGACGCCGCCGCTCCAGAACCCGGGCTTCGCGCCGAGCCGGCCCCTCGATCAAGTGCGCGCGCTCTACGAGTTCGCGGCTCAGCATCCAGAGGTGCTCGGCTACGTTCCGTGCTATTGCGGCTGCGAATCGAACGGCCACGCCAACAACGACACCTGCTTCGTGAAGCGGCGCGACGCCAAGGGCAACGTCCTCGAGTGGGAGCCGCACGGGTTCGGCTGCGCGGTCTGCATCGACGTCGGTCGTGAAGCGATGATGATGTACCGCTCCGGCGCCGACGTCGCGTCGATCCGCGCCTCGATCGAGCGGAAGTGGACGCCGAAGTTCCAGACGAAAACTCCGACGCCGATACCGCCGCCCCGGAAGAGATAGGCGGCCGCCGCACCAGGATCAGCATGCCCGAATCGGGCCGCCGCGTTTGCGCGCCTCTTCGACGCCGCCCACGAAGGCGTCTACATCGGCTCGATTCCGTTGAGCGACCCCGCCGCCACCGATGGCGACGGGGCACCTCAGACGATTGCCTCAAATCCCTACCTCAAACGCATTCTCGGTCTTCCCGCCGACGCTCAGGAAACCGACGTTCGCCCGTTCGATCTCGCCCGCTTTGCCGACCCGCAGGCGCAGCGCAGCTTCCTCGAGAAGCTTCGCACCGAAGGTTTCGTCCGCGACCACCTGCTCCGCCTCCGACGCCACGACGGCGCACTGATTTGGATCGAGGCCACCGCCAACGCCTCGGCAACGCCCGCCGGGCTGCAGATTGAAGCGCTGATTCGCGACGTCAGCGACCGGCGCAAGCTCGAAGATCAGTCACGCGACCTCTATCACCAGCTGCTGCAGTCGGAGAAGATGGCGGCGCTCGGCCAAACGATCTCAGGCGTCGCGCACGAACTGAACAACCCGCTCGCGACGATTCTGTCGTGGGCCGAACGACTCGCCGAACGGCCGGCCGACGACAAGGCCCGCCGCGGTCTCGAAGTGATCCTCGGCGAGGCCGAGCGCGCGGCGCGCATCGTCCGCAACCTCCTGACGTTCGCGCGCAAGCGGCAGAGCACGCGGATGATGGTCGATGTCAACGACATCGTGCATGACACACTCGCGTTGCGTGCCTACGAGCCGCGCAGTGCCGACATCACGGTGACAGAGTGCCTGGCGCCAGGCCTCCCGGAGGTGTTTGCCGACGGTCACCAGGTGAAGCAGGTCATGCTCAATCTGGTGATCAACGCCGAGCAGGCGATGCTCGCCGCCAACGGCCGCGGCAGTCTCACCGTGCGGACCTCGCACGAGCCCGATATGCGACTCCGTCGTCCTCGAGGTGGCCGACGATGGACCGGGAATTCCGGAAGAGGCGCAGAGCAAGGTCTTCGATCCGTTCTACACGACCAAGGATGTCGGGAAGGGGACCGGGCTCGGGTTGAGCGTCGCCTACGCGATCGTGCAGGAGCACGGCGGCCGGATCTGGCTGACGTCGAAGCCGCGGCGGCACTTCGTTCTTCGTCGAGTTGCCGGTGGTCGGTCAGAGTCTGCAGCCGCGCAAAGCGGCGCCGGCCCCGGTCTCACTGGAAGCGTTCAAGGGTGTACGGGTGCTGGTCGTCGAAGACGAACCGGCACTGGCCGCCGCGGTGTCCGAAGCACTGGCCGATGCCGGATTTGTGGTTGAGCGGGCGGGAGACGGCGAGGAGGGGTTGACCCGCCTCGCCCAGGGCACCTTCGATCTGATCGTGTGCGATCTGAAGATGCCCCGGATCGACGGGATGCAGTTCTACCGCGCGATGGCGGCAGCGACGCCGGCGCTGGCCCGGCGGGTGATCTTCGTCACCGGCGCGGTCGCGGGCACCGACGCCGAGCGGTTCCTCGAGGAGACCGGCTGTCTCTGGCTCGCCAAACCGTTCCGGCTGGGCGACTTGCTGCGCGCGGCGCGCGAAGCGCTCGCGTAATCCACGACGACGGCGCGCTTTTCCGCGGCGGGGGCCACGCGCGTGTCGGTCTGGTGGAGGTGCGCCTTGGCCATCTTCGGCTTGGCCTCGAACGCAAGGATAGCGGCGCGGAGACCTGCTGCGGCGGTCGTCGACGCCATATCAGCGCCCAACGCCTCTCGCAGTCGGCGCAACGCCCGCGCGTGCAGTTGTGACACGCGCGATTCGTTGACGCCCAGTTCCGCGCCGATCTCTTTCATCGTGACTTCGCCGTAGTAGTAGAGCGAGATCACGCGCCGCTCGCGAACCGGCAGCGAGTCAATCGCGCCGCGTACGCGATCGCGCACTTCGGTCTTCTCGTAGGCGTAGTCGGGCCGCTCCGGTTCCGCAGGAACGAGCACGGCGGGAAGCTGCGCTTCGTCGACATGCTCGCCGCAGGACAGCGGCGACGTGGATTCAATGGTGTTGATCCGGACGATCGTCTTGCCCAGCCGCTTCTCGTCGGCGCCGATCTCGGCGGCGAGATCCGACAGCGAGGGCTCGTGGCCGAGCGAGACGCGCAGCTTCTCGCGCGCCGCCTCGAGCTCGCGGCGCACGCGGCGAACGCCGCGCGGCCAGGCATCCTTCCGCAGCGCGTCGATCATGGCGCCGCGAATCCGCCGCTCGGCGAACGTCTCGAACTTGATCCCGCGAGCCGCATCGAAGCGCTCCGCGGCGTCAATCAGGCCGATGACACCGTCCTGGACCAGATCGCTCAGGTCGATCGAGTGCGGCATCGTCGCCGCCATGCGCCGGGCCAGGGCCTCGACGAAGGGCAGGCCGGCCTCTACTCGTGGATTGCTCGTCTCACCGGGGGTCTGTTCGACGTTCATTCTCATGGTCTCCGTAGCGCCGGACGCTCAAGTTGGGAGTGGCGTCGCGGGTTGCTGGCCCCCTCGCATCGCAACCCCAATGCCAGAGCTGTGCAGTGTTGCGGCGGTCCGTGCATGAAACTCAGCAGCTCGCAATAAAGTCAATTGAATCAATGGTTTGCAGACGTGACTTTTTTTGGCAGGCGGATCGGGGGCGGTGCAGATCTGGGGCGGAATCGCCAATCTCTTGACCATTTCGCCGCGCCGGGCGTCAAGAACCTGACGAGCCGATCACAAAACTGACCGGCGACTTACAGATTTGAATTTGAGGGGGAAATCAGAGATGCGAGCGGTCGCGCAGGACGCGCGTCACCGTCAGCGCCTCGAGCGCCGCGCCAACCACGTGCGCCGCGCGCACACGATTGGCGTCGTCCGGCGCCTTGGCCGCGAGGAGTTCGGCGTGGGCGAGGATCACGCCCAGCTGGTTGTTGAGCCGGTGAAAAAGAGCGGGAAGATCGCCCGTTTCCAGGGCGGTCGCGCGATCTTCAGTCATGGGTCCGCAGTGAGAACCGAGGCGTTTCGACCGTGCGGCCGTCAGGCAGCGGTCGTGGGCGACGACATCCGCAAGCCATCGGGCTGCCGCCACAGAGAGTCCGTGAAAATCCGGATGCTGCCGCCGGCGGTTCGGACATATTCGACTTTCCCCGCGGCAATCCAGTTGTAAATCGTCCGGCGGCTCACTCCGACCATCTCGCAAGCCTTCATGATGCTGACCGTCTGGCGCTCCATCGTTATTCGTGCCTCCAAGCAGACGTATCGGACCCAGCGGGGCGCGGATTAGGCCAATCGATGCAATCTCACGAAAGCTGCGCTTCTCGCAGGCTCCGCAGGGTTCGCGCAGAGCGCCAATTACAAATCTGATCGGGGCGGGAGCGGCGTACTTTCGGTCCATTTGCGCTCGCGATCCCGGGAAGTCGTTACGGTCGAGTGAAAACCCGGGCCAATTTGTGTCAAACTCTTGGCACCCCTGCAAATGACTGACGCGTCGATACATCTCCTCCTTGTAGACGACGAATCGGCCCTCAGGACGGTCGTCGCCGAGCGCCTGATCGAGCACGGATTCGAGGTCACCGAGGCCGATTCGGGCGAGCGGGCCGTCGAACTTCTCAGCCAATTCGCCTTCGACGTCGTCATTTCGGACCTCCGGCTCCCGGGGCTCGATGGGCGTGAGGTGATCGAGGCGGCCCTCGAACGCTATCCAGGCATCATCCCCATCGTCGTGACCGGCTACGGAACGGTCAAAGACGCGGTGGATGCGATCAAGCGCGGCGCCGCTGATTTCGTCGCCAAGCCGTTCCAGTTCGAGGAGCTGCTCCACGTCCTCCACACGTCCCTGGAACAGCGTCGGCTGAAGAACGAGAACGCATACCTCCGGCAGCAGCTCGATCAACGCTTCGGCCTCGGCGCGATGATCGGCCGGAGTCCGCGGATGCGCGCGCTGTTCCAGTTGATCGAGACTATCTCGCCAACGCCGACGACCATCCTGATCAACGGTGAGACCGGGACCGGCAAGGAGATGGTCGCGCGCGCGATCCATCAGACGAGCCCGCGGCGGCCGAACCGCTTCGTCGCGCTCAACTGCAGTGCGATCCCCGAAACGCTGCTCGAGGCCGAGCTGTTCGGCCACGTGCGCGGCGCGTTCACTGGCGCGGTCGGATCGCGTCAGGGGCGCATCGAGCAGGCCGATCGCGGCACGCTGTTCCTCGACGAGGTCGGGACCATGGCGATGTCGCTGCAGATGAAGCTGCTGCGCGTGCTGCAGGAGCGGGAGTTCGAGCGCCTCGGCGACGGCAAGACGGTCAAGGTCGATGTCCGCATCGTCGCCGCGACCAACTCGGACCTCGCGAAGATGGTGAAGGACGGCACGTTCCGCGAAGATCTCTACTACCGACTGAACGTGATTCAGGTCGAACTCCCGGCGCTGCGCGATCGCAAGGAAGACATCGCGCTCCTGGTCCAGCACTTTGTCGAGAAGTACTTCACTGCCGTCGCCAAGGCGCACACGAACGGAAATGAGGCGCGGATTCTCGTCTCGCAGGACGCGATGCGGCGGATGATGGCGTATCAATGGCCGGGCAACGTCCGCCAGCTCGAAAATGCCGTCGAGCGCGCGATGGCGCTGCTCGCCGGGCGGACGACGATTGAGGTCACCGATCTGCCGCCGGAGATTCAGGCGGCGGCCACCGTCGCGACGCCGTCACTCGACTTTCCTGACTCCGGTGTTGACCTGCCGACAATCGTCGCGCAGATCGAGCGCGATCTAATCGGTCAGGCGCTCTTGCGCACTGGCGGCAACAAGGCGGCCGCAGCTGGACTGCTCAACCTGAAGCGGACGACGCTCGTCGAAAAGTTGAAGCGGTTGCCCGGCCTCGTTCACTGACCGCGCGTCAGCTCGCGCGAAGGTCCTGGTCGGTGAAGATCCTCAGATTCTGCGCCTGACGCACGACCAGGTCGAGCGGCGTTTGCGGTGGCTCTTCCTTCGCAATCGCGTGCCTCAGCACCGGCAGCTTGCGCGCGCCAACGGCGACGACCCAGACGCGGTGCGAGGCCAGCACGAAAGGCAACGTCAAGGTGATGCGCGTCGGCGGCGGCTTGGGCGAATCCTCGATCGCCATCACGAGTCGATCCGAAACAGCCAGGCCGGCGTGACCGGGAAACAGCGAACAGATGTGGCCGTCGTCGCCGATGCCGAGGATGAGAAGGTCGAGCGGATCCGATCCGAGGTCGGTCTTGATGCGGTGCTCGTAAGCCGCCGCGGACGCGTGCACGTCGTCTGCTTCGCCGACCATCCGCACCGCATTCGGCGCATGGCCCGCCAGCGGTTGCAGCAGGACCTGTTCGGCCAATCCGTAATTCGAATCAGGATGGTCAGGTGGAACGGCGCGCTCGTCGCCCCAATAGAGCGAAATGCGCGACCAGTCCACGCTGGCATCGCGAAGCGCGCCCAGGAAGATCAATGCCGTCGAACCACCGGTGATGCCGCAGGCGAACCCGGTGACGCCGCGTGCGCCGCCGATGTCACGATCCAGCGTCTCGCCGACGGTCTCCTCGAAGGCGTGCGTCAGCCGCGGCCGCAGTTCGGCAATGGGCGCAAGGATCAGTTCCATGCCGTAAGGATACCGGTAAGATGATCGGATGCCGCCCCGCCATGCGTACTGGACCATCCTGGTCGACGATCAGCCGACCGCCTTCCGGGCGCACGAGCCCGAGGAGCTGCTGCCGACGCTGAATCGCCTCAAGGAGAAGCATGCGAGCGCGGTGATGAAGTGGTTCGAGCGTGGGCAGCTCTGGGAGTCGCGCGACGCGGCGCGCGAAGCCGGCGAGGCCGGCGGCGAGCGGCGCGATCGGACCTGGCGCCCTGGTGGCGAACATCGCGATCCTCGGCAGCCGTACAAGGACGCCAAGAAGGCGAAATGGCAGCGGTTCAAGCAAGGGATTCGGGCGCGCTGGGAAGAGAAGCTAGCGCGACCGGAGGAACCAGTCGATCCGGAATCCTTTACCCCTCCGCACGGCGATCCCTTGCGGCCCGAGATCGACAAGCCGCCGTCACGTCCACGCGCCCGCGACAACGATCGCGATAACCCTCCGCGAGGCGGGTTCGACAAACCTCGCGGGCCACGACGCGACGATGGCGAGCGCCGCGACCGGGACGATCGTCCACGCTCGGAGCCGCGCGGTGATGAACGACGCGAACGCAGTGAGTGGCGTCCCAAGGGTCCGGCCACGAGGCGATCGAGCGCGGCCTGCCAGCGCGCGCGAGGAGCGCGGCGGCGAGCGCAGCGACTGGCGCGATCGCCCACCACGCGGGCGCGACGACCGCAAGCCGTTCGGCGATAGGCGCCCGTCGGGCGATCGGCCCTACGGTGATCGCCCGCGAGGACCCAAACCAACAGGCGATCGCAAACCGTGGGGGAAGCCGAGGGGTGACTTCCGCGATCGTCCACCGCGCGGGGACGGAGCACGAGGCGACGACCGGCCATGGTCGAAGCCGCGCGGCGACGATCGCGGGTTTGAGCGCGAACGCCCGGACCGACCGCCTCGGCGCGAGGGCGATCGTGGCGATCGGAAGCCCTGGAGCAAGCCGCGCGGCGATTCGCCGATCGCAAACCGTGGAGCAAGCCACGTGGCGACTTCGCCGATCGCAAGCCGTGGAGTAAGCCACGTGGCGACTTCCGCGATCGCCCGCCGCGTGGAGACAGCGGACGCGGCGACGATCGCCCGTGGTCGAAACCGCGCGGCGAAGACAGAGGCCCTGCGCGCGAGCGCTCGGATCGACCGCCACGACGAGACGGCGATCGTCCTGAGCGGAAGCCGTGGGGCAAACCGCGCGGCGAGTCCACCGATCGCAAGCCTTGGGGGAAGCCGCGAGGCGACTTCGGCGGCAGCCGCGAGCCGCGTGGCGGATCCGAGCGCGGCGATCGCAAGCCGTGGGGCAGCAAGCCCGGTGGCAGCCGGCCTGGCCCCAGGGGCAAGAGCTCCGGCGCCGGCCGCGCGCCGTTCCGTCCCAGCGGACCAGGAAAGCGTGGGCCTGGAGGGCCGCCGCGCGGACGCGCACCGAAGAAGCCAAGGGGTGACGACGAGTGATCGCGCACGTCGTGCTGTTCCGCCCGCGGCCGACATTGTCCGCGGCCGAGCGCGCGGCGTTCATTGGGGCGCTCGACGCCGCCCTCAAGGACATCCCGCAGATCAAACGCGCAACGATCGGGCGGCGTGTCGTGATGGGCCGTCAGTACGACGCCATGAACACCGTCGAGTTCCCCTTCGTGGCCGTCCTCGAGTTCGACTCGAAGGCCGATCTCATCGCCTACCTCGACCACCCGGCGCACGAAACACTCGGGATGCAGTTCTACACGACGTCTGAAGCCGCTCTCGCGTACGACTTCGACCTGCTCGACCCGGCACGCACGGCGGAGTTGCTGGACTGAAGGCTCTCGGCTTTCAGCTTTCAGCGATCGGGTTACTTCCTCACGACAAAATTCTCGAGTGCGAGCAGGTCGAGCCCTGTCCCGTAGAAGACGCGGATCGCGTCGCGCGGCGAACACACCAGCGGCTCGTGGAAGCCGTTGAACGAGGTGTTCACGAGCACCGGTGTGCCGGTCTTGTCGCCCCAGAGTTCGAGCAGGCGCAGGAAGCGCGGCTCGGTGGCATCCACGGTGTGCACGCGCAGCGTCTCGACCCCAGGTGGAAGGATCGAGCGAAACCGCTCAGGGTCTCGCGGGCGGTAGTCGAACTGCATGAACGGCGACGCCGGCGGGCCGTCGAAGAGCGTCTGCACCTGCGACAGCGGGACGCTGACGCCGTAGGTGCGATGCGCCGGCCGCCGCTTGAGGAAGCCGTTCAGGTTGTCGAGCGTATGCGTCGCGAGCGGATCGGCAAGCACCGACCGATGGCCGAGCGCCCGTGGCCCCCATTCGAGCCGACCATGGAACCAGCCGACGAGACGGCCGCGTGACAGCGCGCGCAGCACCTCGTCCATCAGTCGATCTTCGCGCTGCAGATCGAACGACAGCTTGCAGTTCTCGAGCGTCTGCTTGATCGTCTGATCGGCGTAGGCAGGACCGAGATACGGAGACGCCAGCGTCGGTATCCGCGTGGCGACGCCGCGAGAATGGCGGCACCTACGGCAGTTCCGTTGCGGCCCGGATGCGGAGGGACGTGCACGCGATCGAAGGCGCCGCAGGTCGCGGCGACGGTCGTGAAATAGGTGTTGAAAAACAGGCCGCCGGACAGGCACAACGCGTCGGGCGCCGGCTTTTCGGCAAGGCGGCGGAGCAGAGACGGCGAGGCACTCGCCGAGCCGGCGCTGAACTGACGCGGCGATGTCCTTGACGACATTCTCGGACGCGCTCGCCGCGGTGCGGACCGCGTCGGCAAACGTCGGGTCCACCTGCACGCCGTCGTCGGTCAGCGCGATCAGATCGGCAAGTCGAGCTTGGGTGTCTTTCCCCGCCCGCGCCAGCGCTTCGACGACGTGTTCATCGCGCGTCGCTTGAAACCCCAGCGCCTCGGTGAGCGTCCCGTAAATGCGGGCGAGCGGAAAGGCGCCGAGGCCCTGACCGACCTCGACCGGCGCCTGGCCGCTGGCGAACTTCCACGCCGTCCAGCCGCAGGACCGGTGCACCTCGCAGACGAGCACGTAGGCCTCGTCGTGCGGCGACGAGTGAAATGCGTAGGCAGCGTGCGCCACGTGCCCATCGACTGGGACGGCGCGAGAATCCTGCGCCCAATCCGATTGATCCTCGTTGTTGACCACCGCCACACGCCCGACGTCCTCAGGCCGGCGCTGGAGGAAGTCGAGTAATTCAGCAATGGCCAGGGCGGGGCGGCCGGTCATTGCCACCTGGCGGGCCCGCGTCAGTCGATTCTCTTCACAGGCCGCGGCCTGGCCGCGCGGACCGTCGATGAATGCCGCGGCGGGCCCCAGGCGGGCACACGCCATTCCGAGAGCAAGCTCAGACATGAGTGATGAGATGTTACTCGGCGCGCGCTGGAACCAGCAGGAAGAAGTCTTCGATGATCGCGGTCAGCTCCGCGAGTGACTGGGCGCTGTTCACGGCGGTTCGCAACTGCGCGCCACCCTCGAGCCCCTTGGTGTACCACGAGCAGAGCGCGCGCAGCTTATTGATCACCCAGCGATCGTGGCGCGGCGCAATCCCGGTTAACGGTTTGGGCGCGACATGACGGAAGCCTTCGGGTTCGTGGACCCGCTCGTCTTGCAGGAGCTCGATGTAGTCGAGGAGGAACTGCCCGCGATCCTCGAGCGATACCTGGCGGGCGGCGCCGCCGGTCAGCAGGTCGCGCGCCTGCGCGAGGATCCACGGGTTGCGCAGCACGCCCCGCCCGACGAACACGCCGCTGACGCCCTGACGCAACCGCTCGACAATCTGCTCGGGTTCAATGCAGTCGCCGGAACCGAAAACCGGAATCGTCAACGCGTCGGCAATCCGCGCGACGAACTCCCAGTCGGCAAGGCCGCGTGTACGACTGTTTCGCGGTTCGCCCGTGGATCGTGATTGCCGATGCGCCGGCGTCCTCGACCCGGCGCGCGACATCGGGCGCGCTCAACTCGTCGTCGTCCCAGCCCTTCCGCATCTTGACGGTGACCGGAATCTTCACCGCCTTGACCATCGCCGCAATGATGCTGGCGGCGTGCTCCGGCTCGCGCATCAGGGAGCAGCCGGCGTTGTGCTTGGCGATCTTCGGAACCGGGCACCCCATGTTGACATCGACGATGTTCGCGCCCATGCCTTCGACGATGCGCGCGGCCTCGGCCATGCGGTCGGGCTCGCCGCCGAAGATCTGAATCGATACCGGCCGCTCTTCCTCCGTGTATCGGCGTACTCGAGCGTCCGATCGATCCCGCGGACGAGCCCTTCGCTGCTGACCATCTCGGTCACGACGAGGCCGCAGCCACCCTGCCGTTTGACAAGGCGGCGAAACGCCGTGTCGGTCATCCCCGCCATCGGCGCGACAACCATCGGCGACTCGAGCGGCACCGTTCCGATCCTCATATCTGATTCTTGTAGGGGTCAGGGATCAGGGAGACCCCTGACCCCTGACCCCTGATCCCTTCAAGTGTCAGTACGCTTTCACGTCCGCCGCGTCGACCTCGACGCTCACCGCCTGGCCGATCAGATCGACCGACAGGACGAGACGCGCGTGAGCGCCCTTCCGCACCAGGCGCCCAACCACGCCTTTGAGCGGGCCGCTCTTCACTTCCACCATCTCGCCTTCCTTGATCAACGGACACGGATCGTAGGAAAGCTCGCTGTCGATCAGCAGGCGGATGCTATCGATTTCGATCGAAGGAATGGGCGACGGCAACCCGTCGGTCCCCACGATCGTCACGACACCGTCGCACTTGAGAATCGGCAGCCGATCGGTGCCGTCAAACCGCGCGAAGCAGTAGCCGGGGAAGAGCGGCCAGTCGATCGCTTTCTTTCGATCCTTCCAGCGGCTCCACTTGGTGATGGTGGGAAGAAAAACTTCGATCTGCTTCTGCGCGAGCTGATCGCGGACGGCCTTTTCGTGTCGTGATCTGGTCCAGATCGCGAACCACTCTGCCGTCATTGAGCCGTGGGTGCGGTCGCCTGCTGCTGCTTCAGGCCGACCTCGAACGCCTTCTTCACTTCTTCGTTCTTCCAGTCGATGATCGCCTGGGTGCGGAGCTGCTGGAGGTAGACCACCATCTGGCCACGCTGCTTCTGGGCCGCGACGCGGTCCGCAATCTCCGGGCGGGCCTCGTCCATCGTCTTGGTCTTGATCTCGGAGCTGCTCTCGAGCTTGATGATCTGGTAGCCCCGCGTGGTCCGTAGCGTCCGCGTCATCTGGCCGACCTTGAGGCTCGCAATTTCCTTTTGCAGCTCGGGCGACAGGTCGGACCGGCTGATCGGACCGATCAGGCCGCCGTTCGCCTTCGAGCCCGAATCCGACAGGTCCGACGCAAGGCGCGCGAACGGCTCGCCGGCGTCGACGCGCTTCCGGATGTCCTCGGCCTTCGCCTTCGCGGCATCGTCTTCGGCGACGTTGACGCCTTTCTCATTCGTCGGCACGTTGATCAGGATCTCGCGGAGCGTCACCTGCGGCTGGGTCGTGAAGGAGTCCTTGTTGGCTTCGTAGTACTGCTTCACTTCGTCGTCGCTCACGGCAATCTTGCCCATGACCTCGACCTGCTGGACGCGGCTGGCGAGCATGTTGCGCTCGATCTGACGGCGCAGATCCTCGAGCGTCAGCCCTTCCTGTTTGAGTGCGGCCTGAAACTGCTCTTCCGTCTCGATCTTGTTCTCTTTCTTGATGTTCTCGACGATGCTGCGGAACTGCTCGGCGCCCAGCGAATAGCCGAGCTCGCGGCCACGCTGGATCAGCAACAACTCGTCGACGGCGTTGACGATGACCTCTGGCGTCACTTCGACGAGTGCCTTCTGCAGGTCTGCGTCGGAACCGGGGCGGAAGTTGGGATCGCGCTGACGCAGCGCCGAGATCTGCCGCTGTTCGAGCTCGGTCTTGGTGATGATGTCGCCGTTCACCTTGACCAGAATCTGTTCGAGGATGTCGGCTCGCGGGTGGGCCGCAAAGATCGCGACGAGAAGCAACGCGCCGATCCACGCCTGGGATTTCATAGGTAATTACCTGGAAACAAATAGTTTAACACGTACGGTCGAGGCCGCTGCAGAGCCCGGTCGCTCTCTGAGTTCTGACGCCTGGACGGCTGAAAGAGCCGGGCGTTTCTACGACTCGCGCAATTCCTCCAGGAGATCGGTCACTCGCTCGAGGATCCCGCCCGGCGCCCGAGGATCCTCGGCCTCTGCCTTGAGGATCTCGGCTTTGGAGAATCCGGGCGTCACCTCCCCGGCCGTGGCCCGGGCCGTCCACCATGCCGGTTCGGCCTTGACCCGGCGGATCGACGCCGAAGGCTGGGAGCCAGCCCCAGGCTGAGGCCGGACGCCCTTTGCGAGGTGCTGGTGATGCGCCTGCTTGAGCGTGAGACCGCTGGCCGGGCTGACCTGCGATGGCTTGGCCAGGTCCAGCTTGAGCGACACCGGCGGAATGAGCTGCAGGTCGGGCCGCTCGCGCACGAGGTGGACCAGCCTGACCGGATCGACGTTCGCCTTCTCGCGGAACCGGAACACGACGACCGACCCGTCGCGTTCGATACTGTCGACACGGAGAGCGTCGGCCAGGACGCGGATGCGGCCGTAGTCGGCGAGGTTCAGCACCGGCACCGGGGGCGGGCCGTAGCGGTCCCTGACTTCGTCCATGATCCGCGTCAGTTCGTCTTCGGTTCGCGCCGCCGCGATCCGGCGGTAGATCATCAGCCGCTGGTTCATGTCGGGCACGAAGCTGTCGTCGATCCGGAAGTCCACGCGGAGGTTGACCGTGGCCCGGACGTCGTCTTCGAGGTCCTCGCCCTTGAGCTCTCGAATCGTTTCTTCGAGCAGCTTCATGTACATCTCGAAGCCCACGGTGTCGATGTGGCCGCTCTGCTCGCCGCCGAGCAGGTTGCCGGCGCCCCTGATCTCGAGATCGAGCGCGGCCACACGGAAGCCGCTCCCGAGATCGCTGAACTCGCGAATCGCCGCCAGGCGCTTGCGGGCCACCGGCGACAGCGACTGTTCGGGCGGGATGAGCAGGTACGCGTAGGCCGGCCGATCGCTTCGGCCAACCCGTCCGCGCAGTTGATAGAGCTGCGACAGGCCATAGCGATCGGCGCGGTTGATCAAGATTGTGTTGGCGTTGGGAATGTCGAGGCCGTTCTCCACGATCGTCGTCGACAACAGGATGTCGAACTTGTGCGCCACGAAGTCGTACATGGCGCGTTCCAGCGCATCCTCGCTCATCTGGCCGTGACCGACGACGACTCGCGCCTCCGGCACCAGCCGCTGGAGCAGATTGCCGAGCGAGTAGATCGACTCGACGCGGTTGTGGACGAAGAAGATCTGTCCGCCGCGCGCCAGCTCGTTCCGGATGGCCCGCGTGATGACCGCCTGATCGAACTTGACGACGTTGGTCTGAATCGCCAGGCGATCCTTCGGCGGCGTCTCGATGATCGACATGTCGCGGATGCCGACGAGCGACATGTTGAGCGTGCGCGGAATCGGCGTCGCGGTCATCGTCAGGACGTCAACCCGTTTGCGCATCTGCTTGATGCGCTCCTTGTGCGCGACGCCGAAGCGCTGTTCCTCGTCGACGACGAGCAGGCCGAGATCGCGAAACTGGACGTCCTTCGAGAGCAGCCGGTGCGTGCCGACCAGGATGTCGAGGCGGCCGGCAGCGGCGGCGTCGAGCGCACCCTTGATCTCCTGCTTCGTCCGAAACCGGCTGATCATGTCGATCCGGACCGGGAACGCCGCGAAACGATGCTTCAGCGTCTCGAGGTGCTGAAAGGCGAGCACCGTTGTCGGCGCGAGCACGGCGACCTGCTTGCCGTCCATGACCGCCTTGAAGGCGGCGCGCATCGCCACTTCGGTCTTGCCGTAGCCGACGTCGCCGCAGAGGAGTCGGTCCATCGGCGTCGCCGCTTCCATGTCGCGCTTGATGTCGCCAATCGCCGTGCCCTGATCGACCGTGAGGTCCCACTCGAAGGCGCCCTCGAACTCCTCCTGCCAGTGCGTGTCGGCCGCAAACGCATGGCCCGGCACCGCTTTACGCGCGGCGTAGAGCTTGAGGAGCTCTTCCGCCATGTCGCGCATCGCCTTCTTGACCTTGGTCTTGGCCTTCTCCCACGACGTTCCGCCCAGCCGATCGAGCGTCGGCTGCGGGCCGCCGGTGAACTTCTGGACGAGGTCGAGGCGTTCGACCGGGACGAACAGCTTGTCGTCGCCGTGATAGCGCAGCTCGAGAAACTCCTGGACGACGTCGCCGGCGCCGACCGAGAGCTGCTTCAGACCGACGAACTGGCCGATGCCGTTGTCGACGTGAACAATGTGGTCACCGACCTTGAGGTCGCGCAGGTCCGAGAGAAAGGTCGCGGCCAGCGATCGCTTGCGGCTGGTCGTCGTCCGCCGCCGTTCCTCCTCGAAGATGTCGGTTTCGGCGTAGAGCTGCACGGCCGCGGTTGGCCAGCGGAAACCCTTGGACAGGAAGCCTTCGGCGACGAGGACCGCGCCCTCGACGCGTTCGTCGGCTTGCCCGGCGGGGAGCGCGCGAATCTCGTAGTCGCGCAGGAGTTCCACCGTCCGCTCGGCCCGGCCATGGGTGCTGGCGACGAACAGAATCGTTTCGCCGCGATCGCGCGCTTGTCGCACGTCGCTGATCCAGTCGGCGATACGGCCGCTGAACTCCTGCGTGGGCTGGGTCCCGACGTGCAGCGCCTCCGAACCTTCCGAGGCTGGTTCGGTGGCGAGTTCCTCGAGCGTGACCGCGCCCGCGAGTCGTGGTTCGAGCTCGTTCCACGACAGCATCAGCTCGATCGGCGCCCGACGCTCGCGGCCAGGCGACATCTTGTCGGCAACACGCTCCTCGAAGGACGCGCCCACCTGCTCGGTCCATTTCTCGACTTGACCGCGCACATCCTCGGGCTCCGACAGCGCGACACGCAGCGCTTTCGACGCGCGCAGATAGTCGAAGACCGTGTGACGCGGGCCAGCCGCTGCGCTGTCGGCATCTTCCGGTTCTCGCACCGGCACGATCTGAAACTGATCGAGCGTCTCGATCGACCGCTGCGTGCCCGGATCGAACCGGCGGATCGATTCGATGGTGTCGCCGATGAACTCGACGCGGACCGGTGCGGCTTCGCCGGCGGGAAAGACGTCGAGGATGCCGCCGCGCACCGAGAACTCGCCGTGCTCGTCCACGGGATCCTGACGCTCGTAGCCGCCGCTCACCAGGATGTCCGCCAGCGCCAGTGGGTCAACTTCGACGCCGGGACGCAGGTCGAAAGACGTCGCGAGCACGGATTCCGGCGCCGCCAATCGAGGGAGGAGCGCATGAGCGGACGCCACCACAACGCGGGCGGCTCCGAGCGCGCCGGCGTGTAGCGCACGGGCGCGCGCCGAGGTCACCCGGAAGTGCGGCACCATCCCGCGATACGGATCGACCTGGTGCGATGGGAACGGCAGCACGCTGGCATCAGCCGCGGCGTCCGACATCGCCTCGAGCACGCCGAGAAAAAACCGCACATCGGCGACGGCGTTCTCGATGTCCGGGTCGGTCGGGACGACGTAGAGCACGACCGCATCACGCGACGAGTGCGCCGCGGCCGCGACGGCGAGTGCCTTGGCCGGCGCCGTCAGGCCTGAAAGCGCCCGCGAACCGGAGATGCCGGTCTGCGCTATCGCTTTGTTGAAGATGGCGCGGACGGAGAGGGAAGTAGCAGTCGACATGCGTACAGACACGTCGCCCGGAACCCGATCGTCGGGCCCGGGCGTTCACGCGAATCTTCTTATTGTCCCGTACCGGCGGCTTCCTGGCGTCAGGCTTCGAACAGCTCGGCGCCAGTGGTGGAACCCGAGTCGCTATTCGACGGTCCGGCGCGCGCGTTCGATCAGGGTCGTCGTGGAATAACCCTCCGCCAGCGGTACCCGCTCGACGCGGCCGCCGCGGGCCTCGACGATGTCGGCGCCGACGATCGTGCCCGGCGCCCAATCGGCGCCTTTGACGAGCACGTCGGGCTGCAGCGTGGCGACGATCTCATGCGGCGTGGACTCGTCGAAGATGGTGACGGCATCCACGACCGCGAGGCCAGCGAGAACTTCTGCGCGTTCAGCTTCTGGAAGGATCGGCCGGTCGGCTGCTTTCGCCAACGAACGCGCCGACCGATCCGAGTTGACGGCGACGATCAGCACGTCGCCGAAGCGGCGCGCCTCGGCCAGATATCTGGTATGGCCGGGGTGGAGAAGGTCGAACACCCCGTTGGTGAACACGATGCGGCGGCCGTGCGTCCGCTGTTCGGTCACCCAGGCGGCGGCCTCCTGCCGCGACAGCACCATGGCTACTTTTCGTCGGCGGCCCGCTTGAACTGGATGTTCGGCGTGAACTCCCAGCGGTGATCCGGACGGTAGATGCCGACGTCCCGCGTCCGCGATTTCACCCGAAAGGTGTAGAGCAGGCGATGGTAGTCGTAGGGATAGCCGTCGAGCCGGTGCGCGGCGACGTCGATCTTGTAGGTCCCGTCGACCAGATCGAGCCGTCCGATCTGAAAGCGGATCTCGCCCTCGCCGCTGATGCTGGCCGGTTCGAGCTCCTCGATGTTCGTATTGGTGCCGTAGCAGCACACGCCGTCAGCGTTGAAGAGACCGATCCCGAACACGAAATCGCTGGTCGGCTGGTGGCTGCGCAGGCGCAGGCGAATCTCCATCGCGCCGCCGGAGTGAAAGACGTGGGCCGGCGCGCCTGCAGCGTCGAGGAGGGTGACTTCCGTGATCTCGATCTCGCGCGACCCCCAGCGGCCTTCGGTCGCCTGAAACATGTCCGCGGGCGTGGAGACGACGTCGGCTGGCGGCGGCTGGTCGGCTGCCGATACCGGCGCGGCGCGCACGTGTGCCGCGGCCGTCGCCTCGTCTCGCGCGAGCTGCGCTTCTTCGGCTTTCTCGACGTCGATCAGGTAAGTCGCGACGACCCGTTTGGGTTCGCCTTCGGCCAGCGTCTGGCCCTGCTTGAGCCACAGCGCGCGGTCGCAGAACTTCTCGACGAGGTCGAGTGAGTGCGTAACGAGCAGGATGGTCTTGTTGCGGCGGCGGAACTCGGCAAACTTGTCGAGGCACTTCGCCGTGAACGCCTGGTCGCCAACCGCGAGCACTTCGTCGATGAGAAGAACATCCGGATCGACGTTGATCGCGACCGCGAATCCGAGCCGCATGTACATGCCGGACGAGTAGGTCTTGACCGGCGCGTCGATGAAATCCTTGAGTTCGGCGAAGTCCACGATCTCGTCGAAGCGCTTGGTGATCTCGCGTTTCGACAGGCCCAGCATGATCCCGTTGATGAAGACGTTCTCACGACCGGAGATCTCGGGGTGAAACCCGGCGCCCAGTTCGATGAGGGCGGAAATCCGGCCGTCGACCTTGACCGTGCCTTCGTTGGGCCGCGTGATGCCGGCGACGCACTTGAGCAGCGTCGACTTCCCGGATCCGTTCTGGCCGATGATGCCGTAGGTGCAGCCTTTCGGCACGGAGAACGAGACGCCGCGCAAGGCAGGGAAGGTTTCGTCGGGCTGCAGGTCGCGAATCAGGCTGCCCTTCAGCAGGGCCGACTTCAAGGTCGCAAACTGCTTCTTCCGCGCGTAGCGGCGGTAGATCTTCGAGAGGTTGGTGACGTCAATCGCGGCGTTCATCAGACTTCTTCCGCAAACGAGTCGCGCAGACGATCGAACACGAAATAGCCGGCGAGGAATACCCCGACCGACGCGGCGAGCAGCACCATCAGCCAGCGCCAGTGCACGTGCGGACCGATATAGAACAGCACCTCCTGATACGAGATCGCCAGGTGCGTCATCGGATTCAGGTTCAGCAGCCAGCGGTATTTCTCGGGCGCTTCGGTCATCGGATAGATGATCGGCGTCGCGAAGAACCAGAGCGTGAGCAGGTTGCCGAGAATGTCCTTCAGATCGCGGAAGTGGACGGTCAGCGCCGCGGCAAAGAGCGACAGCCCGAGCAGCAGAACGAACTGGACGAACACAATCACCGGAAACCACAACAGTTCGAGCGGGTCGAGCGGCCGCTGATAGTAGATCAGGAACGCCGCCAGAATCGGGAGTCCGAGGAAGAAGTGCACCATGTTCGCTACGACGGTGACGATGGGGAGCACCTCCGCCGGGAACAGCACCTTCTTGATCAGGTTGCCGTTCGAGATCAGGACGTTGGACGACTCGAGGATCGACGACGAGAACCAGGTCCACGGCAGGATCCCGCAGAACATGAAGAGCGCGTACGGCTCCAGGCCCATGGAGTCGGCACGCGGCAGGACCGTCGTGAAGACGAACGAGTAGATCAGAAGGAGCAGAAGCGGATTGATGAACGACCAGAAAAAGCCCAGCACCGACCCGCGGTAACGAGCTTTCAGATCACGAGCGACGAGCGTCTGGATGAGTCCGCGATAGCGAACGAGGGCGCTGAGATTGTGAAGCACTCAGTGCGACACGCCTCGTCGCGACTCGGCCTGCAGCTGCTGGAGCGTGCGCAGCAGTGACAGCCGCGCCCGTTCGAAGTCCATCTCCATCGGGCCGGCTTGCAGCATTTCCGCGGCGCGCGCCATCCCGGCCTCGGCCCGTGCCTGGTCGAGATCCTCGGCGCTTTCCGCCACCTGCGCGAGCACTGTCACTCGATCGGGGAGCACCTCGGCGAACCCGACCGACACCGCGAGCACGTGCTTCTCGTTGCCCTTCCGGTACCACATCACGCCCGTCCGCAGGCCGGCAAACAGCGGCGTGTGCCCCGGCAGCACGCCGAAATCGCCTTCCTGCCCCGGCAGCGCGACCTCGTCGACCTCATGAGTGATCGAATGGTCGGGTGTGACGATGCTCAGAGTCAGTTTTGTCGGTAAAGCCATCAGATGATCTCGTGATCTGATGATCTGGTGATCTCGTGATCTAGGAACCGGGACCTGCCTCTGGCGCTTCAGATCGCCAGATCATCAGATCACCAGATCGCCAGATGTTCAGCTCTTCATCGATTCGGCGTTCTTGAGGACTTCCTCGATCGTGCCCTGCAGATAGAACGCCTGCTCCGGGATGCCGTCGTGCTTGCCTTCGGCGATCTCCTTGAAGCCCTTGATGGAGTCGGCGATCGTCACGTACTTCCCTTCGCGTCCCGTGAATTGGGACGCGACGAAGAACGGCTGGGACAGGAAATTGCGAATCTTGCGCGCGCGCGACACGGTGAGCTTGTCGTCTTCGGATAGCTCGTCGATACCGAGGATCGCGATGATGTCCTGCAGATCCTTGTAGCGCTGCAGGATCTGCTTGACCTGGCGCGCGACGTTGTAATGCTCGTCACCGACCACGCGCGGATCGAGGATGCGCGAGGTTGACGCCAGCGGATCCACGGCCGGGTAGATACCCAGCTCGGCGATCTGGCGCGACAGGTTCGTCGTCGCATCGAGGTGCGCAAACGTCGTCGCCGGCGCCGGGTCGGTGTAGTCGTCGGCGGGGACGTAGATCGCCTGCACCGAGGTGATCGAGCCTTTCTTCGTCGACGTGATCCGCTCCTGCAGTTCGCCCATCTCGGTGAGGAGCGTCGGCTGGTAGCCGACGGCGCTCGGCATGCGGCCAAGAAGCGCCGACACTTCGGAGCCCGCCTGCGTGAAGCGGAAGATGTTGTCGATGAAGAGGAGTACGTCCTTGCCTTCGGCATCGCGGAAATACTCGGCAACCGTCAGCGCGGACAATCCGACGCGCTGCCGGGCGCCGGGCGGCTCCGTCATCTGGCCGTAAACCAGGGCCGCACGCGACTTCGACAGGTCCTTCATGTCGATGACGCCCGATTCCTGGAACTCGAGCCACAGGTCGTTGCCCTCGCGGGTGCGTTCGCCGACACCGCCGAACACCGACACCCCGCCGTGCTTCAAGGCGATGTTGTGGATCAGCTCCATGATGATGACGGTCTTGCCGACCCCGGCGCCGCCGAAGAGGCCGATCTTGCCGCCGGTGAGATACGGCTCGAGCAGGTCGATGACCTTGATGCCGGTCTCGAACATTTTCAATTCGGTCGACTGCTGTTCGAGCGTCGGCGCGGCGCGGTGAATCGGCCAATGCTCGGTCGCGTTGACCGGCCGATCGGGAAAGTCGACGGGCTCGCCAAGGACGTTGAGCACCCGGCCCAGCGTCGCGGCGCCGACCGGCACCGTGATCGGCGCGCCGCGTGTCGATCGCCTCCATGCCGCGCTGCAAGCCGTCGGTTGGCTTCATCGCCACCGCGCGCACGCGATTCTCGCCCAGGTGCTGCTGCACCTCGCAGACGATGTCCACGGTCGCGCCGGCGACGGTCCCGGTGATCCTGATGGCGTTGTAAATCGCGGGCAGTGATCCGCCCTCGAACTCGACGTCGACCACCGGGCCGATGACCTGGATGACTTTGCCGACCTTCGCTTCGCTCGCTGTCGCTGTTGCCATGTGAGTATCTCGCTTCGCTCGCTATCGGCTCTCGGCTCTCGGCTGTCAGCGCTGAGAGCTGAAGGCCGATGGCTGATAGCCGCTCTTACACCGATTGCGCTCCCGCAACGATCTCGATGATCTCGCGCGTGATCGACGCCTGCCGCACCTTGTTCATGTAGAGCGTCAGCCGGTCCACCATGTCCTTGGCGTTGCGCGTCGCACTGTCCATCGCCGTCATCCGCGCCGCGTGCTCGGCCGCCGACGACTCGAGCAGCGCACGAGCGACCTGCACCGACACGTGGAAGGGCAGGAGGGTGTTCAAGAGCTCCTCGGGCGACGGCTCGAACAGGTAGTCGATGGCCGCCGCCGACGGCTCCTGCTCGAGCTTGGCGATCGGCAGCAGCCGCTCGATCACGACCTGCTGCGACATGATCGACTTGAACTGGTTGTAGACCAGGTAGACCGACCCGATGTCGGGCGCCAGGAATTCCCCGATCGCCGTGTTGGCAATGGCCTGCGCGTGCGACCACTTGACGTTCTGGAACAGCCCGACTTCCTCATAGCGCACATCGAAGCCGCGCCGCATGAAGAAATCACGGCCCTTGCGTCCGACCAGCGCCAGCGCGACGTCGCGGTTCTCGTCCTTCGGGCGCGAGGTGATGAATTCCGCCGCGCCCTTGATGACGTTGGCATTGAAGCTGCCCGCCAGCCCGCGGTCGGCGGTGATCACGATCAGCAGCGGCCGCTGCCCCGGCTGCTCCTGCAGCAGGACGTGCCGCGCCGTGTCGGTGCGCGTCGCCAGGCTGTTGAACACCCGCAGCATTTCCTGCGCGTACGGGCGGCTGCGCGTCATGCGCTCCTGGGCGCGACGCAGCTTCGATGAAGACACCATCTTCATCGCCTTGGTGATCTGCTGCGTCGACTTCACCGCGCGCACGCGGCGCCGAATGTCAATCAGTGACGGCATGGTTCGTTGTTGGTCAACCTGCGCGTGAGAAGGCTAGGCGCGGGCCGCAGTCGCGAACTGCTCGTTGAATTCCTTCACCGCCTTCGTCAACGCCCCCTTCATCTCGTCGTCGAGATTCTTCTTCTCGCGGATCGAGCCAAGGAGGTTGGCGAAGCGCGTCTCCATGAAGCGATGGAACTGATCTTCATAGGCGCGGACCTGCGCGACCGGAACCTCGTCGAGCAGGCCCTGCGTGCCGGCGTAGATGATCGCGACCTGCTGCTCGACCGCGAGCGGGCGGTACTGCGGCTGCTTGAGCAGCTCGACGAGGCGCGCGCCTCGATTGAGCTGCTGCTGCGTCGCCTTGTCGAGGTCGCTCGAACCGAACTGCGCGAAGGCGGCGAGCTCGCGGTACTGCGCGAGATCGAGACGGAGCGTGCCGGCAACCTGGCGCATCGCCTTGATCTGGGCCGAGCCGCCGACGCGCGACACCGAGTTGCCGACGTTGATCGCCGGCCGCACGCCCTGGTTGAAGAGGTCGGCTTCCAGGAAGATCTGGCCGTCGGTGATCGAGATGACGTTGGTCGGAATGTACGCCGACAGATCGCCGGCCTGCGTCTCGATGATCGGCAGCGAGGTCAGCGAACCGCCGCCGTTGGCGTCGTTCAGCTTCGCGGCGCGTTCCAGCAGACGCGAGTGGAGGTAGAAGACGTCGCCGGGATACGCCTCGCGGCCGGGCGGACGGCGGAGGAGCAGCGAGATCTCGCGGTAGGCCTGGGCGTGCTTCGAGAGATCGTCGTAGATGAGCAGCGCGTGACGGCCGCTGTCCCGGAAGTACTCGCCCATCGCCGTCGCCGAGTACGGGCTGATGTAGAGCATCGGCGCCGGATCCGACGCCGCCGCGGCAACGATGATCGAGTAGCGCAGCGCGTCGTTCTCTTCGAGCGTGCGCACGAGCTGCGCAATCGTCGACTGCTTCTGGCCGATCGCGTTGTAGATGCAGATGACGCCGGTGTTCTTCTGGTTGAGGATGGTGTCGAGCGCGACCGCGGTCTTGCCGGTCTGGCGGTCGCCGATGATCAGCTCGCGCTGACCGCGGCCGATCGGCACCATGCCGTCGATGGCCTTCAGCCCGGTCTGGAGCGGCTCGCGCACCGGCTGGCGAGCGACGACGCCCGGCGCCAGGCGCTCGATCGGTGACGTCTCCTTCGTGAGGATGGGGCCCTTGCCGTCGATCGGCTGGCCGAGCGCGTTGACCACGCGGCCGAGCAACTCTTCACCGATCGGCACCGAGATGATCCGCCCGGTGCGCTTGACCGGATCGCCCTCCTTGATCTCGCGATACTCGCCGAGAAGCACGCAGCCGACGCTGTCCTCTTCGAGGTTCAGCGCGATGCCGAAGACGCCGTGCGGGAACTCGAGCATCTCGCCGGCCATGGCGCGCTCGCAGCCATGCAGGCGCGCGATGCCGTCACCAAGCGAGGTGACCGTGCCCACTTCCGCAACGTCGACGTCAACGGCAAAGCTGCCAATCTGTTCGCGGATGATTCGGGAAATTTCGTCGGCTTTGAGGTTCATTTCGGTTCTCTGTAGGGCTCAGGAGATCACGCGTTCTCGATCAGCTGCTGCTTCATCTTCTGCAACTGCATCTTCACGCTGCCGTCGTACACGGTGCTGCCGATGCGCGTGACGATTCCGCCGATCAGCGCGGGATCGACGGCGGCGCCGAGCTGCACCTGCTTGCCCGTCACCTCGCTCAGGCGATGTTCGAGCTTGTTGACCGTGTCGGCTGACAGCGGCATCGCCGAGGTCACTGACGCGCGGACGATGTTCTGGTGCGCGAGCAACCGCTCGCGGTACACCTCGAGGAGCGCCGGCAGCAGCTCGAGCCGGCCGCGCTCGGCGAGCAGGACGAGCAGCTTGGCGAGCGGCGTCGCCAGGCCGGCGTGTTCGGCGAGCGCGCGGACCACGTTCACCTTGGACGCCGGCGGCACGCGCGGGCTCAGGAGCGCTCGGCTCAACTCGCGGTTCTCGGCGATCGCCGTGACCAGCATCTCGAGCTCGGTGCCGACGCGGACCGGATCCGCTTCCTTGGCCGCGACGTCGAGAAGGGCGCGGGCGTAGCGCGTGGCAGAGGTGCGAAGGGACATGGTGGGCTCAGGCCTGACGCGGTGACACTTGGTCCACGTACCGGTCGACCAGCCGCTGTTGATCGTCGGACGTCATCTGCTGCTGCAAACGATCGCCGGCCAGCTGCACCGACAGATTGGCGGCGTGTTCAACGAGCTCGCGTTTGGCGAGGCGCAGCTGAACGTCGATCTCGCGCCGCGTTTGCTCGAGCAGGCGGTCGCGCTCGGCGGCGGCCTGGGCGGCAATGCGCTGCTCTTCGGCGGCAATCTCCTCGACGCCGCGCTTCTTCAGCGCGTCGATCTCGCCCGGGAGCGCCTGCAACTTGCGATCGATCTCGGCGAGCTGCGCGGCCGCGGCGGATTTCACGCTGGCCGCCTCGACGAGCTCCTTCCGGATAGAGGTGTGGCGGTCGCGCAGGTAGGCGGCGACGGGATCCTTGAAGAACCACCAGAGGCCGCCGGCGAGAATCACGAAGTTGACGGTCGGCCACAGGAGGCCGGAGAACATGCCGTGCGATTCGCCCTCGGCGTGGTTTTCCCCCGTGCTGGGTTGAGCGTGCGGCGTGCCGGGTGCGGGGGCTGTCGTGCTGTGCGGCGCCGCGGCTGGGGCCGGTGCGGGGTGCTCAGGCGTTTGGGCGGTCGACGCGGTCGCACTCGCAGGGCCAGCGCGGCGACCATGGCGCAGCGCGAGCACGCGCGGGCGGCACGCAGCGCGACGGAGCCGCACCGGGCCCGCGGAACGCGACCCGCGGGACGGGCCGGCTCGACCTTGTTCTTTAATTCACAAGCGTTGATCCGGAATGGCCTGAACATGATGTCGAACCGCGTGCTGAACTCCCGTGAGTGCCCGGGTGGGCGTGACTACGACGCGCGGCCGAGCACGCGCGAGACGATCGCGCCGGCCAGCTGATCGGCCTCGCGATCGAGAGAGGCGCGCGCTTCGGCGCTCTGTTCTTGCACGCGCCGGGTTGCGTCGCTCAGTTCGCGTTCGACCGTGGCCCGCGTCTCCGCCAGCAGGGCGGCACGCCGGTCGAGGGCCGTACGCCGCGTCTCGTCCATCTGCTGATAGACGTCGGACCGCGCCGCATTCAACGTCTGTGCGTACTCCGTTGCCGCCGCCGTCGCCCGATCCGACGCCGACTGCGCCAGGTCGCGCGCGTCGGATACTGCCTTCAGCCGCGCCTCGATCACTCGGAGGACGGGCTGGAAGACCAGCGTGTTGAGGAGATACGTACACGTGAGCAGGAGCGCAATGACCCAAAGTACCGAGAGATCAGGAATCAACGCGCTTCGCCCCTAGCCGAGAAAATACGATTGCACAAACAGCTGTTTATACCATAGCCCAGAACCCCGGGCCGTGTCCCATCGTTCCTGGTTCCTGGAGCGGTCCCTGGGGCCCGGTGCTAGGGTGCCTCGTGCAGAACTGAGGGCTGCGTGCGGCGTCCGGGACGCGGGGTGCCTGCGCTGTGCGACGTGCGGTTTGTTTCTGGCGAATCACCTAACGACGATGCGGCTTCTCGCCAAACGGGCTGACGGCGCCTACACGCTTTGCCATAACTCCTGCCCGTTCAAGTAGTTGCAGAGCTAGGTCGGTCTGGAGCTGGTCGATCGAGAACAGCAGGCCGCCCGACGTTTGCGGGTCGTACAGGAGATCCTGCAGCTCTCCATCCACGTCGCGGGCCATGTCGACGCCACCCTCGAAGTGGTCACGGTTGTTGGCCATGCCGCCGGAATGGTTCTTCCGAACCAGGTCCAGGACACCGGAGAAGACCGGGACGTCCGCCGCGCGGATGCCAAGCGTCACACGGCTTGCCGCCGCCATCTCGGTAGCGTGGCCGATGAGGCCAAACCCGGTGATGTCGGTGCACGAATGAACGCCATCGATCGCGGCCAGCGCCTCCGCGGCCGTCCGGTTGAGCGCGCGCATCGACGCGACCGCCGCGTCGACCAATCCTGGCGAGGCGCGATTGAATTTGATCGCCGTGCCGATCACGCCGGTCCCGATCGGTTTGGTGAGGATCAGCGCATCGCCGGGTCTCGCGCCGCCGTTGGTCAACATGCGCGCGGGATCCACCGCACCGGTCACCGCGTAGCCGAACTTGATCTCTTCGTCCTGCACCGTGTGACCGCCGAGAAGCGCGACGTCGGCTTCGCGCAGCTTGTCGAAGCCACCTCTGAAAATCGCGCCAATCTCCTCGTGATCCAGACCTGATTTCGGGAACCCCGCGATCGCGAGTGCGGTCAGCGGCCGACCGCCCATCGCATACACGTCGCTCACCGCGTTGGCGGCCGCGATCTGTCCGTACACATACGGGTCGTCGACGATCGGCGTGAAGAAGTCCACGGTCTGGACCAGCGCCGGGCCTCCCTCCCACGCGTACACACCGGCATCGTCATGAGTCCTGAAATCGACGAGGACTCGCGGATCGGTCTGCGAGGGCAGGACGCTCAGAACCTGAGCAAGCTCGCCAGGGGCGAGTTTGCTCGCTCAACCGGCGCAGCTGACGCGTTCCGTGAGCCGCTTCTTGCTCGCGAACATCGACATGTGACGGATTGTACAGGTGAATCAACCGCGGTTTTGCTGAGGCACACAGTCGGGACGCGCGCTGCGGCGGCCTGAGCGATGCGCCGCAGACAGTTCGCTCGGGCGACCGGGTTCCGCACGCCGGATCAGCGCTCGGTCAGGTACTCGTAGATTCTCTGCAGCTCGTCTTCATTGGTGAAGGCGATCTCGACGCTGCCGCCTTTGCCGCGCCGCTTGATCTCGACGCTGGTGCCGAGCGCGAGGCGGAGCTGGTCTTCGGCGGCGCGCGTATGGACGTCTTTCGTCTTCGCGGTGTCGAGTTTCGTCGCCGGGGCGTCGGGCGCCGACGCCTTCTTGACGATCGCTTCCGTCTCGCGGACCGAGAGCTGGCGTGAAACGACGTCGCGGGCGATGCGGCGCTGATCGGCCTCGTTCGGGAGCGCCACGATCGCCCGTGCGTGTCCCATCGACAGCCGGCCCGATGCGACCTCGGCCTGCACTTCGCCGGGCAGCCGCAGCAGCCGCAACATGTTGGCGACCGACGATCGATCCTTGCCGACCTGGGTGGCAATGTCTTCCTGGCGCAGGCCGAACTCATCGACCAGCTTCTGGTACGCCTGGGCTTCCTCGATCGGATTGAGGTTCTCGCGCTGGATGTTCTCGATCAGCGCCATCTCGAGGCGGCGTTTCTTTTCGCCGGCGCCGATCTCCTTGACGACAACGGGAACCTTGGCGAGCCCGGCGAGCTGTGAGGCGCGCCAGCGACGTTCGCCCGCGATGATGTGATAGCGGCCGTCGTCGGTCCGGCGCACGACGATTGGCTGAATCACGCCGTTGGCCTGGATCGATCGCGCGAGATCCTGCAGCCGCTCGTCGTCTACATGCGTGCGCGGTTGGTAGTCGTTTGGCGAGAGCAGGTCGATGTCGATCTCGAGCGTCGCGCGCGGGGTGGAGAGCGTGTCCGCCGCGTCGGGAATGAGCGCGCTCAATCCCTTGCCGAGAGCGGGTTTGCGATCGGAGGTCATGACGTTCCTCTGGTTCACGCGACTTTGTTGCCTGCGAGCACTTCGCGAGCGAGCGCGGCGTAGGCTTCGGCACCGCGTGATTTTGCGTCGTAGGTCATCGCCGGCTGCCCGTGGCTCGGGGCTTCGGCGAGCCGGACGTTGCGCGGGATGACCGTGCGGTAGACCTTGTCCTTGAAGAATTCGCGGACGTCGCGCGCGACTTGTTGCCCGAGGTTGGTGCGCTCGTCGTTCATGGTGAGCAGGACGCCTTCGATGTCGAGCGGCGGATTGAGCGCGATGCGGACGCGGCGCAGCGTGGCGACGAGGTCGGCCAGTCCTTCGAGCGCGAAGTACTCGCAGTGGAGCGGGATGAGCACGCTGTCGGCCGCAACGAGCGCGTTGAGGGTGAGCAAGCCGAGCGAGGGTGGTGAATCGATCAGGATGAATTGAAAGCGCGCGCGCAGCGGCTCGAGCAAGGTGCGGAGACGCCGATCGCGATCGGCGAGCGGGATCAATTCGATCTCGGCGCCGGCGAGATCGCGGGTTGCCGGGATCAGGAACAGGTTCGCGACGCTGGTGGCAAGGATGAAGTCGTCGGCCGACGCGTTGTCGGCGGTCAGAGCCTGATAGATGGAACCGCCCGGGCCGGTTTGTCCCTTCAGTCCCAGACCGCTCGTCGCATTGGCTTGGGGGTCGACGTCAACGACCAGCGTTGGATGACCTGCGAGTGCGAAGGCGGCTCCGACGTTGATGGCGGTCGTGGTCTTACCGACGCCGCCCTTCTGGTTCGTGACGGCTATCACCTTTCCCTGCAATGGTTTATGGTTATTGTTAGGGGCCGATTTGGAGTCGGCCAACTCAGGCGGCATCATTCTGGTATTAACCCTAAACAATACGTGCTGATCGCGTCGCGAACGTCGCCGACAGCTTACGCCGCCTCCGAGCGATTCGCAAGCTCCGCTGGCGGAGGCAAAAGGAATGCGCCGATAGCAGGTTGTTCCACGTGGAACTTTCAGCGTCCGAGTCGCGATTTCTGCAAGACGACGAGGCGGGAGCGGAGAGATTCGACGAGAGGATAGGTGGCGGTCCAGGTGAGGGGGATGCCGGTCGCATCGGCCACGTCCGTTCCGCCGGGACCCCGGAACAGGAAAAGGTGACCGCCGGGCCGCAAGAATGCCTGAAGAGTGAAGAGGGTGCGGGGTTCGATCCTGACCGCGCGAATCGTCAGGAGGTCGAGACTCTCGTGGAGCTCGGGACGAGCCAGGAGCTCCTCGAACCGAGAAGTCTCGACCTCCGCGAAGCCCATTCCAAGTTCGCGGATCGCTTCCCGGAGGAAGACAGCCTTTCGCGTCTTCGACTCCACCATCCGCAGCCGTAACCTGGGGACCGCCAGCGTGAACGGGATAGCCGGCGAGCCACCGCCGGAGCCGATGTCGATGACCGTCTGCGCAGTCGGCGGAACGTGGCGCGCCGCCACGAGCGGCTCAATCAGCAGTCGATCGACGGCTTCGTCCTGGCCGCTCGGGTCGAGGCGGAAAGACGTGAGGTTGATCTTCGCGTTCCACTTCGCAAGGAGCTCGAAATAGCGCCCGAGCGAGTCGGCCAGGTCGGCGGGGAGATCAAGACCGGCCTTGCGCGCGTGCCGCCGGAGACGGTCGCGGAACTCGCGGTTCACCCCGCGGCCTCAGAAACCCCGGCCGTCTGGCGTCCGCGACGAAGGAAGGCGGATACCACTGCGACAGCGGCTGGCGTCGCCCCTGGGATGCGGAGGGCCTGCCCAAGGGTTTCCGGGCGGACCTGAGTGAATCGCTGGATCAACTCGCGAGACAACCCAGGAACGCAATCGAACTGGAAATCCGTGGGAATCGGCGTGTGCTCCTGCCGCCGATCCCTTTCGACAACCTGCGTCTGTCGTTCGAGATAGCCGGCGTACTTGACGGCGGTTTCAACCGACACAACATCGAGGTCGCGGTCGGATTCGCTCAAATCGAGCGCAACCTCGCCCCTCGCCACCAGGTCCTCCAATCGGACTTCTGGCTGACGGAGTGCCTTTGCGGCCGCGACCCGCGCGCCAATCGACGTCCGGACTGCCGTTTTCTCCAACGTCGTCAGGTTCCGCTCGTACCGTCCCTGACGGTCAACAAATCTCTGCCACCGCTCGTCGTCTACCATCCCAACGGCCCGGCCGCGCGGCGTGAGACGGAGGTCCGCGTTGTCCACGCGGAGCAGGAGCCGATGCTCGGCACGGGAGGTGAACATGCGATACGGCTCGAGGCAGCCCTTTGTCACCAGGTCGTCGATCATGATGCCGATGTAGGCCTCGGCGCGGTCCAGGACGACGGGGCTTTGGCGACGGGCGTTTCGGGCGGCGTTCAAGCCCGCAATGAGTCCCTGGCCGGCTGCCTCTTCGTAGCCTGAGGTCCCGTTGATCTGGCCAGCCAGGAAGAGCCCGGACACTCTCTGGGTTTCAAGGCCGCGCGTCAGCTCCGTCGGCTGAACGAAGTCGTATTCAACCGCGTAGCCGGGACGAAGCATCTCTGCGTTTTCGAGACCGGGGAGCGCCTGGACGATCCGTGCCTGGAGGGGTGCAGGAAGGCTCATCGAAAGCCCATTGACGTAGATCTCCTCAACGTCCAGACCCTCCGGCTCGAGAAACAGCTGGTGCCGCTCGCGGTCCGGAAACCGCATGATCTTGTCTTCCAGGGACGGGCAATAGCGTGGGCCGATCCCGGCAATCTGCCCGTTGAAGAGCGGTGACTCACCAATATTCTCGCGCACCATTCGGTGCACTTCGTCCGAGGTATGCAGCAAGTGACAGACGATCTCGTTTCGAGGAGGCGAGGTCGCCGTGAACGAGAACGGCTCCGGTCGTTCGTCGCCACGTTCCACGTGGAACACGCCGTCCCGAACACATCGGTCGAAATCGATCGAGCGCCTCGCCAATCGAGGCGGCGTCCCAGTCTTCAACCGGCCCCATTCGAAACCGAACGATTTCACCGACTCGGCAAGGTCGCGCGACGGCGGCTCGCCGGCTCGACCAGACGGGCGCTGTTCGCGACCGACGTGCGTGAGCCCGTTGAGGAACGTCCCCGTCGTGATCACCAGCGATCGGCAGGTGAAACGTGACCCATCCTCCAGTTCCAACCCGACAACGCGGCCGCTTTCAACCAGAACTCGGCCAGCCCGGCCAAGAATCCATTCGATCCCAGACTGACGCTCGAGCTCACTGCGGACCCACTGTCCGTACCGCCGCTTGTCGGCCTGGGCTCGCGGTGACCAGACAGCAGGGCCGCGGCTCCGGTTGAGCACTTTGAACTGGATGCCGGTCGCATCGATAGCCCTGCCCATGAGTCCACCAAGAGCGTCTATCTCCTTGACTAGATGGCCTTTAGCGGTTCCGCCGACGGCTGGATTGCAGGGCATCAGGGCGACGGTCTGCCGGTCGAGCGTGCAGAGCCCCACTGAGCAGCCCAGACGGGACGCCGCCCAGGCCGCTTCGACTCCCGCATGCCCAGCGCCGATGACAATTACATCTAATTTCATTATCTAATTTAGACTATTTGTGCCTTTTGCTTATTTAATTATCCTTGTGGCCGTTCCAACTTATCGCAATCGTGATGAGGGTGTGAACGCTGAGAGCCTGCGCTCACCAGATCACCAGATCACCAGATCGCCAGATCAGCAGATCACCAGATCTGCGAGATCTGATGCTCACTTGCCGATGCAGAAACGCTCGAAGATGTGACGGAGCAAGTCTTCGCTGGTTCGTTGACCGGTGATCTCTTCGAGCGCCGCGGCGGCGTCTTGCAGATCCGCGAGAAGAAATTCTTCTGACACGGGATCAGCAGCTGCAACCGACGCGCGCGCACGTTCGAGCGCGCCGGCCGCCTGGGTCAGAAGAGAGATGTGGCGGACGTTGCTGACAAGCGGCGCGTCACGCAGATCGCCCACGCCGCCGAGCACATCAACCAGTCGATCGACGAGCGCCCCAAGTCCTTCGCCCGTTTTCACCGACAGCGTGATCGCCCCGTCGATCGATCCCTTCTCGACGCGCGTCTCGAGATCGCTCTTGTTGACGGCGACCACGCTTGCACGCGATGCCGTTTGCGTCAGCAACGTGCGATCGGCGCCGGTCAGCTCGCGTGAGCCGTCGATCACGACCACGGTGACGTCGGCGATCTCGGCTGCCTGACGCGCCCGCTGGATGCCTTCTTCCTCGACGCGATCGACCGGCACCCGAATGCCCGCGGTATCGACGAGGCCGACCGAGAGTCCCCGCAGGTCGAGTCGCTCTGTCAGCAGGTCTCTCGTCGTGCCGGGAATGTCGGTGACGATGGCGCGATTCGCGTTGAGGAGGGCGTTGAACAGGCTCGACTTCCCGACGTTGGGTGTGCCGACGATCGCGACCTGCGCGCCCTCGCGGATCATGCGCCCTTGCGCCGCCCGCGACAGCAGGCGCTCGACGCTTTCACCGATCGCGGCGACTTCGGTGTGAACCGCCTCGCGATCGACGAAGTGATAGCCCTCGTCCGGAAAATCGAGCGAGGCCTCGAGTCGGGCTCGCAGGTCGAAGAGTCGCTGCTCGATCTCCCTGATCGCGGCGGTGAGCGTCCCTTCGAGTTGGTCGAACGCGGCGCGCGCCTGAAGCGGCGTAACCGCGTCGATCAAATCGGCGACGGCTTCGGCCTGGACCAGATCGATGCGATGGTTGAGAAAGGCGCGAAGCGTGAACTCGCCGGGCTCGGCGAGCCGCGCCCCACGCTCGGTTGCCGCCCGCAGCAACTGCTGCAACACCACCGGGCTTCCATGCGCGCCGATCTCCACCACATCGTCGCCAGTGTACGAATGCGGGGCCTGGAAGAAGGTGACGACGACCTGATCGCCGATGCCATGGGCCGTGATCGCGGTTGGCGTCAGGCTGTGGCGATCGGATTGAGCCGCTGTCGTCTCGACGCGAGCGAAGGTCGCGTACCGCGGCTTCAGCGGCAGCGTCCGCCCGATCAGCGCGCACGCAATCGTTGCTGCCGCAGGCCCGCTCAGTCGAACGATGCCGATCCCGCTCCGCCCGGGCGGCGTGGCGACGGCGACGATCGTGTCGTCGGTGCGGAACATTCGCTGAACTGTGGAGAGTGCCTATGGTGCCTATTGGTGCCGGGTGCCAAGTGCTGGTGCTAAATGTGCCGTGAGAGTGCGCGGTGTCAAGGGTGCGGCACTGCACAAAATCAGAGCACCTCGACGAGAGCAAGACGCACTGTGCGCCGTGTTTGGTGCACTAGGCACCAGCACTTTAGGCACCCTAGGAACCAAGGCACTCTAGGCACCGTAAGGTGCGTGTTACTTAACTGAGATGATCACGGTCTTTTCGAACGCGTCGCCGATGCTCTCCGAAGAGACCGATTCGACTTCGCCCACCGCCAGGTGGACGATGCGGCGCTCGTACGGATTCAGTGGACCGATCTCCTGGGCGAGACCGCTGTCGCGTGCCTTCTCGGCAAGGAACCGCGCCATCTGCTTCAGCTCAGCGTCCTTGCTCTTCCGGTAGCCCTGACAATCGACGACCAGGCGGCGCCGCTCGTCGACGTCGCTGCGGAACACGGCCGCCACGACGTGCTGAAGCGCGCTCAGCGCTTCGCCCTGCCGCCGAATCAGCACCGATCCATCGTCGCCGGTCAGGTTAATCCGGAGGCCGTCGGGCATTTCTTCCGCCTCGGCCTTGAGGTTCAAGCCCATCGCGGCAACGACTTTCTCGACAAACGCGCCAATCTCGTCGGGTGTAGCCATGCTCGGTCTCGCTCTCAGCTGACGTTGCTCTTGCCGCTCGGGTCCTTCGCTCTGGACGCCGCCGGCGGGCGGACATTATGCACTTTCGCCGGGCCAATCAGATAGTTCGTGAAGTACTGCTGCCCGATGCCCCAGACGTTGCTCATGAGCCAGTAGATGACCAGTCCCGCGGGCGCGAACAGCATCGTGACGGTCACCATCACCGGCATGAACATCATCACCTTCTGCTGCGTCGGGTCGGCGGTGGCTGGCTGGATCCTCATCTGCCAGAACATCGTCAGGCCCATCAACATCGGCGTGATGTAGAACGGATCAGAGCGCGACAGGTCCGGTATCCAGTTGAGGAAACCTTCGCCGCGAATCTCGATCGCCTGTCCGAGCATCGCGTAGAACGCGAACAGGAACGGCATCGTCAGCAAGGTCGGCACGCACCCGCTCGCCGGGTTGACGCCCTTGGCCTTGTACAACTCCATGACCTCGGAGTTCATCTTCTGGCGTTCCGGGTCAGTGATCTTGTACTTCGCGTAACGATCCTGGATCGCCTTCATCTGCGGCTGCAGTTCCTGCATCCGCCGCATCGAGACCACGCTCTTGTGGCGAAGCGGGAACATCGCCAGGTTGATCAGGATGGTGAGGACGATGATCGACGAGCCCCAGTCGCCGACGTAGCCGTGGACCCATTTGAGGCCCTTCAACAGCGGGACCGCCAGCCAGTCGAACATGCCGAAATAGATGGCGCGCGTGAACTCCGGGTCCAGCGGCTGCATGATGTCGAACTGCTTGGGCCCGACGTAATAGCGCACGCTCTCCGCCGGCGCGGCAAACTTCACCGCGTACAACACGTAATCGGCGCCGATCGGAGGGTTCGCCGTCGTCGGCATCACGTGGTGGCGATACTCGACCCGCAACCCAACCGGCGGCTGGAGGATGGCGCTGATGAAGTAATGGTCGTCGATGCCGACCCAGCGGGGCTGTCCCTCGCGGACGAGGCCGTTGCCGATCGTCGTGGCCGGAATGCGCTCGACGCTGCCGTCCGCGTACAGGATTCCCTGCGCCTTGTAGACGTAGTTCGGCGAGAAGAACGATCCGGGCGGCGTCTGCGCGATGTCGTCGCCCAGTCCCGGGCCCCACTCCACCGTGGGGTTCACCGCCTGCGTGCCTTGCTGCACCGACGTCGTCACCGTGACGACGTACGACTGCGGCTCGAAGGCAAACACCTTGCGGGCCCGCCAGCCATCGGCGAGCTCGACTTCGAACGTCAGCGTGACGTTCTGCGCGGTGGCATCGACTGTTGTCCCGCTGGCACCTGACACGCGATACAGGGCGTCGTTCAGTCGAGCAGTCGCCGCCGCGTCGTCCAGTCGCAGCGTGAACGGCAGAATGGTCGCCGAGCCCGGCACGAGGTCCAGCGGCTGACCGCTATCGGCCTTGTAGTCCTTCAGCAGCCAATCCTTCAGGCGGGCGCCGCGATTCGTGAAGACGGCGCGCACCTTCTGTGTCTCGATGACGATGTCGCGTTCTGTCGACTCACCGACAACCGCCGCTTCGGGTACGGGCGGCGGAGCAGGCATCCCCACCGACTGGTTGCCCGCGGCCATTCCCGACGGCGGCAGGCCCGTGGAAGCTTGCTGGACGCTGACGTTCCCGGCCGTTTCTGGCGGCGCGGGAGGCATCACGAACGCCTGGTACATGAAGAGGACCAGGAAAGAGAGCGAGATGGCGAGCAGGACGCGGCGTTCCATTAGGAGTGGCGATGAGAGTTGGTGGCTCGACCGCTGGCGTTCAAGGTGGGCGGTACCGGGTCGAGCCCATGGCCGCCGAACGGGTGACAACGACTCAGGCGGCGCGCGCCCAGCCAGCCTCCTCGGAGAAGTCCGTGCCGGGCTATCGCTTCAGCGGTGTAATCGGCGCAGGTCGGGACAAAGCGGCACGATCCGACCAGCCAGGGTGAAATTGTTTTCTTATACAGACCGATCAGCCCGAGGGCGAGCCGGGCGGCCGGGCCGGGGTTTGCTCCGGGGTGGAGCGGTGACGCCGCGCTCCACAAGGGCACTGAACTCGCGCTCGAGAGTGGGGAATGACGCATCAAGGAATTCGCGGCGTGGGATAACGACGATGTCCAGGTTCGCGGAAGGCTTGTGATGACGGAACAACTCGCGCGCCAATCGCTTGGCCCGATTGCGGATGACGGCACCGCCAATCTTCCGAGTGGCGGCAATGCCCAGACGCGGATGACCGTTGGCGTTGGCTCTCACGAACAGCGTCATGTACCGCCCGTTGAGCTTGGCGCCGCTGTCGTAAGCCTGCTCGAACTCACGGCGCCGCCGGATGTGTTCCTGCGGACGAAACGCCACCATGCCGAGTCGGAGCCGCCCTGGCGAGATCGCCTCGCCAGCGCAGTGTCGCTCAGCGCTCGTCGGACACCGTGAGCCGCTTGCGGCCCTTGGCGCGACGCCGCTTTAAAACCTGCTGGCCGTCCTTCGTCGCCATCCGGACCAGAAATCCATGGGTCCGCTTGCGACGCCGGTTATTTGGCTGAAACGTTCGTACACCCTTTGCCATCGACTGAACCTCGCGAAACTTCCGATTCTAGCATTACATGGGCCGGCCATCGGCCGGGAATGGCGGGCTCACTCCGCTCGCCGTAAGGGGCACCTAGCCTTTGCTCGGTGGAGAGGCCGGCCGGCGCAGCTCGGCGGGAGCAGATTTGCCTTCAGAAGCGGGTCCAGTTAGGCCAAGACTCGCGCCACAGGCGCTCATCGGCGACCGCCCGTCATGCTACGATCCGCGTTTCGCCGGTCGAAAGTTTTCCACACCTGTGGAAAAGGTTGTGGAAAACCGGCACAAACTCTGCCGTCGATCGTCAAACGGCGCGATTTATCGGCCATTTTCACGGGGCGAACGGGCGTAAGGGCCATCAGATAGGCGTTTCGGAGACCATGTGTCGAGAAATGCCCGTGGGAACGGCATCTCACGGGGGCGAAAGTCCGGAATCCGCGCTCTGATGGGCGTTTCGACGCGATCGGTGGCCGCCCGGCACTCCGCCCCGCAAGCTGGCGCGTTCGACGGTTCCGCACGGTTCAAGCCATGTCTGGCAGCATCTGGGACCAGGTCCTCAGTCGCATCGAGTCGAAAGTCGGCTCCCACAGCTTCCACACCTGGTTCAAACCCACGGCGATGCTGGCCGATGACGGTCGCCGCGTGTCGGTGCGGGTGCCGAACCTGCTGTTTACAGAGTGGCTGCCGAAGCATTACTCGGTCGTCCTGGCCGAGGCCCTACGGGATGTCGGTCGCGCCAACGCCGAACTGGTGTTCATCCCGGAAGAAGCGAAGACCGTTGCGGCGCCGCCATCGGCTCTTCCTCAAGCGGTGCGGGACGAGCCGATTGCGACCCAGGTGGTCGTCACGCCGGTCGGTCTGAACCCTCGTTACACCTTCGACACGTTCATCGTCGGACCATCGAATCAGTTTGCGCATGCGGCCTGCCGGGCGGTCGCCGAGGCGCCGTCACGCTCGTATAATCCGCTCTTCATCTACGGCGGGGTCGGTCTCGGCAAGACCCACCTGATGCACGCCATCGGGCAGTACGTCCTTCAGCATCATCGCGACTACAAGCTCACCTACATCTCGTCAGAGCGCTTCATGAACGAGATGATCAACGCGGTGCGCTACGACCGGATTCTCGACTTCCGTGAGCGCTACCGCAGCGTCGACGTGCTGCTCGTCGATGACATCCAGTTCGTCTCGGGCAAGGAAGGCACGCAGAACGAGTTCTTTCATACGTTCAACGCGCTGCACGACGCGCAGAAACAGATCGTCATCAGCAGCGATCGACCGCCGCATGAAATTCCGGCGCTCGAGGAGCGTTTGCGCTCGCGCTTCGAGTGGGGCCTGATCGCCGACATTCAGCCACCGGACATCGAGACGCGCATCGCGATTCTGAAGAAGAAGGCCGAAACCGAGGTCGTCCCGCTGCCAGACAGCGTCGCGATGTACATCGCCAGCCGCATCAAATCGAACATCCGCGAGCTCGAAGGCTCGCTGATCCGCTTGATTGCCTATGCGTCGCTCACCGGCCGCGGGCTGACGCTCGACCTCGCGCAGGACGTGCTCCGCAATGTTCTCGATCACGACGAGAAGGCAATCACGATCGAACAGATTCAGAAATTCGTCGCCGAGTATTACCAGTTGAAGCTCGCCGATCTGAAGTCGCGCAACAACTCGAAGTCGATCGCGATGCCGCGTCAGGTGGCGATGTATTTGTGCAAACAGCTGACGCACGCGTCGCTGCCCGAGATCGGCCGCAGCTTCGGCGGGAAACATCACTCGACGGTGATTCACTCGATCAAGAAAGTCGAAGAACTCCGCAAGAAGGATCCCGAGTTCGACACGCTGATGACCACGCTGCAGGAATCCGTCAAGTAGCCGCCGACGGACTTTTCCACAGGCTTATTGTTGGGCTTTTGTGGACGATTCTCGAGGGGCGAAATCCAGGGTCAGTACCAGCATGGTTCCCCACAGTCCACGCACAGAAAAATCCACAGTTTAAATAGTTGATTTATAAGGACTTATCGACACGATAAATTTCCTTCACAGCACCTAATTCCTGTATAATTTCTTGTCTTCTCTCTTAACCCCAAATGAGTTTGTACACGGGCGGTCGTCTCGGGACCACCCGGTCGAGGTCACCCTCACCATGGAACTGGTTGCCAGGAAAGCCGATCTTGTGCGTGAACTGCAATTCTTCCAGCAGATCGTCGAGCGCAAGAACACGATTCCCATCCTGGCGAACGTGCTGCTCGAATCGAACGGCAACGAGTTGACGCTGCTCGCCACCGATCTCGAAGTGGCACTCCGCAGCCGCTGTGAGGCGGCGGTCGACAAAGCCCGGCGCGGTGACGCTGCCGGCGAAAAAGCTGTACGAAGTCGTGCGTGCGCTGCCGGAGGCGGACGTCAAGCTCGAAACCGAAAAGGGCGGCACCGGCGTGAAGGTGTCCGCGGAGCGTTTCGAATCGCGGATGCCGACGCTGCCGCGCGAGGATTTCCCGAGCCTGCCGGAATCAGGCGGCGTCGCGAAGTCGACCATCAAGGGCGCTGTGCTGCGCGAGATGGTGGCGAAGACGCAATTTGCCATTACCGGCGAAGACACGCGGTATTACCTGAACGGTGCGCTGTTCGCGCTGCGCGGCGATTCGATGACCCTGGTGGCGACCGACGGCCATCGCCTTGCGCTCGTCACCGCGAAGCGGGAGCCGGCAGTCAAGGACGTCGAAGAGATCAAAGCCATCCTGCCGCGCAAGACGTTGTCCGAGCTGTCGCGCCTCCTCACCGACGACGTCGACGTGCAGTACGAGCGCGGCGAGAATCACTTGTTTTTCGAAATCGGCCAGCGGTTGCTGATCTCGCGCATGATCGACGGTCAGTTCCCGGCCTACGAGAAAGTCATTCCAAAAGCTAACGACAAGCGCATCGAGTTCGAGCGCGATCGTCTGACCAGCGCCGTACGGCGCGTCGCGATTCTGTCGAACGAACGGTCGCGGGCGGTGAAGTTCGTCATCGACAAGGACAAGGTCGAAGTGACGTCGAGCAGCCCGGAGTTCGGCGAGGCTCGCGAGCCGCTGGTTGTCGACTACAGCGGCCCGGCGTTGACCATCTGTTTCAACGCCCAATACGTGCAGGACTTTCTTTCCGTCGTCGAATCAGACGTCGTGGCGCTCGAGCTCAAGGACGACGTGAGTCAGGCGGTGATGCGGCCGGTGGGTGTGGAGAACTACGACTACACCTACGTGATCATGCCGATGCGCGTCTGACGAAAGAGCACGCCACAACGGATAGGGGCACTGAGAACATTTTGGGAATGCACGGCGGAAGAAACGCACCGCGCACCGCCAGGAGTCCGGTGGTGTAGGTTGCCGGTTGAAGTCTTCTGCTCGAGCCCTGTGTTTGAGTCTCCCCCTTCCGTGGCAGCGATTGGAACTCTGAGTGTCAACTGAGCACACTGTCAACAACGGCGCGAACGGCGACGAATACGGCGCAGAAAGCATCAAGGTCCTCGAAGGCCTCGAGGCGGTGCGCAAGCGGCCGGCGATGTACATCGGCTCGACCGGGCCGTCCGGGCTGCATCATCTCGTCTACGAGATCGTCGACAACTCCGTCGACGAAGCGCTGGCCGGCTTCGCGAGCGAGATCAACGTCACCGTTCACATCGACAATTCGGTCACCGTCGTCGACAACGGCCGCGGCATCCCGACCGACATGCACGAGAGCGGCCGCTCAGCCGCGGAAGTCGTGCTCACCGTGCTCCATGCCGGCGGCAAGTTCGACAACAACAGCTACAAGGTCTCGGGCGGTCTGCACGGCGTCGGCGTCTCGGTGGTGAATGCGCTGTCCGAGCGCCTCGAGCTCGAGATCTGGCGCAACGAACAGGTCTACCAGCAAACCTACGAGCGGGGGACACCGCAGGCCGATCTTGTCGTCACCGGGACGACGAAGAAGCGCGGCACGAAAGTCACGTTCAAGCCAGACTCGGAGATCTTCGAGACGACGGAGTTCAGCTTCGACACGCTCGCTCAGCGCCTGCGCGAGCTCGCGTTCCTCAACGCCGGGGTGACCATCACCCTCGACGACGAACGCGACGGCAAGAACCATCGCTTCCACTACGACGGCGGGATCGTCTCGTTCGTCGAGCACCTGAACAAGAACAAAGGCATCGTCAACGAGAAGGCGATCTACATGCGCGGCGATCGCGACGGCATCGACGCCGAGATCGCGCTCCAGTGGAACGACAGCTACAACCCGCAGGAATTCTCGTTCGCCAATAACATCAACACCCACGAAGGCGGCACCCACCTGTCGGGGTTCCGGGCGGCGCTGACACGTACGGTGAACTCGTACGTGCAGCACAACAACCTGACCAAGGACCTCAAGGACGCGACGATCAGCGGCGACGATATCCGCGAAGGCATGACCGCGGTCATCAGCGTCAAGCTTCCGCGGCCGCAGTTCGAGGGCCAGACCAAGACCAAGCTCGGCAACACCGAGGTCAAGGGCATCGTCGAGTCGATCGTCAACGATCGGCTGGGCGCCTACCTCGAAGAGAATCCGGCGGTTGCCAAGCGGGTGGTGATGAAGGCGGTGGATGCCGCCCGAGCCCGCGAGGCGGCGCGAAAGGCGCGCGACCTCGTGCGTCGAAAGGGCGCCCTGGATGGCAGCTCGCTGCCGGGCAAGCTCGCCGACTGTCAGGAGCGGGATCCGTCGCAGGCGGAGATCTACATCGTCGAGGGTGAGTCGGCCGGTGGGTCGGCCAAGCAGGGACGCGACCGCCGCTTCCAGGCCATCCTGCCGATCAAGGGAAAGATTCTAAACGTCGAGAAGGCTCGCATCGACAAGATGCTGAGCTCGGACGAGATCAAGACGCTCATCGCCGCAATCGGCTGCGGCATCGGCACCGAAGACTTCGACATCAGCAAGCTCCGCTACCACCGGATCATCATCATGACCGACGCGGATGTGGACGGTTCGCACATCCGCACGCTGCTGCTGACGTTCTTCTACCGGCAGATGACGTCGCTCATCGAGTCCGGCCACATCTTCATCGCCCAGCCGCCGCTCTTCCGCGCCAAGCGCGGCCGCCAGGAAACGTTCATCAAGGACGAACGCGCGCTCGAGAACTTCCTCGTGCACCGTGCGGTCGAATCACGCCAGGTCCGGCTGGCGGACGGATCCGAGCTCTTCGGAGAGACGCTGGAGAAGCTGCTGCACGCCGCGATCGGCTACCGCCGCGTGATGCAGGCGGTCGAGCGGCGCGGCCATGCGCGCGACGCCGTCGAGGCGCTTCTCGACCGGGACGTGCGCGATCGCACCTTCTTCGACAATCAACTCGGGCTCGAGAACGTGGCGTTGCAGCTCACGACGCCGATGCGCGACGTGAGTGTCATCCGCGAGGAAGAGCACAACGCCTGGCAACTGCGCGTCGAAGATCGCTCCAACGGCTACGCCCGGGTCGATCACGTCGGCCTCGACTTCATCGCCACCGGCGAGTTCCGGACACTTGCGGCCAGCTACGCCGACATCCGCGATATCGTCCGCGCGATGCGGAAGGGACCGGTCGAGATACGCACTGCCTCTGGAGTTCGCGACGAAGAGCCCGTCGACGAGGCCGGCGAGCTGCAGTCCGAACGCGCGGCGGCGGAGGCGAGCGCGCTGGATGCGCTCGGCGTCACACCCGTCGAGCCAGCGGCTGCACCACGTCCGGCCGCCAAGGCGGCGCCGTCGGTGCAGATGAAATCGCTCGACGAGTTCGTCGAGCATTTCATTGCGCTCGGCCGCAAGGGAGTCGCCATCAATCGCTACAAGGGTCTGGGCGAGATGAACCCCGACACGTTGTGGTCGACGACGATGAACCCCGACACGCGCACGCTGCTCGCGGTGAAGGCCGAAGACCACACCGAAGCCGACCAGATGTTCACGACGCTGATGGGCGACCAGGTCGAGCCGCGGCGCAAGTTCATCGAAGAACACGCACTGGATGTTCGCAACCTCGATATCTGAGTTGCGAGCCGTTAGCACTCGGCTCTCAGCTCTAGTCAGCGCTGATAGCCGAAAGCTGATAGCCGAAAGCTGCAGATTTCTTACCTGAATGAGCACCGAACAACGAATTCCCGTCAACATCGAAGACGAGATGCGCCGCTCGTATCTCGATTACGCGATGAGCGTCATCATCGGCCGCGCGCTGCCCGACGTGCGCGACGGGCTCAAGCCCGCGCATCGACGCGTGCTCTACGCGATGCGGCAGATGGGGCTGGCGTCGAATCGCGCCTATCGCAAGTGCGCGAAGGTCGTCGGCGAGGTGATCGGCAACTACCACCCGCACGGCGACGTTCCGGCCTACGACACGCTGGTCCGTCTGGCGCAGGACTTCAACATGCGCTACACCCTGGTCGACGGCCAGGGCAACTTCGGGTCGGTCGATGGCGACTCACCCGCGGCCTACCGCTACACCGAAGCCCGACTCGAGGCACTCGCCGAAGTGATGATGGCGGACCTCGACAAGGACACCGTCGAATACGTCCCGAACTTCGACGAAACCACCACCGAACCGACGGTTCTTCCAACGCCGTTCCCGAATCTGCTGGTCAACGGCTCCACCGGCATCGCGGTGGGCATGGCGACCAACGTCCCGCCGCACAACCTGCGCGAGGTGATCGAGGGCGTCGTGTGGCTGATCGAACACAACTACATGACGGAAGGTATGGCCGAAACCGAGGCCGCGCCGCGACTGACCAAGGAACAGAAGTTGCGGGGCTTGATCGAGCGCATTCCCGGTCCGGACTTTCCGACCGGCGGCCTGATTGTCGGCCGTCAGGGCGTGCGTGAGGCCTACCTGACCGGTCGCGGCGCCATCCAGATTCGCGCCAAGGCCGAGATCGAGCCGATGAAGAAGGGCGATCGCAGTCAGATCGTCATTACCGAGATCCCCTATCAGGTCAACAAGGCAAAGCTGCAGGAGCGGATCGCGGATCTCGTCCGCGACAAGGTGGTGGAAGGGATCTCGGACATCCGCGACGAATCGGACCGCGACGGCATGCGCGTCGTGATCGAACTGAAGCGCGGCGAGGTTGGCGAGGTCGTCCTCAACAACCTTTACAAGCACACGCAGCTGCAGCAGACCTTCGGCATCATCACACTCGCGATCGTCGGCGGCCGCCCGCGCGTGCTGACGCTGCTCGAGGTCCTCGAGAACTTCGTCGACTTCCGCCGCGACGTCGTCCGGCGGCGGATCGAGTTCGAGCTCCGGAAGGCGGAGGCCCGCGCGCACATTCTCGAAGGCTTGCGAATCGCGCTCGACAACCTCGACGCGGTGATCACGCTGATTCGCGCGTCGAAGAACCCGATCGAAGCCAAGGCCGGTCTCGTCGGCCAGTTCGCGCTGAGCGAGATCCAGGCGCAGGCGATCCTGGACATGCAGCTCCAGCGCCTCACCGGTCTCGAGCGGAAGAAGATTCTCGACGAGCTCGCCGAGCTGGTCGCGCTCATCACCGGCCTGCGCGACATTCTCGCCAGCCAGCGGAAGATCCTGCAGATCGTCGTCGACGAGTTGCGCGACGTGCAGAAGCGCTTCGGCGACGATCGGCGCACCGTGATCCTCGACCAGGGCGGCGAGCTCAGCATCGAAGATCTCATCGCCGACGAGGACGTCGCAATCACGGTCACCGACACGGGCTATATCAAGCGCACGCCGATCTCGACCTACCGCAACCAGAAACGCGGCGGCAAGGGCCGCATCGGCATGCGCACGCGGGAAGAGGACGTCGTCAATCACCTCTTCGTCGCGTCTACCCATTCGTACGTGATGGTGTTCTCGGATCGCGGGCGCGCCTACTGGCTCAAGGTCCACGAGATCCCCGACGTCGGCGCCGACGGGCGCGGCAAGGCCATCGCCAACCTGGTGCAGATGGAAGCCGGCGAGAAGATCGCCGCGATGCTCGCGGTCCGCGAATTCGACGATGCCCATTTCATCGTCATGGGCACGCGGGGCGGGACGGTCAAGAAGACCGAGTTGTCGGCGTTCAGCAACCCGCGCGCCGGCGGCATCATCGCTATGGGCGTCGAGCCCGACGACGTGGTCATGGCGGTGCAGCTGTCGGATGGTTCCAGCGAAATCTTCATCGGTACGCGGCTGGGCATGGCCATCCGGTTCCAGGAAGACGACGTTCGAAGCATGGGCCGGACCGCCTATGGCGTCCGTGGCATCCAGCTCCGCGAAGGCGACGCTGTGGTCGCGATGGAAGTCGTGAAGCCTGGCGGCACGCTGCTCACGGTCACGGCGAAGGGCTACGCGAAGCAGACCGAGCTCGACGAGTATCGCGTCCAGTCGCGCGGCGGGCTTGGCCTGAAGAATCTCGAGGTGACCGAGAAGAACGGCGAGGTCGTCAGCATCGCCCAGGTGCGCGAGACCGAGGAACTGCTGGTGATCTCCGAACAGGGAATGATCCTGCGGACACCGGCCGCTGACATCCGGACGATCGGGCGGGCGACGCAAGGCGTCCGGCTGATGGATTTGGGCGACGATGACAGTGTCGTCTCCGTGGCGCTAGTCGAGCCCGTCGCCGAGCCAACTGTCGAGCCACTTGCCGAGCGCCCTGAAGCAGAGTAGGGTTCACTCTTCCGAGGAGGAACCTCAATGGCACCCACTGGAGTCCGGGCGAGTCTGGCCGCAGCCCTGACGCTTGCCCCCCTAGTGCTCCTGGCCGTCGCCTGTTCGCGACCGCCGGAGCAACAGTTCCTGTCGCAGTTCTTCCGCGCCGCCCGTGCCCGCGACAACCAATCGCTGGCGATGATGTCGGCGGTCGTGCTCGACCCGCGCGAACAGGGTGAGGTCACCGATTTCGATATCACCAGCGTCAGCGAAGAGCGGCGGACGCCTCTCGACTTCAAGGCGCTGCACGCCGCGCAACAGGCAGCGGAAGCCGCCGACAGCGAGTTCAAGAAGCGGAAGATCGCGTACCAGAACGCCAACATGGCGTCGCTGGAGCAGATCGTGAAACTCGAGCGCGATCCGGCGGCGGTGGCCAAGTTCACGCCGGCGCAGCAGAAGATGAAGGCGGAATGGGACAAGTGGCGCGAGGACACGGCGACGCACCAGAAGGCGCTCACTGCCGCACGCGCGGCGATGAAGGCATCGTCGGGCCCCGCCGAAGCCTCGCTCGCCCAGCCCGGTCAGGCCGTGTTCGACGCCGCGAAGTTCGAGGGCGCCCTAATCTCGAAGGACATCGTCCTCGACGCCGAAATGCGCACGCCCGACGGTCAGACCGCCCGCAAAACGCTGACCGTGACGATTCAGCGCGTTGAAGGCACGCTCGACGGCGTTCAGCGAACAGGGAAGCCGATTATTACGAGGATTCAGGGCGCATAGGCCCGGAGGTCCGCTGCCAGTCAGTTTCCAGTTGTCAGTTCCCAGTTCCAAGGGGCCTCAGCTTCGCACTTCCAGCCAGATCCCTTGGAACTGGCCACTTGGCCACTGGCCACTGACAGCGAGAGCCCGCGTTCTACGCGAGCTCGAGTTTCGCGTATTTCGCCCTCAGCGTCTTCTGTCCCACCGACACGAACTTCACCACCAGCTTCATGTCATCGTCCAGTTCTTCAACGCTGAGGACGGTGCCGACGCCGAACTGACCGTGCCGGACCTTGCGGCCGGGGCGGAGGAGTGTGCCGGCTGATCGGTCGTGCTGCGCGTACTCGAATTCGTCCTCGCGGACCTTGGGTGGGCGCGAACTGCCGCCGCGGCCGTACGGGTTGGGCCGGTATTCCCAGCCACCACGAGGCGCCGCGTATGGCGAGCTGTAGGTGGAAAACTCCTGCTCGACCAGGTCGGCGGGAATCTCGTCGAGAAACCGTGACGGCTGCGTGCCCTGATAGTCGCCGAACACCCGGCGACGGGCAGCGCTCGTGATGACGAGGCGGGAACGGGCGCGGGTGATGCCGACGTAGCACAGCCGTCGCTCTTCTTCGAGTTCTGCTTCGTCTTCGGCCGCCCTGGAGTGCGGGAAGAGACCCTCCTCGAGCCCGGCCATGACGACGACCGGGAACTCGAGTCCCTTCGCCGAATGGAGCGTCATCAGCAGGACCCGCGCGGCCCGGGTGCCCTGTTCCTTGTCGACGTCGGACAGCAGCGACAGGCGATCGACGAATCCGCCGAGCGACGGCTCTGGCTCGCGCGTCTCGTACTCGCGCGCCGCGGAAACGAGCTCCATCAGGTTCTCGATGCGGCCCTCGGCCTCTTCGCTGCGTTCCTCGCGCAGGTCGCGCAGGTAGCCAGAGCGGTCGAGGAGCAGGCCGAGCGCGATCGAGACCGACTCCTTCCGCGCCATCTCCGAGAGCGAGACGATCAAGTCCCGGAACGCCGCGAGCGACGCGACCTGCCGGCTGTTGAGCAGCCGTTGATCGACCGCGGTGACCAGCTTCGTCCAGAGCGAGTTGGAGACGACGGTCGGCGCCAGCCCGGCAAGCAGCGGCGGCAGGTCGTCGGCGGCCGCGCCGACATCGACCTGCTCGAGCGCGTCCATCACGCCCTTGCCGATGCCGCGCGCCGGCACGTTGATCACGCGGCGCAGGGCGACGTCGTCGTGCGGGTTCAGAATCAGCTTGAGGTACGAGAGCGCGTCCTTGATTTCCTTGCGCTCGTAAAACCCGACGCCGCCGAGGACAACGTAGCCGATGTTGGCCTGGCGCAGTCCGTCTTCGACCGACCGCGACTGCGCGTTGGTGCGGTAGAGGACGGCCATCGTGTGCTCGACGTCTTCGGCCAGCGCCTGGCGGGCAACCTTGGTGATGTAGTCGGCTTCTTCGAGCTCGTCAGCGCCGCGGAAGTAGACGATCTTCGCGCCACCCTTGCGATCGGTCCACAGCGTCTTCTCCTTGCGGTTGCGGTTGTTGCTGATGACCGCCGAGGCGGCGTCGAGAATGACCTGCGTCGAGCGATAGTTGCGTTCGAGGCGCACGACGACCGACTCCGGGAAGTCGGTTTCGAAGTCGAGGATATTGCGAAGGTCGGCGCCGCGCCATTTGTAGATCGACTGATCGGGATCGCCGACGACCGCAAGGTTGCGGTGAGCGCCGGCGACCTGCTTGATCAACAGGTACTGGGGCCGGTTCGTGTCCTGGTATTCGTCGACCATGACGAACTGGAACTTCCGCGCGTAGCGCTCGCGCACGGCCGGGGCGCCGTCGAAGAGCTCGACGACTTTCAGGAGCAGATCGTCGAAGTCGAGCGCGCTCGCTTCCTTCAGCGCGCGCAGGTAGCCCGTGTACAGCCGAGCGATCTCGCGGTCCTTGGGATTCCAGCTCTTCTCGAATACCTCCGGACCTTCCATGCGGTTTTTCGCATGGCTGATCCGGCTCAACACCATCCGAGGTTGCAGCGACGAATCGTCGAAGCCGTATTCCTTGATTAGCTGCTTGACGACCGACTGCTGGTCGCTCGAGTCGTAGATGACGAAGTCGCGCGACAGCCCGATGTGTGGAGCCTCGCGCCGCAGCAGCCTCGCGCACAACGCATGGAACGTCGAGATCCACATCGCCCGGCAGTTCGTGCCGAGGAGCGATTCGACCCGGGTGCGCATCTCTTCGGCAGCCTTGTTCGTGAACGTGACCGCGAGCACACCGTCCGGCGGCGCGAAGCCCTCGGCGACGAGATACGCGATCCGATGCGCGATCACCCGCGTTTTCCCCGAACCCGCGCCGGCCAGAATCAGCAGCGGCCCTTCCGCATGCCGCACGGCTGATTGTTGCTCTGGGTTCAGCGAGGAGAGAAAGTCCATGGGTAAGGAAGGAACTTGTGAGTTTCCAGTTGTCAGTTGCCAGTTCCAAGGGGCTCTCAGTTCCGATTCCACCCGGAAGCCCTTTGAACTGGCAACTGGCAACTGGAAACTGACGGGCTCTTCCTATTCTACAGTGACGCTCTTCGCGAGATTGCGGGGCTGATCGACGTCACAGCCGCGACGGATCGCGATGTGATAAGCGAGGAGCTGCAGCGGGATCGCGATCAGGATGGGGGCGAGCTCGGCGGCGATCGCAGGAAGTGTGATGATCGCGTCGGATTTGCTGTCGAGGAGCCGCGGAATGGTGTTGTCGCCCTCCGTCGTGACGGCGATGACCGATCCCATGCGGGCCTTGGCTTCCTGGATGTTTCCCAGCATTTTTTCGTAGACGTGATCCGCGGGCGCGATCGCGACGATCGGCATCCGTTCGTCGATGAGCGCGATCGGTCCGTGCTTCATCTCGCCGGCCGGATAACCCTCGGCGTGGATGTACGAAATCTCTTTGAGCTTCAGCGCGCCTTCGAGCGCAATCGGATAATTGATCCCGCGGCCAAGGTAGAGGAAATCGGTGCGATTGTAGAAGCGGGCCGCGATGTCTTCGATCGCCTTCGACCCCTTGAGGGCCTGCTCGAGCACGCTCGGAAGGTGCAGCAACTGTTCAATCGCGATGCGACGATCGGCGTCGGCCATCGAACCACGGACCTGGCCCAGATAGAGCGCGAGCAGGTGCAGCGCGACAAGCTGGCAGGTGAAAGCCTTGGTCGATGCGACGCCAATCTCCGGCCCGGCATGCGTGTAGAGCGTCCCTTCGGCCTCGCGCGTCGCCATGCTCCCCACGACGTTGCAGATGGCGAGGCTCCGTGACCCTTTGGACTTGGCCTCGCGCAGCGCCGCCAGCGTGTCGGCCGTCTCGCCCGACTGCGTGATCACGACGGTCAACGTGCGATTCGACACAATCGGACGGCGGTACCGGAACTCCGAGCCGTAGTCGACTTCGGTCGGCAGACCTGCCATCTGCTCGATCAGGAACTTCCCCACCAGCGCCGCATGCCACGACGTGCCGCAGGCCAGCAGAACCACTTTGTCGATGCCCGCGAAGTCGGCATCGGTGAGCGCCATCTCATCGAGGAAGACCCGCCCGGAGTCGAGCGAGACGCGCCCGAGGACGGTCTCGCGCACCGCCGTGGGCTGCTCGAAAATCTCCTTGAGCATGAAATGCTTGTAGCCCGCCTTCTCGGCCTGGACCGGATCCCAGGTCACCCGCGTTGGCTTCTTGACGATCTCCTCGCCGGCGAGATTGGTGAACCGCACGCCGCCCCGCGTCAGGACCACCATCTCCTGGTCGTCGAGAAACGTCACGTCTCGGGTGTGCTGAAGAATCGCCGGGATGTCGGAGGCGACGAACCACTCGTTCTCGCCGAGGCCGACGACGACGGGAGGGCCGTTGCGCACCGCAACGATTTTTTCGTGATCGTCTGCGGAGAGCAGGACGATCGCAAACAACCCGCGCAGCCGGCGCATCGCGCGGAGCACCGCGTTTTCCAGGCCGTCACCCTTCGACTCCTGTTCGACCAGGTGCGCGACGATCTCGGTGTCGGTCTCGGTGACGAACGTGTGCCCCTGCTTCTGCAGCTCTTCCTTCAGCTGGAGATAGTTCTCGATGATGCCGTTGTGGACGACCACCAGGCGCCCGCTGCAGTCGCGGTGCGGGTGAGCGTTCTCTTCAGTGGGGCGCCCGTGCGTCGCCCAACGCGTATGGCCGAGGCCGTAGACGCCGTCGATCGGATCTTTCGCGATGACCTGTTCGAGGTTGGCGAGCTTGCCGGGACTACGACGGATGTCGACGAGACCGCCGCTGACGACGGCGACGCCGGCCGAATCGTAGCCGCGATATTCGAGCCGCCGCAGCCCTTCGATCAGAACCGGGACGACGGGCTTGGGACCGATGTAACCGATGATGCCGCACATGACTGCGTACTACTCTGTCAGTTACAAGTTCCCAGCTCCAAGTTCAAAGTTTGACTTTTGAGCTGAGAGCGTCGTGCCGTCGCGCCACCCAGCCTTCCTTGTTCTCCTGGCGCGCGCGCCCGATCCCTAACGCCCCGCCCGGGACATCGTCCGTGACCGCCGACGCCGCGGCGACATAGGAGCCCTTGCCGAGCGTCACGGGCGCGACGAGGGTCGAATTGCTGCCGACGAACACATCGTCTTCGATCGTCGTCTTGTGCTTGGCGGCCCCGTCGTAGTTGCAGGTGATCGTGCCGGCGCCGACGTTCACGTGGCTGCCGATTGTCGCGTCGCCCAGATAGGCGAGGTGGTTGGCCTTGCTGCCGGCCCCGAGTCGGGTGTTCTTGAGCTCGACGAAGTTGCCGACATGGGTGTGCTCGCCGAGCGCCGCCCCGGGCCGCAGGTGCGCAAACGGGCCGACCCGCGCGTCGGCGGCGACCGTCGCGTCGGTGATCACCGAGTGATTGCGGATGACGACCCGATCGCCGATCGTCGAGTTGACGATACGGGCGCCGGAGTGGATCTCGCAGGCAGCGCCAATCTTCGTGCCGCGCTCGAGAAAGACGCACGGATAGATGACGGTATCGGCGCCGACCTCGACGTCGGTATCGATGTAGGTCGTGGCCGGATCGATCAAGGTCACCCCGGCCGCCATCAGCTCTTCGTTCTTCTGCTGTCGCACCATTCGACTGACCTCTGCGAGCTCTGTCCGACTGTTGATGCCCTGAATCTCGACCGCGTTCGCGATCGTGTGGGTCGTGACGACGCGACGCCGGCGGCGATAGATCGACACCAGCTCCGGCAGGTAGTACTCGCCCTGGGCGTTATCGGACCCGATGCGTTCGAGCGCGTCGAAGAGCGGCGCGAGGTCGAAGGCATAGATGCCCGAGTTGATTTCCTGAATGTGGCGCTGTGCCGGCGATGCATCCCGTTCCTCGACGATGCGGGTAATCCGGCCTTGCGAGCGAACGATCCGGCCGTAGCCATAGGGGCGTTCGGCGACCGCGGTGAGGACGGTTGCCGCGGCAGACGCCTGCTGGTGCGTCTCGATCAACCCGCGAAGGCTCTGCGCTGTCAACAACGGGACGTCGCCCGAGAGCAGAACGACCGTTCCCTGCCGTCCGCGCAGCACCGGCGCGGTCTGGAGCAAGGCGTGGCCGGTCCCCAGCTGCGGCTCCTGAATGACGGTCTGCACTTCCGGCCGATCGCCGAAGTGGTTGCGGACGTTCTCCGCCGCATGGCCCAGAACCAGCGTCGTCGTCGCCGGCTGCAAGGAGCCGGCGGCTTCGAGCACCCGATCGACGAGGGTCTTGCCCGCGATCGCGTGCAGCACTTTGGGCTGCGCCGACTTCATGCGCGTGCCCTTGCCGGCAGCCAGGATGACTACGTGAAGGTCCATGGGGACGAGGGGAGCGGCCCGGGAGGGCCTCGAATAGCGTATCCGACTCGCGGGTGGAACCGAGCTCAGCGTTGTTTGGCTCGTTCGATTGCCTCGAAGACCGCCTTCGGCGACAGGCCGAGCTTGTCAGCGGTTTGACGGATGGCGTCGCGTCGGCTGGCCACGTAAGAATCTGTTAATTGCCCAAAAATATTGGCAATCATGTCGTCGGAGGCTGTCTGGGCGCGCTTGTCGCCCCGAGACTGGGGTGGAACCATCACCACGAACTCGCCTCTAGCGTCTGAAATAGCGGCCTCGATGTCCGCGGCTGGGCCAGAAATCCACTCCTCGAAGCGTTTGGTGAGCTCCCGGGCCACTAGAATTGGTCTATCGCCCAATATTTCGGCTAACTCTTTCATCAACCGCGGAATCCGATGAGGTGCCTCGAACAGAACGGCCGTCGTTTGAGCCGGGGCGGCCAGTCTTTTGAGCCATTCCAACCGGGCGCGGCCGGTTGGCGGCGGAAACCCGAAGAACGTAAACCCATCCGCCTCGATCCCGGCAGCGCTAATCGCTGCCGTGACGGCGCTCGGCCCCGGGATTGGCTCGACCCTGAACCCGGCGGCCCGGACTTCGCGGACGATGACTGCGCCTGGATCCGAAATCCCGGGCGTCCCAGCGTCACTAACTAGGGCAATTGACTTACCAACAATAAGGTCGGCCAGGAGGCGCTCGACCCGACCGTGCTCGTTGTGCTGATGCAGACTCAGTAGCGGCGTTCCTATCTGGTAGTGTCTGAGGAGGTTGGCGGTCCGCCTGGTGTCTTCGGCGGCGACGAGCGTCACCTCCCGGAGGATCCGGAGGGCGCGGAGCGTAATGTCCTCCAGGTTGCCGATTGGCGTCGCGACCACGTAGAGGATGCCGGACGGCAAACCGGGTTCGACCGCGGTCGGCGACGCCGGGGCCGGGTTCCGACCTCGCCGAAAGCCCTTCATCCGCGGATTCTATTGTACGATTGGAAGTTCCGCCGGCCGCTGTGAGGCCCGTCGTTGAGTTGGCCCCGCCTGCGGGTAGATCGCGCCCAGGACTGAAATTTCCGGAACCTCGATGCACGCTGCCGAACCCTTCCCGCACTTTGTCGACGACTACCTGAACTACCTGTACGAGACGCATCCGACGGCGGCCACGCTGGACGGCGTCCATCTGCACGACGACCTCCTCGAGGATTTCCGCCGCCCCGCGCTCGATGGCCTGGCGAGCGCGCTGGCCGGATTCGCCCGGCGTCTGGACAACATTCCCGTCGATCGGCTGCCGGAGACCGAGCAGGTCGAGCACGGCATGATCTCGGCGAACGTCCGCGCCCGCCAGTTCGAGCTCGAAGAAACGCGCGGCTGGGAACGGAGTCCGCAGGTCTACGCCGACATCCTCGCGACCAGCCTGGCCTCGCAGGCGATCTTCGACTATGCCCCCGAGGCCGACCGCGCGCGCCGCATCCTCTCGAAGCTGCGCCAGACCCCGCGGCTCATTCAGGCCGCGCGCGAGAACGTCAAGGAGCCGCCGGCGATTTTCATCAAGGTCGGCATCGACACGCTTCGCGGCGTGATGACGTTCATCGATCGCGATTTGCCGCGCGCGTTTCATACGCTCGACGATCTTCACCTGCTGGCGGATCTCGCCGACGCGTCGACCGAGGCCATGCAGTCGATCGGCGGCTACATCGAGTATCTCGAAACCGACGTGCGGCCGCGCGCCAAGGCGTCGTTCCGTCTCGGCCGAAGGATCGCTTCGAGCAGAAGCTGCGCCTCGAAGAGGGCTTCGCGCTGCCGGCGGATCGGCTGCTCGCCATCGCCGAACGCGAGCTGCGCGACACCCAGGAAGAATTCCGCACGCTGGCGGGCCGCCTCAACGGCGGTGATCCGATCGCGTCGTGGCGCAAAGCGAAACAGGAGACGCATCCCGAGCCGGGTCAGCTCCTCGAGACTGCCCGCGAACAGCTCCGCGAGCTGCAGACCTTCCTGCAGCGCAACTCGATCGTCTCGCTGCCTGACGAAGGCAACATCGAGGTGGCGGCGACCCCCGACTTTTTCCGCTGGTCGTTTGCCAGCATGTGGACGCCGGGGCCGTTCGAGACGCGGGCGTCGCGCGCCGTCTACTACCTGACCGACGCCGACCCCTCATGGCCGCGCGACCGTCAGCTCGAACACCTCCGCGACTTCAACATCCCGACGCTGTGGAACATCACGATTCACGAAGTGTTCCCCGGTCACTACCTGCACTACCAGCATCTGCGCAAGGTCGAGTCCAAGGTCCGCCGCTCGACCCTCTTTGCCCCTGCCTCGTATCTCGAGGGCTGGGCGCACTACTGCGAGCAGATGATGGTCGAGGCCGGCTTCGGACGCCGCGATCACCTCGTCAAGCTCGGCCAGCTCGCCGAATCGCTGGTCCGCCTCGCGCGCGTTGTCGTCGGCATCCGCCTGCACACCGATGACTGGTCGGTTGAACAGGGCATGCGGTTCTTCCGCGACGAGGCGTTTCTCGAGGAAGGCAGCGCGCGGCGCGAAGCCGAGCGCGGCACGTTCGACCCGACCTATCTCGTCTACACCGCCGGCAAGCTGGCGCTGCTCAAGCTCCGTCACGACTGGCACGAGCAGCAGGGCGGCAAGCCGTCACTGCGCGCGTTCCACGACGCGTTCCTGTCGCACGGTTCGGCGCCGATGTGGGCGCTGCGACGGCTCATGCTCGGAACGACGGGCAACGCGATGTCGGAATAACCGAGGATCGTTCCGTTCTTAGTTCTTCATTCTTAGTTCTTCGTTCGTCCCTCTGCCACGCACCGCCACCATGCCCTTTACGAGTACGAGTGCGAAGCGAACAAGCATCGCTTCGAGGTGATCCAGAAGTTTTCGGATCCGCCGATCGACATCTGTCCGACCTGCGGATCGAAGGTGGAGAAACTCCCCTCGTCCCCCGCGATTCAGTTCAAGGGCAGCGGCTTTTACATCACCGACTACGCGCGGTCGGGGAAGAGCGAGTCGGGTAAGAGCGAATCGGGCGAGAGCTCGTCGAGCAAGGCCGAGACAGCTCGAGCGACAAGGGCGGGACGTCCGACGCCAAGGGCGAGGGCAAGAGCGAGTCGAAATCGAGACGAAAGGTCGAAATCCGAGACGAAGTCCGAGTCGAAGACCGAAAGCAAGGAGCGACAGCAAGCCGCCGTCTCCCGCGACCTCCTAGACCGGCTACTTCCTGAGATCCAGACCCGCTAGATACTCCCTGAACGGGTCGGCCAGGTCGGGCCGGCGCAGCGCGAAGTAGACCATCGCCTTCAGGAACCCCAGCTTGTTCCCGGTGTCGTGCCGCACACCCTTGATTTCGCAGGTGTAGATCGGCCGCGACTTCGACAGCTCGCGCAGGCCGTTGGTCAACTGGATCTCGCCTGATCGATCCTGCGCCGTGACCTCGAGAGCGGGAAAAATATCCGGCGTCAGGACGTAGCGCCCGATGATCGCCAGGTTCGATGGCGCTTCCGCGCGCGGTGGCTTCTCGACAAGGTCTCTGACACGGTGAACGCCCGGCAGCAGCTCCTCGGGATCGACGTCGACAATGCCGTAGCTGGAGACGTCGGCCTCGGGCACCCGCTCGACGGCGAGGACCGGCCCGTCGAGCTGCTCGTACACGGAAATCATCTGCTTCAGCGCCGGCGGGTCCGCATCGATCACGTCGTCGCCAAGGACGACGGCGAAGGGTTCGGCGCCGACGAGGGCGCGCGCCATGAGCACCGCGTGGCCGAGGCCGAGCGGCTCGCCCTGGCGGACGTAGGCGACATTGATCAGGTTCGAGATCTTCCGGATCTCTTCGAGCTGCTCGGTCTTGCCGCGCCGCTCGAGAAACGCCTCGAGCTCGGACGAGACGTCGAAGTGATCTTCGATCGCATTCTTGCCGCGGCCGGTGACCAGGATCAGATTCGAGACACCCGAGGCGACCGCTTCTTCGACGCCGGTACTGAATGGTGGGTTTGTCCACCAGCGGCAGCATTTCCTTCGGTTGCGCCTTGGTCGCGGGAAGAAATCGAGTGCCAAGTCCGGCGGCGGGAAAGACGGCCTTCCTGATGGGTGCGGGCATTCGGCTATAGGATAACTGACACGATCGCTGCGTGGACCATCCCTGGTCCCTGATTCGCCTGACTCACTCGGTCCGGCTGGTCTCAACATCTGAACCGTTCGACCATGCTCGACCCGACATTTGTCCGCGACAACATCGACCTCGTTCGCACGCGTCTTGCGTCGCGGGGCGGCGATTTTTCCGCGGAGCTCGAACAGTTCGCCACGCTGGAAACGCACCGCCGCCGGCTGATCCCTCAGCTCGAAGGGCTGAAGCGCGAGCAGAACACCGCCGGAGACGAAGTCGCGCGCGCCAAACGGCAGGGCCTCGACGCGCAGCCGATCTTCGAAGCCAATAAACAGCGCGGCGCAGAAGATCAAGCAGCTCGAGGTCGAGCTCGACGCCGTTGAACTGCAGCGCAATCGGGTGCAGGCGATTGTCCCCAACCTGCCGCACGAGAGCGTGCCGGTCGGCACGAGCGCGGCCGAGAACGCCGTCGTCCGCACCTGGGGCGAGCCGCGGACGTTCGACTTCGAGCCCAAGCCGCACTGGGATCTGGGACCCGCGCTCGGCGTGCTCGACTTCGAGCGGGCCACGAAGATTTCCGGATCGCGCTTCGCGATCCTGATGGGCGCCGGTGCGGCACTGGAGCGCGCGCTCATCAACTTCATGTTGAGCCTGCACGCCGGCGAGCACGGCTATACCGAAGTGCAGCCACCGTTCATGGTGTCGTCGTCGACGCTGTACGGCACCGGACAGCTCCCGAAGTTCGAACAGGATCTCTTCAAGATCGCGGGAGAGTGGGATCTGTATCTGATCCCGACGGCGGAAGTGCCGGTCACCAATCTCTATCGCGGCGAGATCCTCGACGGCCGTCAGCTGCCGCTCAAGTACACCTCGTATACGCCGTGCTTCCGCAGCGAGGCCGGATCGTATGGCGCCGACGTCCGCGGGCTGATCCGTCAGCACCAGTTCGACAAAGTCGAGCTCGTGAAGTTCGCGACCCCGGAAACGTCCTATGACGAGCTCGAAGGCCTCACCCGCGACGCCGAACGGGTGCTGCAACTGCTCGGGCTGCCGTATCGCACCGTGCTTCTGTGTACTGGCGACATGGGGTTCTCGGCGGCGAAGACCTACGACATCGAAGTCTGGCTGCCGAGCCAGAAGACGTATCGCGAGATCTCGTCCTGCTCGAACTGCGAAGCGTTCCAGGCGCGGCGTGCCAACATCCGATTCCGTCCGCAGGGCATCGGCAAGACCGAGTTCGTCCACACGCTGAACGGCTCGGGTCTGGCCGTCGGCCGGACGTGGATCGCGATCGTGGAGAACTACCAGCAGGCGGATGGATCGGTGGTCGTGCCGGAAGCGCTGCGGCCGTTTCTGAACGGACGCGAGGTGATTGAGCCAAAATAGATCGAGCGATCTGATGATCTGGTGAACTGATGATGTGGCGATCTGGAATTGCGCCCGGCTCAGCCGGCTAGTTTCGCGAGTTCACAACTCGCGAGATCACCAGATCACGAGATCACCAGATTCGTCGTGCGGAGGGATGGCCGAGTGGTTGATGGCGGCGGTCTTGAAAACCGTTGTACCCGAAAGGGTATCGGGGGTTCGAATCCCTCTCCCTCCGCCAGCCTCTCCTGGACCACGATGAGCTCGCATTGAATGATTGTGTTAGCGTGTCATCGTGACGTTTCGCATCTTCACGTTCATCTGCGCGCTGACCTTGCTGCCCCTGGTCGCCGCATGCAGCGGCGACGACAGTGGCAGTCAGGACGAGGCTCAACCTCCAGCCATGGCAGATTCCGGCATCACGACGCTCCAACAGACCGACGTCAAGCCCGGCACCGGCGCGGAAGCGCGTCCGGGCATGACGGTTCGCGTGCACTACACCGGCTGGCTGTATGACGCCGCCGCGCCCGAAAAGCGCGGCCGCGAGTTCGACAGCTCCAGGAACGGCAACTCGCCGTTCGACTTTCGACTCGGCGCCGGCGAAGTGATCGAAGGCTGGGACAAAGGCGTCGCCGGGATGAAAGTCGGCGGCACCCGCATGCTGACCATCCCGCCAGCGATGGGCTACGGATCCCGCGGCGCCGGTGGCGTGATTCCGCCCAATGCGACGCTGCTCTTCGAGGTCGAACTTCTCGACGTGAAGTAGCAGAAACGGCGATCGGCGTTGGCGGGCAGACGTGCCGGGTCGCAGAAACGTGAAATAGACCCGACCCCTTTGTGGAAAACCCGGTCTGTCGACACTTCGGCGTCTGTGGCGGCTGCGACTGGCAGGACCTCGCGTATCGCGACCAGCTCGAGCGGAAGCAGAAGCGTCTCGCCAGCCTGTTGAAGACGGCGCTGGGCCCCCGCCTGCCGGCGCTGTCGCCGCCGATCGGCATGCGGCCCGACGGTACCGGCTGGCCGTGGGGATTCCGCCACAAAGCGGCGTTCGTCTTCGGTGACGCCGCTGACGTCGAGGGCGCGGCACTCGGGCACTATCGCGCCAACTCGCGTGACGTGGTCCGCTTGACCGAATGCCCGGTGCACGCGGCGCGCGCCAATGAGGTCGCATTTGCGCTGGCGGCGCATCTTGCCCGCGCGCGCGTTCCCGCGGCCGGCTCATCGCTTCGCGGCATCCTCCGCCATCTGATCGTCCGCACCACGCGCGATGCGCGCGAAGTCGTGGCAATGCTGATCGTGACCCGCAACGACAAGATCCTGCGGTCGCCGATTCGCGCCTTTCTCGCCACCGAGGATGCGCCCGACGGGTTCTACCTGAACATCCACGACAAGCCGGGGCCGTTCATGGTGGGCCGCGAGACCATGAGGCTGGCGGGCCGGAGTCATGTGCGCGAGAGCGTGGCCGGCGCGTCGTTTCTGGTGTCGCCGACCGCATTCTTCCAGACGAACGTCGAGGCTGCGGAGGCGATCGTGCAATTGGTGCTCGATGCCGCGGTCGATGGCACCGCGTTGAACGTCCTCGACCTCTACGGCGGCAGCGGACTGTTCACGATCCCGCTCGCCCGGCGCGGCCACCGGGTCACGCTTGTCGAAGAGAATCGCCAGGCCGTGCACGACGCCGAGGCCAACCTGCGACTGAATCGGATTGCGCCGGATGCGGTCCGGACGATCGCCGCGCGTGTCGAAGACGCGTTGCCGCGGCTGCGCCGCGATCCGGTGGACCTCGTCGTGCTCGACCCGCCGCGGCAAGGCTGTCCCCCCGACGTGCTCCGAGGAATCTTCGGACAGATTCGGCCAACCCGCGCGGTTTACGTCTCGTGCAATCCGGAAGCGCTGGCCGCCGAGCTCCCGGAGATTCTCGACGCCGGCTACGCCGCCTCGCGAGTGCAAGTCGTGGACATGTTTCCGCACACGGCGCACATCGAAGCGGTCGTCCATCTCGAAGCCAAGCGCGCACCTGGGCGCGCACCCAAGTCAGGCACTGGCAGGGCGATCAGCGGAACTCGACGGTCACGACGGGCTGATTGATCTTCAGCCCCTTGACCTCGCGCAGGTACGGACGCAGCTCGGCGATCGACGTATCGGGCCCGAGCACCTTGTCGAGCGAGTTCAGCTTCTTCCCCTCGAGCATGAGCTGCTCGACGTCGATCTCGACGAGCGTGATCCGTTTGCCGGTGACGTAATCAGCGTCGGTCTTGACCACCTGCCCGATCACCTCGAGGTCGAAGCCGATCCGGAACCCCTTGACGAGGGCCTTGACGACTTGCCGAAGTTCCGGGTCGTTGAGGTCGGGCGCGCCGCCCTTGCCGCTCTTGGGGGCGTTCTTGTCTTTCACCCTGCCTGGCAACTCATTGAAGGTCGCCGTCAGGATCGAGGTCCCGCCGGGCGTACGCGTCATTGCGAAGGTGACGCGATTGTTCGCGTCCCCGGCCGCTTCTTTCGCCGGCCCCGGCATCAACACGTCTTCCGTGTTCAGCTTGGTAATGTCGTCGAAGCGAAATCGCGCCGTGACGCCTTCGAAGCCGCTCGGCTGCTTCACCGGCGTCACCGAGACGAGCGTCACGCCGTTGCCGAGCTGCTCAGCGGCCTCCTTCATCATGTTCTCGTCCACGGGATTGGTCTGCGACGTCGACTTCCCGCTCGGCTTCAGCCCCATGCCGGCAAACGCGTTCTCGATGCTCTTCGCGTTGAAGAGCAGCGTCTGTTCGAGGCTGCCGCTCCCGTCGGGTGCGACGCGGATCACCGTCGAGGTGTTGAGGCATCCGGTCAGCGAGACGGCGCAGACGGCGACAAGAACGAAGCGTGCGGCCATGGGACCTCCGTCGAACGAATTGACGACTACGGTTTCTGCTTACGAACCGTCTGATCGAGATACGCGCGCACGCGCGCGAGCACCTCGGGACTCGACCACGCCTGCTGCGCATCGGTGTTGAGCGACGACTCGGCGTGGACGCGCTCGAGCAGCGGCGTGTTGAAGGTTCGCTTGGTCAACGCGAACGTGATCGCGGGAATCGTGATCAAGCGCTCGGCATGCTCGACCGCCCGCGCCATCAGCGCGTCGGGCGCAATCGCCTCGTCGGCCAAGCCCAGCGTGACGGCCTCTTCCGCGGCGACGGTCCGCCCGGTGAAGACGAGTTGACGAAACGCCGACGGCGCGACGCGAGCGCCGACGATGACGAAGGGCAGCATCGGAAACGGGACGCCGACCGACAGCTCCGGCACGCCGATCTTGCCGGTGCCGATCGCCATCACGCGGTGATCGCAGGTGGCGGCAATGATGCACCCTCCCGCGATGGCGTGGCCGTTGACCGCGGCGACGGCAGGCTTTGGAAAGGTCAACAGCGCATGAAAGAAACGCTTCATCGCGGGCAGGAATCGATCGAGATACGGCGCACCGCCGTCGAGCACCTTGAACAGATCCACCCCCGCCGAGAACGCGGAGCCCGTTCCGGTGATCACCAGCGCCTTCGCGGTTCCCTCGCCGATGGCGCTGACCTCGGCGGTCAGCGCGTCGCAGAAGTCGGCATCAAGCGCGCTGACCTTGCCGTGCGCCAGCCGCAGCACCGCGATCGACCCTGAATCTTCACGTACAAACACCGGCCCCTCCCCGTCTTGGCTCCGCATCCGTCGCACCTGAACACCGCACCCGTGCACCGGTGACACCGCACCCGTGCACCGCACCGCACCTGCCGCACCCGACGCACCTGTCGCACCCGTCGCACCCGCACCCAGTGCACCCAGCGCACCTAGCGCACCCCAGCACCTAGTTTCGAGCTTATCCTCTCATCAATGCCCATTGCCCCGCTCCGGCCCGCCGCAACCGTCGTCGTTCTGCGTCCGGCGGACCGGGCGGCCTTTGAAGTCCTGATGGTCCGCCGCAACGACAAGGTGGCGTTCATGGCCGGCGCCTATGTCTTTCCCGGAGGCCGCGTCGACGACACCGACGCCGCCGCGGCGGGAGACGGCGTCCACCAGCTGGTCCGCACGCTTCCACGATCTATCGGCAGAAGAGGAAGGCCGCTATCGCACCGCCGCTGCGCGCGAACTGCGCGAAGAAGCCCAGGTCACCATCGATCCCGCCGATCTTGTCCCGCTGGCCCACTGGGTGACGCCGGAAATCGAGATCCGCCGCTTCGACACCCGCTTCTTTCTCGTGCGGATGCCGCCCGGCCAGGAAGCGCGACATGACGACAGTGAAACCACGGCCCTCCAGTGGCTCAGTCCGAACGACGCCGTGCAGTCCGCGCTCGACGGCGCCATCATGCTCCCGCCGCCGACCTGGACGACGCTCAAGCGGCTGGCGCGCCACGCGACAATCGACGCTGTACTCGACGCGGCGCGCGCGACGCCGATCGCGCGCGTGCAGCCAATGCTCATCAAGACCGAGGAGCACACGCTGCTCACGTTGCCTGGCGATCCCACCTATCCACCCATCGAGGGCTGGGAGATTCCCGACGAGACGCGCTTCAGGCTCCAGGACGGCCGGTGGCGGCCCGTCCCGCCGCCGTCGAGGACGGGCGAATGAAGGCGGTCGACGAGCTGATAGCCCTCTTCAATCGTCACAGCATGGATCTGCCCGATGGCTTCTTCAGCCGGCAGACGCAGTTCGTGCTCAACGGCATCCCGTTCGAAGAACGGATGGGACGGTCGCCGTCCGACCCGCTTGTCCTCATGCTCACGCGAGGGCCGGCGGGGTATCGATTTGCGGCCAAAGCCGTGCAGCACGCCGTGCCCGACGCCGCCCTGCAACGCGGCGAGCTGTCGCGTCATGGTGAAGGAGCCGAGGCCTCATTGACCGGTCAAGCCTGGTTATCGGGGCATTTGCGTGGCACCGGCGAAGCGATCGAGATCCTGATCGACGTCGATCTGCAGCTGCGCGGAGACACTGCGGTTCGCGTCGCTGCCACGTTGGCGGAAGAGGATCTCGCCAGCCTCCAGGAAGCGCGCGGGCGGGCCTGAAACTGCAGATGCACATGGACGTCGGCCGCAGTCGATTTCTCTTGGGCTCGATCGTCTAAGCATCATCTACGGCTGAGGGACCATACATGCCAATTGCCGCGCTGTTGCTCTTGCTCGCGCAGCCCGATCTGCGCCCGCCCCCGCTGGACGCGCTCCTCAGCCGACTGGAAGGCCGATGGCAAGGCGCCGGGACGGTGCTCGAGATGCCGGCGGCCGTCGAGTTGACGTGGGAGTGGACCCTCGATCGCCAGTTTCTCCGCCTGACGTTTGCCAATCGGATGGGGCCGCGCCGGTTCGAGGGTCACGCCTACTACCGCGCGCTGGGCAAGGGGCGTTACCGCGGGATGTGGTTCGACAACAGCGGGATGTTCCGGCCCATCGAAGCGACTCAGGACGGCGACGCGCTCGTCGCCGCATGGGGAACAGCTGACACCGAACGTGGCGAGACGACCTACCGATTGCTGCCGACCGGTGAGATGGAAATCCTCGACCGCGTTCTCTCAAAGACCGGCGAGTGGCGCCCGTTCGGCCGTGTGGTCGCGAAAAAGGCGCCGTAGCCGAAACGCGCACGTGATCAGTCCGGATTGACGAATCGGTAGAGCACGCGAATCAAGCGGTAGGCCTCGGGCATCGTGTCGCGCGTGAACGCCACCGTGTCGGGCGCCACCGATTCGATCTCGCGGAAGGCGGTCACGACTTCCGGGAAGGTGAAGTTGCGGTAACGCAGCTGTACCTTGAACGGGCCCTGCCGCTGCGGCGTGCCTCGCTTCGCGGCCTGGACGCCGCTGCGCGAGGCTTCGAATATCTCGGTACGCGCCGCCTGCAGCGGCTTCAGCTCGGCCGCCCTCACGTTGATCGCGCGCTTGACGACCACTCCGCGGATCGATGGCACGGCTTCCTTCACTTCCGCAACCGCCACATCGTCTCCACTCACCACAACCACCGGCACGCCGTACCACGCCGCGAGCAGCGCGTTCATGCCGCCTTCGCCGACCGATCGGCCATTGATCTGGAGGTCGCGGACGACGCCCGAGCCGGTGTGCGCGAAGAGGCCGCGCGGCGCATCGGCCTTGGCGTGATAGCCGATGAAGATGACGGCGTCGAACGTCTCGTCGAGACCTTCCATCATGCCGTGACGCTTGAAGCTGTGCGTGATCAGTCGCGCCCGTGGGTCGAGGTCCTCGGGCAGCAGGTTGCGCTGGCTCCCGTGCGAATCGTTGACGAGCACATCGGTGGCACCGCCGCCGAACGCGCCCCGAATCGCGGCGTTCGCGTCCTCGGCCATGAGTTTGCGCGCCCGCCCGTATTCGGGCTGACCCGCTGACGTCTGATCGTCGGCATTCACGCCACTGATGCCTTCGAGATCGACGGAGATGTAAACCTTCTTGCCTTGCCGCGCCGCCGGCGCCGCCCACATCGCGACGCAGACGATCGTCGTGACCAACGCGCGCATGATCGTGGCCTCCTCGCACGCCTGCCGTGCGGTTCGGGAAGATTATCGGCTGTTGCAGGCGGCCCTGCTCAGGCAGTGGGGTTCGGCGCTTCGTCGGGCAGGTCGAGCGCCGCGCGCACGAACGGTTCCTCTGGCAGCGCGCCCATGATCTCGATCGTGCCGTTGACGATGGTTTTCGGCACGCCGGTCACGCGGAAACGCCGCGACAGGTCCATGAACTCGGTGGCGTCGATCGCCACCGACGTGATGTGCGGATTGGCGTAGGCCATCTTGTGCGCCAGGACGACCGCCCTGGGACAGTGCGGTCAAGTCGGGGTGCTGAAGACCTGGATCTTCATGGGCTTCTCGACGCCGGCAATCAGCTTCAGGGTGTCGTCCTCGAGATCGAGCCTGCCCGGTGCCGGCGATGAGAATCGCTTCGACCAGGCCGACGAACTCGTAGCCGGTCGGCGCGCCGAACATCCGCATCCGCGTGTCTTCGCCGCCGCCGAGAAACACGATGGCCGGCGACTGATCGATGCCGTACTTCGCGCGATCGTCGAGATCGAGAATGAAGTTCTTCTCGTCGACGGTGATCTTGTCGTTCAGCCGCGCAACCTCGTCCAGCACCTGTTTTGCGACAGGCCCGCTCTCGGATCCACCAATGGTTTGCGTGAAGAGCAGCAGCGTGACCGGCTTTTCGATCGCGGAGAGGTGTTCAGTGAGGACTTTCTCGTCCTGCGCCGACAGGAGACCCATCACCCGATTATACGGGCCGGCGGCCATCTCAACCGGCTCGACGCGCCGGGCCTCAGAACTTGAAAAGGTCGTCGAAGGCTTTCTTCGCGCCCGAGGGCTCCGACGGTTTCACGCTCGCGGCGGACGAAGTCTCGCGTTCCCAACTCGTGCGCGTACTGAAGAACGTGCAGTCGTTGGCGATGTCCTTGGGCGACAGGCGCGTCGCGATCGGCTGGGTGCACTCGAAGCGCTGGCCCGGATCGAAGTGGACGCACTGCACACACGCCCTGAGATCCTGGCTGCACTTGGGACACTTGCTGCGCGAGAAAATCTGCGGATCGACGAACGTTCCGCAGCGGGCGCAGCGACCAACGGCGCGGAAGCCGGGCATGTTGGGGTTCTTGGCGCCCTCGGATGAGATGCGCCGCGCGCCGGCGGGCGCGCCAGGGGCACGTTCCGGCCGCTGTCCGCCCGGGCCCTGCCCCTCGGGCCGTGACGGCCGCCGCTCGCGGTCGTCGTCCTGATATCCGCGCTGCTTGTATTTGCGATCGCTCATGCATTACGGGGGGAGAGCCCCCGAGCCGATGGCCGCTAGTTCACGATGGAGCGGACACAGCCTACAGGTTGCGCGAACCGCCTGCAACTCAAACAGAAAAAATGAGCAGGCGACAGGATTCGCCCAAACGCGGTGGAGGCCCCGAGCTCATCCGGGAAATGACTCGTGGGGTTCTGCGGAAGCGGCGACGCGCTGAGACCCGGCACCGCGCCACGGGCCGACGGTACAATCACGGGTCTTATGCCGACGCCGCGCCCAGATCTCGACGCCGATCGCGCTCACCTGATCCATCCGCTGCATCATCCGACGACGACCGCCGCGCCCAGCGTGTGGGTCCGCGGCCGCGGGGCGATCATCACCGACGCTGATGGCCGCGACTACCTGGATGGATTGGCGGGCCTCTGGAATGTCCACGTCGGGCACGGACGCGAGGAGCTCGCCGCGGCGGCGCACAGCCAGATGTCGACGCTCGCCTACTGTTCGTCGTACGCCGGCGCGACCAATCGCCCGGCCATCGCGCTCGCCGAACGGTTGAGCGAATTGACCTACCCGTCGATCAGCACCTTCTTCTTGACGAGCGGCGGCGCCGAGGCCACCGAAAGCTCGATCAAGACGGCGCGGTTCTATTGGAAGGCCCAAGGGAAGCCGGACAAGGTTGTCGTGATCTCGCGGCACCGCGCCTACCACGGTCTGACGCTGGCCGCGATGAGCGCAACCGGGCTGCCGGCGTTCTGGCCGATGTTCGAGCCGCGCGTGCCCGGCTTCGTCCACATCGACGCTCCCGATCCGTACCGGTTCGCTGACGCTGGCGACGAGACCATCGGGATCGCCGCCGCCCAGCGACTCGAGGCGGCGATCCTGCGCGAAGGCCCGGACCGTGTGGCCGCCTTTATTGCGGAGCCTGTCCAGGGCGCCGGCGGCGTCATCATCCCGCCGCCCGACTACTTTCCGCGGATCCGCGCCATCTGCGACAAGTACGACGTGCTCCTCATCGCCGACGAGGTCATCACCGGCTTCGGCCGGACCGGGCGATGGTTCGGGCTCGAGCATGCCGGCATCGAGCCGGACATCATGCAATTCGCCAAGGGCGTCACCAGCGGCTATGTGCCGCTGGGCGGCATTGGCGTCTCGGATCGCATTCGCGACGCGATCAATGACGTCCCGCCCTCGAAGCGGTGGATGCACGCCTTCACCTACTCGGGACATCCGACGTGCTGCGCGGTCGCGCTCGCCAACATCGACATCATCGAGCGCGAACGCCTCGTCGAACGCGCGGCTGCCGAGGGCGCGTACCTGCTCGACCGGCTGCGGGCCCTCGAGTCCGTGGACGGCGTCGGTCATGTCCGCGGCCAGGGTCTGATTGCCGGCGTCGAAGTCGTCGCCGACAAGGCGACGAAGGCGCTGTTTCCCCCGGCCACTGGCATGAGCCAGCGCCTGACCGACGCGATGCTGGCGCGTGGTCTCTGCACGCGCGTCGCGATGGACTGCATCTGCATCGCCCCGCCGCTCGTCATCGAACGCGCGCAGATCGATCGCCTGGTCGACATCCTCGCCGAGACGATTCCCGCGGTCGTCTCGGCCGCCCGCGCCGAGCTGGTCTCGGCCTAGGCCGCCGCTCAGCTCTCGTTCTTCGGAAACATCGTCTTGCCGCCGACAACGGTGCGGACGATCGTGATTTCCTTGATCTCGTCGGGATTGACGTCGTGCGGATCCTTTTCGAGCATCACGAAGTCGGCCAGCTTGCCGGCGGTGATCGAGCCCTTCACGTGTTCTTCGTGTGACGCATAGGCGCCGTTGATGGTCGCGATCGTGAGCGCTTCGTCAACGGTCACGCGCTGCCGCGCACCCCAGACGTTGCCGCTGAAGTCCTTGCGAGTGACCATGCTCTGCAACGCCATCAGCGGCTCGAACGGCCCGGGTCCGTAGTCGGACGCGCCCGGTACCCGGATGCCCGCGTCGAGAAACGACTTGTGCGCGAACATCCACTGCATCTTCTCCGCACCGTACTCCTTCCACTTCTCGCCGTGATAGTGGGCGTAGGTCCAGAACGGCGTCGGGATGACCCCGAGGGTCTTGATGCGGGCGAGGAGCTCGGGATTGACGAGCGAGCAGTGCTCGATGCGCTGACGCGTGTCGGGCCGCGGGTATTTGGCCAGCACCTTCTCGTAGGCCTTCAGCACCATGTCGATGGTGACGTCGCCGTTGGCGTGCACGGCGACACGGAAGTTGTGGCGATGCGCGTCTTCGACCGCCTCGTCGATCTCCGGCTGCGTCATCGTCAGAATGCCGTAGTCGGTCGTGCCCACATACGGCGTGCTCATGCGCATCGTCCGTTCCGACGCCGAGCCGTCGGCCGCGAATTTCACCCCGCCGACGCGAATCCACTCGTCGCCAAAGCCGTAGTAGAGCCCCGCAGCCTTGAAGCCGGCAAAGGTGCTGTTGCCGCGCACCAGGAAGCAGGCGCGGTGCCGCAGCTCGCCGTTGGCGCGCGCGTCTTCGTAGGCGAGGATGCGATCGCGATCGGCGCCGGCATCATGGACCGAGGTGAGCCCGGCCGCGGTCAGCAGCTCCGAGATGTGTTTCATGCCGTCGCGGCCGCGCTGACGCTGCTGGTCCGGCGTGAAGGTCTCGCGGGTCCCGACCTTGTTGAACACGTTGCGGGCGAGCTCCGCGACACGGCCGGTGAGATCGCCGCTGTCATCGCGAAAGAAGCGGCCGTGATCAGGATCTTTCGTCTCCTTCGTCACGCCGGCGAGGTCGAGCGCTTTCGTGTTGTACCAACTCGTATGACCGCCGCGGTGACCGACGACGATGGGATGATCCTTGGAGACTTCGTCGAGATGACGACGGGTGAGCGGCACGTCGAGCTTGGTGTCGTCGAACATCACCGCGCTGACCCACATCCCTGCTGGCGTCTTGTCGGCCTTCGCCTTGAGATTGGCGAGCAGCTCGCGGACGCGGCGAACGTTGGCGTTCACGCTGTAGAGCTCGTTCACGCCGCTGACGTGGCAGTGCGTATCGATGAACCCTGGTGTGACGGTCGCCTGCGCGGCATCGATGACGCGCGTGCGCGCGGTCGCGAGATTCCTGATGTCGGCGGTCGATCCGACGGCGATGAAGCGGCCGTTCTTGACCGCGAGGGCTTCGGCGCGCGGCTGCGACGGATCGATCGTGTAGACGCGCGCGTTGACGACGATGAGGTCCGCTTCGGTGCCCGGGCCGGCCTGGCCGGCTGTCGGCGAAGCGGGCGTTTGCGCGGCGGTCTCGAGCAAGCTGGCGCGCCCGGCGGCGCCAACGCCGGCGAGAGCGGCGCCGTAGCCCAGGAATTGTCCGCGAGTGATCCGTTTCATGGGCGGAGTTTACTGCTTGCGCCGGGCGCGTCGTGAGTCTCGATTGGCGGGACAGCGGTCCGGATGAGACGCGTCTGATACCGCATCAGCGACTCACGATGTGCCGGTGTTGAGGGATACGCTTCGTCTGATCCGTACGGGTACCGTGTCATGCGGTGAAAGGGGAGCGGCCCCAATCGATCCGGAGTGGCGGACCGCGGATTCATCTCCTTGCTGAATCCGTCGGCATACAGGAGAAAGGTGCGCGTCCGATCCGGCGTGAGCGGCGGAAACGCCGCAATGTCGAACGCGACGGCGATCTGATCGCCCGGCATGGCGATGACGAACATGTCGTCGGAGTCGTGGACGAGGGGCCGCACGTCGCCTTCGCGCGTGTAGGCGCCGACGAGCGTCTTCCATGGCGACGCTCCGGTGACGCGTGAGTAATCGTAACCGAGTGGCTCACGGCCGTCGCCAGAAACGGGCATCGAGAACCCGCGCCACGCGAGAACGGCGGCGCTCGGACCGCTGCGAGTCTCGCGGGTGGCCGATGATCCGCCGCTGGTATCCACGAGAATCTGATCCCAGGTACACGCGCATGTTGGTCACGATGCGCACCTCGCGCGAACCGCCGGGAACGAGCCCCCGGAGGTCGACGGCGATTGTCTGTGGCCGGCCGACGGGAAACCCAATGTCCTCGATGATCGTCCGCCAGGCACCGGTGCCATCCCTGACCTGCAAGAGCGGCGGGCGCATGGCGATTCCAGCCTGGTGGGCGGCCACGTTGTCGCTCGAAAACGCGTAATCGGTCCACCCGGTCAGGAGCAGAACGGCCGTGTTCGCGTCCACACCGAGATCGAGCGTCAAGGAATGCGCCTCAGCGTATCCTCGTATCGCGCTCGGCTCGAAGTCGTCGGCGTAGCGCCGGTCGAGCGCGGCCAGGGCCGGCCGCATGTCGTGGCCGTGATCGTCGACCGCAGCTAAGCGGTGGCGTCGGCGACATGGCCGCGAAGAGGCGGAACGGTTTGGGAACAGCCGTCAGGCCCTCGTTCGGGAACACCGAGACCGCGCGAGCGTGGTCGACCGCCACCAGCTCGAGCCGGTCGATGAAGACGGCTTCTTCGAGCTCGTTGGTGATGCGGATTTCGTAGCGACCGTTCAGCGGTTGCAGCTGATCGTCGCGGATGCGCACGTACTCGTCGGGGTCCGGCCGATTCCAGGTCGCTGCCTGCGTGGTTCCCGCGACGCCGCCGGGCGAAGGCGCCACCCACAAGCCCATCTCGCCACCGCCCAGAAAGTCGGTGACGAACTCGTAGCGAACGCCGTTCCAGGTGAACAAGAGCGGGCACGACGAGGGCTTGCGATCCAGCTCCACGATCGTCAGCGGATCGGCGAGCGCGCGTTCGGCCTGGAGGATGCCGGCGGGCCAAATCACTCGGACGACGTCGGCGGCGGATCGCCTGCCAAGCCCGAACACGAGATCGGCCGGCCGGCTCGCAGGGGTCGTCGACGAGAGTTCCAGCCGCTGGCGGAGGCTCCCGGCGCGGAGGTCGATCTTGGCGCCGGCCGCGCTCGTGTTACTGACGCGCGGCGTCAGACGCACGCGAAGCGATCGATTGCCCGACCCCCCTTCATTGCGGAGCACGCGCACTTGACCGGAGGCGAGCCGCACGATCGCGTCCGTCGTGCCGTCGTCATCGAGATCGCCCATGACGATTTGAGCGATCGGATCGCGATCCGAGCGGAGAAGCGGAGCGAAGGCACGGTCGGTGGCGTCGATCCAACGCTCGCCGACAAATCGCGACAGGCGTGGTCCGGCCGCGGTCGACGTCAGCAGATCGAGCAACCCATCGTTGTCGTAGTCCACCAGCATGGCGGCCGACGTCGCCGGCAGTCGTCGCGGGTGCGTCGACCAGTTGAAAACGGTCGACGCCACGACTCATGGCCACGAGTCCAGGCTTCGGACCGCGGCCGAAGAAGAAGTCGGGCAGCGCATCTTTGTTGATGTCGCCAGCCGCCACCGCGCTGTACGCGTCAGCGGGCGGCAGGCCGACGTCGGCGGCGACGTCACGAAAGCGGCCGTCCCTCAAGTTGCGATAGAGAACGGGCGGCGCACCGTCGGCGACGACGAGGAGGTCGATGTCACGCCGGTCATCGAAATCGGTTGGGACAATGGCCAGTACCGGCACGCCGGGATCTTGGAGTCCGGCCTCCGACGTCGTGTCGCTGAAGGTGTTGTTGCCGTTGTTGCGGAGTAGTTGCAGGCGATTGCCGATCACGACGTCCAGATCGCCGTCGTGATCGATGTCGACACACGCCAACGCCCGCGGGCGGCCGGTGGCGGGCGGCAGACCGCCTGATCGCCAGGTCCGCGTAGCTACCGTCCGCCTGCTGCCCCAGCACGCGGTGAGCGCGCTCTCCGGCAACGAACACGTCGGTCCTCCCATCGTTGTTGAAATCGCCCGTGGCGAGAACGGTTGGTGCAGTGTCGACGAGACGATGCTCCGATCGGAGTGCAAAGCGCCCTCCGTCGTTGCGCAGGAACCGGACGGCATCGCCGCACAGGAGCGCCAAGTCGAGGTCGTGATCGCCATCGAGATCGCGCAAGTCCATGCTCTGGCATGGGCCCTGGCCGAGCGCACCCATGCTGGCGGAGGCGTCGACGTACGACACCGGCGGGATCGAAGCATCGATCAATTCGCGCTCGAGTCCCGTCGACGCGACGGCTTCTCCGTACCGGCCTTGTTCGAGATAGGTCTGCGAGTACGTCGTTCCGTACGGGCTCGTTCGCAGCGCCTGGAATCGAGCCATCGCCGCCGCGCTCTCCTCCGCCCGCCCAGCCCTCGCGAGCGCGGTGGCGAGGCCGTATGCGGCGGTCACGTTGTACGGCTCGACTTCGACGGCGCTCGCGAAGTGCGACACGGCCTCCGGGAACTGGCGCTGTTGCTGAAGGATCTGGCCCACGTTGACACTGGTGCCCGGATCGCGGCCGTCGATCGCCGCGACGCGAGTGAACGCCGCGATCGCTTCGTCCAACTGGCCACGGTCGCGCAGCACGAGGCCCAGAACGTACTGCGCGTGCGGCGAATCGGGACGGGCCTGCACCGCGGCGCGCGCTTCGGCTTCTGCCTCTTCGAGCCTCAACGCGTGAAGGAGCGCGATCGCCACATTGATGCGGGCCATCGCGAGATCGGGATCGATCGCGAGGGCACTTCTGAACGATTGCACCGCCGCGTCGTAATCGAGCTGCTCGAGCTGCGCGACGCCGAGATTGTTCGATCGATACGCCGATTCGTCCGGCGCGCGCGGGCGCCGAAGGAGGACAAGCCCCGCCACCACGACCAGCACCAGTGCCGCAGCCGCGAGCGCGATGCGCACGGAGGTCCCTCGACGGCCTGCAGACATCAGCGTGGTTTTCGCTCGAGTGGAACGCGGCTGGCGATGCCGCGCCCCTCGTGAACGGTAATCCACTCGCCCGGTTGCGGCGGCGGCACCGATTCGACGCGGCCGGTGGGCCAGGCGATCTCGAGACGCGCGACGGCGTCCGCGCCGCCCAGACCGAAGGTCACCGCCGTCTCGCTCTGCGACAAGTAGCTCGATCCGGTTTTCACCATCGCCCACCGGCGGGCGCCAGTGGCGAACGTGAGGCGGACCTTGGCGCCGATGCCGTCGCGATTGCTCGACGTGCCGACTGTGCTCACCCGGAGAACGCGCGGGGACCCGTCCAGATCGTTTCGCAGAAGCCGCGCCGGGCCGTTGTTGACCGTCATGAGGAGATCGAGGTCGCCGTCGCGGTCGTAGTCGCCATAGGCGGCGCCGCGGCCAACGACCGGCTGGCTGAATGCGGGCCCGACCGCGTTGCTCACGGCTTCGAACGCGCGCGCATCCGAGATTCCGGAAGAGATGCGGCGCCTGTGCATAGGTCACCTTGCGCTGAACGGCGCCGATATCGTCGGCGACGTGGCCGTTGGCCGCAAAGATGTCGAGGAGCCCATCGAGGTCGGCGTCGAAGAAGAACGTGGCGAACGTGAGGCTGAGGAGCGACGCCTGCCCGATCGTCGAGCGCGGGGCCTCGTCGATGAAGAGGCCGTTGCCCTCGTTCGAATAGAGCGCCATCATCTCGTTCGCGAAGTTGCCGATGACGATGCTCTGGCGGCCGCTGCCGTCGTAATCGCCGGCATCGACACCCATGCCGGCCCGAGCAACGCCGGCCTCGTTGAAGGCAATGCCCGCCATCAACCCGACGTCCGTGAACGTCCCGTTGCCGTTGTTGCGATAAAGGCGGTTCGGTTGGGTGTCGTTCGCCACGACCAGATCCGGGCGGTCGTCGTCGTTGTAATCGATCAGGGCCACGCCGAGCGCCTTTGCCGCGGAATCCCAGAGCCCAGCCTTGCGCGTGACGTCCTCGAACGTGCCGTTGCCGCGGTTGCGGTAGAGCGTCCCGCTCTGTCCCGAGTACGACTCCGGCGTGCAATACGACTTCGCCTTGCCGTCGAGCGTACAGAAGAGATCCTTGTCGATGCTCCACGCGACGTAATTCGCGACGTACAAATCGAGGGCGCCGTCGCGGTCGTAGTCGAACCACAGGGCACTCGTCGAAAACCCGGGATCGCCGACACCAGCTTTCGCGGTGACGTCCACGAACCGGCCGCCGCCGCCGTTTTGAAAGAGCCGGTTCGGTCCGAGCGCCGTGATGTAAACATCGACATCGCCGTCGTTGTCGTAGTCGGCGGCCGTCACCCCCATTCCGTAGAGCTCGATGGCCAGGCCCGCCTCGCGCGTGATGTCAGTAAAGGTCCCGTTCCGATTGTTCCGGTAGAGCGCCGGCAACGCCGTCCCTTTGCGTCGTCCTGGCCAGCCCATGGAATTGATCAGCAGTACGTCGAGCCAGCCGTCGCCGTCGGCGTCGAGAAACGCGCATCCCGAGCCGAGCGTCTCTGGTAGCAGCTTCTGACCGTACGCGCCGTTGATGTGCCGAAAGCGCAGTCCCGCCGGTCCGCTCACGTCGCTGAACTTCAGGGCCGACGCACCCCGAGGTGGTTGAACCTGGGCGTCGGCAAGGACGACCGCGCAGAGGATCGCGGCGACCAGAAAACACTGCCTGAGCGAAGCGGAGCCGAGCCGACTCGATTCCGGTCGAGGGGAAGCCGCGCTCATGGCGAGCGATGCTCGTGGATCTGCTGCCGTTCGTTGTTGTCGTGCGCGTGCAGCTGCCGGTATGGTCCCGTGATCGCCTGCGCGGCCTCGTCGGCTTTGAATCGCGTGTAGAGGACGCGTTCGCGCTCGACGCCGGCCGCGTCGCCCAAGCCCTGATAGCAGAGCATCAGGTTGTAATGGGCCTGGAGATCCTCCGGGTCGATCGCGAGCACCTGTTTGAAGGTGGCCACCGCGGGGGCGAACGCGCGCTGGAGGAACAGCACCCGTCCCAGCTGATTGAGAACGACGCGGTCGCGTGGATAGCGCGTGGCGGCCTCGCGCAGCGACGAAAGCGCTTCGTCGTAGCGCCCAACGTTCTTGAGGACGGTCCCAAGGAAGAAATGCGTCTTGGCGAGATTCGGATCGATCTCGAGCGCCTTCCGCAGCATCGTTTCAGCGCCGGCCATGTCGCCTTCCTGAATCCTGGCGCGCGCGACGTTGACCCAGCCGTCCGCGTAGGCCGGGTCCATGCGAGTGACGTGAAGGAACGCCGCCTCCGCCCCTTTGATGTCTCCCTGCAGGAGCAGGCCAATGCCGTAGTCGTTCCAGCGTTCACGCACCGCCGGCGTCCGGAGCGACGGTGTCTCCGCTGGACGCGCGCCGCCTGGCACCACGCGCAGCGACGCCTGGCTCTCTGCCATGACCGTGATCGGAATATCCGGGATCGCCTTGACGCTGCCCGAGACCTTGTCCGTCGGTCCGGTGAACAGAAATCGCCCATCGTCATGACCCGGGCCAAGCGAAAATCCAACGTGACCCGGATCTCTGACCCCGCCAAATGCCCACTGCGTATTCCACCAGGCGAACTTGCGGTAGTTGACTTTGGCCTTGAGCGAGATGCGCCCGACCGCGTCGGGCGGAACCTGCAGCCGATAGTGGACGGTATCGGCCGCGCCGGGCGGAATGAGCCGGACGTAGGCGACCGATCGCGCGGCCCACGCATTCCGCTTGTTGATGACATTGCCATGCTCGTCGAGGAGCAGGCTGCGATAGAAATGCGCACCGGGCTCGACGGGGCCCTTCCCCGCCTCCGCGACGCTGCCGCTGTGGAGCAACGTCCGGCCCGACTCGTCGGTCGCTTCGAGCTCGACCCACACGTCGAAGGCATCGACGGTCCCGCCGGGAAAGAAGTGCCCGACCTTACGCGTGCGGACCACGACTTCGATGCGCACCGATTCGCCCGCCTGGACCCAGGCATCGACCTTGTCGAGCGGGGCGATCACCTCCGCGGCCGGCATCAGGACCGCTGGTGCCCCGAAGGCTCCCGACTCCTCGCCGACCGCAAAGGTGCTGGCAATCTCCGGCTCTCGGGCGGGCTGTGAAGCCGCGACGGCGGCTGGCGCGTCTCCTCGAACGAGACCGAAGACATCCACCGAGATCTGGCCGTCGCGCAGGAAGTTCTGAACCGCCTCGAGCTGAGCGGCATCGCGATTCACGAAGGGCAACGCCGTGTTCGCCGCGGCGAAGCGGTGCGACTTGACCTGGCCGCCATCCGCCGCGGGATCGCTCGAGTGCACGAGCGGCATGTGGCAGTCCTTGCAGGTTTGCGGCTGCGCCGGGTAGTAGAAGGAGCGCGCGCCCTGCCCGGAGACGCCCGAGGCCTGCCAGTTGTCGTAGTCGTTGAAGCCGCGAAACCAGCGATACGCGTTCACCGGCAAGTCGAGGTGCACTTTGTGGCAGCTCGAACAGAATTCCGGCGTCTGCTCGCGATGGAACGGTTTGATGAAGGTTTCGCGATGAGGCTGCGGATCGATATACGTCAGCCGATCGTGGATGAAGCGCAGGACCGGATTCTCGCTGGCCGCCAGATCGTGGAGCGGTGGATAGGAGACCTCGAAATCGCCCTGTCCCATCGTGCTCTTGACGCGCGTAATCGCGTGGCATGACGTGCACCCGAGTCCGGCCTGCGCCTCGGGTGTCTCGATCTGCTCCTTGATCGGTCGATCGAACCGGCCGTTGAAGAACACGGCGTGATCGTGGCACCCCGCACACCATTTCGAGGGCTTGGTGCCGACGACGTCCTGCATGTATTCGATCGACTTCCGGTACCACTGGTTGTTGAAGGACGAGAAATGGTGCGCGGACGACTGCCACTCGTTGTAAATCTCCGTGTGGCAGCGGCCGCAGCTTTCGCTCGTCATGAAGAACGTGGCCGGGATGATGCCGCCCGTATTCGTTTCCGACGAGGACGGAAAGAAGGGACTGTCGGGCCCGCCGCCTTCACTCTCCATGCTGGCCGGCACCATCTCGGGGTTGGCGATTCGGTGGCGCGAAGCTCGTGCGTCATTGGCGACGGTTGTCGCGAAGACGAGCGTGGCGCTCGCGATCAACACCCCGGTCCCGCCGATCGCCCATTGCCAACGCGGCCGGTGTCGAAGGGTCGCGACGAGCGCTTCGGCGAGCAGCGGAACCAGCCCGGCGATCATCAAGACGATGTGCGTCGGCAGGAGCCAGCGGAATCGGCCGGCCGCGCCAGCGACCATGATCGCGACGCCGACAATCGCTCCTGCACCGGCGAGCACGCCGCCAACCCGGCTGGCGATCGACAGCTGGCCGAAGGCCCGAACCATCGACGGCGCAACGCTGACCGCCAGCGCAAGTCCGAGCAGCATGTGAAGGACGACGTTCGCGAAGTAGAACGGGGTTGGGCTCGCAAACGCGGCGAGATAGGCGGTGTTCGCGATCAGAACGCCGACGCCCCAGCCCAACCAGCGTCGCAACGATGGCGCTCCATTACCCATCGCGCAGCACCTCGTCGGCCGAAGGGAGCGGCATCAGGTCCCGCTTGGCACGATCGATCAGCTCGACGTTGCCGTCGTACGACAACGGACCGGAGCTCCCTACCGGCGGATACTGATGGCGCGCGTAGACGGGATAGGCCTCGGTTCTCAAATGCGACCGCATGTGATGGGCACGACGGACCTGGCGTTCGTGCCGAAGCGCCGTGACATCGATCGGTGCCACGACGATCCGCTCGCCGGGGCCGGGAGTCGCATCAGCCAGGACACGGCCGTCGAAGTCGACAATCTGGCTTCCGCCCGGCCACGAGTATGGTGGGTAGTGCGCGAGACTGGCACCCTGATTGGCGGCCACGACAAACGCCGTGTTCTCGAGAGCCCGGCACCGGTTCACCAGCGACCACCAGTTCATCGGCTCGGTCGAGCCCCACGGGTCCATGTAGGCCGACACACGGATCAGCACTTCTGCGCCGTTGTCGGCGAGCTGGCGGATCGCCTCGGGAAACAGCCAGTCGTAGCAGATCGCGCATCCGAGTCGCCCGATCGGCGTGTCGGCGACCGGGAACAGCGGCTCGTCATACCCCGGCAGATCGTGCGGGCTGGCGTGCACCTCGTAGGGAATCCAGGGGTTCACCTTGCGGTACTTGAAGAGGATGCCCTCCGGACCGATGAGCACGGTCGTATTGAAGACGACCGCCGGCCACCGGGGATCGGCCTCGAGCATCGAGCCGCTCTGAATGTAGATGCCGTGCTCGCGCGCCTTGCGCTGAAGCCGGTCGGTGTGCTCGTTCGGAACCGGCACCGCGAGTTTGTTCAACAGCTCGTCGACCGACGGGTAGACGGGGGCGGCATGGGCGAACTCGGGGAAGACAACCAGGCGCACCGGCAGGAATGGCCGCGCCCCGGCAACCGCGGCGTCGATCATCGCCAGCATGCGGCTGGTGTTGACCGCCATCTGCTGCCGATCCACGGGACAGCTCAGGTCGGTCTGGCAGGCTGCGGCGGCATACCGGATGGGATCCATACGACAACCATGGCCCGAGAGCTCATGTAGCTGGACGCTGGGCGGGCGGAAAAACCCTCAGCTATGGGGCGGGAGTGTAGCGCGCCTGCCACGTACCCTGAAAGGCAAGGCCTGACAACGTCGGCCCGCTCGTCGCTGAAGCCTCGAGCGGCGGCCGTTTTCCTGATTGAACGAACGCGGACATCTCGCTTAGACTTCCCGACAATCTTTTACATTCGTCACATTTCCGGTTCGCGTCGCGGCGGTATTCGTGGCTCTCAAACCAGCTTGACTTGGCTTGGAGGAGGCACCATGAGGCGCGTGAAAGTCGTGGCGGTCGGTGTGCTGCTGGCGCTCGTGAGCGTCACCGGGGCGTGGGCCCAGACGGTCAGTTCGACAACCGGCGCCATCAACGGCAAAGCGAGTGACGAAAGCGGTGCGGCGATGCCCGGCGTCTCGGTCACCGCAGTCAGCGAGTCGATGCAGGGCAGCCGGACCACCGTCACCGGTGAGGATGGCAGCTTCCGCATCCCCGCGGTGCCTCCCGGCACCTACAAGCTGACGTTCGAGCTCAACGGATTCGGAACGGTCGTTCGCGAAGGCGTGATTGTCGGCCTGGGATTCACGGCGACGATCAACGTGGACATGAAGGTCGCGTCGCTGCAGGAGACCGTGACCGTCAGCGGCCAGTCTCCCGTCGTCGATGTGACGTCGACGACGTCGGCGACCACCTTTGCCGAAGAGAAACTGGCGGCGCTGCCCAACGCGCGCGACTTCTGGGCGATTCTTGCCGCGGCTCCGGGGATTCAGTTGACGCGCATCGACGTCGCCGGCAGCGCCGCTGGCACGCAGACCGCCTACTCGGCGTACGACACCAAGGCCGACCAGCATCGGCCGATGGTCGAAGGCATCGTCAACACCGAGGGCACCAACGCCGCCGGGTTCTACTACGACTACGGCTCGGTGGATGAAGTGGCGATCAATGCCGGCGGCAACACGGCGGAGATGCCCTGGCCCGGCGTGTGGTCGAACTTCGTCGCCAAATCGGGCGGCAACACCTATCACGGAAAGTTCTACGTTGACTATCAGAACGGCGATATCCAGTCGAGCAACATTCCGGACACGCTGACGGCCATCTGCCCGGGCGGCCGCTGCGGCAACCTCCAGCCCTCCGACCTCAATCGCATGGAGTCCTATCACGATGTCAACGGCGACATCGGCGGCTTCCTGAAGAAGGACAAGCTGTGGTGGTACTTCTCGGCGCGCGACCAGAACATCAAGTCGCTCCTGCCGAATTTCCCGGTGAAGGCGTTCGAGACGAGCCTCCGCAACCTGACCGGCAAGGCGACGTACGCGCTGAACCAGAACAACAAGATCACCGGCTACGCGCAGGGCGGCAAGAAGCTGCAGCCGAATCGTCTCGACACGTTACGCGTTGGCCCGCTGGTGGCCCGGCACGAATCCGAGAGCTCAACGTGGCGGCAGGAGGTACTGGGGTCACACCTACAAGGCCGGCTGGGACAGCGTCATCAACGACAAGATGTTCTTCGAAGTGCGGGGCGGCCAGTTCAAGTACGAGTGGCCGAACTTCCGGCAGACGGAGGAGTTGGCCTACCAGGACACCGGCAACAACCTGGTGAGGGGCGGAAACCGCGACGGGTGGTTCAACATCCCCTCCAGGAACCAGGTCCTCGGCTCGCTCAGCTACTTCAAGGAAGGCTGGGGCGGCAGCCACAACTTCAAGGTCGGTGGCGAGTGGTTCCGTGAGACCTTCACCTACATTCGCGGCGCCGATGGTAAGGGCTACGTGCCCGGCGATGTCCTGCACATTCTGAACAACGGTGCGCCGCTCGCAGGTCGAGCTGTTCCAGACGCCGTCGATTTCTGAAAACGGCGTGCGCACCACCGGCCTGTTCCTGCAGGATACCTGGCAGGTCAACCCGCGCCTGACGCTCAACCTGGGTATTCGATACGACCGGTACAGGACATTCTTGCCGGAGCAGGAAGGACCGCCCGTTGGCAGGTTCAACACCACGCAGTTGTCGTTCGCGGCGATCGACAACCTGGTGACCTTCAACTCGCCGGCGCCACGCATCGGCGTTGTCTACGATCTCACCGGAGCCGGAAAAACCGTGTTGAAGTTCAACTTCGGCACGTTCTGGTGGAATCCCGGGACGGCGATCGCTGAGGCCGTGAACCTGAATCCTCCCGATTGGTTCCGGCGTTACAACTGGTCCGATCCCAACGGCAACGGCCGCTACGATGTGGGCGAGGAAGGCACGCTGGTCGCCTCGCAGGGCGGCCTTGGCAGCGGCGTGCTCGACCCGAATCTCGAGCAGCAGCGCACGCGCGAGATCGCCACGTTCTTTGAGCACGAGCTCATGCCGAATTTCGCCGTGCACCTGGGTTATGTCTACCGGCGTATCGACAATCTGATCGTGACCGTCAACGCCAACCGCCCGTATCTCGGCCTACAACGTGCCGACAACGATCCGCGATCCCGGGCTCGATGGTGTGCTCGGTAACGGAGACGATGGCCCGGGCATTCCCGGGTTCAATCTCAGCGCCGCCGCTCTTGCGGCGCCGGTCGTCAACACCCGCACCAACTACCCGGGCTTGAGCGAGTTCCACACGATCAAGTACTGAGCGACCAGACGGCAGACTGGCCGCTGGTCGCTGTCGGCATCAGGTGCAATCCGGCTGAACCGGGACAACGACACGACGGTACTTCGGCAACCAGATCCGAACCGTCCAGGCCATCAGCAATCCCAACGAGCTGATCAACACCGACGACGGTCGGTTCAACTTCTCGACCTGGTCCTTCAAGGTGAACGGCACGATCGACGCCGTCTGGGGTATTCATCTCACGCCGGCACTGCGCGTGCAGTCGGGTCAGCCGTTTGGCCGTGTGATCAACGCCGGCGCGGCGAACGGCATCAACTACGGGACGCAGCGCATCCTGGCGGAGCCGTTGGGCACGCGCAAGCAGGACAACATCGTCATCCTCGACCTGCGGGCCGAGAAGAAATTCAAGGTCGGCAAGGGCGGCGCCGGTGTCGGGCTTCATCGACCTCTACAACATCGGGAACTCCGATGCCGCCTCGAACATCACGTGGGTGAGCGGCTCGAATTTCCTCCTGCCCTCGACAATCATCGGACCCCGCATCGCGAGGTTTGGCCTGAAGTACGATTGGTAGGGTGATCGGCGGGGTCGAGTCGATTCGCGGCCGGGATGAAGCGCACAGGCTTGGTCCCGGCCGTTGTGTTTTTGCTCGCCGTTGATGCCTCTGGCCTGCGCGGCTGCGCGCAGTCGAGCTCGGACACGTCCGATTCAACTGGACGGTGTTGCGCCCGAGGTCGCGGCCGCGGTGCAGGCCGCGCAGCCGCCGGGCGAACGCCGGCGGATCCTCCGCCGCAGACTGGCTGACGCTCGGGATGGTCTGCGAGGCCAACGGCCTGACCGGCGACGCACGACGCGCGTACAGCAAGCGCCGCCCGCGATCCTGGCCTGCCGCGTGCGTGGTACCGCCTGGCAATGGCCCGTGCCGCGCCGGCCAGATCGAGGAAGCGCTCGCCGCAATCGACCGCACCATCGCCCTCGACGGCGCGTACGCCCCGGCGCAGTGGCGGCGCGGACTGTGGCTGCTCGAAGCGGGCACGATGTGACGCGCGCGCGGCGTTCGAGAAGGCGGCAACGCTCGACGCGGCCAACCCCGGTGGATCGATCGGGCTGGCCCGTCTGGCACTTCATCAGCAGCAGCCGGCGCAAGCCGTCGAGGTCCTCGAGCGTTTCCTGTCGCAGCATCCGGGCGACGCTACGCGATCCGGCTGCTGGGGACCGCGTATCAGCGGCTCGGCCGGACCGACGATGCGGAGTATGCGCTGGCAGTCGGTGCGACGGGTGAGCCGAACTGGCCCGATCCGTGGAGCGATGAGCTGGCGCAGTTTCGCGTCGGCTTCGCGCAGGATCTCAAGGCGGCGACGGCGCAGATCCTGAACGGCGAATTCACGCCGCCATTCCCGCGCTCGAACGACTGCAGTCGTGAGCGGCCGGACGATCTGTCGCTGATGCACCAGCTCGGCCTCAGCTACGTCGCCGCCGGTCGCGCCGGTGGACGGCATCGGCTGCTCGAAAAGGCCCTCAGTCGCGATCCGGACAACCTCGAAACCACCTGCGGCTCGCGTCGGCGTATATGAACCGGCAGGACTACGCGCGAGCGCTCGCGCATGCCGAGCGCGCCGTCGCGCTCGATCCGGAACTGGGGCGCGCCTACGAAACCAAAGGCATGGCGCTCTGGCGGGGCGGCCGTCCGCTCGAAGCGTTGGCGCGTTCGAGAGCGCGCTGCGCTTCGATCCGTCGAACGTCAGCGCGCTGGTGTGGATGGGTTCGATTCTGCTCGAAGCCGGCCGGGCCGACGAAGCGCTGGAGCATTTCGCACACGCCGCCCGCCGCAAACCCGATGCTGGCCGACGCGTTCGTCGGCATCGCGCTGGTGAAGGTGCAGCGCCGCCGGTTCGACGATGCGGAGAGCGCCTGGAGCGAGCGGAGATGATCGAGCCCGGCGAATCCGCGCATGGCGCCGGCGCGGTCAGCGACTCGAATCGGCGCGATCGCGGCACGGCTCACGGCCATGAGCGCACGCGCGCGGCGCCCTCGCCGGCGTTTCGTCGTCCTTCTCTGCGTCTGGTTGCGATCGCCGATGTGGGTCGCCGTTGACCCCCGGCGCCACGTCGGCGGCGCCGCTGCCGCCGGTCCCGCCTGGTTCGAAGAAGTCGCCGCGGCGCGAGGCATCGCGTGGACGCACAAGTCGGGCCACCGAACACGCTATCTCCTGCCGGAAATCATGGGCGGCGGCGCCGCGCTCTTCGACATGGACAGCGACGGCGACCTCGACCTCTATCTGGTTCAGAGCGGCAGCATTGTCGAAGCCGGCGCGAAGGATCCGTCCAACCGGCTCTATCGCAATCGCGGCGACGGCACGTTCGAGGACGTGACCGCCGGGAGCGGCACCGACGTCGCGGGCTACGGCATGGGCGTCGCCGCCGGCGACTACGACAACGACGGCGACACCGACCTCTTCGTCACCAACGCCGGCCCGAACGTCCTGCTGCGCAACGACGGCGGCGGCCGCTTCACCGACGTCGACGGCCACGGCCGGCGTCGCCGGGCGCGGCTGGAGCACCAGCGCCGCGTTCTTCGACGACGACGCGGACGGCGACCTCGACCTCTTCGTGCTGCGCTACATCAACTGGAGCCTCGGCGGCGAGCTGCAGTGCTTCAGCATGACCGGCGCCCTGACTACTGCAGCCCGCGCAACTACGACGCGCCGCTCTCGGACATTCTCTATCGCAACAACGGCGACGGCACGTTCACCGACGTGTCGGATCGCGGCGGGCTGCATGCCGCGTTCGGCAACGGACTCGGCGTCGTCGTCACCGATGTCAACCGCGACGGCCGGCCGGACGTGTTCGTCGCCAACGACGCGATGCCGAATCAACTGTGGATCAATCGCGGGCCAGGGCCGATTCGAAGACGAAGCGCTCGTGCGCGGCACGGCAGTGGATGAGGACGGGTCCGCCAAGTCGGGCATGGGCGTCGACGCCAAGGATGTGGACGACGACGGCGATGAGGATGTGCTGGTGGTGAATCTCGACGGCGAATCCGATTCGTTCTATCGGAACGACGGCGCGTTTTTCAGCGACGCGACGGCAGCGGCCGGCCTGCGGGCCGTGAGCCGGCCCTTCACGCGCTTCGGCACCGGCATGGATCGACTTCGATAACGACGGCTGGCTGGATCTGTATCAAGCCAACGGACGCGTCGGCCAGCAGGCCGAGCGCTATGGCGACGACGTGTATGCCGAGCCCAGCTTGTTGTTTAAGGGGCGAGCAGCGGGCGATTCACCGAGGTGTCGCCGCGCGGCGGCACGTCGCCGCCACTGATCGCCTCGAGCCGCGCGGCGGCGTTTGGTGACATCGACAACGACGGCGGCGTCGACATCGTGGTCGTGAATCGCGATCACGCGCCGTTTCTTCTGCGCAACGTCGCGCCCAACCGCGGGCACTGGATGGCGTTGCGCGTGCTCGAGCCGAACGGGCGCGACAGTCTGGGCGCGCAGGTGACGGCGTCGATCGGCCGCGCCGGCTGACGCGCATCGTGCGAGCCGCCTACAGTTATCTGGCCAGCAACGATCCGCGGGTGCATATCGGCCTCGGCGCCGCGACGACGCTCGCCGACGTGAACGTGCGCTGGCCGAACGGAACGATGGAGGCGTTCGGCGATGCGCCCGGCGGAATCACGTTGTGACGTTGCAGCGAGGTAGAGGTGGAACCGGCCAGTAGGTTCGACCCTACTGACTGGTTGTTCC
>CAWJEO010000039.1:0-37261 GCA_963841895.1 uncultured Acidobacteriota bacterium
CATCGACGTCGCGCAAGATATTCCGCGAGCGCCGTAATCTGCTGCTCGCTCAGCCGCTCGCCGAACGGCGGCATCATCGTATCGGGGAACTCGGAGGTCGGATCCTGATGATCCGCTTGACCGCGGCCGCGTCACGGCGCGCGCCGACGTGCGTCAGATCCGGCGCGCTCTCGCCGCCTTCACCCGAGACCTTGTGGCACGCCACGCACATGTTGGAGAAGGTCGTCGCGGCGATGAGCTCCTCCTCGTTCACCTGCGGCGGCGTGGCGCCGGCACGAATGCGCCGCAGATAGGCGAGCACGGCCTGCGCCTGGAACCGTGTGAGCAGCGGCGGCGGCGCCGGATCCTTGTCGCTCCGGACGCCCGGCGCGATGGCGACGGGGTCCGCCATGTGCGACTGCAGCCACTCTTCGTCCTTGGTGATGCGCGTGATCGCGAGCTCCGCCGCCGGCCCACCCGCGGTGTGACACTTCGCGCACTTGTTGTCGCTCACGCTGACAATGGCGTGGCCGGCAACGGCGCGCGGTCCCCAGTCGTTGGCGTCGTACCTGGCCGGCGAATCCTTCAGCCCCATCGTCGTCAGCGCGATCACGCCGCTCACGATGACGAGCATCGTCAGCGACAGGAGCGAGCGCCCGCGGCTGAACGGCCGGCGGTCCCCGCCGCGATCGATGAACGGCAGCATCAACAGGAACCCGACGACAAGGCCGGGAATGACCATCGTGGCCACAGGCTCGAACGGTCCCGGGAAGTACTTCAGCAGCTCGAAGAGCGAGAGGAAGTACCAGTCGGGTCGGGGCACGTAGGACGCATCGGCCGGATTGGCAATCTCGTCGAGATGCGCCGGGAAGTTCATCGCGAAGGTGATGAGCAGCGCGAAGACCGCGGCCATCACGACCGTGTCCTTGATCACGTGCCAGGGAAAGAACGCGGTCGAAGGACCTTCCTGCGGCTTCAGCGGGCCGGAGATGCCGTGCCGCCGCATCAGCGCGATGTGCGCGACGACGAACGCGATGAGCGCGGCCGGCAGCAGAAACACGTGCGCGCTGTACCCCGCCCCAGCGTCAATGCGCCGAGATGACTCCCGCCGCGCAGCACCTGCGCCACCTGCTCGCCGATGAACGGTGTGCCGTGCGCGATATTGATCGTGACCGTTGTCGCCCAGTACGCCTTCTGATCCCACGGCAGCAGATAACCGCTCAGCGAGAACGCCAGGATCAGCAGGAACAGCGTGACACCGGTGAGCCACGTCACTTCACGCGGCGCCTTGTAGGAGCCGAAGAAGAACACGCGCAGCATGTGGATGCCGGCCGTCAGCACCAGGAAGGTCGATCCCCAGTAGTGCAGGCCGCGCAGGAGCCATCCGAGCGTCAGCGTGTCGGTGATGAACCGCACGCTGTCGTACGCCATCTGCGGCGCCGGCACGTAATACATCGTCAGGGCGATGCCGGTCAGGAGCTGTACGCCGAGCAGGAAGAGCAGCGCGCTGCCGGTCGTGAACGCCCAGCCGGTGCCTTTCGGAATGGGTTCTTCGAGCAGATGGTGCAGGACTGCCCGGTAGCCGGTGCGGTTGTCGATCCAATCGAGCAGCGACTTCATCGCTAGACCTGCACCTGGACCTGACCGTCCACGACGCGCGTGGTCAGGCGCGGCAAGGGAGCGGGAGGCGGTCCGTCAACGACGTTGCCCTGCGTGTCGAAGACGCCGCCGTGGCACGGACACTTGATCCGTTTCGACTGGCGATCGTAGGCCGTGCGACAGCCGAGGTGCGTACAGCTGGACTGCATGGCGCGCACGTCTTGCTCACCGGTGCGGACGAGGTAGACCACCGTCCGATCGACGACCTGCGAGTAACCGTCCTGACGGGTCACACGCAATGTGACCGGCACGGGTTGATTCTCGGGGAGCGCGTCGAGCTCCGCCGCGTGCAGCCAGACCGGGTCGCGGCGGCTGAAACTGGGCGCCAGTGTGGTCGAGCCGACGATGAAGGCGAGCGTCGCGCCGATCGTGGCCTGCAGCGCGACAATCGCACGCACGAAGAAATTACGGCGGCCGATGCCGTCCGGCACCTGAGTGTCCGTCATGAGAGTCACCGCGAGAAAGAGGCGCGGCCACGCTGGCGCAGGGCGGGGAAAACGCGCGAAGCTTCCCGATTATACGGATCAGGCTGTCGAGTTCCGTCACTGGATGTCACCGCGCGTCCAGAGGCTCATCCGGCTGTGCTACGCTCCGGCAACTGGCCGTCGCCTGACGGCAGTGGACCTCCCGTGCGCTCCCTGGATGGACTGCTCGACCGCCTGACCCGGCCCGTTCTCGACTCGCCTCCGCCGGGCTTCGAACCCCTCACGACCCGCATCGTCATCGTCACCAGCACGGGCGAGCAGGGTGTGGCGCCGCGGCGGCCATCGCGCAAAGATGGATGGACGCCGGCCAAACGCGCGCGTGGTGCAGGCTCCCCCGGCGGCCACATGGCCGTTCGCATCCGCTGGTGCCCGAAGCTCCGACACTCCAGCGATCGTGTGGATGCCCGGCGTTCACGAAGCGTTCGTCAACGGTCAGCGCGGCGGCACGCGACTGGTCACCACGCAGCCGGCTACCTGATGCAGGCGTGGCTCGTCGAGTCGACGGGCAGAGACGTACTGCTGCTGGCGACGGCGGATCGCGCGGAAATCCTGGACACACGCGCCGGAAGTCCTCGCCGGCCGCGGCCCTTTCAACGGGCGCTCTGCACGACACCGCCGGCCGATGGGTATCGGCGAGGAGTGAACGGACCAGGAGCGAGCCCGCGCCATCGCCAGCGAGGACCCACCGCCGAACGACTTGCAGCGCGTTCCGTCTCCGCGATTCCGCCGCGCGCCTCGCGCCCTGCGTCACCGCGCTCGACTCCGGACGCACGCCGCCGGCGCTCGTCGCGACCGCCAGCGCGTGCATGGAGGTGAACGATCTCGACGCCGCCGAGCGCGATCTGGATGAAGCGCGTCGGCGCTCGGCCCGACTGGGCCGCCGCGCACTTCGAGCGCGGCAAGCTGTGGCTGCGGCGCGACGACATGGAGCGGGCCGCGTGTCGTTCCAGCGGGCGGCGGAATCTGATGCCGAACTTCGGATCAGCGTGGGCCAATCTCGGAGCCACCCTCGGCGAGCTCGATCGGCCCGACGATGCCTTGGCCGCCTTCGAGCGCGCGGTGGCCTGCGATCCGTCCAGTCATCAGACGGTGAACAACATCGGCGTGGTTAAGCGCGAGCTCGGCCAGCTCGCCGAATCCGAGGCGTCGTTCCGGCGCGTCACCGAACTCGCGCCGGACATGGCGTTCGGCTACTACAATCTCGGGCACACGCTGTTTCTCCAGGGCCGCTATCAGGCGGCGCTCTCCGCCTACGTCCAGGGCCAGAAGCGCGATCGCGAGCAGAACCCGGTGCAGGCGAGGCGACTGGCGATGTGCCGGCTCGGGAGCGGCGACGCCCGGGGGGCGATCGCCGACCTCTCGCGGGCGGTCGGCTCACTGCCGAGGGACTATCGTCGGCAGCTGCTGGCCGACACGCAGACGATCGCCCTGGCGCTGCTGACGCATCGACCGGACCTTGCCGGGTGGGGAGCGGTCAACGACTGGCTCTCGAGCGAGCTCGGAAAACCCGCATGACAGATCGACATCCGGCGAGCGATGATCAAGGAAACGGGCGGCCGGAGGCCGCCCGGCGTACACAAAACCGCGTCGCTGCGCGTATAAGGCGGAGGACTTCATGATTGGGCCGAACAAGCCCGCCCCGCCGGCGGTACTCGACCGAACCCGCTGCGGCACCTGCTGCACGATCGCGGGGTGCGTTTTGCCGTGGGCCTGGCGGTGGTGGTCGCGATCCCGGTTGCGGTGCTGTTCTACTTTCAGTTCCGCTCCCTGAACGCGCTCGAGGAGACGTCCGCCGTCGTGCTGCGGCAGTTGAGCGGCGACACGAGCGGGCGGCTCGCCGTCGAGATCGACGATGCGCTGAAGCGTCCACACATCGACATGCTGCTGAAAACGCAGCAGGGCGGCTCGAGCCGGTGGACTTCACCTGGATCGCGCCGGTGTTCGCGGAAGGGCTGATCGACAGCCCGTTCATCGAAGAGCTGTGGATCTGGTCGGAGAACGCGCGAAGACCGTCCACGAACGGCGTCGCAGCGGCTCGCCGGCGCTGGCCAACGGACCACGGAGCGACCGGCCGCCGAACGCACCGAAAAGTTCTTCGTCTTCGATCTGCATAGCATGAAGGAGACGGCGATGGAGGCGCGGTTCCGTGAATCGCCCAGCCGTCAGGCGCAGATTCTCCCGCTCGTCCGCGGGCTCGCCAACCCGCAGCGCCGCGCGATCGTCGCGTTTCAGGCGGAGATCGACGGCCGCCAGAAGTACATCCAGATTCAGCAGCGGTTCCGCGGCCCGGAACGTCAGCGCGTGTCGAGCTTTATCGGGTTCATGGTGGATGCGGGTTACCTGCGCACCACCTACTTCCCCAGCCTGATGCAGAAGCGCCTGGCCGCGGTGCAGCAGCCAACCGGGTTCCCGCCAGTGCAGCTCTACATGCTCGATGGCGAGGGCAAGCCGCTCGCGGGGCGCCGACGCCGCTCCCGAGCGCGTGGGTCGACGAGCAGACGTTCCCGTTGATCTTCTTCGACAGGGAGCTGTTGTCGTATGCCGCACCGTACGAAGAGCGGCGCGAGACCTGGCGGATACGTTCCGGCTACGGCTCGCTGACCGTCCCGGAGATCGTCAGCGCCAACACCCGGCCGCAGCTCGCGCTGATGATCGTGCTGGCGCTGATCATGGCCGGCGGCGTGTTCTTCGTCGCGAGCGCGGCGGCTCGCGAGGTCCGGGTCGCCGAGTTGAAATCGAACTTCGTCGCCTCGGTCTCGCACGACCTGAAGACGCCGCTGTCGCTCATCCAACTGTTCGCCGAAACACTGGAGCTGGGCCGCGTGCGCAATGCCGAGCGCGCCCAGGAGTACTACCGCATCATCAACACCGAGGCGCGCAAGCTGACCCGCCTGATCGAGAACATCCTCGACTTCTCGCGCATGGAGGCGGGGCTGCGTCCGTATCGCCTGGCGCCGCTCGACATCGGCGAGCTCACCCGGCACGCGCTCTCGGAGATGGAGAGCCAGTTCGCGCAGACGCAGTTCACGATCGACACGCAGATCGAGCCCGGACTGCCGCGGCTCGAGGCCGACGAGGACGCGGTCGAGCGCGCGATCGAGAACCTGCTGGCCAACGCGATGAAATACTCGGGCGAGTCGCGCGAGATCCAGGTCAAGGTCGGACGCGCCGACAACCACGTCTGCGTGGCCGTCCGCGATCACGGCATCGGCATCTCCCGGCGCGAGCAGCAGCGGATCTTCCGCAAGTTCTACCGTGTCGACAGCGGCCTCGGCGGCGGGCCGCAGGGCTGTGGGCTGGGGCTGGCAATTGTCGACCACACGATGCGCGGCCACGGCGGCTTCGTGCAGGTCGACAGCGAACCGAACCGCGGCAGCACGTTCACGCTGCACTTTCCCATTTCCGCGGCCGCCGCCGCGGAGGGAGACGGACATGAAACGCATCCTGGTGATCGAGGACGAGCCGCAGATGTTGCTCGGTCTGCGTGACAACCTCGAACTCGAAGGCTACGAGGTTCAGACCGCCGGCGACGGCGAGGAGGGGCTGGCCCGCGCCGGCAGCTTCGTCCCCGATCTCGTCATTCTCGACGTCATGCTGCCGAAGAAGAACGGCTTCGACGTCTGTCGCGAGCTGCGGGCCCGCTCGAATACGACCCCGATCGTCATGTTGACCGCCCGCTCGGCGGAAACCGACAAGGTGCTCGGGCTCGAGCTCGGCGCTGACGATTACGTCACCAAGCCGTTTTCGATCACCGAGCTCCTCGCCCGGGTCCGCGCCGTGCTGCGCCGGACCGGGACGCAGAAGCCGAGCGCCATCAGCGACACCGTCAAGATCGGCGACATCGAGATCGACTTCAAGCTCCACCAGGCGCGCCGCGGCAAGGCCCGCATCGACTTCACGGCCCGCGAGTTCGACCTGCTGCGCTATTTCGTGCAGCACACCGGGCAAGTCGTGACCCGCGAGCAGATCCTCAACGAAGTGTGGGGCTACGAGGAATTTCCGACGACCCGCACGATCGACAACTTCGTCGCCAAGCTGCGCCAGAAGATCGAGCGGGCGCCGCACGCGCCGGAGCACATCCTCACCATCCACGGCTCGGGCTACAAGTTTGTCGGGTAAAATCGGATCAGTCGACCGCCGGGACCGTTCCGCCCGCCGTGTCGACGCTGTCCGAGGAGCCAGCCGCATGGTCAACGACACGCCACGGATCCTGAATCGGCGCAGCTTCCTTCGCGGTTCGGCGCTCTTCGCCACCGCGCTGGGCCTCAGCGTCGTTCCGACCCGCGCCGGCCAGGAGCCGCCGCAGAAGCCGAAACCCGAAGAGAAAGCCCCCGAAGAAAAGAAGCCCGCGGATCCGTTTGGCGACCCCGAGAAGCCGAAGGACGGCAAACTCTACGACAAGGAAGGTCGCGAATACCGCGTTTGCCCGCAGTGCGGCTACAACATGTACAAGCAGGGCAAGATGTGGGTGTGCGAGAACTGCGGCTATAGCTACGTCGAGTAGCCGCGCCAGGAATCAGGAATCAGGAAGCGCCCGGCCTCGACAAAGGCCGGGCGTTTGTATTTCATCGCCGTTGCCTGATTCCTGATTCCTGATTCCTGATTCCTGCAGGTACTCTACCCCAGCCCATGGACCTCAAACTCGCCCTGATCGTCGCGCTGATCGTCATCACAGTGTTCTACGCTATCTCCTGGTACACGATGGCGCGGCGGAAGCGCGCCAGCGGCGAGCACGGGCATCACGAGCCGGTGATGCCGACGCCGCTGCAGACCGGCGATCGGGTTCATCACCAACTTCTTCGACACGCTCGGCATCGGCTCGTTCGCGACGACGACGGCGATGTTCCGGGCGTGGAAGATCGTCCCCGACGAACAGATTCCGGGCACACTCAACGTCGGCCACGTGCTGCCGACGGTCATCCAGGCAATCATCTACACCCGACTCGTCGAAGTGGAGGTCGTGACGCTCTTCCTGCTGATCGCCGCGGCCTGCGCCGGCGCGTGGCTTGGCGCCGGAATCGTGGCGGGCTCCCGCGCCGCAGCGTGCAGGTCGGCATGGGCGGCCTGCTGTTCGTGGCGGCGACGTTGCTGCTGATCACCGCGGTTCGGAGTCCGTCGAGTCGACGGCGGCGCCCGAGCATCAGATTCTGCCGTCGGCGGCGACGCGCTCGGCCTGACGGGCGCCAAGCTGGCGATCGGAGTCGGCGGCAACTTCGTGCTCGGCGCGCTGATGACGCTCGGGATCGGCCTCTATGCGCCCTGCATGATCCTGATCAGCATGCTCGGGATGAACCCGCGGCGGCGTTCCCGATCATGATGGGATCGTGCGCGTTCCTGATGCCGGTGGGCAGCCTGCAGTTCGTGCGCAAGAACCGCTACAACCTCCGCGCCGCCCTTGGCCTGGCCCTCGGCGGTCCGCTCGCGGTCCTCATTGCCGCCTTCATCGTCGAGTGCCTGCCGCTGCTCTACGTCCGCTGGCTGGTCGTCGTGGTCGTCGTCTACACGGCGCGACGATGCTGCGCGCCGCCGCCAGCGAGAAGAAGGCGGCCACCGCGCGCCAAGACGAGACCCCCGAAGGCTCGCGCGGCTCGCCTCCGGCGAGCAGGGCCCTCGCTTCGCATCGGGCAGGGCGCGGACAAGCCGCGCCGGGGCTCGGCGGCTTCGCGCCTCGCACCACCGACCTGCGCGCGAAGCGATGCGCCCTGCTCCGAAGGAGCCCTGCTCTGCGAAGCAGAGCCCTGCGCACGAGCGAAGCGACGTGCGCCCTGCTTCAGCGAAGGCGAACGCGACGTGCGCCCTGCTCGCGCACGAGCGAGCCCTCAGCGAGCCCTCAGCAGTTCTGCCGGCGAGGTTCGCGCGGCACGAATGAGTGACGGCGCCGTCGCGGCCAGCGCCGCGAGAAGGACCGCCGCGCCGGCCAGCGTCAATGGAATCGTCGGCGCTCCGCCCGTCCCGAGACCCAGCGCGCGTGCGGCGAGAGAACCATCGGCGTGACGCTGAGGCCGAGGACGACGCCGATCAACACGGAGCGCGTCAGCGCCTTCAGCGGCGCCCACGCCGCCTGAACCGGCATCGCGCCGATCGCCTGACGGACCGCGATCTCCGGCCACGCCGCGCGCAGCGCCGTCGCCACCGCACCAAAGATTCCCAGCGCCAGCAGAACGAGACCCGCGCCGCCGAGCGCGCTCATCAGCGACGCCAGCAGCCGCGCCGGACTCAGCACCGATCGCACCAGCTCGCCCGTCGTCTGCACCCTCTCCAGAGCAAGATCGGGCTCAACGCGTTGGAGCGCGCTTCGCAGCACGGACTCGGTCAGGACACCTGTCGCCTCGCTTTCGACGACAAGACTGCCGAGCGGCGCCGGCGACTGCGTGTCCGGCACGTAGACCTCCATCGACGGCCGCTCGAGACCGCGGTACTGCGCGTCCGCGACGACGCCGACGACGACCCGGGGCCGCCACTTTTCGCGCAGCGTGAACGTCTCGAGCCGTTGTCCGACGGCCGGCCGATCGCCCCAGAGCGAGCGCGCCAGCGTTCGGCTGATGACCACGACGGCCTCGCTGTCGGCGCGGTCGAAGGCCGTGAAGCCGCGGCCCTCGACCAGTTGCTGGCCGATCGCGGCAAAGTAGTCGGAGGTCACGACGACACGGCTCGCCCCGGTTGCATCGTCCGGCTGGATCACCGACTCGCCGGCGCGACGAACCGGCAGGCCGTCGCCGACTTCGCCGAACCGGAACGGCCGAATCGACACGGCGGCGGCGCGCTCGACCGACGGAAGCTCGCGCAGTGCCGCTTGCAATCGATCGATCAGCCGGCGGACGTCGGCGGCGTTCTCGTATTTCCAGCCGGGGACGCTGATGTCGATGAGCGTCACACCGCGCGTGGAAAAGCCGACGTCGGTACGCGACAGGCGATCGAACGCCTCGATCGCGGTCACCGCGATGGCGACAGCGGCAATCGCGATCGCCGCCTCACCGACCAGCAGTGGCGCTCCCACCCGTGACACGCCGCGGGCAATCCGGGTCGGCGCGTCTGGGGCGGTCAATGCCGTGCGACGGGCCGCAACCACCGCCGGCAGCAGTCCCGCCAGCGCCCAGCCGACGACCGTGAGCCCAGCGACGGCGCCGAGGATCGGCCAGCGATCCGCTCCCAATGGCAGCCCGCTCTCGGTCACCGTTGTCGAGGTCGCAATGCCGTCGATGAGCAGCGTCGCCGCGGCGATGGCGATCGGTACGGCGAGCAGGGCCAGCACGGCCGCCTCCACGCTCAGCTCGCCTGCAAGCCGAAGCTGTGACGCTCCTAACGCGCGCCGTGTCGCGAGTTCCGCGGCGCGTTCGCGCGCATGGGCCATGCGGACTGCGGCAACGTTGGCGCAGGCGAACAGGAACACGGCCGCCGCCATCGCCAGCGCCAGCCACAAGCGCGAGCCGATGGCGCCGAGGAGCACGTCGGGCAGCGGCCGCACCTCGGCGACGACGGTCGTGTCCGCCGCCTGATGGCGACGGCGCAGATCGGCGACGATGCGGCTCAGCTCGGCGCGAACCTCGTCGTCGGTGGCCCCTGCGTGGCGCCTCCCGACGACCTCGAGCACTCCGACTCGACGTTGCCCGTCGAGCGGCATCTCTCGGAAGGCCTGCTCCAGCACGCGCTCGGCCGAAATCCACGCATCGGGATCGTCGGGAAACGCAAAGCCCGGCGGCATGACGCCGACGATGCGGGCGTCGCTGCCGTCGACGAACAGCTGCCGGCCAATCACGGAAGGGTCACCGCCAAACCGCGAACGCCAGAGCCGATCGCTCAACACGATCGGCGCCAACTGGTCGGGGCGAGCATCGCCGGCCACGAAGTCGCGGCCGAGCGCGGGCCGCACGCCCAGCGTCGTGAAGAACGACACCGACACGCCGCGCGCCGCAATCGGCACCGTTTCGTCGCCGATGCGCGCGAGTGCCGGCCAATGCGACGACCCGAACGCCGCCAGCGTCTCGAGCGTCCGCGCCTCGCGCTGCCAATCGAGGAAATTCAGCAGCGAGACTTCGATGAGCGGATGGCCGCGCGCCGGATCGGCTTCCCACACGACGACCAGACGATCCGCGGCAGGCAGGCCGAACGGACGGAGGATGGCGGCGGTGATCAGCGACCACGCGGTCGCGCAGGCGGCGACGCCGAGGCCAAGACACAATGCCGACGCTGCCGTTGCGAGCGGGCGCCGTCGCAACGCGCGCGCGCTGAACACAGGACGAATGATCTCGAGCATCTGGACCTTACTACGTCAAAGTTCCGGGGTTCCGGGGTTCCGAAGTTCCTTCGTTCTACATCGAACCTAGGAACATTGGAACCACGGAACCCCGGAACCTCAAACGAGGAGCCCATCCCGCAGTGATAATCTGCGGGACCCATGACGGAGCGCCCATCCAGCTTCTTGAAGCTCGCCGGTCCCGGACTGATCGTCGCGGCAACCGGCATCGGGTCGGGCGACGTGATTTCGGCGACGGTCGGCGGCGCCCGTTACGGCATCGTGCTCCTCTGGGCGATCGCGCTCGGTGCGTTCTTCAAGTTCGTGCTGAGCGAGGGCATCGCCCGCTGGCAGCTGGCGACCGGCCTGACCGCGCTCGAGGGATGGGCGACGCACCTGCCGGCGTGGGTGAAGTACTACTTCGGCGCTTACCTGGTGCTCTGGACGGTGGCCGTCAGCGCTGCGCTCACCAACGCGACCGGGCTCGGCATTTCGAACCTGACCGGCGGGGCGATTCCGCAGTCGTGGGGCGCCGTCGGGCACAGCCTGATCGGCTTCGCGTTCGTCCTCCTCGGCGGCTACAACTGGTTCGAGAGGCTGATGAAGCTCCTGGTCGGCGTGATGGGTTTCAGCATCCTCATCTGCGCCCTGCTGATCGTCAACGACTGGTCACATGTGGTGACCGGGCTGGTCATTCCCACGGTGCCGGCGGCGAGCGGGACCTATGTGCTCTCGATCATCGGTGGCATCGGCGGCTCGATCACGATGCTCTCCTACAACTACTGGATGCGCGAGGAGAAGCTGGCCGGCAGTGACGCCCTCGGCTACGTCCGCGGCGACATCGCCGTCGCCTATCTCTTCACCGCGATCTTCGGGATGTCGATCATGCTGATCGCCAACGAGGCGTTCTTCGTCTCGCGCGTGACGATCACCGACGCTCAGGCGGTGCCGAAGATGGCCGAAGTCCTGGGAACGCTGCTCGGACAATTCGGTGTCTATGCCTATTCGCTCGGCTTCTGGGCCGCGGTCTTCGCGTCGCTGCTCGGGGTGTGGCAGAGCGTGCCGTATCTCTATGCCGACTTCTACGGCGTGCTGACGCGGAAGCCGATTGACGAGCGGAGGGCCCTCACGAACGTCAAGAGTACGCCGTACCGGCTGGCACTGGTCTTTCTGACTCTCGTGCCGATTCCCTTCGCGTTCACCGGACGGCCCGTCGCCATCATCGTGATCTACACGATCGTCGGCAGCCTGTTCGTTCCGTTCCTCGCGGCGACCCTGCTCTACTTGAACAACCGGGTGGCGTGGACGGCGGCCGTGCCGAAGAACCACTGGACGACGAACCTCGTGCTCGTCGCCATCCTCGCGCTCTTCGCGATCGTCGGCGCTCAGGAAATACTGAACGCGCTCTAGACGGGGCGCCTCACTTACAGGCGCGGCAGTTGTTGTTGTTCTTCGCGCCCAGCTTTTCGAGCAGCGCAATCGTCTCCGGGAACGGCTGCGTTCGCTGCTCGGGACTGTTGGCCATGTCGACCGTCGTCTGCCCGGCGCGGTTGACGACCATGACGTCGGCGCCGCGGCCGATCAGGTAGAGGATGGTCTGATTGTCACCGCGCGCCGCGGTGTGGTGAAGGGCGGTGAAGCCGTCGGCATCACGCTGGTTGACGTCGACGCCGAGCTCCTCGAGGAAATACTTGGCGGCTCTGAGCCAGCCATCCGGCACGTGCCGGTGCTGCTGTGCGACACGCGACGTGCCGTAGCCGACACCGCTCGCGGCATGGAGCGGCGGGACGTGCGGGCCGCCGGCGGCGATGACGGGAAGGCCCGACGGATCCGGGTCGCGGCGGACTGCGCCGTAAGTCATCGTCGGAATCTGCGGGTCGGCCCCATAGCGCACCAGCAGCCGCATCGCATCGACGTCGAGCGCGTACGCAGCGCGCCAGAATGGCGTCGCGCCGGAAAAGTCCACGCCCATACGACCGGTGTTGTACGCCGCGTACCAGACATGCGTACGCGTCCGGACATTGGGATCGGCGCCGGCCTTGAGCAGCGCCTCCATCAACTCGAGGTACGACGCCTGCTGCTGCGAGCCTGCCGTCGGCTGCGGATACCACGTTCTGAGCGCCCACTCGTTGTTGAGCGCCGCAAAGAGCGGCGTCACGCCATCGTCGTTGGCGAGATTCGGATTGCCGCCGCGCTTGAGGAAGCTCAGGGCGAGGTCGAACTGACCGTTGATGACCGCGACGATCATCGGGGTCAATCCGTCGCCAGCCGTCGGAACGTTGACGTCCAGGCCGGCGTCGAGAAGCGCACGAGCCGCATCGCCGAATCCGTCGCGGGCGACGTAATGCAGCGCCGTAAACCCGCCCTGCTTGCCGATCTGATCGATATCCGACGGCGGCCGCGGGCCACCCCCACCTCGTCCGCCTCTTCCCGCCGCAGCGGGATCCGCCGGCGGCGCGCTGCGGCCGGTGGTCACCTGATTGGGCGCCGTGCCGGGCGGCGGCGGATCCGGATCGAATGTCGAATCGACGTTGCGGCCTGTCGTCGCCGAGACGATCTTGTCCCGCGTTTGTCGCGCCTGGGTGTCGGCGGCGGCGCGGGACGGATAGTCGATCACGGAGGTCGTAAGGCGAGCGTCGGCGCCGCGCGCGAGCAGGACGGCCATCGCCTCCAGTCGGTCGGATGAGGCCGCGAAGATCAGCGGCGTCCGGCCGTGGGTCTTGTCTCGCGCATCGCGGTCGGCCCCACGATCGAGCAGTGCCGTGACCGCCTGAGCGTTACCGGATTGTGCGGCCAGATGCAGCGACTGGACACCGGTCGCCGTGACCGCCGCAACCTTGCTCCCCGCTTCGAGCAGACGCGCGACGATGGCGCCGTGGCCCCGTGAGCTGGCGAGGTGCAGCGGCGTGTAGCCGCCGACCCGAGTCGATGCTTCCGTTGCCGCCCCGGCGTGCAGCAGCACGTTCATCGTCTCCAGATCGGCGTTGAGGGCCGCCCAGTGCAGGGCGGTCATCCCATCGCCCTGGGCGGCGTTGACATCAGTGCCGCCGCGCAGGAGCGTCCGCACAGCTTCGGTGTCGCGGCGCATCGCCGCGTCGACGACGCGCCCGTCCTGAGCTGCGAGGCGCCGAGGCTGGAGGCCAGGACAAAAAGGCCCAGAGAAATCGCGATCGCCCTCATAGCTTCTCCTGCACCTGAGTCGGTGCTTACGCTACGGTCGTCTCCGTCGGCGCGAATGAGAATTCGCCGGTGCTGTCGCCAAAACTCTGCATGTCGTCGAGACCCAGCTTGTGCAGCAGGGTGAGCATCACGTTGGCCATCGGCGTGTCTTTCCGGGCCTTGATATGGACGCCGCCTTCGACGACGCCGCCGCCGTGGCCAAGCAGGATCAACGGACAGTTCCGGTGATTGTGGGTGTTGCCGACCGCCATCGGCGATCCGTACAGCACCAGCGTCTTCTCGAGGAGGCTCGCGTCACCGTCCATGGTCGCCTGGAGTTTCTCGAGGAAGTACGGGAGCAGCGAGACATGGTACTTGTTGATCTCGCCGAACTGGCGGATGCGCTCTTCGGCCGTGCCGTGATGGGAGGCGTCGTGGAATCCGCGGTCGACACCGCTGCCCGTATACACGCGGCCGGACCCGTCGCGGCCCAGCTTGAACGAGAACACGCGCGTCGTATCCGACGAAAACGCCAGCACCTGCAGATCGAACATCAGCTTGACGTGTTCCTCGAACGAATCCGGCACGCCGGCCGGCGCCCCTGGCAGCTCGCGCTCCTCGCCGCTGGTATTCCGCTGTTCGATGCGCGCGATGCGCTGCTCGATGTCGCGGATGTTGCTCGAGTACTGATCCATCCGCTGCCGATCGGCGGCGCTCAGCGAGCGGCGCAGTCCGGTCAACTGGCTGTTCAGCAAGTCGAGGATGCTGCGATCCGTGGCGCGGCGCTGCGCGCGCTGCTCCGGAGTACCGCCGGAGCCAAACAGCTGCTCGAACACGGTGCGCGGATCCCGGATCATCGGCAGCGGCTGATCGGGCGCGGCCCAGCTGATCGTGTCGGTGTAGACGCAGGCATACCCGTAGGCGCAACCGCCCGACTGATCCACCGGCTCGATACTGAGCTGCATCGACGGAATCGCCGTGTCCTGGCCGAACTTCTGAACGTAGTACTGATCCATCGACGTCCCGACGCGGACGTCGGAGCCCTCGGTCAGCTTCGGATGCGCGTGCGTGAACATCACGGCGCTCGATCGGAAGTGGTCGCCGCCGACCTCCGGCGCCGACTGCGCCTCTGCCATCCGGGCGTCGGTGTTGCTGACGATCGTCAGATGCTTGCGGAAGGGCTCGAGCGGGCTCAGCGTCCCCTTCCCGAGATCGAACTGCCGGCCGGTCGCCGCCGGACTCCACATGTTCTGGGCGAGACCGTACTCACTGCAGCCCGCCGCTCCGTGCACCTGCTCGATGCAGACCAGCCGGGCGCGGCTGGCCGCGCGCGCCGCGGCCGTCTTCGCCCAAATCGATCGGGCCGGGATCATCGCGTCGAGCAGCGGCAACGCCACGGTGGCTCCAACCCCGCGTAGAACCGTGCGACGTGACATGTGCTTGCGAGTGAGATACATCGATGCCTCCATGGTGGCGGGCCCGGGACCCGGTCCCGAGCGAACCCGCTACCTTCCTCCGGTATCGGTCGATTCTGCCAGTGCCGTACGAAATGCCGCGCTCTTCACCACGCCGAGAATCAGTGACGAGAGCTTGTAGTCCTGCTTCTTCGCGTCGCGCACGATCGCCCGAACCGCCGGCATGTCGTAGTACTCGATGCGCCGGCCGAGCGCGTACGACAGCAGCCGTTCGGTGAGGTGCGTCACGACGACGTCGAACTTCGAGACCAGCGCGGCGCGCAGGTCCGGGGCGCCATTGAGCTTGGTCCCGTCATACAGTTCGCCGGCGACGTTCACTCGCACGCCGCGATCCTTGATCCGCCACGCCCCGGTGACGTCGAAATGATCGAGCGACAAGCCGATCGGATCGATCACGTTGTGGCACGAGCTGCAGGCGGGGCTGGCGCGGTGCAGCGCTAACTGCTCGGCCACCGACCGCAGGCGACCCTCTTCGCTGGCTTCGCCGGTTTCTTCGAGATCGGGCACGTCGACCGGCGGTGGCGGCGGCGGGCTTCCCAGCAGCACTTCCATCACCCACTTGCCCCGCAGCACCGGCGAGGTCCGGTTGCCGTGCGACGTCAGCGTCAGGACGCTGCCGTGTCCGAGCAGGCCGCGACGGGTGTCGTCCGGATACTGGACTTTGCGGAATGCCGGGCCACTGACGCCGCGAATGCCGTAGTGCCGCGCGAGGCGCTCGTTGACGAACGTGTAGTCAGCGGTCAGCAGTTCGAGCGCCGGTCGATCCTCGCGGACGAGATGCTCGAACAGCAGCTCCGTCTCGCGCGCCATCGCATCGGCGAGCGCTTCGTCGTAATACGGGAACGACAGCGCATCGGGCTCGACCTTGTGGAGGTCCTGCAGCCGGAGCCACTGCGCGGCAAACCGGCCGCCGAGCGCGGCGGCCCGATCGTCGATCAGCATCCGTCGCACCTGCCGCTCGAGCGACTCGACTCGTGTCAGCTCGCCGCGTCCTGCCGCGGTAATGAGCGCCGCGTCGGGCAACGTGCCCCAGAGGAAGAACGACAGCCGCGAGGCGAGATCGACATCGCTGATGCGATAGGGCACGCCGGGCGTGACCAGCGCCGGCGTCTCTTCGATCCGGAACAGGAAGTGCGCACTCGACAGGAGGGCCTGGAGCGCCATTCGGACGCCACTCTCGAAGCCGCCGGTCCGGGCGCCTTTCTCGTAGAACGGCATCAGCTCGGTCACGTCAGCCGCGGTGGCAGGTCGCCGATACGCTTGCGTCGCGAGCCGGTCGAGAATGCGGCGGGCGCACGGTGCGGCTTCCGCCGTCGTGGTGGGACGGCACGTGAAGATTGCACGCCGCGTCGGGTGGTCGGAGACCCCCGTGACGGCATGCGGCCCGACGACCGCCAGGTTGCGCAGGTGCGGAAGAGTCGTGACGCCGTAGCCCACGCCGATCTGCGTGTCGGCCAGGGTGTGATCGATCGGCCGGATGAGGTCGTCCTCGGAGCCTTCGAACTCTTGGATGAACGTCGCCGCAACCTTGCGCGGGCCGGCCCTGACGTTGATCGGACCGGTTGACACGGTCAGGCCCTGCGGATCGGATTCGGACATCCAGCGATCGACTTTCAGGAGCGCGACCCGCTCGCCGTCGAGCGCGACCTCCATCTGAACCTCGCGCTGCGTCCGGCCGAACAGGAATCCGGTCGGTTCGCCGTGGAGCAGCAACTGGAAGTCGTAGGTGCCGTCGGCCGGGAAGTTGTGGACGACGACCGTGCCGCCACGCGTGCCGAACGGCGCGCCCTCGACGCGGTGCTTCTGGGAGGCGGTTCGCGGCACCTGATACTGCGTCGAGCTCGCGTCGATGGCCGGATCGCCGACCGCGATGCCACTGACGTAGGCGGCGGCCCGCAGGTAGCCCTGCATCACGGTGGCCGACGGTGTCTGCGCATCGGCAATGTTGTCGAAGCTCGCGCTGATGGTATCGGCGGGCAGATAGGTGCTGGCGTCGACGTCGAGTCCGACCAGCGCTTTGATCGCCGCCGCATATTCGGCGCGGTTGAGCCGCTGGAAGGTCCGGCGCCCTGGGTTGATCTTGACGCCCGCGGCGGCATCGAGCGTGGTCTCGAGCGACGTCACAAGTGCGAGTCGGGTCGCGGCGTCGGGCTTTCGCGACGCCTCGCGCGGCGGCATCATGCCGGTGCGCAGCTTCCGGATCACCTTCTCGGCGACGTCGGCGTGATCCGCGGCTTTTCCGACGTCGAACGACGCGAGCGACAGCTCACCGCGCTTCAGCTTCTCGTTATGACACCCGACACAGTAGGTACGGATGGCCTCGTTACCGGCGGCAGGGGCGGTGGGCGGAGCGACCGTTTTCGCGGGAGTGGGACGGGCCGGCGGCGGCGCCGGCGCAGCAACCTGAGGAGGGCCCGCTTGAAGTGTCGGACGACCAGCCAGGCCGGCTGTCATCGTCGCAGCCGACAGGCCAAGGGCGAACACGAATATCGGGAGGTGTTTCATCCACCGTCCTCGCCCCGGCCGGAGGCCGGGTCAAATCAACACTGCGTACCCCATCAAGCTACACTCGCCCGGGGCGGTTGTCCACGAGAACGTTGGGGCCGTCGGTCGCCCGAAAAGCCCGGCAATTTCAGGCTTTTTCGCGCTCTTTTTGGCCCTGGGACAGGTCCCGATCGACCGCTGGAACGGCCGGCTCGGCGGCCGCGCGCGCGAGCTCGCGAAGCTTGAAGCGCTGGATCTTTCCGGTCGCCGTCTTCGGCAGCTCGGGCAGGAACGTGACCCAGCGCGGCCGCTTGAAGTCGGCGAGACGGCCGCGCACGAATTGCTCGAGCGCGGCGGCGCTATCCGGCGTGACCTCGACCCCGTCTCGCAAGACGACGAAGGCCGCCGGCTTGACGAGCGTGTCGCGATCCTCGCGGCCGACCACGCCGCATTCGAGGACGTCGGGATGCGCAATGAGCGCATTCTCCACTTCCATCGGGCTGACCCACTGGCCGCCCACTTTCAGAAGATCGTCCGAACGGCCGGCGTACCAGAAGTAACCGTCGGCGTCCTGCGTGTACTTGTCGCCAGTGCGAAGCCATCCGCCCTCGATGGTGTCGCGCGTGAGGTCGTGCCGATTCCAGTAACCGGCACAGACCGAGTCGCCCCGGATCCAGAGGTTGCCGATCTCGCCGGACGGTACCGGCTGCCCGTCGCCATCGAGAATACGCGCGTCGTAGCCGGCGACGAGATGGCCGCTCGAGCCGGGTCGTACTGCGCCAGGACGATTGGCGATGAACATGTGCAGCGCTTCGGTCGATCCGATGCCGTCGAGAATTTCGAGGCCGAATCGTGATTTGAAGCGATCGAACACAGCCGGCGGCAGCGCTTCACCCGCGGAGATCGCCAGGCGGAGGCTCGACAGATCGAAATCCGACGGCCGGGACGGATCGCGAATGGGCCAGCAGCATCGCATAGCCGGTCGGCACCGAGAAGAACAGCGTCGGACGGTGCTTCTCGATCACCTGGTAGACGCTCGCCGCCACCGGTGGCCCGGGCCAGAGAATGCTGGTGGCCCCGACGAAGAACGGGAAATACAGCGCGTTGCCGAGACCGTAGGCAAAGAACAGCTTGGCGACGCTGAAACAGCGATCCGCTTCGGTGATCCGAGAATCCCTTTGCCGAAGAGCTCCGCGCACACGACCATGTCGTGATGCAGGTGCACGCACCCCTTCGGCTTCCCCGTGCTGCCCGACGAATAGAGCCAGAGCGCCGCGTCGTCTCGGCTCGTCGGCTCGGGCTCGAGCTCGGGAGACGCGTTCGCGATCAGTGCGTCATACGACAGCAGATCGGCATCCGAGCTGGGACCGACGACGATGACGTGGCGGAGGCGACGGCAGGCGGCGCGTGAGAACTCGCGAACGACCGGGAGGAGCTCGGCGCTGACGACGAGGACGCTGGCGCGGCTGTCCGTCGAGGAGCTGTTGGTAGTCGTTGGTCCGCAGCAGCGTGTTGACCGGAACCGCGATCGCGCCGGTCTTGATGGTGCCCCAGAACGCGGCGGCGAACGCGAAGCCGTCGAGCAGCAGCAGCATCACGCGCTCTTCGGGACGCACCGCGCACACGTCGCGCAGGGCGCGGCCGAAGCGATTCGCCTGCTCGAGCACGCCGCCGTAGGTCATGCGCGCGTCGCCGCACTCGAGCGCGACCTTGTCGCCCCGTCCTTCGCTCGAGGTGGCGATCGACGAAGACGCTGGCGGCGTTGAAGACGTCCGGGATGCCGAGGTCGGCGGCGGATACGAACGGCCATGCGCGTATTGTGGCTCAACGTCACCGCGCGTTCAGGGTAGAGTCTCGGCGTGACGCCACCGACGCTTCGCCGCACACCGCTCCGAAGACGTCCAGGCAGCCGCCGACGAGCCCGTCTCACCCGCGTCGATCCGTTCCGTGATGGTCGCGAGCTTCATCGGCACCGCGATCGAGTGGTACGACTTCTTTCTCTACGGCACCGCCGCGGCGATGGTGTTCAGCCGCCTGTTCTTCCCCACTGTCGATCCGCTCGTCGGCACGCTGTCGGCGTTCGGCACGTTTGCCGTCGGCTTCGTCGCCCGCCCGCTGGGCGGCATCGTCTTCGGCCACTTCGGCGATCGGGTCGGACGCAAGGCGATGTTGATCTACTCGCTGCTGATCATGGGCGTCGCGACGTTCCTGATCGGCCTGCTCCCGACCTTCGAGACCATCGGCCTGTGGGCGCCGGCGCTGCTGGTGCTGCTGCGGTGCCTCCAGGGCATCGGCGTGGGCGGCGAGTGGGGCGGCGCCGTGCTGATGGCCGTGGAGCACTCGCCCGAAGGCGCCGCGGCCTCTCCGGCGCCTGGCCGCAGATGGGCGTGCCCGCCGGACTGTTCCTGTCAACGGTCGTCTTCGGTGTCGTCAGCAACACTCTCGGCGAAGAGGCGTTCCTCAACTGGGGCTGGCGGCTGCCGTTCCTCCTGAGCGCCGTACTGATCGGGTAGGGACTGTTCGTCCGGCTGCGGCTGCTGGAAACGCCGGCGTTCGCGCGCCTGCAGGCGAGCGGCAAGCAGGAATCGCGGCCGCTCGTCACCGCGATTCGCGACTATCGCCGCAACCTGCTTCTGGCGATGGGCATGCGCGTCGCCGAGAACGGCCTCTTCTACATCTACACCGTCTTCGTCCTGAGCTACGGACCGAGCCGCGCTCGGCGTCACCCGCGGAACGATGCTGTGGGGAGTTACGCTGGCCGCTGCGACCGGTCTGGTCGCGATTCCCTGCTTCGGCGCGCTCTCGGATCGCGTCGGACGCCGGCCGGTGTATCTCTTCGGCGCCGTCTTCTCGCTGCTCTACGCCGTGCCGTTCTTCTGGCTCCTCGACACCCGCTCGGAACCACTGATCTGGGCTCGCGATCGTGATCGGCGTGGTGCTCGGACACAACGCGATGTACGGACCGCAGGCGGCCTACTTCTCGGAGCTGTTCGGCGCTGGCGTGCGCTACAGCGGCGCGTCGCTCGCGTATCAGCTGGCGTCAGTCGCCGCGGGAGGGTCTGGCGCCGTTCATCGCCACGGCGCTCCTCGCTGCGTGGGGCGTCAACGCGGTTGCGGCCTACATGATGCTGCTGGCGGCCATCACCGTCGCGGCAACCTACGCCGCGCCGGAAACCCACCATCACGACCTTCGGCACTGACCGCGTCAAGGACGCGATCGAAGACCGCTCGGCGATCCGCCTGTCGCCGTCAGTCGGCCGGTGCGTGGCGGGCCAGTCCGAGAACGGCCGCCCCAGCCAGCGCCCACGGCGCGTAGCTCACCAGCAGACTCGAATAGAAATACGGCGTGAGAAACACCCGACCCTCGTACGGCGAGTCGCCGCCCAGCGTGATGTTGAGCGCGCGCAGGCTGAGCGTCGCGACCGCCCATGCCACCGGCGCCGCAATCATCGCGATGCCGGCCGCCCTGAACGCCGTCCGGCGACTGAGGCGGGCACCGGGCGATCCGGCTCGACTCTCGTCCCGAACGGCGCCTTCGATCGCCGGCGCCGCAATCCACAGCAGCGCCGCGACGACAACCCAGCGTCCGCGCTCGAGCGCGGTCGCCAGGAGCCATCCGTAACCGCCGCCGTCCACGCGCACGAGTGAAAGCGCCGATTGCAACAAGACATCGGCGACAAGCGCAAGGCTCGTTCCGATCACTGCCGCCACGCTCAAGAGTCGAAGGCTGCCCATCCGATCCGTGACTCGGCTGGACCCGATTACTTGCCGGCCGCACGCACGACCAGAGGCCGGCCGCGATAGTCATCGGGCTTGAGACGATTCATCCGAGTCGTCGAGCGACGGCCACGGGCCGGCACTGTCACCTCGACGTCGACGAATGCAACGTCCCGCGGCAAGCCGATCGGCACCGGGCCGGCGTTCTGCGAGCAGTAGCCGCTGCCGCCATCGACGAGGCCGGCGCCGACCAGTCGCCCGGTTGCCGAATCGAAGACGCGCACCTCGGCGCCCGCGCGAGTCAGGCGCCCGCGCGCATCGGCAACGACCACGCTCATGCCGCGGCCGCCGTTCGTCGTCACGTTGCGCAGGAGCGCATGGCGGCCCGCCGCATCGTTATTGGTCAGCGACAGATCGAGCAATCCGTCAGTGTCGAAGTCGACGATCTGGACGCCGTGCGACGCATCGTTCTCGAGCAGAATCGACGGCAGCGCCTCGGCGAACGCCAGCTTCCCCGCCGCCGCGCGATTCAGATACAGCCAGTCGCGATAATGCGGCTGCGGCGCGAGGAACGCCCCGAGATACAGGTCGGGCCGGCCGTCGCCGTCCAGGTCGCCGATGGCGGTCGTCGTCGCATGGCCTTCGAAGTTGACGCCGGCGGCGCGCGCCACGTCAACGAAATGCCGATCGGATTGCTGCTGGTAGAGCGCGCTGGGACCGTAGTTGGCGACGACGAGATCGAAGTCGCCGTCGAGATCGAAATCGCCGAGACCGGGGCCAACGCCGCCGAGATCAGCGGGCCGCCCCGCGGCGGAGACGCCGAATTCGCCGGCCACGTCGGCGAAGCGCCCGCCGTCGTTGCGAAACAGCCCGTTGGCATCACCTTCCTGATTCGCGACGAACAGATCGAGATCGCCATCGCGATCAACGTCCCACCAGACGCCGCCGACCGTCTTGCGCGGGTCGCCAATGCCGGACGCCTCTGTGACGTCAGCGAATCGCCCGCCATCATTCCGAAACAGCCGGTTGGGTTGATCGCGAAACGCCGCGAACAGATCGAGATCGCCGTCGCCGTCGAAATCGATCCACGCCGGCTGGCGGCTGACGCCGGCCACCTTGATGCCGAGGTCGGCTGTGACGTCAGTGAATCGCGCGCCATCGTTCCGGTAGATCCTGGCGGTGTGCTCGGCGGTGGCGTATCCCACGTACAGATCGGAATCGCCGTCACCGTCGTAGTCACCCCACGCGGCGGCGCGCGTCTCGACGCTGTCCGCGAGACCGACGCTGGCGGCGACGTCCTCGAAACGGCCGGCAGTCTGGCGATAGAGCCGGTTCGGCCGGCCGCGGAACCCGACGAAGAGGTCGAGATCGCCGTCGCTGTCGAAATCAGCCCAGGCGTTCGGCTGTCCGCCGGGCGCTCCGAAGATTTCCGGCTGCACCAGATCGAACGCGAGCGTGGACTCGGTGGGCCGGGGCTGTCCAGCGACAACAGCCACGGCCGTTGCCGCGAGACCGACGATCAGCAGGCGCGCGATCATGCGCGTCATTGTGTCGTACGGCGGCGTTGCTGCCTCTCAACAGGGAGATCAGGGAGATCAGGGAGTAAAGTTTTGGACGATCAAATACGTTCTCCCCGATCTCCCCGACCTCCTTGTAAACTCCTATGCCCGCAGCGAAGTTCAGTGCAAGCGTCGGATCGTTCTGCATCGGGAGGTCCGTGTCATCAACAGGGAGATCAGGGAGATCAGTATCAGGGAGTAAAGTTTGGACGATCAAAATACGTTCTCCCCGATCTCCCCCGGCCTCCCTGTGAATCTCAGCGAGAGGACGACCATGTCTATCGACCGTCGGCGCGTGTGGCGAACGGCTGCGGGATTCACCGCCGCTGGTCTGCTGCTCGCAACGCTCTCGGCCCCGGGCCGCGCAACCGATTCACAGGCAGGGAACCAGCCGCCCGCGGCAGCCGTCGTGGTCGACGACGCCGCCATCAGCGGAGACGGGCGGGGACAACTGGCTGGCGTTCGGCCGCACCTACAACGAGCAGCGCTTCAGCCCGCTGACGCAGATCAACGACGCGCACCGTGAGGCGGCTCAAGCTCGATGGATCCTCGAGCTGCCTGACCGACGGCGGGCTCGTATCGACGCCGCTGGTCGTGAACGGCGTGCATGTATTTCATCGGCAGCATGAACGTCGTGCGCGCGGTGGACGCGAGACGGGCAAGCTGCTCTGGGAGTACGACCCAAGGTCCGCGCGCACGCGGCGAGCGGATGCGCGTGGGTTGGGATCACAACCGCGGCATCGCCTTCTGGAGAGGCAAGGTCGTACGCCGCGACCTGGGACGGCCGGCTCGATCGCCGTCGACGCGCAAGACCGGCGCGGAGATTTGGCAGGTGCAGACCATCGATCCGACCAAGCCGCTCTACATCACCGGCGCGCCGAAGGTCTTCAAGGACAAAGTGCTCATCGGCAACGGCGGCACCGAGAGCGGCCCGGCGCGCGGCTACGTCACCGCGTACGACGCCGAAACCGGCAAGCAGGCCTGGCGCTTCTACATCGTGCCCGGCAATCCGGCCGACGGGTTCGAGAACGAGGCGATGGAGATGGCCGCGAAGACCTGGACCGGCGAGTGGTGGAAGTTCGGCGGCGGCGGCAACGCCTGGCACGGCTTCACCTACGACGCCGAGCTCGATCGGCTCTACATCGGCACCGGCAACGGATCGCCCTGGAACCGGAAGATCCGCAGCCCCGGCGGCGGCGACAACCTGTTCCTCTGCTCGATCGTCGCGCTCGATCCCGACACCGGCGAGTACAATCTGGCACTACCAGACGGCGCCCGGCGAGACGTGGGACTACAACTCGAACATGGACATCGTGCTCGCCGACCTGCCGATCGAGGGCGCGCCGCGCAAGGTGATCCTGCACGCGCCGAAGAACGGCTTCTTCTACGTCATCGATCGCAGCGACCGGAAAGCTGATCTCGGCGGACGCGTTCACGACCACCACGTGGGCCACGCGCATCGACATGACGACGGGCCGGCCGATGGAAATCGACGGCGCGCGTTACGAGCGCGGCAAGGCGCGGTGTGCGCCGAGCACCGTTCGGCGCGCACAACTGGCACGCGATGTCGTACAACCCGCAGACCGGGCTCGCGTACTACCCGGCGATCCACATGGCGTCCACGTTCACCGACAGCGGCATCGATCTCGAACACCTGGCGATCGCCACGCAGTGGCGACGCTCCGGCGTCGGCGGTCAGTTCGTCAGCGGCGCGTCGCGGCCGGACGCGAGCGTGGCGTCGCTGCAGGCCTGGGATCCCGTGCGGCAGCAGCTGGCGTGGGAAGTCCGCTCCCGATGGTCTGGAACCCGGGCACGATGACGACCGCCGGCAACCTCGTCTTCCAGGGCCGCGCGGACGGATCGCTGCCGCCTACGAGGCGACACGGGCAAGGAGCTGTGGCGACGTCAATCTCGGGCTCGGCATCTCTGCGCCACCGATCACGTACTCGATCGACGGCAGACAGTACGTCGCGATCCTGGTCGGCTGGGGCGGCGCTGGCGGTCCTCGGCGGCACGCTCACCGCCGCGCACGGCTGGGCGTACGGCGCAGCCGCGGCCGCTGTCACGTTCGCGCTCGACGGCAAGGCGGCGCTTCCGGCACACCGCCGCCGGCGACACGCCGCCACTGAAGACGGACTTCCCGTCGATTCGGAGAAGGCCACGGCCGGATCGGCGCTGTATTCGCACGCTGTGTCAGCTGCCACGGTGGCGGGGCCGTCTCGGGTGGGACGGCGCCCGACCTGCGCGCCTCGACTGTGGTCACGCAAGCTGACGCCTTCGCTCGCATCGTCCGCGACGGCGCCCGCGCCATCCGCGGCATGCCGGCGTACGCGCACATCACAGACAAGGAGCTGGCAGCACTGCAGCATTTCATCCGCCAGCAGGCCGATCGCGCGCTCGCGGCGAAGCCGCGCTGACCGGCTATCGCGGCCCGCTGATCTCGCGGTGGCGGAAGCAGCCGACGAGGTGATCGTTGACCATTCCGACGGCTTGCATGTGTGCGTAGATGACAGTGGAGCCCACGAAGCTGAAGCCGCGCTGCTTGAGATCCTTGCTGAACGCATCCGATTCTGGTGTCGTCGCCGGCACGGCACGGTCGCGCGGCGGCGATTCAGCTTCGGGGCGCCGCCGACGAACCGCCAGCAGTAGGCGTCGAAGCTGCCGAATTCCTTCTGAAGCGCGAGAAAGGCTCGGGCGTTCTTGATCGCCGCCTCGATCTTCTGGCGGTTGCGGATGATGCTCGCGTCGAGCACCAGCCGCTCGACCTTACGTGCATCGAAGCGCGCGACCTTTTGCGGATCGAAATCGCTGAACGCCTTGCGGTATCCCTCGCGCTTATACAGGATCGTTTTCCAGCTCAGGCCTGCCTGCGCGCCCTCGAGGATCAGGAACTCGAAGTGCTTGCGGTCGTCGTGAACCGGCACGCCCCATTCGTCGTCGTGGTAGGCGAGCATCAGCGGATCGTTGCCGGGCCAAGTGCAGCGCGTCGCGGTCATCCCGGCAGTGTCCCATAATCACGCGACCGCGTCATGATGCCGGCACCACGATCGCTAGCGACCGTCGTCACCGTCAGTAGGTGAACATCCGGTCGTGGTCGAGCGAGAGGCGCACGAGCACGGTCGGCGGTGCGAACTCCGCGGGCTTTCCCTTGAGATCCACGTCGGTGAGGCCGCGCGCCTGGCTGGACATCCCTGACAGATAGAAGCGACCGCCGCCCTTGACGATGGCGTCGTACGAGTCGCGCAGCTTGCCGGTGCCGACGCCGGAGACGGTGTCGAGCACGGAGTCGCGCAGCAGAAGAACGGCGTCGCCGGCCAGAAACAGCGTCACGCCATGCCCCTCGTCGATCGCAGTCTTGGCGACCAGAAAGGCCAGCGCGGCCCGCGTCGGTTGTTCGGGTCCGTGCGTGACATGGACGAGTATCCGCCGCTTCTGATCCACCTTCTTCTCCTGCGCCCAAAGCGTGGGCACCACGCACGCAACCACCAGGACAAGAACAGCGACAACGCTGACTCTGAAGATTCGTAGCATCGCGTCACCCGTTACGCTGGCCGCGCCATTGCGAGCGCTTGCTCCCGGGACAGCTCCATCTGATGGACCTGCCGCGCGTGTTCCTGCGCCTTCGCCACCAGCTCGTCGTCGCTGCCGCCGGTCACCAGATATCCGCACGGACAGTTGATTACTTTCTCCATGAGCGCCTCCCTTGACGCCAGACCATAGATCAAGAGGCGCTGGAAGACCTTGGCTATACTTTGGCGAAACCTTGGCGGCCGCGCGCATCTACTTGACCGGCCATGTCGCTATGGAGCTTGGCGACCGCCTGGTGACCGAACGGGAGCTGCCAGGGCGGCAGAGCCGTCTCGCGTTCGTGTTCCTGATCAGCCATCGTCAGCGTCCCATCGGCCGGAGCGAGCTCTGCGACGTGCTGTGGCCGGACGACCCACCGCGCGAGACCGACGCCGCGCTCAGCGCGATCCTCAGCAAGCTGCGCCGGATTCTGCGATCCGCGGCCGGGGACGTCGAAGTCTGCTCCGGTTCGGTGAGCGTGCGCCTGCCCGTTGGTACGTGGATTGACGTGGAAGCCGTCGCGCATGAGACCGACGAAGCCGAGGGGGCCCTGCGCGCTGGACAGCTGGCGAAAGCGTGGGGCCACGCGAACGTCGGGGTCACGATCGGCCGGCGTCCGCTGCTGCCCGATTTCACCGCGCCCTGGATCGAATCGCGCCGCGCCGATCTGCGCGAGTGTCTGGCGCGCGGTCTGAGCTGCCTGTCGGCGGTCAGTGCCGCGACGTCCGAACCGGCGCTGGCCGTCCGTTACGCGGCAGAGCTCGTCGCGCTCGAGCCGTTTCGCGAAACCGGCTATCAGTCGTTGATGCGCCTGTATCATGCGCTGGGCGATCGCGCCGAAGCGCTCCGGGTGTTCGAACGATGCCGCGCTCTGCTGCGAGAGGAGCTCGGGACCAGCCCATCGCCACAAACAGAGGCCGTCTTCCTCGAGATCCTGCGCGCAGGCGACCCGTAGACGGATGGAGTGACTTATGGAACCAGACACGATCAGCCGGCGTCAGCTTCTGTCGAGCGCCTCGGCGCTCGCACTCGCGAGCAGCGTCCCCGCCACGGCGAGCGGGCAGCCAACGCCGACGCCAGCGCGCGCGCGCTACAAACAATCGGTCTGCCGCTGGTGCTACGCGAAGATTCCGCTGCCCGAGTTCTGCAAGGGCGTCGCGGGCCTGGGACTGACGGCGATCGATCTTCTGACCGAGAACGAGTGGCCCGTCGCCAAGGAATTCGGCCTCACCTGCTCGATGGGATCGGGCTTCGGTGGCCCCATCGAGAACGGGCTCAACGATCCCGCGAACCACGAGGCGATCGTCGCGGGACTCACGAAAGGCATCCCGGCGGCGGCGAAGGCCGGCGTGCCGAACGTCATCACGTTTTTCGGCAACCGCCGCGGCATGAGCGATGCGGCGGGGATTGCCAATTGCGTGACGGCGCTCAACCGCGTGAAGCGGATTGCGGAAGATCACGGCGTGACCGTCTGCATCGAGCTGCTGAACAGCAAGGTCGACCACAAGGACTATCAGTGCGACCGGACCCCGTTGGGCGTCGAGGTGGTCTCGACGGTGGGTTCGCCGCGCTTCAAGCTGCTCTACGACATCTACCACATGCAGATCATGGAGGGCGACGTCATCCGCACGATTCGCGAACAGCGGCAATGGATCGCCCACTACCACACCGGCGGTGTGCCCGGCCGGAACGAGATCGACGGGACGCAGGAGCTGAACTACGCGGCGATCGCGAAGGCGATCGCCGAGACCGGCTTCGACGGCTACCTCGCGCAGGAGTTCGTGCCGCTGCGCGACCCGCTGACGTCGCTGCGCGACGCGGTCGCGCTGTGTAACGTCTAGTTCCGGTGGCCCGTGCCGACGCTACGCGAACCTGGCCATGTACTCCGCGACCGCCGACACAAGCAACCCGCCGCCCACGAGACCAAAGATCCACAGCAGCGTCTCGCGGGCGCCCGCCTGCAGTCGCTCTCTGAGAGTGGCGTAGCGGGCGTTCAGGCGTGGCCCGACCGCGACGTGGCCCACGAGAAGGAGCACGGGCGGCAGCACGAAGATGGTGTTGTAGAGCACCAGTAGTGGCAGCCATGCCGCCATGGGCAGCCCAGCACTCGTGAGCAGCGTAATCGCCCCGAAGTACGGCACTGCCGTCGGCAACTCCATCGCCGTCACCGTCACGCCGAGGAGTGCCAGCGCCGCATACGTGGTCGCGCGAGGTTCGGCGCGCGGCGCCGCGCCGGCCGTGGCCGGCGCGCGAATCGCGTAGACCAGCATGGCCAGCCCGAGGCGTAAAGAAGTGGATCGTGCGCGCGGACTGATAGCCACCGAACACCGTCAAGAGGAACGGGAACGCCGCGGTCACTGCCGGCGACATCGCCAGCCCGGTCACCGCGATCAACTGTCCCAGCCGCCGTGCCGGTGATCCGACTGATCGGCAGCTCGATCAGCGCCGGCGTGAGGTCGTTGCCGACCTCGCCCCAGTACGACCGCGGGTGCGCCATCAGGATGACAACGCCCGTGAACGCCAGCGTGAAAAGACTCCGGCGGCGATCCAGTGGGAGAGCCGGATCCAGCGCGCATGCCCGCGATCACCGCTCGCTGCCTGTCGTCCGTCAGCCATGTCCGTCAACCCGGCGCCATCGCCGCGACATCCAATCCGGCAGGGCTACTTATACGCCACTCCCGCACTCGCCGGGCCGCCCAGCGGAATCACCTCGAAGCTCCTGAAGCCGGCAGCGCGGCACCAGCCGGTGAAGTCCGCGAAGGTGAAGTCGAAGGCTTCGCCGAACTCGATCAGCATGTTCAGCGACATCATCAACCCGAACGCGTTCTCCCGTCTCGCATCGTCGATCAGGTTCTCGATGACGACAAAGGCCCCACCCTCGGGGAAGGGCGTCGTAGGTCTTTCGAACGAGCTGGTGCTTCTTCTCCAGGTTCCAGTCGTGGAGGATCATCCCCATCGTGATGACGTCCGCCTTCGGCAGCGGGTCGGCGAAGAAATCCAGCGGCCGCGCGGAGACGCGGTCGGACAGGCCGGCGGCGGCGATTTTGCGCTCGGCGATCGTGGTTGCCTCGGGAAGATCCGCCGACATGCACGTCATGTGCGGATGTTTCCTCGCGACGATTGACGACAACTGGCCGGTCGCGCCACCAATGTCGCACAGCGTGCGATAGCGCGAGAAGTCGAACTTGTCGGCGAACGCATGGAAGTTGCCCGCCGAGATTCCGCCCATCGCCTCCATGAACTGTTCGAGCCGCTCCGGCTTGCTGTAGACCTCGGCGAACATCGACGTCCCGCCGTGCTTGAGCTCGTTCTGGGCCTTGCCGGTGCGCAGCCCTTCGCTCAGGTCGCCCCAGAACCGATAGAGGCGGGCGTTCGCCATCTCGAGGAAGCCGCCCATGAACTGCGGGCTGTTGCGATCGAGAAACGCCGCGGTCTCCGGCGTGTTGCGATACCTCGCCGCCGGACCGTCGCCGTCGCGCTCGAGAAAATGCAGGGCGACGAGCGCATCGAAGAAATCGGGATTGGCGCGTGGATGGAGCTGCAGGTCGGCCCGAAGCTCTTCTCCCGTCATCGGGCTCGTTGCCAAGAGCGGTGAACACACCGAGCTCGACCGCGGAGAGCAGCACCTTGGACGGCCAGAAGGCCATGCCGACTTCCATCACACGCGCAGGAGTCAATTCGGGCATCGTCGATATCCTCGTTCGGTCGTTAGCGGCTCCATCACGAGAGCGCCAGGTGAGCGGCGACAAGCTTATCGCCAAAGGCGCGGCTCGACGACCACCTTACTGAGGTTTGGGGAGCAGCGCGTCGAAGAGTGGTTTGCTCGCGACAATCGTCTCGCGGTGCGCGTTCGCGAGCCGAAGGAGATCCGCAACGATCTCCGGGTGCGCCGACGCGATGTTGAATCGCTCGCCCGGATCTACTGAAAGGTCGAAGAGGATCGGCGGATCGTGGACGGTACGCGGTTCGGCACTGTCGTAGGCGCCGCTGGTGATGAAGTGCGCCTTGTAGTTCCCCGTCAACGGCCCGCAACTCGCTGTCCCAGTAGTAGAACAGCTCGTCGCGAGGACTCGGGCCAGCGCCCTTGAGCGCCGCGCTGAGATCGACCCCGTCCGTCGGCCGGTCCGGCGACACGCGTGCGCCGGCGAGCGAGGCGGCGGTTGCAAACAGATCCAACCCGGAGCCAAGGCCGGTCACGACGCCTGGACGAATCGTCCCGGGCCACCAGAAGATCGCTGGCGTCCGTACGCCGCCTTCCCATGTCGTTCCCTTACCCTGCTTCAGTTGTCCCGCCGAGCCGCCATGATCGCGGAACGGCAGCCACGGTCCGTTGTCGCTGGTGAAGAGCACGAGCGTGTTTCTCTCTATGCCGGCGGCGCGTAGCGCGTCGAGCACCTGGCCGACGCTCCAATCGAGCTCCTCGATCGACGTCGCCGTACAGCCCGCCGGCGCTGCGGCCGGCGAACTCAGGAGACGTAGCGAGCGGGATGTGCGGCAGCGAATGCGCGATGTAGAGGAAGAACGGACCGCCTTCTCGTTCCGAGATGAACTGGACCGCCTGCTCGGTGTATCGCTTGGTCAGCGTGCGATGGTCCACCGGCCGTTCGATCACCCGGTCGTTGAGCATCAGCGCAACGTCCCAATATTCCGGCTTCGGCGCGTAGTACGCGGCGGTCTGGTAGCCCTTGTCGCGCGCGACCGTCATCCGCATGTCGTGCGAGTACGGAAGACCGAACCACCAGTCGAAGCCCTGGCGCGTCGGGAGGAATTGCGGAAGCTGCCCGAGGTGCCACTTGCCGACGATGCCGGTCTGATAGCCAGCCGATTTCAGCAGCTCGGCGACGGTGATCTCGTCGAGCGGTAGCCCTTCGGCGGCGTTGTCGCGAAACACTTTCGGCGCGGTTCCACTCGGCGTACCGAACATACCGTTTCGTACCGGCAGCCGTCCGGTTAGCAGCGCCGCGCGGCTCGGCGAACACACCGGCTGGACGTAGAAGTTCGTCCACTTCTGTCCTTCGGCGGCCATCGCATCGAGTCGCGGCGTTCGAATGTTCGGGGCCCCGAACGCCCCGAGATCGCCGTAGCCGAGGTCGTCCGCGAAGATGACGACGAGATTGGGTTTGATCGGCGCTTGCGCGAGCCCAGCGCCAGCGGCACTTCCGGCCAGCAGGAGGATCGTCAACAGCGGGGCGATTCTCGTTGATCCCATTCGGCGGTCAGGGCATGCGCGCAAGCCTGAACGCGGCCATCTCTTCGCCGTTCCGCACGAGAAGCACATCGCCGACCAGAACCGGGTGATTCCAGGTCTTGCCCTCGATCGCGGGGATCCGCGCGACCTGCGTGTACTTGTCGGTGGCCGCTGACACGAGCGCGAGTTCGCCTTCCTCCGAGACGACGAGCAGCAGGTCCTGTTCTTCCAGCAGGACCAGTTGACCGTTGCCGTAGCGCCCGCCCTTCCACTTCCGCGTGCCATCAGCCAGATCGATACAGGCGAGGATGCTGCCGTCGAACCCGAAAGCATGCCCCTTGTGCACGACGAAGTCATTGAAGAGCGGCTTCAGTCCGGTCGATGTCCACCGCGACTCTGCGGTCCATCCGCTGGGCCCTTGCGCCACCGCGACGCGGGTCATGCCGCTCGCCGTACCGTCGCTCACCAGCACGTCACCGTCCGCCGTCAGACCAGGCTGCACGATAGGCGCCGACATCGCGCTCGTCGTCACCGCCATCTCCCAGAGCTTGCGGCCATCAGCCGGTGCGACGCTCGTCACGCCGCCACCGTTCAACAGCAGGATCTGTGGCACTCCGCGGATCGTGAACAGATGTGGCGAGCTGTATCCCGGGCCGCCGTCCGGGCCGGACCAGCGCGGCGCGCCCGCGGCGACGTCGTACGCCATGAGCTTCCCACCTGCGGCCACGATCACCAGGTCGTCAACGAGACCGGCGAGGCGGCAAAGCCCCAATCGGGAACGATCGTCTTGCTGTCGGCCGAGACGTTGCGCGACCACACGACGCGACCAGTGGCGGCGTCGAGCGCGTTGAGGATGCCGGTCGCACCAAATGTATACAAGCGGCCGTTGCTGAAGGTCGGCGTCCCGCGCGGACCGGGGCCGCCGTTTGATTCGTAGAAACGCGCCGAATCGCGGTGCCGCCACACCGGCGCGCCCGTGCTCACCCGATACGCCGCCACGATCTCGTCGTCGCCGCGCTGCTCCTGGGTGTAGAGAAGATCGCCGTGCACCGCGAATGACGACCAGCCGGGGCCGACCGGCCGCCGCCAGAGTTCGGTCGGCGGCGTCTGCGACCAGTCGGGGTTGATGCGCACGCCGCGAATGACGCTGTTGCGATCGCGGCCGCGGAAGCCGGGCCACTCGGGCGCGGGCACCGCCGGCACGTCGAGTACCAGCAGCGGGCGCCGGAGCGGCCGCCGACGTTTCGCCAGAAACCGCGGGATTCGCTGGTGTGACCAGCGAATCGGGTGCGACTCGCGGACGCGGCGGGCTCACCGGCACTTGAATTGCCCGGCGCCACGGGACGAGGCGCGGGGGGAGCGGAAAGCTCGCTCGGCTGAGTATCCGCGGCCAGCAGCCGCTCTTCCGCTGTGGGTGTCCACCGCCACGCGAGATCGTTGTCGAAGCTGCCGGTAAAACCGCCAGTCCTGATCAGCGTCCAGAAGCCGGAAGCCAGCACCATCGCCGCCACGAGCGCCGCCCATCGCATCCCCGTGGAAAGATGACGGCTCGCCAACGCCCAGAGGACGAAGGCCAGTGACACGCCCGGAACCGCCAGCAACGGAAAGATGGCGCCGTTGGCGCCTGTCGCCATCGACACGTCCAGCAGCGGCCACGTCGCCGCCATGGTGCCAACCATGACGACGACCGCCCCATACCGCTCGGCTCTCGTCCCGCGGCTGAAGAACAGCCACCAGATGACGAGCGCCAGCCATCCGACCACCCCGCCGATGACGGCGAACGCCGTCCAGTCGGGCACGAGAACGGGTACCCGAACCTGGCCGCGAGCTGCACCAGGAGAATCGCGACTCCCGGCCACAACCGAAGCGGCAAATCGGTGCGGCCGGCGGTGACAGATGTCATGGGCATGGCGGTCTAGTTCTAGACGCTCCGGGGGCGGCGTTTGTTCGAGCGTGGCTGGCGTGGCGATGCCGACGACGCCCGCGTTCGCCGCGCAGCAACCGGTGTGTCCCACGCGCCGGCCGGGAGGTAGTGAAACCGAATCAGGTAGACGTTCTCGCCGCGGCCGTGTTTGGCCATCTCGAGCAGCGCCTCGACACTCTCAAAGCCCGACTCGCGGGCGAGATCGTAAGTTATGTCGTCGAGTGTGATCTCGGTAATCGAGTCGACGACGATATGGCCGTCGTCCATCTGGTAGCGGCCGCCCACCTTGACGTGGCAGCGCATCCAGATGCGCACGCTGCACCTGATGCGTCCGCTACGGATACCATCGCGTAGGCGTTTGGTGAAGACCATGTGGCCAAGCTCGGCGGGTAGGGCCGACGCTCATTCTAGGCCGCATACCTTCTGACCGCACACTTTAGAGCGGAGCTCGCTTGAGCCATGGATCGCACAGGGAGATGAGGGAGTTCAGGGAGATGAATTTGCTCCCAGATCTCTCCGAACTCCCTGTGGACCGTGCCGTCGTCATGCGCAAGACAAGTGAACTCCGAGTTTAGGATCGGTGGATGTGTACGACCGATATCAGTCCGATCCTGGCGGGTCTGTTCTCCGAGCTCGTCAATGGCCCCGGCGATTCAGGCGCCTTCATGCTGAATTCAGGCGATGCGGGGCTGCTGCGATCGCTGGACAGGATTTCCGCCGCCGACGGGTCGCGATCGGTCAACGACGGCGCCACCATCGCGGCGCACGCGCGGCACGTGCAGTACGGCCTGTCACTCATGAACCGCTGGGCGAGCGAGGGCGGCAACCCCTTCGCCGACGCGAAGTGGGACGAGGCGTGGAAGACGTCAGCTGTCGATGCGGCCGAGTGGGACGCCATCCGCAGCGGTCTGCGCGACGAGGCCACGCGCTGGCTGCACGCGCTGAAGACGCCGCGTGAGGTCGCCGAGGTGGAACTGAGCGGGATGATCGGGAGCATCGCGCATCTCGCCTATCACCTCGGCGCCATCCGTCAGATCAACAAGGACGCGCGCGGACCCCGAGGGGGAACGTTCTAGCGATACGATGCCGCGCGCGGACGCGACGACGAACGCGGCGCCGCATGCCGGCGCTGGGGCGTGTAACCACGAGGGCGAAACGACCGCTGCGGCGGGCGTGGTGCACTGGACGGCGTCGCCACCGGTGGCGCTTCATAGCCTTCGACCCGCACGTGTTCGAGCGGCTCCTTCAACAACCGTTGAATGTCCTGCAGCAACGGCCGATCCTCCGCGGAGACCAGCGAGACGGCGCGACCGGCGAGTCCAGCACGGCCGGTCCGTCCGACGCGGTGCACGTACACTTCAGCCACGAGCGGCAGATCGTAGTTGACGACGAGCGGAAGCTCCGCGATGTCGAGCCCACGCGCCGCAATGTCCGTGGCCGCGAGAATCGACACCCGGCCGGCCTTGAAGTCGTCGAGCGATCGCGTGCGCGCATTCTGGCTCTTGTTGCCGTGGATGACGGCAACCGTGAGTCCGGCCTGGGCTAGGTATTTGGCGATCTTGTCGGTGCCGTGCTTCGTCTGGCAGAAGACGAGCGCCTGCCCCGCCGCCGACTGCTTCAACACGTGCAGCAGCAGGCCGCGCTTCTGGTCGCGCGACACGTGATGGATGTGGTGCTTCACCGTCGGAGCAATGGCCTGCGCGGGCGACACGTCGATGCGCAGGGGATCGCGCGTGAACTCCGCGGCGAGCCGCTGAATCTCCGGCGAAATCGTTGCCGAGAACATCAGCGTCTGATGGTACGCGCGGCAGCATGGGGATCAGACTGCGCAGCGGCGGCAGAAAGCCCATGTCCAGCATGCGATCCGCCTCGTCGAGCGTCAGGATTTCAACCCCAGACAGATCGATCGTGCGCCGCTGTACGTGATCGATGAGCCGTCCCGGCGTGGCCACGACAATCGTCGCGCCTCTCAGCGCGCGGACCTGCGGTCCCATCGAGACGCCGCCGTAGATCGCCGCCGATCGCAGGTGAAGCGGAACGCCAAACGTCGCGAGCGCAGTCTGCACCTGCGCCGCCAGTTCGCGCGTCGGCACCAGCACGAGGCCGCGCGGACGCGCCGCCCCGCCCCGCGGTGCTTGCGTCGAGAGACGCTGAATCATCGGCAGCCCGAATGCCGCCGTCTTGCCTGTGCCCGTTTGCGCGCACGCGAGCAGATCGCGTCCGGCGAGCACAACGGGAATCGCCGCCAATTGCACCGGTGTGGGTTGTGCGTAGTCAAGCCGCGCAACCGCGCGGCACAGCGAATCCGTCAATCCGAGTTCCGAAAACGACATGAACGAAGGCTCTCCTCGAGCTGCCGGGCGTCTCGGCCCGGTAAAACCGTGTTCCTGCATGACCGAAGAGCCGCCACGCCGAAATGGCGCGGACGGCGAGCGGAGGGCAGGCTCCGCACGGAGTCATCTCGTAGCCAAGCTGGGTTGAGGAGGAGCGAGTCTGGGAAGCTCGATACGCCTACAAACGGCAGAGCGGAGGGAAGATCCGACCGCTATGGTATCACACCACGAGCGCCGCCCTCGCTGGGACGGGCGTCTCGGCGTCGAACAGCTCCTTCGTTGGATCGACCTTCAGCCACAGGAACGTTCCCAGGCAGAGTATCGCGACCATGGGCACGAAGGGCGCGTTGTAACTGCCGAAGTACGCCACGAGGTAGCCGAACACGATTGAGGAAATCGCCGACGCGGCGCTGGCCGCAGTGTTCATGAACCCGAACACCGCACCCGCGTGTTTTCTGCCAGTGTCGAGACACACCGCACAGAGATTGGGTTGTTGCACGAGGATCCCCGCATAGGCCAGCGACAGGAAAACCAGCGCCCACCCGCCGCTCGCGGTGAAGAGCGTGGCCGCCATGAACGTCGCCGCGGTGCTCAGCCCGGCGACGCCAAGCATGCGACGTCCGGCCCTCAGGCCATAGCGGCGAACCAGCCAGTCGCTGGCGAAACCGCCGATGCCGTTGGCGCAGCCACCGACGATGTACGGAAGCGACGAGAGGATCAGCGCCGCCTCTGTGAAGCCATGTCCCCTGACCAGATAGGTCTGCAGCCAGGATTGATAGAAACCAAGCGCGTAGACGTAACACGCGGCGATGCCGGCAATCCGCCAGAACTGCGCGTTGGCCAGCGCCGGCCGCCAGGGCATTCCGTGACTGACCGGCGGTTCGGTGCCGATCTCCCGCCGTTCTTCTGCGCTCACGCCCGGCTTCTCGGCGGGCGTATCGCGAAACCACGCGTACCACACGCTGGCCCAGAGCACACCGACGATGCCAAACACGAAGAACGAAGCCTGCCAGCCATACCGGACCTGGATCGGTACGACCAGCAGCGGCGCACTGGCGGCCCCGACCTGAGCGGCCATCCACACGATTCCCCACGCCCGCGCCCGCTTCTGCGGCGGAATCCAGCGCGCGATCACCGTCGACGCGTTCGGATACGCGCCCGCCTCGCCCATGCCGAAGCAGAACCGGACCAGCAGTAGTGAGGAATAGCTCGACACCATTCCCGTCAACGATGTGAATGCCGACCACCACAGCACGATCCGGGTCAGCACACGCCGCGGACCGATCCGATCGCCCAGCACGCCACTCGGAATCTCAAAGGCGCCGTAGGACAGGAAGAACACGCTCGTGACCCAGCCCCATGCCTGAGGGCTGATCTGAAGGTCCTCCTGCATCCGCGGGCCCGCTACCGCAATGCACACCCGATCGATGTAGGTGATGATCGACAGCAGCGCGAGCATGCCGAGAACGCGATGCTGGTGCTTCATGTCGCGCTGATTG
>CAWJEO010000040.1:0-190802 GCA_963841895.1 uncultured Acidobacteriota bacterium
AGATCTGGATGGCGTGGCAGTCGCGCTTTGACGACGAGATCGATCAGCAGCGATTGCGCCGGGACGGGCTCGCCTGGGTGCTCGGCGTCGGCCGTGCTGGCATCGGCGCTCGGGGCATCATCCTCGTCGTGATGGGAACCGCACTCCTGCGTGCCGGGTTCGATCGCAGTCCGTCGAAGGCCAGCGGGATGGCCGAGTCGCTGTGGACGCTGGTGTCGCAGCCCTTTGGCAAGTGGCTGCTTCGCGGCCGCCGCGGCGGGACTGGTGTGTTTCGGGCTGTTTCAGTTGCTCCACGCGAAATACGCGCGGTTGTAACGGGAGGACGCGCTGCGCGAGAGGTGCGACAGGTGCGCTTGGTGCGCCAGGTGCACTGGGTGCGAGTGCTTCGTGCAGCGGGTCGGGTGCCACGTGCGGTGCCGGGTGCCACGTGCGGTGCTGGCTGCAGCACCGCACCCGGGACGGGGCACGCGGGACCAGGGACCCGGCTTATGATCATCGGCCTCAATGTCCGCTCCGCGCTCATACCGTGCCGGCCAGTCGATCGAAGACTATTGCCGCGCCTGTAAGACCGATCGCATGCATACCGTCATGGCGGCGGATGCCGGCGGGCAGCCGATTCGCGTGGTGTGCGGCTACTGCCGTAGCGAGCACAACTATCGCGGCGGGCCGCGCGTCAATGCGGCCGGCCCCGCACCGGCGACGACATATGCGCCGCTCCGGCCCGACAGTCAGGATCGACGATCGACACCTCGAGAGCGGCAGCCGTCACCCGCCGGCAGCGAGCCGCTGCCGCTCGTCAGCGATCGCGAAAGGATCGGACCTCCCATGGCCCTCGACAGCTCGACCGATCTGGAGCTTCTCCTCCGCCGGATCATCCGCGAAGAGATCGGCTTGACGCCCGTGACGCCTGCCGAGCGCTGGCGCGGCGGGACAATGGTGCTCCGTCCCGGTAAGCCCGGAGTGCAGGAGAAGACCTGGCCGATCGAGACGTTCTTCCACAAGATCGTGATGCTGCGAAACCGTCTGCGTACGTTGGAGCAGCAGGTCAACGCCTCCGACCTTCCCGAGGACGCGAAGATCAAGCTCCAGGGCTACGTCACCGGCTGCTACGGTTCGCTCACGAGCTTTAACCTGCTGTTCGCCGACCCCGACGATCAGTTCAAGGGATCCGACAGCGACTGAGCCGAACTGCGACCATGACTGCAGACGTTGCACGGGTCGACCTCGCGCCGGGCTTCTCGATCTCCCGCGTGCTCACCGGACTGTGGCAGATCGCCGACATGGAGCGCGACGGGCGTCAGGTCGATCGCGATCGCGCGGCGGCGGCGATGGCGCCGTACGCAGCAGCGGGACTCACGACCTTCGACATGGCCGACCATTACGGCTCGGCCGAGCTGATTGCCGGCGCGTTCCGCGCAGCGTCCAGCACCGACGTCCAACTGCTGACCAAGTGGGTGCCAAAGCCGGGTCCGGTGACGATGACCGACGCCCGCGCCGCCGTCGATCGCGCCCGCACGCGACTCGGTGTCGGGGCGATCGATCTGCTGCAGTTTCACGCGTGGAACTACGCCGATCCGAGTTGGCTGGAGACGCTGTTCCTTCTGCAGGAGCTGAAGACCGAGGGGCTCGTCCGCCATCTCGGACTCACCAACGTCGACACGGCGCATCTCAATATGGCGATCGCGAGCGGCATCGAGATCGCTTCGAACCAGGTCTCGTTTTCGCTGATCGATCAGCGCGCGACCCGGGCGCTCGCGCCGTATTGCAGGGCGCATGGCGTCGGCCTCCTCGCCTACGGCACCGTCGCCGGCGGCTGGCTGACCGAGCGCTGGCTCGGCAAGGACGAGCCCGACTGGGAACGAACCGGCACGTGGTCGCAGATGAAGTACGCGCGTTTCATCCGCTCCGCCGGCGGATGGTCCGCGCTGCAGCGCGTATTGACCGCCGCGGCAACCGTCGCCGCCAGGCACGGGGTGTCGATCCCGATCGTTGCCAGCCGTTACGTGCTCGAGCAGCCCGGTGTCGCCGGGGTGATCGTCGGCGCCCGCCTCGGTGAACGTCGCATGTCGACGACACGCGCCGCATCTTTGCGATTCAACTCACCGAGGAGGACCGCAGCGAGATCGCGGCCGCGGTCGCGACGCTGCAGCCGATTCACGGCGATTGCGGCGACGAATACCGCACGCCGCCGTTTCTCACCGCCTCCGGCGACCTCAGTCACCATCTCAACGAGATGCCGCCGGCCTATCGCACGGTTCCAGGCCCAGGCGGACGCACGCTCTGCCTGAGCGGCACGCCGTGGGAGTCGGTGGCCGGCTACGCCCGCGCGGTGCGCTACGGATCGCGCATCAGCGTGTCGGGCACGACCGCGACCCTCGGGTCACGCGTCATCGGCGGCCGCGATCCCGCGGCCCAGGCGCATTTCGCCATCGACAAGATCGAAGGCGCGCTGCAATCGCTCGGCGCCTCACTCGCGGACGTCGTCCGCACCCGCGTGTTCGTGAAGAACATCGGCGACTGGGAAGCGGTGGCCCGTGTCCACGGCGTGCGCTTCGCCGCTGTCATGCCGGCCAATACGCTCGTCGGCGCGCCGCTGGTCGGCGACGACTATTTCGTCGAGATCGAGGCCGACGCCGAGATTGGCGGCGGTGACCAGTCGTGAACCGTGGTCGCCAGCCGATTCCTGTCTGGTTCACTACTTCTCGTTCTGCTCGAAGTGGTTTGCCTGGAAGACTTCACCCTTCTTCGGCTCCGAGCTTGCGCAGTATCGCCCGACCTCGGCGTGACGCTATGCGACTCGCCCCGTAAGGCGGCTACTGCCGTAACCCCGACAGCAGTGCGGCAAACCGAGAGGATTCGGCTGGATTCACCGCCTCGCCGAACCGTACCCGTGCGAGGGCGTCGGCGCCCCAGAGATTGCCGATCGCCAGCAGGAGTCGCAGATCCGCTCCCGCCTCGCTGTGCATCAGCGGCTTATCGGCGATGGCCTTGATCTCGTCGTGGCGAAGATCCTTCACCTGCGCCAGCTGGCGGCCGAGCCTCACCGCATGATTCGGCACGATCACGGTGTCGACCAGAGCGGAGAGGAGCTGGTTCGCGCCATGACTGGGAGAAGTGCGGGAACACCGAGCGGAACCAGAATGTTCCGAGAAGCTTTCTGACCTCGAGCCCATCCACCGCGATCGCAGACGTGCTGTCCTCCGCCGCGGTCGCAAGCGCCGTGCGGTCCGCTCGATTGAGCGCTCGGGCCAGATCCCAGATGCCACTGAACGTGGACGCGCTCGCGGGCTTTCGATCGTCGGGCGGCGAAGTCGGCGGAGGTGCTTCGTTGACGGGAGCGTCCGTGACCGACGCTTCAGGTTCGTGGACAGGCACCATCGCGGGAGTGCTGGCCGCGTCAACCGGTTGCATCGCCGATTTCTTCGAAACCGTCCAGTCCAGTTCCAATGGCCGGTGAACACCGGTGTCTTCGGTAAAGAGCGCGGTGATGCCCCACGGCCGCGGCGTCTGAAACGCGCGGGCGTGCAGCGGACTGTAGCTGTGGTCCGGCGCGCCAGCCGTGGCGAGCGCCGCAAGGCACCCCTTGATGCGCGCATCAATGAGGTTCGACCACTCGCCCTGTATACAGACGAGCGACGTGCCGACGGGTCGGTCGAAGGCGTAGTACGCGTTCTGCCAGCACTGGCGAGCCGCTTCCTCGATCGCCGCGTCTCTGGCCTCGGCGCCCGGCGGCGGATCGATCTCGGCAAAACCAATCCGCATCCGGCCCGGCCCGGCCATGAGAATCGCCAGGTCCGATGGATCGACCTGGGACAGATCTCCGAGGACGTAGAGCAGTCCCCGCAGTCCGCGGGCGATTGGCACGTTCATGCGCTCCCACACGACCGACTGCGGCTGCGGATCGCGGTCGCAGTAGCCGCAATCGTTCAGCACTTCCATCAGCCTGATGCCTGCGGCATCGAACGCGTCGGTGACCTGGACGGCGTGGTCGTAGCGGCGCTTGTCGACTTCGTGGCGTTCGAACGACGGCCGTACGAAGATCGGAATCACCAGCTTCTTCTGCGCACGGGCCATCTGCGCCAGCGGAAACGCGGTTCCCGCGCCCGTCCCCTTGCCGCCGGTCGCGATGATGACAATCACGGCGAACTTCGAGATGAGGCGCTCGACCTCTTCTCGCGACTCTTCCAGCGCCCGATGCGCGACAAGCGGGTTGTGCCCCGACCCGAAGCGCTGAGACGTCGGGGCACCGATCAGGAGCCGCTCGTCTCTGGGCACATCACTCAACGAAAACTCGTTCGTGTCGATGAACCGCGCCGTAATGGCGCGCCGTAGCCGCTCCGCGAACCGGGCGTCGCTTTTCTGCGCCGCGGCGACATCCCGGGCAAAGAGCATCTTGAGCGATCGCAGGATGTTGCCCCCGCCACCGCCCGAACCGAGGAGAAGTATGTTCACGTGGCACCTGCCTCTTTCACATCAACGTTGCTGACGCACGGGGATCACGACCCACTGCCCTTCGACGTGCAGTGGTCGGCTCACCACCAGACCATCCTCGAGCAGACGTAACACCCGCCGGACGTCGTACTCGACGTTGATCTTGTGGTCCGACAGATTCGGATACCGTCGTCCGGCGCTCGGCGCGATCAGGATCTCGACCTCCTCGCGCGCCGGCAGGTATCGCAGCCGCGATCTGATCGGTGGTCCGGTCGAAGACTGGCGCAGAAGTGGACGGGCGAATGCGTCGACGAATTGCTGGGCGTGGTGTCGCAGAGGCGCGGGAACCGGCCGTGTCTGCCGCAGGTACTCCTCGAGCAGCGACCACGACAGCATGACCAGGAAGACGGCCAGCCCGATACGGACGGCAAATCCAATGTCGTAGGTTCGACCGTCGCGGTCGCTCGCTGGCGGAGCGCGTCTCGCTAGTGCGGCGGCGTCACGCGCAACACAGACACGCCAGCCCGCGCGGAGATTCGTGTGCTGCGATTGCGGCACGAACTTACCGGTCGCGGGATCCGCGAATCGGAACCATGGTTGGTACAGGTTTTCCGGGTCTCCCGTCAGCCGTCGCGCGACCGCCGGGCCGGTTTCACCAGCCGAGATGGGCGAACAGACAAACGACTGCGCCGGGGCGGGTCGCAGGCGCCGCAGTGAGGAGAACGACGAGCCCGATCGCAACGCGTGGCGTCATCGCGGTTGGATAGACGGAGAGCGTCGGCCGCGGGCGGGAGCTCCCGCGCGCACCAGCATCCGGACGACCGCAGTCACCCGGAGAAGACAAACGAACCAAGAGAGCGGCCTGAGTTCAATCGATGTGCCACTGCGGGGCGGCGGAAACGTTCACGAAAAGCTTCCTCGCAGGCAACGACCACTCATAGCCGTCCACCGGCGCGGTCGAGATGAAGGGGGCTGACTTGTCTGTGAGCCGACACTTGCAGACGCAGCATGTGGCGTGATCAGAAGGTGGTCAGCGCACGCCACCTGACGCGAGGATCCGCTTCAGCTCTTCGGTCCAGTTGACGATGAAGTGCAGCTTGCCGCCGTTGGCACCTCGCCGAATCATGATGAAGCGGCCGTCGGGTGTGACGTCGTAGTTCGGGATGCTCGCGCCCCCGCCGAAGTCGTAGTCATCGGTGAAAAGAGCCGTCGGTTTGCCGAATACCGGGTCGGCACCTGACGCGTCGAAGCTCACGGCAACGATGCGCCCGCCGCTGCGGTAGTAAACCTCCCGGTCGTTCCGGCTCCACCGCGCCTGCACGCCGCCGCCCTCCGAGACCTGCCATTGCCGATCCAACGCCGGATACCGCCGGACGTAGATCTCCGGCCGCCCCGAGCCGTCTGACTGGTAGAGCAGCCAGCGCCCATCCGGTGATAGCTGCGCGCCGCCTTCATAGGCCGATGTGACGATCAACGGCTTGGGCTCGAAGGCACCGCTCATCGACATGAGGAACACATCCCCTGACGTCCCAGGGGAGACGCGGAGGGCGATGACGGAGTCTGGATTCGGCCCGGGTGATGACAGCATAGTCGTTGACCGTCGCCCCGGGGACAGGCCCGGAATCACCGCTGCCGTCGGCGGCCGCCCAGAACGGCACGCCGAACCGGCGGAACACGACGTGTGTCCCGTCAGCGTTCCACGTGGTGAAGTAGGACACTCAGCGCCGCCGCCGTGAGCCGGGCCCGCGTGCCACGCGCCAGGTCGAGCGCCTCGATGACATTGCCACCGATCTCGACCAGGAGCCGGCGCCCGTCGGGCGCGATCCGAGGGTTTGAATACCGATTCAATGGGAGCTGGTCGAGGGCCAGGGCCGCGCCGTCGCGGCCTACGGACACCACGCGGGCGTCCGCGAAAGCCGATTGGCGCGAACAGCAAGGTCCCTGTGGACGACAGGGTCAGCGCCAGCTGACCGGAGGAGAGCGCCGCCGATCGACCCGCTCGGCAGAACCGGGACCGCCGCCCCACTCGGTGTTCCCGTCCGCGCGTCGAAGGCAACAGCCAGCACCGCACCGTCCCGCGAGAACAGCAGGTGACCGGTCGGAGACCAGATGGGGCTCGTCGCTCGCTCGACCACGACTGTCCGCTGGTCCTCCGTCGATCGACACGGATTCGATGCGCTCGGCGCCAGGCTCGGGTGGTTTGACTGGCAAACAGCACGAGCCGCTCCCCGGGCAGCACGACCGGCCAGTCGTGCTGCATTTCGTGCCGGGCGGCATCGAGCACCGTGAGTGCGCGCGGTGCTCCGCCCTCTGGCGAGACGATCCACAGCGCGCCGCCGCCGACCGAAGACGATGCCGGCCTGGCTCCACGCGAGCCCCCAGCGACGTCTGCCCCTGACGTCAGGTCCTTCCGCTGCTGGTCTGCCAGCGAGATGCGTGTGATCAGCCCCGAGCTGTCAAACGACCGCCACGCTCTCACCGTCGGGCGAGAAAACGACGCTCATTCGCGCCAGCGCCTGGCAACGACGACGCGTCTCCGGGACGATCGAGCCGTCGGACGAAGGCACGGCGCACGCCGTCGAGCACACCGATCATCGCCACGCTTGCGGCCGTCGGACGTGATGGCAGGCCGCGAGCGCTGCTGTTTGTCGGTGCCGTGGTTCCACGTCGCGCGGAAACCCGATCTCGAGGTGCCGTCACTGGCAGGCTGGTTGTGCCGGTGCCAGGCGAGCGCCAGAGCGTCCATCCAGCCAGCAGTACGGCAGCTGCGGCGATTCCCCACGGCCACGCGAGCCACACCGGGCGCGACCGGTGCTGGCGCGGCTGACCGAGTGGCCGCTTCGCGCGCGCCCTCCAGATCCAGCCGCGCATCGCCGATGTCGCGCAGCCGCTGACGGGGATCCTTGACGTAGGCATCGCGCGATGAGCCGTGCGGACACGTTCGGAGGCACCGCGGCTGGCAGCCGCGCCAGGTCCGGTTCGCGCGGAGGATAGTAGCCAGCGTTTCAGGCACCGAATCGGCCGCGAAGAGGCGCTCGCCCGTCAGCATCTCGTGCAGCACCACACCAAACGCCCAGATATCCGTGCGCTTGTCCACCGTTCTGCCGCGTGCCTGCTCTGAACTCATGTATGCGGCAGTGCCCAGAATCATTCCGGCCTGTGTCATCGCAGGTGCCGTGAGCGTCGGGCGACATCGCCATGTCCGGCAACGAATCGCGCCCGCTCGCGACAGACGCCTTCGCCAACCCGAAGTCCAGAACCTTCACCGTGCCGTCGGCGCGGACCTTGATGTTCGCTGGCTTCGAGATCGCGATGGATGATGCCCTGCTCGTGCGCCGCTTCCAGCGCCTCGACAATCTGCTTCGCGAGCGGCAGGGCTTCGTCGATCGGCACCGGGCCGCGGGCGATGCGCTGCGACGAGGTCCTCGCCCTCGACCAATTCCATGACGAGCGCGTGCACACCACCCGATACTTCAAGCCCGTGGATGTGCGCGATGTTCGAGTGGTTCAGTGAGGCGAGCGTCTGCGCTTCGCGCGTGAATCGGGCCAGCCTCTCGGGGTCGTTGGCGAAGGAATCCGGCAGCACCTTCAGCGCCACATCGCGATTGAGCGTCGTGTCGCGGGCTCGAAACACCTGTCCCATTCCGCCTTCGCCAAGTTTCGCGGTGACCTGGTAGGCTCCCAGTCTCGTGCCTATCTGCATCGCGTGTCCTGGCTACGGGCGCCGACCCGCGCCGTAGCTCGCGTCGGTCACGCTTGACGCGAGCGTAGGCGGGGCCGCCTTCCCGATTGGCGCGGTGATGTCGAAGACGCCGAGCCGCGTGCCGGGGGTCAGGGCCGACTGGACGTGAGTATACGGGGGTTTATCCGCGCGCCGCCTTCAAGGCGGGGATGGCCAGCCTGCGAAACGGCGCCCGCGGATCGGGTTGGCCAGGAACCGCTGACCGTCGTCGGCGACGTCGTAGGTGTAGCGCCAGCCGGTGATGTCGCGTTCAACGGCAATCGGCAGCTGATGGTCGAACTGGGCCGCAGGGTTACGCAAGTGATCTGATGATCTGAGTGATCTGAGCGATGCGTGATCTCAGCTTGATCTCAGTGATGTAATCGAACGTCTACTCGGAATGGCAGATCTCCAGATCACCAAATCATCAGATCACCAGATCACCAGATTCCGTTTACTCCTCAGACGTGTCGTTTCTCAGGTCGATCGCAGGGTTCCGATCGAAGAAATTGTGCGGGCGCAGCTTGAACGAATGCCAGATGAGCGGCATGACCGGCAGATCCTCGGCTCGTGTCAGATGATGCATGCCCAGGTTCACCCACACGACGATGTCCTGGTTGCGAATGGCGCGATCGCGCGCCGCCCAGACCGCAAGGCCGTCGTCGCCGTTGCTGCCAAGGGCATATTCGCCGCCGGCGTAACGTTCCGCCGCCGCATACGGCGTCACCCAGACGTCATGCTGGAGGAACCTTGCCCGCCTCGCCGGCCAATCCTGCGGATCCAGCAGCAGCCTCGCGTGATTGGCGACGAGCACCTCGTACGACACCGGGTTTCCGACGCGATTGGTGCGGCTCTCGTTGAGGACGCGTAGCCTCGACGGCCCATGGCCTCGTCGAGCTGCCCCGCCTTCTCGGTGTCCGCCATCTGCCGCTCGACCACGTAGATGCTGCGACGCGGCGAATCGGCCGGCAGCATGACCGGCTTGTAGACGTCGTGATTGAAGCTGTTGCCGCCCTCGTCCACGTCGAGATCGAGCCGGAAGTTGAAGTAGTGGTCGTGATTGACGGCGACGAGGTTGGGCGCGACCAGCGTGCCATAGCGCGTGTCGTCCGCGGCCGTGGCGTCGGTCATGCGACGGGTGGTCACGCCTTTGAGCGCGTCGATGCCGGTTGCGCCGACACGGGCCTCGATCTCGGCGGCGTCGTTGAAGACCCAATCGAACAGATAGTCGTAGTTTCCGATCGTCGTCGCCATCCGCACGACGAGCTCGACGTTCGCCCGCCCTCGTAAGTCTGGTTGATGACTTCCGAATGACGCCAGAGCGGTTCGCCCGGCTCCGCTCGAACACGCACATGGCGTTCGGCGTGGTCAACGGTTCGCCTTTGTCGGTGCCAAACACGGCCGGCAGGAACGTCGCGGTCGCCGGGCAGTCGACGCCGGCATTCAGAGGCGTCGCCAGAACGCCTGCGCCGTATTCGCCGGTGTCGAAGTAGGTGCGCGACTGCCAGCCGTAGTCGGCGTCCATGTAGGGCACGAACATCTCCGAGAGATAGCCCTGATAGAGGACCGACCGCCACCGCTGGCGTCGCGCCAGCGCGCGAGCGAGATCGACCGTGCCGACGCGCGGGTCGATGCGAGCGTGGAACCGCCAGTTGCCCCAGGACACTTCGTGGCCGTCGATGTGAAGTTCGAGCCCTCGGGCTGCGCGAGCATCGTCGGCTTGCGCGCGTCGCGCAGCGTGCCGACTGCCGCTTCCGTGTAGTTGAAGTCGCCCTCGGCAATCGGCACGACGCCGTAGTCGGTGACGCTCAGCACTTCGCCCTTTCGGAGATCGACCAGGGCGTAGAGCCGTTCGATCGGCCAGCCAAACATATTGGTCGTCGACTTGCGCGTGTCGAAGCAGCCGACTTTCACCAGCCGCTTGCCGTCCTGCGCCGGATCGCCGTAGTAGCCGGCAGAGAATGGGCCGCAGAAGACCTTCGTCATGTCGGTGACGCCGCGCTTCTTCAGGCCCTCCTGGAACGCGGCGTTCGACAGGACGATCTTCGTCGCCTCGATTTCGGAATACGTGATCGGCGGCTCCCCAGCACGCTCCTCGATCGACGCGATGCGCCGCCCGCTGATGTCCACCACGACTTCGTAATCCGGTCCGGCGTCATCGCGTGCACGCGCGCCTGCCTGGCCACCGGCCGACCAGGCTGCCACGCGAGCACGTCGGCCTTCGCCGGGTCGTTCACCGAGATTGACGGAAACGCGGCCGCCGTCAGGCGCGCGTCGCTCTTGGCCGTCTGGATGGCTGTGCGGATCTCGTCTTCGGTGAGCGGATCGAGTGGATGCGCTGGCGTCGCAGCACGTAGCCCGCGCAGTAGGCCGCCGGCGCGGCCGCCGCTGTCCCCGACTCCGGCGATCGTTCGCAGGCGGCCGCCAAGCAAAGACGATCGCCGCTATGGCTGTGCCGACTCTTTTCGTTCATAGGTCCCTTACTTTTTGGACCCGCTGTTTCACTCCCAGCGGATCGGGTAACACTTGCGCGACGCGATCAGAACGTCGCGATCGCGTTCACAGGAAATCCAGTGCCGCCATGACGGGCACCGGCGCGACGGTCAGCAGGAACTCCCACCGCTTCTGCCTCGCCGCCAGGTCGCCCACCGCCTCGAGATCCTGGTTGTCGAGAATATTCAGGCCGAGCGCGGTGATCGCGAGCGTGTGGACGGGCAGGTTGATGCCTCGCACGAGCGACGGCGACGACGTCGAGCGCCGCGTCGCTGCCGATGAGCGCGACGCCGCGCGCTTTCAGCCAGGCGCCCACCGAGGCGTGGAGTCCGGCCGCGTTCTGACCGACGTTCCACGGACCAAGCGCTGGCGCGTCGCGCCCAGCGGCCGGTGCGAATCAGCAACGCGTCGCCCGGCGACACCTTGATGCCCGCTTCTTCTCCCACGCCTCGAGATCCTCGACGAAGATCGGCGTGCCCGGCTCGAGATACGGCAGGCCCTTCAGCCGCGGGATGTCCATGAGGATGCCGCGCGTCACGTAGCCGTTGCGGAAGTTCTGGATGCCGAGCTTGGTGCAGCCCTTCTCGGTGTTGACGTCGGCGCGCGCGTAGCCGTTGTAGGTCTGGTCCTTGTAGAGGATGTGGCAGAGCGTGTCCATGTGGCTGTGCGCGTAGCCGTGATACGATGACGCGATAGATGTCGGTCGTAGAACCCGCGGTTCATCGTGTGCTCGAACGGGCTGCCGTTGTCCGGGTCGCGCTCGGTGAGCGGCGAATGCGCGAGGCCGACGGCCTGGCCGCTCTTCACGAGCGACGCCGCCTGCCTGCGCTTGGCGTCGGTGATGAGATTGAACGTGCCGAGCTCGTCGTTCGTGCCCCAGCGGCCCCAGTTCGACACCTTCTTGAAGTAGGCATCGAATTCTTCGGCGTTGGTCGGCGTCCGCGCCGCCGAGGGCCCCGGAGTGAGAATCACGGGCGTCGGTGCGCTGGCGTTTTGCGACGGCGCCTGCGATGCCGTCTGGACCGCAGCCACGGCGATCATGCAGGCGACAAGCGCGGTCACGCCGCGGCAAGTGTTCGGGATGAGGTGGCTCGGCATGCCGCTCATTATGGGGCCGGTTGTACTGCTTCGCCGTGAATTGAGAGCGCCGCCGCTGTCAGTTTCCAGTTATCAGTTGACAGTTCAAAGGGATTGATGCCGGAATTCAACGAAGAGCCGCTTTGAACTGGTCACTGGCAACTGGAAACTGACGGATCATTCGACACGAATGATCGATTCCGACGATCGCGACGCCATGCGTGCGTACATCGAGGCGGCGGACCAGTACTTCCGCGATCTCGAGAATCCACAGGCCCTGTTCTCGAAGCCCTACGTTCCGCTCAGAGAATCGCCCTACAACGCCGTCCGGCTCGGCTATCTGCTGGCGCACCTGCGCCACAACCCGCTGCAGACCGTCGTCGACTTCGGCGCCGGTATGTGCTGGCTGACCATCGGCCTGCAACGCACGGGTTGCCGCGTCGTCGCACTCGACGTGTCGAAGGCGGCGCTCGCGCTCGGAGAGCGTGCGTTTCGCGAGGCCCGGCTGCCGGCCGGCACCCCGACGCCGCGGTTTCTCGTCTACGACGGCTACACGTTTCCACTCGAGGACAACTCAGTCGACCGGATCGCGTGTTACGACGCGCTCCATCACGTGCCGAACAAGCGCACCGTCCTGCGCGAGATGTTCCGCATCCTGCGTCCAGGCGGCCGCGCCTGTTTCGTCGAGCCGGGGCCTGGACACGCGGTGTCCGAGGTCGCGGTGCACGACACCGAGCAGTGGGGTGTCCTCGAAGACGAGATCGACGCCACCGTGCTCTGCGCGATCGCCAGCGAGATCGGCTTCAGCGAAACCTACACCGTGCCGCTGCCCGATCCGCTCGACAACCGCCTCGAACCGGGCGACTTCCGTCGTCTGCGGCTCGGCGAGCGGCGTCGAGTCCTGGACTGGTCCGGGAACGACGCGCTGATCGTGTTCATCAAGGACTCCGGCGTGATCGATTCGCGCAATCCGCAATTGCTGCGCGCCTATATCACCGTCGAGGACTTTCCCGTGTCGTCGGCGCCTGGCGAGGTCATCGCGGCGAGCCTCCGCGTCACCAATATGGGCGACACGCGCTGGCTTGCGCTGCCGCCCCAGACCGCGAATGGGCCGCTCGACTATGCCGCCGCCTTCCTCGACAAGGCGATCGTGCCTGGCGCGTTCCTCAACGAAGCGCCGGTCGCACGCTACCGCGAGTACATCGAGAGCAACGACCTGCAGGGCATGGTCACGCTGGGCGCGCGTCTGTGGGACGTCAACCTGCGGGTTCCGGTCGATCTGGATTACGGACGCGGGTTTCTTGCGGCCTCGGTTGATCCGCGCGAATCAGCCGAAACGCGGATGCCGCTGCGCGCTCCGAACACGCCGGGGCTCTACGGCGTCACCTTCGACGTCGTCGACGAGTATTTGACCTGGCTGCAGTCCGAGGGATCGCCCATCGCGATCGAATACATCCGGGTCGAGGGCGAGAGCGTGCCGCCGGACAGCCGGGCCCCGCGCCGGATTCACGCCACGATGGAAGTGGTCGGCCAGCCGCAGCCGGGCGTGATCGACCTGTCGCTGTCGAACACCGGTGACACGGTCTGGCTGAAGGGGCCGTTGCGGCGCGGTGGCTTCGTGCAGCTCGGCGTGCAGCGCCTCGACGACGATGGCGGCATGGTCGACCGCGACTGGATGCGTTTTCCGCTCCCGCGCACCATCCTTCCGGGTGAAACGATCCACATGCGGCTCGACATCGCCGCGCGGACCGCTGAGGACGTCTCCCGCGTGCGAATCGACCTGCTCAGCGAGCTGCGCTGCTGGTTCAGCGAGCGGGGCGGCGCCCCTGACGGTCACGCTCGGGCGCCGCCCGTAGGGACGGGGATCAGAGATCAGGAGAACACCAGGCTCGAACCCTGGAGCTCGGAACCTCATTTAAGGATTCGATCGAAGAACGCCTCGAGCCGCTGGTACATGTCGATGCGGTTGGCGGGATTCCTGAAGCCGTGCGGCTCGCCCGGGTAGCTCTTGCGCTCGAAGGTCTTGCCGTTCTTCTCGAGGATCTCGACGGCCAGTTGATACTGCCGGAACGGTGCGCGCACGTCGGCTTCGCCGTGCATGATCAGGAGCGGCGTCTTGACGTCCTTCACCCGGGCCAGGGTGTTACTCCGCGCGTACACGTCCTTCCGCTCGTCGGGATTGCCGCCATGCCCGGTCTTGGTGAAGATCTTGCCGAGGCGATCGGCGTTGGTCAGCGCGTCGGCGAAATCGTAGATGCCGGCCATCGGCACCGCGGCGTCGAACTTGTCCGGATGCCGCGCGACGGTCGCCATCGTCATGATGCCGCCGTAGCTGTAGCCGTAAATGCCAACCTTGCCGTTGATGTACGGCAGCGATCGCATGAAATCGGCGGCAATCGCCGCGTCGTGCGCCTGTCCGTGGCCCAGTCGTTGACGCGAGATCCTGGAACTCGCGCCCGAATCCCGATCCGCCGCGATAGTTGATCGCGAGCACGACGTAACCCTTCGAGGCGAGATACTGCTCGAGCAGGTTCTGCGTCCGTAAGTAGGAGTTGGTTCCGCCGCCGTGCACCTGCACGAGGCCGGGATAGGTCGCGCCGTCGCGCATGCCGGGCGGGAGATACAGGAAGCCCTGGATGTAGAGCCCGTCGAACGATCGATACGACACCTCCCGCGGCTCGCGTACGCCTTCCCACACATCCGCAAATCGCGACAGTTGTTTCGGCGGACCGCCGGTGCGCGAGAGATGGAACGCCTCGGGGCCGTCCACCGGGCCTGAGCGCACATACACGAACGCGTCGCCGGTCGCGGAGGTCTCGAGCGAGCGCAGCTGACCGCGCTCGTTGGTCATCCGGGTCGCGACGCCGCCAGCCGCGGGCACCGACCAGAGGTTGAGGTCGCCGCGTTCGTGGTACGCGAACGAGAGAACCCGGCCGTCGCCGGACCACAGCACCGGCAGGCTGTGCAGCCAGTCGGTCGCCTGGATCTGCATGCGCACCGTGCGTTCCGCTCCGGTCGTGGCGTCGAGCACCCAGATGTCCTGGAGGTCTTCGTACCAGTAGCCGCGTTTCGCGGTACCGAGCAGGGCGATCGAGCGGCCGTCGGGCGACCACGCCGGCGACGACGCCGCCATCAGGCTCTTCGAGACCTGACGCGACTTCCCCGACGCCACCTCCGCGACCCACACATCGTCGTGCCAATAGTCAGCCTTGTTCGAGATGTAGGCGACCTCGCGGCCGTTCGGCGACCATGCCGGCGCGAAGCGGATGTCGTCGAGCGCCATTGCCGCAGTCGTGAGCGCACGTGACGGCGCGCTGCCGTCGCTCGGCACGATCCAGATGTCCTGGTGGCCGCTGCGCGTCGAGTAGAACGCGATCAGCTTGCCGTCAGGCGACACGACCGGCGCACGCTCGTCGCCCTGGTCGCTGGTCACGCGTGTCGGCTCGGTCGATCCGACGCGCAGGGTCCAGAGATCGTTGTCGCGTGAGAACACGATTCTCTGGCTGTCCGGGAACCAGGCCTGCACGTTGCCCTGAAACCAGAATCGCGGCGGAGCCGTTTCCGATGGCGCGACGAGATAGACGCCGCTTCCCGACGGACCTTCGCCGGTGATCGCGACCAGCTTTCCGTCCGGGGCCATCGAGACCTGGCGGACGCCGTTGGCCGGTTGGCCGCCGTAGATGTTCTCGATGGTCAGCGCGCGGCCGGTCTTGCGTGACCTGGCGTGACAGCGCAACAGGCGGAACCGAGCTGCGTTCATCTGATCACTCCGCGATCCGGCAGCCAGAGCACGATCGCCGCAGCCATGGCTCGAACCGGTTCCGCAGGCCGGAAATACGCTCCTTCGGCGATCGTCCTCTGAAGAACGCGTGGCCCCATCCCACGCGATGTCACTCGCCTGCGGAGCGTTTTTCGGCATCCGAGCGGCCTGCTCCACACGGTTTCCTACGCAAACGGCCTGCGTCGCCTCGAGCCAATCGCTGCCGGAGGAGCGTCGTGCGAGTTCCATCCCGCTAACCGCGCAGCAGTCGCCGCACCGCGCGAACCGTCGCGCGCACCTTGTTGATCTCGCGGACGAGGCCCACCTTGATAAACGGCTTCATCTCCGGCGTCGCGGTCGCGAGGCCAGCGGCCGCCTCGAGCCGCGGCACCGGCCCGAATTTCAGCGCCGGATCGTGATCGAAACGTTCGCCGCGCGCGTAGTTGAGCGGTACCAGCAGCCGCGCAATCTGCCGGAGCGTCGCGTTGAGCCGCCGCCGTTCGTCGTCCGCCGCGGCGCCCTTGTCGACCCGTTTCTGCATCGCGGCTTGCCATGTCCGCAGCTCTTCGGCGAGCGCGGCAAAGTCGTCGAGCACGGCGGTGAAGTCGGCCTCGCCGCCGGACGCGTGCTGATACTGCGCGACGGCCACGCGCATCTCTTCGACTGCGGCCGCATAGTCGAACGGATGCAGCGGCGCGTTCAGGATCCGGACGATCGTGGTGAGGTAGACGGCGAGGTCACGCTGCAGGATCGCCAGGTCGGCGACCGGCATCAGATCGTCCGGCGTGTGCCAGGCGATGTTGCCGCCGCAGCCGCCGACGGCGTAGTAGCCGCGCTTCTTCCGATCGTCGATCGGGATGTTCGAGAGCAGCATGTACAGCCCGGTTGGGCCAATCTGGTTGAACGAATAATCACCGGCGCGGAGCGGCCGCACGCGCTGCGCCTCGAGGCCCAGCGCGTCGCGAATGGCGCCGCGACAGAGCGCATCCGCTTCCGCCATCCACATCACTTCCTCGTAGACGGTCGCATCGGCGCAGCCGGGCGAGTCGATGTCGAGTTGCGCGACGCAGTGCTCGTCGATCTCCGCGGCAAACGTGTCGGCATACCAGGTCGAGCCGGCATACCGGCCGGTGGAATGGCCGGGCCACCACGCGATTCGCACGCTGCGCTCGAGGCTGTCGCGCAGGCCCCACAACACGCGCGCGATCTCCAGCAGCGCCGCGTCGCCCGTCGCGTTGTCGCCGATGCCTTCGTACCAGGAATCGTAGTGCCCGTGGACAAGCAGGAACTCGTCAGGATCGCGCCGGCCACGAATCTCCACGACCGGCAGCAGGCAGCGCATCCAGCCTTCGCGCAGCCAGGTTTTCACGGCCGCACGCACGACACCGCGCTGCACATCCGCGATCAGCGCCTCGCCATCCGGATGATTGATGCAGACGACGGGCGTCGTCGGCTTGCGCCCGATCGATTCAACGGTGGGGGCGCCCCAGATGGACGTGCAAATGCCTTCGTGGATGCGTTGTCCCGGATGGATGTAGATCTGCGCGATCGCGCCGCGACGCTCGAACGCCTGCACCGGGCCCGGCATCGAGAACCCTTCGGTGAGCACGATCCGCCCGGCCACGGGATCGGCGCCGCCGCTGCCGGCCCTGGCCGCGTCCGGCACGTCGAACAGGCTCGATGTGCCGGCGGCATAACGCGACGGCACGTAGCAGAGTTCGCCCTCGACCGCCGTGTCGCCCGTCGAGCGCGCCATCGCCGGCGGCCGCGCGTCGATCGCGCGTGAGCCCGACGACGTCTCGAGTGCCAGCTCGGCTCGTTCGGGCACGCTGATGTACAGCTCCGGCACGTGGAGCGTCACCGGTACGCCGAGCGCCTCGAGGCGGTCCACGATGTAGCGGCCCGCGGTCTCTTCCGCCGGCGTCCCCGATTCGCGAACGAGGGTCGAGAAGCGATTCAGGAGCGCGCGAGACTCGTCGAGCGCGATCGCCTCGCGGGCTCGCGTCTCGAGCGCGGTATCCGTGTAGACCCGAAACTCCATGACTCTCCAGTGCGGTTAAAGGACAGCGTTCTGAGCAGCTTTCAGCCTTCGGCTTTCGGCTTTCGGCGGCGCTGAGAGCCGATCGCTGACAGCTGAGAGCTGGACGAAGTGCCCCGATATTAGCGTTCGTCGAAGAATATCCGCAGGTTCTCGTCCGGTGTCGGCGTCGTCACGCGACTCACCACGACAAACGTGATCGCGCTGAGCACCACGCCAACTTCCACCGCGTCGATGCCATGGACGGCGAAGCTCGACTGCATGGTCATCGTCCACGCCAGGCAGCCGGCAAACCCCGCCACCATACAGCTGATCGCACCTTCCTTCGTCCCGCGGCGCCAGTTCAGTCCGACCACGACCGGCACGAAGAAGAAGCTGGCAATGAACTTGGCCTGTTCGATGACGATGGTCTGGACGTCGCCGAGCCTCTGGGTGGCGAAGAAGAACGGGACGATGCCGAGGACCACGATCGAGATGCGATTGATCCAGACGAGGCGTGCCTGCGACGCCTCCGGGTTGACGAGCCGCTTGTAGAGATCGTGCGCGAAGGCGCCGCCGGTCACCAGCAGGATCGAGTTGACGGTGGACATGATGGCCGACAGCATCGCGACGAGGAACAGCGAGCCGAGCAGCGGCGACATCACCGTCGCGGCCATCACGCTCGACGCCTGATCGGCCGACGGCAGGTAGGGAAACAGTCCGCGCATGCCGATGCCGAGGATGGTGACGCTCGAGCCGATGACGATTTGCGCGCCGATCGAGATGCCGATGGCATATCTCACCGTGGCCTCGTCGCGCATCGAGTAGTAGCGCGTCATCTCGTAGGGCGCCGCGGCGATCGAGAGCCCGAACGCCAACCCGAAGGCAAGCAGATCGCGCCACGAGAACCACCACCCGGTCACCCGCGGCTCGATCGAGCCGACGTACTCGCCGAGCGCGGTCAGGCCGCCGACGTGCGAGAGCACGACCGGGACCGCCACGACCAGCGCCAGCACCATGATCAGCGTCTGCACGAACTCGATATACGAGCTCGACCGCACACCGCCGAGCGCGGTGTAGAAGCCCGTGCTCGCAAGCAGCGCGAGCATCGCCGTCATCGGCGCGACCCCGAACACCGCCGACGCAATCTCGCCAATCGCCTGGAACTGCGCGGTGAGCAGGATCGTGTAGGTGATGATGATCAGCGCGGCGGCCAGCGTGCGCGCGTGTTCCGACGCAAAGCGCCGGCCGATGTAGTCGGCAACGGTGAGCGCACCGAACCGCCGCAGCTTCGGGGCGACGAAAATCGCCGAGATCACCCAGCCGGTCCACACCCCGAACCAGATCCACGTCCAGCTCACACCGGTCAGGTAGTGGCGGCCCAAGGTGCCGACGTAGGTGCCGGCGCTGATCTGCGTCGCGGCCAGCACGGCGCCGCCGACCCACGGGCCGATCGATCGCCCCGCGGCAAGGAACTCCTCCTCGGTGGTGGCGCGGAAGTAGCCCCAGATCGACACGCCGAACACGATGGCGAAGTAGCCGAGCGCAACGACCAGGAGCACCGGTGAATCGGCGGTCATCGGCGGTGACGACGCCGGTCGCGCGCGGCGGCCCGGAACGCCCAGACGAAGTAGGCCACCAGCCAGATCACCGCGGCGACAAAGAAGCCGTAGAAGCTCAGCCCAAACCCGTGGCCCATCACGTCAACCCGCGTGACGCGCGCGGACTTGCCGGCGGCGCCACGCCCAGATGCCGCTCGCGGCCGCGAAGATGGCGACCGTCACCGCGTCCATGACCTGCAGAAGATTCCAGCGGACCGCTTCGCCAGCGGCGGAATACGGCGCGCGCACGAATGCCGGGACGTGGCCGATCCTGGTGGTTCCCGTCGATCCTGTCCAGGCCAGTGCCGGCATGGTTCCGCCCGGGCGGCCGCCGTCCGGCAGCTGGACGTCGATTCGCACCGTCTCGAGCTGTCCCGTCGTCGGCGCTGACGGAATCCAGAGCGGGCACCGATCCGCGCGATCCGCGTTCTGCATCGCCCGATAGCGCAGTTCGTAGTCGGGCCGATCAAGCCTCAGCGTCATGACTCGCGTGCGGCCGACCCGGCGCGGCTCGCCGGCGATCCGCGCGCCCTTGAGCTCCTGGAGCTCGACCTCACTGCCGTCGAACGACTCGATTCGGTGCTCGATCTCGCTCGCGCCCTCCAGCCGCAGCGCCATCGTCACGTCGCAACTCGAAGGCGACGTCACGACGATGCGGATGGTGGCCGCGGTGACGACCGGTGCAGCCACGGCGCTGGCGGCGACCAGCGTCAGAGCCGTTGCGACGCTGGAGATGCGGATGATTGACACGGTCCGGCGAGAGAATGCGCGGAACGCCAGCGGACTCTAGCAGCAGGTCAGCGGCGACACAAGGCGGACGCCGGTCGCACTTGTGCGGCGTCTCGAGTGCAGGGTGCCACAATGAGGCTTCGCAAAGGACATTTCATGGCTCGTATCTCACGCCACTTGATTGCACTGATAGCGGCCGTCCTGATACTGGAGCCGGCTCTTTCAGCGCAGCCGGCCGCCCGGCAGCCGGCGCCCATCGCGGGCGCGGTCATCGCGGCCGCGAAGAGCATCATCAAGACGAGCACGCTACGCGACGTTGACGACGCTCGACGAGTCGGGCGCGCCGGCGGCGCGCATCGTGGATCCGTTTCCGCCCGAGCAGGAGCTGACGATCTGGGTCGCGACCAACAGCCGCACGCGCAAGGCGGCGCAGCTGGCGCGCGACGGCCGCGTCACGCTGACCTACTTCGATCGTGCGGCCGAGCATTACGTCACCATCGCCGGGACGGCGACGCTCGTCCGCGACCCCGCCGCGCGCGCGGCGCGCTGGAAGGACGAATGGAAGGCCTTCTACGAAAACAGCTATCGCGGTGACGATTACCTGCTCATCCGCATCGAGCCGCTGCGCGTTGAGGTCGTTGCGCCGTCGCTCGGCTTCAACAACGACCCGAAGACGTGGCGGCCGGTGACGGTGGAGTTCCCGCTCAGGTCGCGACAGGTGAAACCAAGATGACATCCCCTGACCTCGGACCTTGTGGGCACCCCGGCACCCCGCACCGCACGTCGCACGTAGCACGAAGCACGCGGGACTCGCACCCGGCTCCAGGAACCGGGAACGGGGGACCAAGGTTACCCCTCCCGGTCGCGCCGCACCGGAACCTTCTGCCCGCGCAGCGACGCCTTGCGCATCACCCGCACGATCTCGTCGGCGGCGTCGGCAGGGACATCCACCAGAGAGAAGCGATCGGTGATCTCGATCGAGCCCAGATCGCGCGAGTTGATGCCGGCTTCGTTGGTGATGGCGCCGACGAGATCGGCGGGACGCACGCCCGCCTGCCGGCCGGCGCCGATGAAGAGCCGCACGAAGTTGCCATCCTGACCGCGCCTCTCCCGCTCCCGCGGTCGTGAGGGCCCGTCGGGCCGTCCTCGGCGTGGACCTTCCGGCCGATCGCGCCCGCCCGCCATCGGCCGTTCGCGGCCGACTTGTTCCGGAATGTCCGCTTCCGGCTCCTCTCCGCCGCCCGTTTCCGCCTGATGGGCCAGCTTCACAGCGGCCGCGGCGATATCGATGACGTCGAACTCCTCCGCCAGCGATTCCACGACCACCCGCACATCGTCCAGCTCGCCCTGCAGCAGCCGCTCGCGCAGCGACGCCTTGGTCAGCTCGAGCCGCCGGGCGCGGAGATCGGCCACGGTCGGGATGGGACAGACCTGGATCTTCTGTTTCGTGAGGTTCTCGATGGTGCGGAGCAGCCGATGCTCGCGCGGCTCGACGAGCGTGATGGCGGTGCCTTCGCGGCCCAGCCCGCCCGGTGCGGCCGATGCGATGGATGTAGGCATCGGCGGCCGACGGCAGGGTGTAGTTGAAGACGTGCGAGAGCTGCTCGATGTCGAGCCCGCGCGCGGCGACGTCGGTGGCAATCAGCAGGTCCGCCTTCGCGGCGCGGAACCGGTTCATCACCGCATCGCGCTGCCGCTGCTGCATCCCGCCGTGCAGCGCCTCGGCCCGGTAGCCGTGCGCGTTGAGCGTCTCGACCAGCGTATCGACCTCGAGCCGGGTGCGGCAGAACACGAGCGCGGAGGTCGGGGCCTCGAGGTCGAGCACGCGCTGTAACGCGACCGGCTTGTGCGGCCGCGCCACCACGTAGGCCAGCTGGCGGATGCGCGGCAGCTTGCCCGCCACCGCTTTCTCGCGCTCGATGGTCACGCGCTCCGGCGATCGCAGGTGCTTCTGGGCAATGGTGATGATCCGCGGCGGCAACGTCGCGGAAAAGAGCGCGGTCTGGCGGGCCGCGGGGGTCGCCTCGAGAATCGCCTCGAGGTCCTCGGCAAACCCCATGTCGAGCATCTCGTCGGCCTCGTCGAGGATGAGCATCTCGATCACCGAGAGGTCGAGCGCACGCCGCCGCAACAGGTCCAGCGCCCGTCCGGGAGTGGCGACGACGACCTCGACGCCGCGGTCGAGGGCGCGAATCTGCTGCGACATCGACGCCCCGCCGTAGACGGGGACGACCATGACGCCGGAGCCGCGGCTGTACTTGTGAACCGCTTCGGCGACCTGCATCGCCAGCTCGCGCGTCGGCACGAGGACGAGGCCGCGTGGCCGGCGCCTGCCCGATGCGCCGACCGTGCTGCAGACGGTGAAGCATCGGCAGCGCAAAGGCCGCGGTTTTCCCGGTACCGGTCGCCGCCTGAGCCAGCAGGTCGCGGCCGCTCAGGAGGAGCGGGATCGTTTCGCTCTGGACCGGCGTCGGCTCTTCGTAGCCGAGCGCGGTGATCGCGGCGATCAGTGTGCGGTCGAGTCCGGTGGCCGCAAAGCCGTCCTTGGAAGTGGGGGTCGCAGCCATACACGCATTGTGTCGTACCCGCCCGGCGCGAGCGTTTCAGTGACGCGGACGACTCATGGCGGGGTCGCCGCGCTCGAGCTCGAGCGACCGATCGTGCGAAAAGAAGTGGACAATCCGCTCATCGTCGTCGATCCTTGCTGCGATGGGGATGAAGTCGGTGTGGCTCTCGCCCCTTGCGTCGCTCATGCGTCGTTCGCACGACGACGATGACGACTGGGAGGATACGCGCCCGACGTCGAGCGATTCGGGCTGGGGCTTGCCTGATGAACGGCCGTTGATCGCCGAGATGAACGGCGCCCTCGCGGCCGACCCCGAGCTGACAGGCAACACGGCGCCGCCTGGCAGTCGGCCTGCGCGCACGGCTGGCTCGGCTGCTCCGGCCGCGAGTAAGCGCGCGAGTCAGCGTCTGAAGGTCAGCGCACCCGCTGCAGGTCGAGCAGCTGCTTCCTGATCGCGTCCGCCTTGCCGGCCTCTTCAAGGCGCTTCCACAACTGGGCGATCGTTCGCGCGTCCACGAATCCCGGCACCGTCGTCTGCCAGCCCTGGCTGGCGCGGAACTTGTCAACGGCGTCCACCGCCTCCTGCGTGTAGTTGCTCGCCTGCGGGCTCTTGACGTCGAACGCCTTGTCGTTCGGCCGGAAGAGGCCGAGGGCATGGAGCATCATCTTGAGCTGCAGCACGTCGCGGCCGAGCGGCTGCTCCAGCGTGCGGAAGCCGAGCGTCTCGCTGGCGGTGTCGTAGATGCGGCGCAGCTCGCCGACCGGGTTGGGATGCTCGCAGACGTTGATGTTCACCGTCTGGCCGTCGGGGCGGCGCGACATGCCGGGCCGCGGATCGGCAACGAGCACTGCGGCCGACTGCGTTTCGCCGTGCCGGCCGTCGCCGCCGAGGACGTGACCAGCGTTCAGCGCCTCGATCAGGCGATCGGCGAGATTGCGCGGCGACCCTTCACTCGCCTGGAATGCCGCGGCCACGGCGTAGACGACCTCGGGGCTCACCAGCGAGTTGCCCTGCACCGCAAACGTCGGCCCGGTTCGTTCGGCAACCCAGTCGCCCTTGCTCTCCGACCCGCGCTGGCCCGATCCGGTCCACTGCGCCGATCGGCCATCGATGCCGATCACGCCGACCTGCCGCCGTTCGCGATCCTGGTCGGCGGCGACGAGCTTGTCCAACGCCTCTTTCGCCGAGAGGCCCTTCGACAACAGGTCGAGCAGATCGGGGCCGTATTCGACGCGCGTGCCGCCCTGCGTCGCGACCGCGCCCACGCCGGCCTTCACCCACGGCACCGCATTCCCGACGCACGGATTCCTCGTCGTCACGGCGACGCCGGTTTCCTTGGTCCGCGGATCGACGGCGACGATTGAGAAGGTGTGGAACTCGAGCGGCGGTCCCCACCGGACAGGCTCCTGCGCGAGAGCGGGAACAGCCATCAGCACAGCGGCAACCACGAAACCTGGTGTTCTCATGAGATCGATTCCTCATCTGGTGATCTGGCGATCTGATGATCTGATGATCTGATGATTCAGATCACGAGATCACCAGATCACAAGATCGCCAGATCTAAGGCGTCAGCCTGAGCCGCGTCATGAGTTCCGTGAGGTCGTCGAGCGTTCCGGGGTCGACCGCGGTGAACGGCTCGCGCACCCGCGGCGACGCAATCGCGCCGCGGCGATGGTAGATGTGCTTGCGGAGCGCGAGGTTGATGCGCGGCTGGTTCTCGAAGCGAATCAGCGGCACGTATTTGTAGAACACCTCGGTCGCACCGTCGCGGTCGCCGCTCGCAAAGCGACGATAGATGTCCACGAGGATCTCGGGAAACGCAAAGCCGGTCATCGTCCCGATCGCGCCATGCCGCAGCTCCTCGAGGAACATCATCCCGCCCAGCCCGCCGAAGATGCGCACGTTCGGATTCGCCGCGAGGACCTGGCTCACCTTCATCGGCGACGGGTCGTCTTCGAGCTTGAGGTGCACGAGCTTCGGCGACGCCGCGGCAAGCGCCGCGATGAGATCGACGCTCATCGTGATGCCGCCGACGGCGGGTGGAAAGTCCTGAACGACGATCGGCAGATCGACGGCCTCGGCAACGGCGAGATAGTGCTTCTTGAGCGCAGCATCGTTGGTCCGCGCCAGCTTCGGCGGCGCGATCATCAACGCGGCCGCTCCAAGCTCCTGCGCCCGCCGGCTGTAGGCAATGCAGCCATCGGTGCCGGCATGGGTCGTCCCGACGCAGATCGGGAACGATGGTCCGGCCGCCTCGATGGTGGCAGTGATGACCTCGTCACGCTCGCGCTCGGTGAGCTTGTCGGCTTCGCCGAGGACGCCGAGGATGGTCATCCCATCGACACCCTTGTCGCGGGTGAACGTGGTCAGGCGGCGGAGGCTCTCGTGATCGAGCGTGCCGTCCGGATGAAACGGCGTCGGCGTGATGTTGTAGACACCTTTGAGCACATCGGTCATGTGGTGATTCTCTCTTGGCCCGGCTAAAGCCGGGCCCCAGGTTGTGGGGCCGGGCTTCAGCCCGGCCTAGATGGCTGCACAAACCGACCATACCCGGCCGGCCCGACGAATTGCCCGTCGCTGAACACTCTGACCCCGCGGACCAACGTCGCGATCACGCGTCCGCGGAGCGAGAGACCATCGTAGATGGCCATGTTGGCGCGCGATCGCGTGATCGCCTGGCCGCTGTCGTAGGTCCAGTGCGCCTGCAGATCCACAAGCGTCAGATCGGCGTCGGCGCCTGGTGCGATCCTGCCCTTCGCCGGGAGGTTGAAGATTTGAGCGGCGCGCGTGGCGCACAGCTCGACCATCCGGGCGAGCGTCAACCGGCCGTCGGCGACGGCCGTGAGCATCAGCGGGACCATGGTTTCAAGCCCGCAGAGGCCTGGTGGCGCCTGAAAGATATTGCCGGCAGCCGCGGCCTTCTCTTCTCCGAGGAAAGGCGAGTGATCGGTGCCGATGTAGTCGATCTGCCCTGCTTGCAGCGCCTCCCACAACCGATCGACCTCGTCTTGCGACCGGAGCGGCGGGTTGCATTTCGCGAATGGTCCGAGCCGATCGAGCGCTTCGTCGGTGAAATAGAGATAGGGCGGGCAGGTTTCGATGGTGGCGTCCACGCCGCGGGCGCGCGCGTCACTCACCAGCCTCGCCGATCGGGCGCTCGAGCCGTGGACGACGCCGACGCTCGCGTTCGTCTCGGCGGCGAGCGCGAGCACCATGCTGACCGCCAGCTCCTCGACAATGGCGGGACGGCTCTTGGCGTGGGCGCGGCCGATTCGTCGCCCCGCGGCTTCGAGCTCGGCCTGCAGCGCCTGGAACATCGGCGCGTACTCGCAGTGAAAGCAGTGGCGGCGCCCGGTCGCGGCGACGGCGCGCATGACGTCGCGAAGCGCCGTGTAGTCGGTGCACCAGAGTCCGAAGAACTCGTCCAGGCGCGCGGGTGGCGGCGGCTGCAGGAACGTCTTGAAGGCGACGACGCCGGCGTCGGCCTGGTCGGCGATGCGATCGAGGTTCTCGTGGCCGGCGCCGCCGTAGAGCGCGAAATCGATGTGCGCCTGCGGCGTCATCGCCGCGACACGAGCGCGGACGTTGTCGCCGCTGTTGGCCGGGACTTTCGAGATCGGCATCTCGAACAGCGTCGTGATGCCGCCAGCGGCTGCCGCGGCGGTTCCGGACTGAAAGTCCTCGCGCGCCGTCACGCCCGGATGACGCGTGTGCACGTGCGTGTCGATCAGGCCTGGCAGCACGTGCAGACCGGTCGCGTCGACGACTTCGCGCGCGGGTGGCCGTGCCGCAGAGTCCAGCAGCGCGGCGATGCGGCCGTCACGAACGGCGACAGTCGCCGCGACCACCCCGCTGTCGGCAACGACCGTGCCGTTGACGATCACCGTATCAAAGGACTCACGCATCTGCGCTCGCTAGAGTCTTGAAGGCCGGGATTCCTTACACTTGAGCCAAGTTTTCCCAACGGCCTTCAAGACTCTCGCGCCGCGGAGCCGGGGTCCCCGCCACGCGTGTTGTGCGTGGTGGGGTGGGGAGCGGCGCAAGACTAATACTGCCACTAGCGGGGTGGAGCCGAAACCACTGCATGCTCGATGGGCTGGGGCGGAGCCCCGCTAGAATAGCGCGCACGATGAAGCTGCCCGCGCTCGCCGTCGTCTTTTCTCTCGCGCTGGTGCCCGCGCATTCGGCGGTTGAGACCCAACCGGCCCCGGCCGGTCGCCCCAACATCCTCTTCATCATGACCGACGATCACGCCGCCCACGCCATCGGCGCCTACGGATCGCGGGTCAACAAGACGCCGCACCTCGATCGTCTCGCGCGTGAGGGCGCGCTGCTGACGAGCGTCTTTGCCACCAACGCCATCTGCACGCCGAGCCGGGCGGCGATTCTCACCGGCCAGTACGCGCACGTCAATGGCGTGACGATGTTCAACCGCTTTGACAGCTCGCGCATGACCGTGGCGCGGCAGCTGCAGCAGGGCGGCTACCACACGGGCATGGTGGGCAAGTGGCACCTCGGCAGCGATCCGGCCGGCTTCGACCACTGGGAGATCCTGCCCGGACAGGGTGCCTATCGCGATCCGATCTTCTATACCGCGACCGGCGAGAAGACATACACGGGACGGTACGCCACTGACGTCATCACCGATCTGGCCGTCGATTTCGTCGAGCGGCGGCCGCGCGACAAGCCGTTCTTCCTGATGATGCATCACAAGGCGCCGCACCGGCCGTGGGAGCCGGCACCCACCCACGCCGCGCATTTCGCCAGCCAACGGATTCCTGAGCCAGTCACGTTCTGGGATTCGTATGCGACCCGCACCGATGCGCTGCACGAGAACCAGCAGCGCGTCGCCGCCGACCTGAACAACCGCGATCTGAAGCTGACGCCGCCCGAAGGGCTGAGCGGAGAGGCGCTGACGAAGTGGCTGATGGCGAAGCCCGACACGGTGACGATCACGCGCGAGGGGAGCAGCGTCACGCTGACCGGCGAAGCGCTGGTGCGATGGAAGTATCAGCGCTACATGCAGGATTATCTGGCGACGGTGCAGTCGGTCGATGACAGCGTCGGACGCGTGCTCGACGTGCTCGATCGCGCGGGCCTCGCCAGGAACACGCTGGTCATCTACACGAGCGATCAGGGTTTCTTTCTGGGCGATCACGGGCTCTTCGACAAACGCTTCATGTACGAAGAGTCGATCCGGATGCCGTTTCTCGTCCGCTGGCCGGCGCGCATCAAGCCTGGCACGCGAAGCGACGCCCTCGCCCTCAACGTCGACTTCGCGCCGACGTTTCTCGACGTCGCAGGCCTGCCCGTCGCCCGCGAGATGCAGGGCCGGAGCCTCCTCCCGATCCTGGCCGGCCGTCCGCCCGCGGACTGGCGCAGCTCGATGTACTACCGCTACTACCACGACCCCGGCGACCACAACACCCGTGCGCACTACGGCGTCCGCACCCGCACCCACAAGCTGATCTACTTCTGGAAGAAGGATCAGTGGGAGCTCTTCGACCTCGTCAACGATCCATACGAGCTCCACAACCTCCACGGCGAGCGCGGTCAGGAGGCGTTGACCTCGTCGCTGAAGGCGGAGCTCGCGCGTCTGAAGCGCGAGCTGAAAGACGACGATCAGCTGGCGAACGAGCAGATTCCGAACGGTGTTGACGGACCGGTTGCGCGGTTGCGGGGGAAGTGAAGCGCGGACGCGAGGTTTCGAAGTGTCGGGGTTTCGAGGTTTCTGGGTTGCGCAGTTCTAGGTTTGCGAGGTTGCGAGGTTACGAGGTTGCTGGGTTCCAGCCGCGCCGCCCTGGAACCTCGTAACCGCATAACCGCGTAACCGCGTAACCGCGTAACCCAGAACTTCGAAACCGCGAAACCCCGAAACCTCGAAACTGCGAAACCTCGCCTTAACGCCCCTCCGTGAGCAGATAGACGGCAAACGACGCGAGCCAGTGCTCGCCCTCGTAGTGTCCGGTGGCGACGTTCTTCAGTGCGTCCACGGCGTGCGTGTAGCCGGCCGCGGCAAGGTGTGCGCGCGAGGGGTCGCCTTCGGGGAGCGCGGCGGCGATGTGTCGCATGCACCAGGCACGGCTCAGGTTCAGGCCATCGAGATGGCCGAGCTGCGGATCGGATCGATCGGTGACGACCGCAATCTCGAGCAGGTTCTTCGGCTCGCCGCGATCGAGCTGTGGAAGATAGGCACGGAACCAGGTCGCGAACTCGGCCGGGGCGAGCACGCGGCGCATCAGATCGGCCTCCATGAGCGCCGGCGACAGGAAGTCGGCGCCGTTCGGCTCGAGCTTCGCGGGATAGTCCACGTCGTTGGCAAAGTAGTCGAGGCTCCGCTTGATCAGCAGATCCTTCAGGGCCTGGTGACCAGCGGCATTCGCGTAGTCGAGTGCGAAGGCAAGCCCGAACGCGGTGTTCGGATGCACACCGGTCCTGATCGCGTAGGTCTGCTTCGGCAGGAAATCCAGGTAGCGCTGGACGAGCGCATCGGTCAGCGGCTGCAGGTTCTGTTCCCAGCGTTTCGCTTCAGGCGACGTCCCACGGCGCAACTCCTCGTCGAACTTCAGGATCCACGCCCAGCCGTACATCCGCTCGAACGCCTGCGTCCCCGGCTTCTTGAAGTACGCCGCCTCGATTTGAATGTTCCTGGCGGTGAGATTGGCGTCGAGCGCCTTGACGATCCGATCGCGCTCGGGCAGCGACGGAAACATCCGCAGCAATCGCGCCAGCATCCAGTGCCCGTGCACCGAGGAATGCCAGTCGTAGCAGCCGTAGAACGCCGGGTGCGCCTTGCTCGGCACAAGCACGTCCGCTTCCGCGTTCAGGATCAGCCCCGGCTGATTCGGATACTCCTTCTGCACGCACTTCAGCGTGATCTGCGCGAAATTGGAGGCGCTCTCTACGGTGAGCGTCTGGAGCTCTGGCGGTGCGGCGGGCAGGGGCGGTGCGGAAGGCGCCGCCGGTGAACGTCAGGCGGCGCTGAACAACGGACGAGGACACAGCGAAGAGACGTGACGCGGCGACGCGGTTCATTGCGGGTCAACGATACACGAAGTTTCAAAGTTTCGAGGTTACGGGGTTTCGGAGTTTCGAGGTTCTGGGTTACGCGGTTACGCGGTTGCGCGGTTGCGCGGTTGCGGCGGTTGCAGGGTTGCGAGGTTGCGGGTTCCTAGGGTTCGCGAGTGCGTGTTTTTCGTCGCCAGCGGCTTCGGCAGCTCTCGGTCCGCGCCTTCGACAGGAGGCTGGCACGATTCGAGGTATCGCAGATAGCCAATCAGTGTGCCGATGGTCGGTCTGCGGCTGTTTTGAAACGCGGAAACTCCTCCGCCGTTAGAAACCCTTCGCGCGCGGGCTTCAAAGAACAGCGACAGCACCTCGTTGGCCGACCCTTTCGCGATACGGACGTACTGGGCATTCTCGCGCGGCCGGTAGCGGCCGAAGCCTTCAGCGACATTGCGCGGAATCGACGAAGCAGCGTCGGTCAGTTGCTCGCGGAATCGTTTCTGGAAACGTAGACGAGGTTTGCGTTTCAAGAGCTCTTCGCTCAGAAGCAACAGCTCGTGTCCCCGTTGCCAGGCCGCCAAGATCGGTAAACCGAGTGATACGCCGCCACGCACGCGAGCGGTGCAAGCGGACGACCACAGCCTGATGACACACTTTTTCTGGCGATCCAGCCCGATCCTCGTAGTCGCCCTTGCAACAACTGCCATAGCGCGGGCGTTGCGGGATCGTGGTTTCTGCGATCCTCGAAAGTCACAGCGAACTCGCAACCGCGCAACCGCCAAACCTCGTAACCTCGTAACCTCGTAACCTCGTAACCTCGTAACCGAGAACTTCGAAACCCGAAACCCAGCAACCTCGAAACTTCGAAACCCCGGAGCCTCGCTACGGCGTCGCCGCAGGCGGCACCCGCTTCTTCGTCGCCTGCTCGAATGAGTACGCGAGGCCGATGAGCCTCGGCTCGCTGCACGCCAGTCCCGCGAAGGTCACACCGTAGGGTTGTGGCTTCGCGTTGAACCCGTCGGGGAACGGCGGCGTCGGCTCGTTCGGCACGAGGGCGAACGGGACCATCACGCTTGGATAGCCGGGCCGCGCGCCGAGGCCCGAGCCGGTCGACCCGGGAAACAGAATCGCGTCGAGCTGATGCTGCTTCATCACCGCATCGATCCCGCTCGTCGTCGTCAGCGCAATGTCCTTCGACGAGTCGGCCTTGTAGCGCGCCAGATCCTTTTCGAGGTCCACTTCGTCCGAGATGTCGAGGCGCGACTGGCCGTAGCGGATCGCGCCCTCCTTCGCATGCGCGAGGTTCCACTCGCGCAGCTCGGTCAGCGTCTTCACCGGCGCCGTCGGCCCGAGCGTCGCCAGCCACTTGTTGAAGTCGCGCTTCATCCCGTACTTGACGACGATGGTGCAGCCGGTGTCCTTGCCGCGCACGTGTTCGGCGCCGCCGCAGAAGTTCCAGTCGATGATGGTCTTCGCCGGATCCGGATCGACGGTGCTCGGGATGTTCGCGGGGTCTACGAGCACCGCGCCCTGTGCCTTGAGGACCTCGATCGCCTCGGCCATCGCCTTGGCCTGGCCTGGATTGAGGCCGCCGCGCTCTTCCTTGCCGCCGGGCGGCATGACCTTGTCGTAGTAGAAGGCGCGCGGGATGCCGATGCGCGCCCCGCGAAGGGAATCGGGTTTGAGGAACGGCGTGTAGTCGCGGCCCGGAGGCGGCGTGCACCGCGAGGTCGCAGCGTCGTTGGGATCGGGGCTCGCGCTTTCGAGGGCGCCGAGCAGAATCACGGCGTCGGTGACGGTGCGCGCCATCGGACCGGCAGTGTCCTGATCCGCGGTAATCGGAATCACGCCCCAGCGGCTGACCCGTCCGACGGTCGGCTTCACGGCGGCGAGCATCGCGGCGTTCGACGGGCCGAGGATCGACCCGGACGTTTCGGTGCCGATGCTGGCGGCCCAGAGATTGGCGGCGGTGCCGCTGCCGGAGCTCGACCCAGCGGGCGACAAGGCGGGCCGGCCGTCAGCGGTCGCCGGGCGAGGGTCACGGCGCGGATCGTAGGGATTGAAACTGATGCCGCCGACCGCGTTGTAGCCGCCAGGCGCGGGCGTTGGCGCCCCGGCCGTGTAGCCGGCCAGCTCCGACATCGTCGCCTTCGCGATGATGATCGCGCCGGCCTCGATCAGGTTCTTCGTGAGCGTCGCCTCGTAGGGCGGGATGAAGCCGTCGAAGGCGAGCGCGCCGCCGGATGTCGGCAGGTTCGTCGTGTGAATGTTGTCCTTCAGCGCGATTGGAATGCCGTGCAGCGGCCCCCGCACCTTGCCGGCCGCACGCTCGCGATCGCGTTCGTCGGCATCCTTCAAGGCGTTGGCGTTGACGTAGACCGCGGCGCGAAGCACCGGCTGATACATCCCGATGCGCGCGAGGTACATCTCGACCAGGTCGTGCGACGTCAGCCGCCCCTGCTCCATCGCCTCACGCATCTGCGGGATGGTTGCCTCGATGATCTGGAATGGCGCCGCGGCTGGTGGCGGTGGCGGCGCGGTGCCCTGACACGCGGCCGCGAACACGGCAGCAAGAGTGATGGTGATCGCGCGGAGGCTCATGGCGCAGGATATTACGCCGATTTCCGCGTAGCCCGGATTTCGCAGCGTGAACAATCCGCAGATTACGCGGATTACGCAGATTCTTTAGATCACCAGATCACCAGATCACCAGATCATCTAGATCGCGAGATCGCTGCCGCGTTACTGTCCGCCGCGGCGAAACTCGCCCGGGGTGAAGCCGGTCCGCCGCTTGAAAGTCGTCGTGAGCCGGCTTTGCGTGCCGAGTCCCGCTTCGACCGCAACGTCGGCGAGCGACTGCGTCGTTTGCGATCAGCAGCGTCTTCGCGCGCTCGATCCGGCGGTGTTCGACAAAGGCGCGCGGCGTCGTCCCAGCGGACGTGCGGAACGCGCGCGCGAAGTGATAGGCGCTGAGCCCCGCCCGAGCGGCCATGTCGGCGAGATGAATCGGGCCGCCGAGGTTGCCCTCGACGAACAGCTGGACGCGGCGCAAGGCGGCGGGTGACAGGCCGCCGCGCAGATGCGATCGCCGGGCCGTGGTTGGCGACGACGCCGAGCCAGGTGCGGAGCTGCCGGGTTCGTGCGTCCTGGATCGCGCACGCCTGCAGGATGAACCGCGCGACCGGCTCGAGCTCGGCGACGGGATACGTGTCGAGGACCTGCGCACCCTTTCGCCACAGTGGCGTCCAGATCCGCTCGATCCACGCGCGGGCGTGATCGCTCAGCTCGATGCGGGTGCGGCTGCCGGCCTGGGCTCTGGCGTAGCCGGCCAGTTGCAGCCGCTCGAGCGTCACCAGGACCGGACCGCGTTTCACGTGCAGCGCCGCCGCAAGCTCGTCGGCCGACGCCGAGCCGCGATAGAGCAACTGCGTCATGACCGCGAGGTCGCCGCGCTCGAGCGCCAGGATCTCGGCGGCGACTTCGTCGAACGCATTCGAGCCGTCCTGAAAGCGGGTCACGGCTCGGCCGATGGCCTCGGTGAGCTGCGCACGACTCACGGTGGCCCGACGGGAAACGGTGCGACGCGGCATGTCGCCATCATGGCAAGGGCCGGCAGTCAAGGCAACGCTCGCGCTGGCGGCCGACAGCAAGATCCAGCAATGCGGCGCAAGAGACAGAAAGACCGCGCCGCGGTGACGATGCCACGCTGGCGTCATGACGAACATTCAATCGAGACGCGCCCTGGTCATCGGATGCGGCATCGGTGGGCCGGTCATGGCGATGGCGCTGCAACGCGCCGGCCTCGAGCCAATCGTCGTCGAGGCCTTCGAGCGACCCGCAGACGATGTCGGCTCGTTTCTGAATCTCTCGACCAACGGCATCGAAGCGCTGCAGGCGATTGACGCCGATCGTGCGGTGCTCGACGCCGGATTCTCGACGCCGCGGATGGTGATGTGGAGTGGCACCGGCCAGAGGCTCGGCGAGGTGGCCAACGGCCTGACACGGTCGGACGGCATCACAAGTCAGACGGTGCCGCGAGGGCTGCTGCATCGCGCACTGCGCGACGAAGCGCGGCGCCGCAACATCGCGATTCTCACGGGCAAGCGGCTGGTCGGCGCGGAGCGTCTCGGTCAGGGCGTGCGGGCGCGGTTTGCCGATGGCTCGGACCTGATCGGCGATCTGCTGATCGGCGCCGATGGCCTGCACTCGACCACGAGACGGCTCATCGATCCGAACGCGCCGGATCCGCGCTACACCGGGCTCATCAGCATCGGCGGCCGGGCGTTGGGGATCTCGCTCGAACCCTCGCCTGGCGCGTTTCACATGATCTTCGGCCGCCGCGCGTTCTTTGGCTACACGACGGCGCCGTCGGGCGAGGTCTACTGGTTTGCCAATGTGGCCGCCGAAGCGGAGACGCGAACGCTTCCGGCAACCGAGTGGAAGGATCGGCTGCGGACGCTGTTCGCCGTCGATGCCGGCCCCGCGGTCGCGATCATCGATGCGACCGGCGCGGACCTCGCCGCCTATCCGATCTTCGACATGCCGGCGGTGCCGCGGTGGCATGCCGGGCCGATGGTCATCACCGGCGATGCCGCGCACGCCACCTCGCCCAGCTCCGGGCAAGGCGCCTCGATGGCGATGGAGGACGCGATCGTGCTGGCGCTCTGCCTGAAGGAGGCCGCGACCCCGGGCGAGGCGTTTGCCGCGTATGAGGCGCTCCGCCGGCCCCGCGTCGAACGCGTTGTGCGCTACTCGGCGCGGATTGGACAGACGAAGTCGCCCGGGCCGGTCGGGCGATGGATCCGCGATCTGTGCATGCCGGTGGCGCTGAAGCTCTTCGCCAATCCGAAAGCGCACGAGTGGCTCTACCGCTACGACGTCGCCTGGAAGGGCCGCGTCACGCGGCTCGCCGAGGTCCCTCTATGAAGCCGTCGCGCCGGTATCAGTTTCGCGTACGAAGGACCGGATACTGCGACTTCTTGATTGCCTCGTCGAACACGTTCCAGGTCGCGAGGCTGTCGTTCGAGCGCGGCTCGAGCAGGTAGAACGCCAGGCGAGCCAGCGGCTGGTTCATCGGCACCCGATAGGCGCCCGCCGCCACCGCGCGCTCGCTTGCCGCCCACTTGCCGGTCACCGTGCGCTCCTGGTGATTCTCGAACGGCTGGGCCGCGACCTCGGTCGATGCGATCTGGAATTCCTCGACCGGCGCGGGATTGGCCTGGGCGACGCGCTCGATCGTGATGCCGTGCGCGCGCAGCCGCTCGATCGCCACCTTTTCTTCCGCGGGCACGAAGTACGCGGTCGGCACGCGCTCGGCGTCGGTTGACTCGAAGGTCGCGTCCTCCCACATGCGTTCGGGCTTCCGCACGTCCGTGCGCTTGTGCATGATGCGGCCGCTGAACGGGTTGACGTCTTCCTCGACGTCGCCCATGACGATCTCGACCATCTCGGCCGACCGCTTCACCTTCGATCGCAGCGAGAGCTGCTGCCCGACGAGCGACCGCTGCTTCGCCGCCGCCGTCGTCTCCATGATCCGCTTCGCGTTGGTGTGCGCGTCGGCCAGCACTTCTTCGACAAAGCGACGCGCGGTGGTGACGCGGTCCGCGAATGTCAGGTACGAGTAGGTCTCGCTGAGGATGCCGAAGCCGTTGCGCATGCCCCAGTAGTTGTGGGTGTAACGCGGCAGGTCTTCGACGGTGGTCCACACCCGGTTCGGCGGCTGTCCCGAGACGTTGCCGTAGGCGCGGAAATCCCAGCCGTCCTTGGCCTTGATGGCCTTGCTCACGCGCGCCATCCACTCGCGCGACTGCGTCACGATCGCCGGATCGACCGCCGGGTTGTTCGGCGTCTCGTAGGTCAGATGATAGGCATGACGCGAGCCGTTGGTCGTGTGCAGATCGACCATCACGTGCGGATCGAAGTCGTTGAGCAGCCGGACCATCGATCGCGCCTCTGGCGTGTCGAGCTTCATGTCGTCACGATTGATGTTGAGGCCCTGGGCATTGGGACGCGTGCCCTGCCCGCCGATCGGTCCGTGCTGCAGACCACGACTCGTCAGCGACACGCGCTCGTTGCCGTCGGCGTTGTAGATCGGGTTGACGAGCAGCACCATCGAACCCAGCCAGTCGGCGTGCGACCCGCGAGCGATGTCGCGCACCAGCGCCAGCACGGCTTCCTTCCCTTCCACCTCGCCGGCATGGATGTTCGCCTGCAGATAGACGCGCAGCCGCCCGCTCTTCCGGATCGCGTCCGGCGTCGTATCGCCAAGCTTGCCGACAATGGCGAGCGGAAGACGACGGCCTTCGAACGAGTAGCCGAACGACGTGACATGGACGAGCGGCGAGGCCTGATCGACGGTCTCCAGGAACGACACCACGTCGTCGTAGCGGCTGGTTTCGGTGAAGTTGGTGCGCTCGGCGCGCGTCTTCAGATTGGCCAGCGCATCGGTGCGGCCGGCCTGCGCCGCCAGCAGCGCTGTAGTCGAGCCGATCGTGAGAAGCGTCACGACCACCGCGCGCACAGACGCCACCGCGCACCGGGCACGAGGCATCCGCACTGCACCAGGAACCGGAACGAGGAACGAGGAATGACATCCGCCGCATCATAGGCTGGCGCGGCGTCGTAGACTCAATCCCGATCATGCAAAGCGCCAGTCTGCGCCCATCGTTCGGCGCATTCGTTCTCGTCGTCGTCGCCCTGGCGGTTTCGCGGCCTCCCGTGGCTGGCGATGGCGGCGTCCATTCCGTCGTCGAACGACCAACCGGCAGGGAAGCAACGCGGCGCTGGAGTGTTTCGTCCTCGCCCGGCCGGGCGAGGCCGATCGCGTGTCCGATTCGCGGGAATGCGCCGTCGCGACCGCGCCGGCGTCGACGTTCAAGATCCCGCATGCGCTGATCGCCCTGCAGACCGGCGTCGTCACGCCGGCGACCGTCGTCAAGTGGGACGGCACGCCGCGCGACTTCGAGACCTGGCGCCGCGATCACACCCTCGAATCGTCGATTCGGTGGTCGGTCTACCCCTTCTTTCAGCACACGGCTCGGCTGATCGGACGCGACCGCATGAAGCAGTCGCTCGGCTCGCTTGCTTACGCCGCCGACACGTTCGACGGCGAGCTGACAACGTTCTGGAACACCGGCGACCTCGTGGTGACGCCGATCGAACAGGTCGCGTTTCTGCGCCGGCTCGTGGCCGGCAAGCTCCCGATCGACGCGCGTCATGTCGCGACGGTTCGACAAGCGCTGCGCATGCCCGCCGGCCAGATCACCAACGCCGCGGGCACCCACTCGTTTGCCCTGACCTGGCCGAAGAGCGCCAGTCGTGCACGCGAAGACCGGCAACACCACGGTCAACGGCGAGCGCGTGAGCTGGCTCGTCGGTTGGGTGACGCTCGACGGCGCCGACACCGTGTTCGCCGGGCGCATCCGCGCGAAGGGCACGCTGGGGAACACCGCCGGCGCTGAGGTCGCGCTTCGCGGGCTCAACGAGAGCCGAGCGAAAGCGCGGTAGCGCGCGACGTCCGCTATAGTTTCGGTCGACACCCGTGACCATCTTCAAGATCGTGCCGGCCGCGCTCTGGGCGGAAGCCGAGCCCGCGGGACGTTTCACCGGCTCGCCGGTCGACGCCCAGGACGGCTTCATCCACTTCTCCACTGCGGCGCAGGTCCGTGAGACCGCGGCCAAACACTTCGCCGGCGTGCACGGCCTGCTGCTGGTGGCCGTCGCCGCCGAGAAACTGCCGATCCGCTGGGAGCCATCACGCGGCGGGCAGCTGTTCCCGCATCTCTACGAGGATCTGCCGATGAGCGCGGTCAAGTGGGCAATGCCGCTGCCGCATCGGTCCGGACGGCCGGCACAGTTTCCGCCCCGGCTCGACTGACGACGGCGGCGGTCGCCAGACGGTCGCCGCGGTCCTACAATGCGTGCCATGCGTCGTCTCCTGATCGCTTGCCTGGTGTCGGTCACGCTCGTCGCGATCGCGCGTGCCGGCGCGCAGCCTGCCGCGCCCTTCGACCTCATCATCCGCAATGGCCGCGTCTTCGACGGCAGCGGCAATCCGTGGTTTCCGGCCGACATCGGCGTCCGCGGCGGCCGCATCGTCGCGGTCGGCACGCTGCGCGACGCGCAGGCGGCCCGCGTGATCGACGCCACCGGCAAGTACGTCGCGCCCGGGCTTCATCGACATCCATTCGCATGCCGACGACGGCTCGGGCCCGCGCGGCGGGTTCAGCGACAGCGATCCGCTGCGGCGGGCGGCGCCGAATCTCGTCTCGCAGGGCATCACCACCGTCGTCGTCAATCAGGACGGGCGATCGCCGTGGCCGGTGGCCGAACAGCGGGCGCTGCTCGAGAAGACCGGCATCGGCACCAACGCGATGCTGCTCGTCGGTCACGGCACGGTGCGGCGGAGTGTGATGGGCGACGACGTCCGGCGGCCGGCGCGGCGCTGATGAAGTGACGAAGATGCGGGCGCTGGTCAGGCAGGCGCTGAAGGAAGGCGCGGTCGGCCTGTCAGCGGGGCTCGAGTACGAACCGGGCCGGTGGAGCACGACGGAGGAAGTGGCCGAGCTCGCGAAGGAGTTGCCGGCGGTGGACGGCGTCTACATCTCCCACGAGCGCAGCGAGGGCAGCGATCCGCTCTGGTACGTGCCGAGCCAGGACGGCCCGGTGGCGCCAACCCTGCTCGACGCCGTGCGCGAAACGATCGAGATCGGCGAACAGAGCGGCGCCCGCGTCGTCGCCTCGCACCTCAAGGCGAAGGGCGAACACTACTGGGGATCGAGCGCGGCGGCGATTACGTTGATTCAACGCGCGAGAGATCGCGGCGTCGATGTGTGGGCCGATCAGTATCCGTATCCGACGAGCGGCACCGACGGATCGACGGTGCTGATTCCGGCGTGGGCCACGCGGCCGCCCGGCGCGGGCTCGCCGCCGCCGGGATCGCGCGCGGCCGTCCTCAAGCGCGTGCTCGGCGATCCGCCGACGGCCAAGCTGGTGCGCTCTGACATCGCGCACGAGATCCGCCGCCGCGGCGGCGCCGCGAACATCGTCGTCTACGACTACACCGACAAGTCGCTCTACGGAAAGTCGCTGGCGGAGATCGCGGCGATGTGGAAGCTGAACCCGGTCGAGACCGCGATCAAGATCCAGCTCGAAGGCCTGCCCGAGCGCAATGGCGGCGCGCGCATGCGCGGCTTCTCGATGGCCGAGCAGGACATGGAGCTGATCGCCAAGCAGCCCTGGGTCGCGACCTCAACGGACGGCGGCATTGCGCTGCCAGCGACGGGCCAACCACCCACGCGCGCTTCTACGGCAGCTTCACGAGGAAGATCCGCCACTACGCGCTCGATCGCGGCGCCATCACCCTCGAGCACGCGATTCGATCGTCAACGTCGCTGCCGGCGCGCATCATGCGCCTCGCCGATCGCGGATCGATTCGCGACGGGATGGCCGCCGATCTCGTCGTCTTCGATCTCGATCGCATCCGCGACAAGGCCACGTTCTTCGAGCCGCATCAGCATTCCGAAGGCGTCGAGTTCGTGTTCGTGAACGGTGTCGCGGTCGTTGACGGCGGCAAGCTGAGCCAACGCGCTTCCGGGAAGATCCTGACGCGATAGCACGGCCGACTGGCTCTGCCGGTGGCGGCGTGGCACGCCGCTTGGATCCGTGAGTTCCGATCACACGAGGAGGAACTCATGCTCGGTCAGACAGATGCTCATGCGAATCTTGCGGTCAAGAGATCTTGCCGTCGCGCGCCGTTTCTACGAACGGACGCTCGGCCTCGCGCCAGTCCACGAGGAAGACGGCGAGCTCGTCGTTTACAAGAGCGGCAACTCGCTTCTGAACGTCTACCGTTCCGACTACGCGGGCACGAACAGGGCGACGGCGGTGACCTGGACCGTCGACGATGTGGACGGTGAGGTGCAGCGACCTGAAGAAGCCGCGGCGTCACGTTCGAGCATTACGACATGCCGGGCTTGACCCGTAAAGGCGACGTGCACATCGGCGACGACCTGAAGGTCGCGTGGTTCAAGGATCCCGACGGCAACATCCTCAACCTCGTCAATCGCTAGCTGGAGGCAGAAGCACTAGCAGCTTTCAGCGCCTAAGGCGCGCCTCAGGCTCAGCCATATCGACGTGCCGGCGATCCCTCACGATTCAGCAGATGAAACAAGGCGGCGTCTTCAAGTAGTGTTGTCGCCGCCGCGGTCGATGCGCCACGTCCCGCGGTCAAAGGAGGAGCGATGAGACGGTCGATTTGTGCTCTCGCGCTCGCGGCTCTGTTCGGCGGCGCCGCGTGCAGCGACAAGGGCGGCATCATCGGGCCCAGCGGCCCGCAGAGCGGCGCACGGTTCTTCGTGACCAGTTCGACGAGCGTCACCGGCAATCTCGGCGGCCTCGCCGGCGCCGACAACCGCTGTCAGACGCTCGCTGCCGCCGTCGGTCTCGGCGACAAGACGTGGCGCGCCTATCTGAGCGTCGATCGCGATCCGTCGAACGGCAATCGGCCGACCAACGCTCGCGATCGAATCGGCGTCGGGCCGTGGACCAACGTCATGGCGTCAACGTGGCCGAGACGCTCGCCGATCTCCACGCGCGCCGCGGCGACGCCGCGATTTTCGTCGACGAGCGTGGAAACCGGATCGCGGTCAGTGGCGGGATTGCCGGCTCCGGTGCAACACGACATCCTCACCGGCACGAATGCCGACGGCACGCTGCTGCCGCGGACTCACGTGCGGCGACTGGACGCTCGGTTCGGCCACGCTCACGGCGCAAGTCGGTCACTCCGACGGCCTTGGGCCGGGCGGCGATGCGACCGGCGCGCTGTCGTCCTGGAACTCATCGCACGTCAACCAGAACTGCTCGAACACCGCGCCGCGCGGCGGGGCCGGACGGCTCTACTGTTTCGCGATCAACTGACGCAGCGTGATTAGTAGACGCATAGAACGGGGACAGTCCCTCAGGCAGAAACTGGCCCGCGCCCGTCGCCGCAGAACGTCGACCGCAGCTGATCGCTCTCAGTCGAGCGCGCCGCTCGACGCCGCCCCACTCTTCGGGGCGGACGTTGGCGACCGACTGGGTGAAGTTCCAGATGTGCCCGCCGGGATCTTCGACGGTGTACTGACGTTCGCCGTACGGATACGTGGTCGGCGGCCGCAGGATGCGCGCGCCATGCGCGGCGGCCCGATCGTGGTGCCGATCCACGTCGTCGACGCGGACCATCACGCTGTGCGCGCGATCGGTCCGCGCGGCGGCATCCGCGCTGGCGCGCGCCAGCTCCGTCACGACCATCGCGCCGTCGCCCACGTTCAGCTGAGCGCGGTGATTCGCAATCGTCAGGCGGACCGTGAACCCGAAGGCATCGCACAACCAGCGCACCGCTTCGCCGACGTCGGCGTACGCCAGTTCCGGAATCGACCGTGCTGCGCGGAATAGACTGGTTGTTCACGCCATCGTCGGCGGCTTACTTCGCCTTCAGCAGGAAAGGTTCCGCTTCGGCGAGGACGACCTCGCTCTTGATGAACGTGTCGGAGTAGCTGAGCGGGCTGAGCGCCTTCAAGGTCACGTCGTTCCCTTGAGCTTGCCTTCGTATGTCTTCGTGTTCGCGCTGCAACGCCTTCGTCTTCCGCGCCAACGAGCCAGAGGTCGGCACCTTGATTTCGCTGGGCTCGAGCGGCGGGAAATCGAGCAGCGCACCGAGCGAGAGCGCCGAGATCGCAATGCCGTTCTCCCAGGCGGCGCGGTCGCCGGGCGAGAGGCTCTTGAGATCGAGCTTGCCGGCCGCGTTGGCCTCGACGAGCGGCAGCCACTTCGCGCGCATCGCGGTGATCGCGTCCTTGGTGATACCGGTGACGGCGGGCCCGAACGTCGCGCCGACCACGACGGCGGAGATCACGCGATCGGACTTCGCGGCCAGGTGGCGGACGATGCTGGCGCCGTCGCCGAAGCCCCAGACGTGAAAGCGCTTCGCGCCGGCAGCGTCGGCGACCGCGAGGATGTCGGCGAGCACTTTGTCGAGGCTGTAGGCGTCGACGCCCAGCGGCTTGCCGCTGTCGCCGGTGCCGCGGCGGTCGAAGGTGATCACCGTGAACTGCTTGCGCAGCCGATCGCCATAGCCGCGCTCCTGCCACGAGCGGCGCGTCTCCCCTGCCCCCTGCACGAGGATCAGCGCCGGACCCGTGCCGCCGCTCTCCTAGGCGATCGGGGTCTTGTCCGCTGACGTCGCCATCATCGGCTTGGCCGGCGGCCTTGGCCTGCTTCGGCCGCAGGCGGTTCTGCGTCGCCGCGGCGGCCTCGGGCGTCTGCCGGCGTCTGCGCCGGCGCACTCCCCGCCTGCTGCGTGGCCTGCGCGCATGCCGAACGCGGCAAGCCCGATAATCGTGACGCTCAGGAGGCGTCGGACACGACGCCCCTCGATGCGACGATGCCGAAGCTACCATGTCGTCCCCTCATCCGAAGGCCGTCGCCGATGCGGCTCCAATGGCGCAGGTACGGGAAACACATACACGTTGGACGGCGCATATACGTCACCCCGCCATGACTGACTCGCTCCTGCTGACCCTCGCCATCAGCCTGCTGATCCAGGCGGTGTTCTTCGCCTTTGCGGCAACGCTCAAGACCGACAAGGTCACGGACCTCTCCTACGGCCTGAGCTTCGTGCTGATCGCGATCGCGCTGCTCGTGCGCGGCGACGCGGGTCATCGGCCGCAGCTCGCCCTGGCGCTGATGGTGATCCTCTGGGGCCTGCGCCTCGCCGGCTATCTGCTGTTCCGCATCGTGCACATGGGCCGCGACAAGCGCTTCGACGGCGTGCGCGAGAACTTCCTGCGCTTCCTGCGCTTCTGGGTGTTTCAGGGCATTGCGGTATGGGTCATCATGCTGCCCGTCATCGTCTGGTTCGGATCGCCCTGGCGCCTGGCATGCGCGGATGACGATCGGCGCGATCGTCTGGGCCGCCGGCTTCCTGATCGAAGCGATCGCCGACGCGCAGAAGTTCGCCGCCAAGAGCCGGCCCGGCGGCGAATCGCGGTGGATGGAAACCGGGCTCTGGCGCTACAGCCGCCATCCGAACTATTTCGGCGAGCTGCTCGTGTGGTGGGGCGTGTTCGTGCTACGTCGCGGCGATCTCTCGCCCGTCGAGTGGGTGAGCATCGTCGGGCCGATCGCCATCACGTTCCTGCTGCTGCGCGTCACCGGCATCCCAACGCTCGAAGCCAGCGCGACGCGCAAGTGGGGCGCCAATCCCGACTACCTCGCTTATGTCGCGCGGACGAGTCGGCTGGTGCCGTTGCCCCGACCCCGGATCCCTGATCGCTGATCCTTTCGTACGCCTCGGCATAAGCAGCGAGGCGCGCCACCGTCTGTTGCCCGCCTTCCAACGCGCCGTACTTTTCCTGCACCGCATCCCGCTCCGCAGCAGTGTCGAACAACGCGCGCATCGTCAGCAGCGTCTTGTTCCCCGAGGCGACAAACGTGACCGTCGTCTGGAAGCTGACAGGCTCGGTTCCGCGTTCGGGGACGTGTCTGTACACGATCCGCTCCGGTCTCACGACTTCGTTCGAACACGATGTGGTTGTTGTAATCGGTGCCGTCGGGACCGTGCATGATGAGCCGCCAGTGCCCGCCCGGACGAACCTCCATTTCGTGGGTCGTCGTGGTGAAGCCGTCGGGCCCCCACCACTGCGCCACGTGCTCCGGCGTCGTCCAGGCGTCGAAGACCAGCTCGCGCGGGGCGTTGATGAGGCGCGTCACGACGATCTCCCGGCCGGCCGTGGGGTCCGTCGATTGTTCGAGGGAAACATGCGGGTCTGACATCGAGGTCCTTTCGAGGATGTTATTAACTTGTGCGTTAAGTAACCAACTGGTTAATTACATCGCACGCTCCACGGATGTCAAGGGAGCCCTTGTCGGGTGCACTCTGCCGCCCGTCCGAGCAGCAGGGCTCGTTCGCGGGTGTTCTCGGTCAGCGCCGCGGCGCGCTCGAACTCAGACGCGGCTTCGGCGCGACGGCCGAGCCGGGCGAGGAGATCGCCGCGGGCCGCCGGCAGCAGCGAGTACGACGCCAGCGCCGGCTCCGACTCGAGCGCATCGACGATCGCGAGCCCGGCGTCGGGTCCCTCCGCCATCGCCACCGCCATCGCCGCGATTCAGCTCGACGACCGGCGACGGCATGATCGTCGCCAGCTCGCCGATAGAGCGCGGCAATCTGCGCCCAGTCGGTCGCTTCGGCAGTGCGCGCGCGTGCATGACACGCGGCAATCGACGCCTGCAGCACGTAGGGCCCGCGCCGCCCGCCCAGCGCGATGGCCCGCTTCAGCGCCGCCAGGCCGCGATGAATGAGCAGTTGATTCCAGAGCCCGCGGTTCTGATTCAGCAGCAGGATCGGTTGGCCGCTCCTTCCCGTCCGGGCCCGCGTCCGCGACGACTGGATCTCCATCAACGCAACCAGGCCGTGCACCTCGGGCTCGGTGGGCGCGAGCTCGGCGAGGATCCGGCCGACGCGCAGCGCCTCGTCGCACAGCGCCGGCCGCATCAGGTCGTCGCCGGCTGTCGCCATGTAGCCCTCGTTGAAGATCAGGTAGATCACTTCGAGGACCGACCCGAGCCGCGCCTCGCGGTCGTCGCCGTGGGGCACCTCGAACGGGACGTTCGCCTTCGCCAGCGCTTTCTTCGCGCGGACCAGCCGCTGCGCCATCGTCGGCTCCGACACGAGGAAGGCACGCGCGATCTCCAGCGTGGACAGTCCGCCCAGCACGCGCAGCGTCAGCGCGACCCGTGCCTCGGTCGGCAGCACGGGATGACAGGCGGTAAAGATCAGCCGAAGCAGATCGTCTTCGACTTCGGTGTCCATGGAGCGTTCCAGATCGGCCGCTGACTGATCCCGCGCCTGCTCGAGCTCGTAGGCGAGCTCGATGATGCTTCCGCGCCACTCGGGTCTTTCGGCGCAGTCGATCGATGGCGCGGTGCTTGGCGGTGGCCATCAGCCACGCGCCAGGATTGCGGGGAATGCCCTCGGCCGGCCACTGCTCGAGCGCGGCCACGAGCGCATCCTGGGCCAGGTCTTCGGCGAGACCGAGATCGCGCACGATGCGGGTGAGGCCGGCGATGAGCCGCGCCGATTCGATACGCCAGACCGCGTCGATCGCCTGATGGGTTTCGGTAGCCGTCACGGCTACCGATCACACCACCTTCGATCCCGCGCGGGCAAGCCGCGCGCGGGACGCATCGCTATTGGTTGATTCGCGTGGTCCGCAGCCGTGTTCCGTGTAATCCGTGGATTACTTCTTCTTGGCGCTTTTCGATCTCGGCGCGGACCGGTCTTCGGCCGCCCGCATCTCGGGCGTGAACGCCTCGCCGAAGTCTTCGGCCTCGAACACCGGGCGAATCTCGATTTCCGAGTCGTGCCGGGCATCGGATTCGGGCAGCGCTTCACCCACTCGATCGCTTCAGCCATCGACTTGACCTGCCACATCCAGAAGCCGGCGACGAGCTCCTTGGTCTCGGCAAACGGCCCGTCGACGACGGTGCGCTTGTCGCCCGAGAACCGGACGCGCGCGCCCTTCGAGCTCGGGTGCAGACCTTCGCCGGCCAGCATGACCCCGGCCTTGACCAGCTCTTCGTTGTACTTCGTCATCTCGGCCAGCATCTTCTCGGTCCGGCATCACGCCAGCTTCGGAATCCTTGTCGGCCTTGACCATGACCATGACTTTCATGACGTTACCCTCCGTTTTGAGCGCGACCGGCGCGGCCGTCCATCGGCCTCTCGTCGCGCTCTTATCAACACGTCGAACGGGGATCGTGCGGATCGACACCGGGACAGAAACTCGGGGTGCCAGGGATGCCAGGGTGCCAGGGTGCCAGGGTGCTGGTGCTAGGGATGCGTCGGGTGCTCGGTGACTCGAAGGGCTGCAGGTGAGCACGTGCGCAGCGATGCAGCGGAGCAGTTCGTGCTAGCGCACCGGAGCACTGATCGCACTAGCATCCCTGGCTCCCTGAGTCCCTTGGCACTGCTGCGCGCGATCGCAGCGCGGCGCTATCGTCCCGGCGGCGCGGCGAGGGGCGAGGCAGTCTGAGGAGCCGCCCAGTCGCCGTCCCAGATGGCGTCGGTGGCGTGTTCGACGCGGATCGTGGCTGACCAGGTCTTGACCGCCACCACGACCGCTTCGCCAATCACGAACGGCGGCGCGATGTGGCGCGGGTCGTCGCGGAAGAGGGTCGAGCCGCTGGCCCGGCCTGCATGCCGTGCGCGCTGCCGCGATCGATCACCATCAGCCGGCGCGGAGCGCCGAGCATGTGGTTCGCGTCGGAAAACAGGATCCGGATCGCGATCGCCGAACGCCGGCAGTCCGAACGGCTCGGGCTAGCGCCGCACTTCGGCGATTGGGCGACGCGAGATAATCGCCCTGCCTCACCTCACTGCAGGCGTGCACGACGACCGCGGTCGATTTCTTCTCGCCAACGCTCGCGATCTGCACGATGCCCGTCGTCTGTTCGCCTCGTCGTGCCAGTGACCGATGCTTCCCGCGCCGATAGTGGCGGCGCACGACCAGGTTCCGGCCCGACTTCGATCCCGTCGGCGCGCCGGCGTCGACGATGATCTCGTCGCCCTTGCCGTAGATGCGTCCGGCCCGGCCCATGGATGTGCGCTGGATGCGGGCGATCGCGTCGGTGGCCGGTCCCGGCTTCGCCGGCAGGCAGATCGTTTCCATCTCCTGCATCGGCACCGGCACGACGACATAGCGTGGCGGACGCGGCGTGGGCACGAACGGCGCGGCGGTTCGGGCGGCGGCGGCGCCTCGGCGACGACGACGACACTCTCGGTGAACTGCGCCAGGCCTCATGCGCTCGACGATGCGGGTTTCGACGCCGGGCGCGACGGTCACTGGACGTGACGCTGTCGAACCCATCGAGCTCGAACGTGACGTTCATCGGTCCAACCGGCAGCGGCTGGCAGCGTGTAGCGGCCGACGCCATCGGTCAGCGCGCTGCCGAGCACGCGGCCGTCGGCCGCCGTCGACGGTGACCGTGACGCCAGGCAGCAGTGCGCCGGAGGCGTCGGTCACCTCACCGCGCATGAGCCCGTCCGCCGCCGCAAGCGACAGGGCGATGGCAAGTGCACACAAACGAGAAGGAACAGCGGCGGCGCGAAGATCGGACATAGCTGAGGCGAGAGCCTCTCAGAGTCGGATCGGCTCGAAAGCGGCGTGAAGCTTTAGGAAGGGGTCGGGCTATCACGTTGCTGCCAGCGTCGGACGACGGGCAAGGTGCGTGCGAGCGCAGGCGGTAGGATCGGCCGGCCGTGAATCTGATCCTTCTCGAGACGCACGAGATCGGTGCAGACGGCATGGCGCGGGTCGAGGGCGAACGTGCCCGGCATATCGCGAGAGTGCTCAAGAGCTGCACCGGGCGCGCACGATTCGCGTCGGGTGCATCGGCGGCGGGCGCGGCACTCGCGACCGTTGATCGCCACGTCTCACCGCGACGCGTCGATATCCACTGCGCCATCGAGCCCGGCGAGTCGACGCGCCCGCCGATCGACCTCCTGCTCGCGCTGCCGCGGCCGAAAGTGATGCGCGGCTGTGGGCGCAGATCGCGGCGCTCGGCGTCGGGCAGATCATCCTGACCAACGCCGAAGAGCGTCGAACGCAATTATTTCGACACCCACGTCATTGACTCCGGACTGCTATCGCCCGCTGCTGATCGAGGGGCTGCAGCAGGCAGCCGACACCCATCTGCCGGACGTCTCCATCCATCGCCAGCTCAAGGTGCTGGTCGAAGATCACCTGGATGGGTTTGCCCGGAGCGGCCTGCGGCTGATCGCGCATCCCGGGGCGACTTAATCAGTCTGTCAGCGAATCGGTTCGTGCTGGCACCGCCACCAGCTGTGCTCTGGCGATCGGTCCGGAAGGCGGGTGGAATGCGTTCGAACGCGGGTTGCTCGAGCCGCCACGGGTTCGCGCCGGTGGCGATGGGGCCGCGCACGCTCCGCAGCGACACCGCGACCGTCGCCCTCCTGACCCTCGCACACGACGGTTTCGCGCGGCGCAATTCCCGGTATCCTTAAGCGATCCAACCCATGCCTGAGTTCGTTACCTTCCCGAGTGGAGGCAGCACCGCACCGGCTATCTGGCCAAACCCCGCGAGCGGTCCGGACCCGGCCTGGTCGTCATCCAGGAATGGTGGGGCCTCGATCCCGGGATCAAGGAGATGTGCGAGCGGCTCGCGTCCGGCGGCTTCGTCGCGCTCGCGCCCGATCTCTACCGCGGCGAGATCGCGCATCACGACGAGATGGATCTCGCCGCGGAACTGATGAAGAAGCTGCCGCCCGAACGCGCCGGCCGCGACATGAGCGCGGCGATCGACTACCTGCTGCAGCATCCCGCCGTCACCAGTCGACAACGTCGGCGTCGTCGGCTTCTGCATGGGCGGCATGCTGTCGTTCATCATCGCCACCAATCGCCCCGACAAGGTGAAGGCGGTCGTGGCGTTCTACGGATTCCCGCAGGGCGCGAACGAGCCCGACTGGTCGAAGCTGAACGCGCGAAGGTGCGCGGCCACATGGCGGAGCACGATTCGTTCTTTCCGCCGGACAAGGCGAAGGAGCTCGAGGCGCGGCTGCGCGCGATCGGCAAGGACGTCGAGTTCACGGTGCACAAGGGCACGGGCCACGCGTTCATGGGTCCGCACAACGCGCTCGGCACGCTGGACGTCGACAAGGCCGACGAGGATCTGGCCGGGCGTGATCGAGTTCCTCAAGGCGAACGTGTCAGTAGATCTGGTGATCTGGTGATCTGGTGATCTGGTGATCTCTGATCTGATGAATCTGGCGATCTGCGATCTTCAGATCACGAGATCACCAGATCACGATCACGAGATCATCTCGGGCTCCATCACCTTCTCGACGACCTTGCCGCTCAACGACGCTGACGTAATACACCTTCGCGCCGGCGCGCGTGGCGACGACGCGCTTGACCTCGTTGTCCTCGAAGTAGATGCCGGCGTCGTTGTCGCACGCGTAGCCCGGCTTCATCTCGCCCGGATCCGATCAGCTTCTGATACAGCGGACGCCGATCGACCTCGCGATCGTAGTGCGGCGAGTGACTGCCCTTCAGGAAGCCGAGGCACTGCACCGTCGTCAGCACCTTGGGCCGCGAGTCGGTCGTGCCCTCTTCGAACCAGCACAGCGATCCGGCGCTGGCGCCGCCGAGCACGATGCCGCGATCCCAGGCCTGCCGCAGCACGACGTCGATGCCCTGCGCCTTCCAGATCGCCTGCTGGTTGAGCGTGTTGCCGCCGGAGCAGACGATGCCGTCCATCGACAGAAAGACTTCTTCCCAGCTCCTGCGTCTGGCGCGGGCTGGCGATGAAGCTCTCCTGCGCATGCGGCTCGACGTTGAGCGGGGCGCAGTTGCGGAACCACGAGACGATGCCGGACGGCGAGTCGGCCGATGCCGTCGGCAGATAGCAGAGGCGCGGCCGCGGCTTGCCGGTGAGCTGCGCCATGTAGCGGATGAACGCCTCGTTGAAGCCGCCGCCGGCGATCAGGATCTTGCGCGTCGCCGGCCGTGCGCCGTCTGCGCGGCGCGTCGTCGAACTCGGAGCGCGTTCAGCGCGATCTGGCCGGTCGTGGCGGGCTCGCGCCCACGGCAACCGATCCCATCACGGAGGACACCAGGAAACTCTCGTCTTTTCATCGCGTGTTCTCGCAGAGAACGGCGCGGACGATGGGACGGGAAAGGGACCAACCGCCGGCGCGCGGATTCGAAAGTGCCGAAAGTATACTGCGGCGATGGAGCACTCGCCCCTTCGCCGCGCCGGATTCTGGCTCGCCGGCAGCCTGACGTTGGGCCTCGGCCTTGCCGCCGGACGCCACGGTCACGCAGGCCGCAGAGCCGCCGGACTGGTCGCGCTTTCGCGGACCGAACGGCTCCGGCATCTCGACCGCGACCAACGTCCCGACCGAGTTCGGACCGCAGAAGAAGCTGCTGCTGGCGGCTGCCGCTGCCGCCGGGCCATTCGTCGCCGATCCTGCTCGACGATCGCGATCTACCTGACGGCGTTCCGCGGCGACGCGCTGGTGACGATCGCGGTCGATCGGACGAAGGGCCAGATTCTCTGGGAGCGGCCGGCGCCGCAGGTGAAGACGAAGGTCGTCGACAAGCGCAACAACCCGGCGTCGCCGAGTCCGGCGGTCGAAGCCAACGGCGTCTACGTGTTCTTCCCCGACTACGGCCTGATTGCCTACGACGCGGCGGGCCGCGAGCTGTGGAAGATGCCGCTCGGGCCGTTCAACAACATCTACGGGATGGGCGCATCGCCGGTGATCGTCGGTGATCTGCTGGTCCTCGCGTGCGATCAGAGCCTCGGGTCGTACCTGATGGCGGTCGACAAACGCACCGGCAAGGTCCGGTGGAAGGTCGATCGTCCCGAAGCGAAGAGCGGCCACTCGACGCCGATTCTCTGGCGCGCGCCCGACGGCAAGGATCAGATCATCCTGCCCGGATCGTTCCTGCTCACGTCGTACGAGGTCGCGACCGGCAAGAAGCTCTGGTGGGTCGGCGGGCTGTCGTTCGAGATGAAGTCGACGCCGGTCATCGGCGGCGACACGATCTACGTCAACGGCTACGGCGCGCCGGTCAACGATCCGGGCAACAAGGTCACCGTGCCGCTCGCCGACGAGGTGTGGAAGACGGCGGACGCCGACGGCAACGGCGCGATCGTCGAAGACCGAGTTTCCGAAATACACGCAGGCGTTCTGGTTCGACGTCGCCGACCTCGACACCAACGGCTCGCTGACCAAGGACGAATGGGCGTATTACCGTGCCGCGCTCGACTCCGAGAACGGCATGCTGGCGATTCGTCTCGGCGGCTCGGGCGACATGAGCGACAAGGCGATCCGCTGGAAGTATCAGCGCAGCGTGCCGCAGCTGCCGTCGCCGCTCCTCTACGGCGGCGTGCTCTACATGGTCAACGACAACGGGATCATCACGACGCTCAATCCCGAAACCGGCGCGATGATCAAGCAGGGCCGGCTCACCGGCGCGCCCGGCTCGCACTACGCGTCGCCCACCGCCGCCGACGGCCACATCTTCTTCACCAGCGAAGCCGGCGCGATCGTCGTCGTCGAGCCCGGCGGCGATTTGACGCCGCTCGTCGTCAACGATCTCGCGCGAAGACACCTACGCGACGCCGGCCTTTGCCGACGGCCGGATCTACGTCCGCACGACCGCGGCGCTGTATGCGTTCGGGCAGTCAGACGACACACTCGGTCTACGGGCCACAGTCACGGTCCACGGAAGGCACGCAGTCTGTAGGCCGTATGACTTCGTGGACTGTCGTGCCGTTTGTGCCTGGCTCGTGCCTTGTAGATGCTTACTGGGACGGCGCGGGCTTGTAGAGCGTCGGGTCCGGCGCCGGGAGCCGCTTCGCGCCGGCCTTGACCCACGCGTCGTAGCGCATCCGCAGCGTCTTGACCGGGTTGCCGCTCTCGCCCTTCTTCGTGTTGTCGTCGGTCACGCTGATGAACGCGAAGTACTTGCCGTCGTTGTGCGTCACGCCCGGCGTGATCGGCCTTGTCGGCGATGGCGATGTAGGCGACGTGCGCGGTCTTGTTGTCGCACGGCACGAAGTCGAGCGGGTTGTTGCCGCAGTTGCAGCGATGATCGCCGCCGTTGACGTCGGCCGCTTCCATCGCCGCCATCACCTGATCGGCCATGCGTGCCGGTCGCGCGCGTAAAGGCGAGCGCCGCCAGGTGCATCACCTGGTCGCCGAGCAGCGTGTTGCCCTGCACCTGGTAGTAGAAGTCGCCGACCTGGCCGCCGAAGTAGAGCGATGACACCGAGTTGCCCGAGCCGTTGAAGCCGGCGCGGTTGTTGCGCGCGGTGATCGTGCCGCCGTTCGGCATGGCGACGATGCCGAACTGGCGCCGCTCGAAATCCGGATCCTTCTTGAGCATCTCGATGATGTCGGCCGGCGGCGTGCCCTTCTTCAGCTCGTTGTAGACGAGCATCTGGTTCCGCCGGGTGTTGTCCACGCCGGCCTGGCACGCGGCGACGCCGATGCCCGGGCACGATCACGGCCTGCACATCCATCAGGTCGCGCGCCGGGTTCGGCTCGCGCTTCGGGAAGCCCGCCTGCCGCACGCAGGTTGCCGACGCGATGATGACCTGCCCGGTCTTCGCATCGACGGCAATGACCGACCAGGTCGCAAACGCGGTCGAATGGCCCGCGAGGACCAGGACTGCTGCCAAGAGCCATTCGCTTCATGCCGTCACTCCCTCCGTCTGTTCGGCCGCGGAGCAAGTGTAATGGCAGAATCCTCGTCTGTCGCGCGGACTTGCCGCAGCTGGTTAACAATAAAACGGGGACAGTCCCCCTGTCAGGAACTGCGGCCGAGGTGGCGGGAAATGCGAGACGGCAGCGGCCATGACCGCTCATGACTTCGATGCCCGATTGGATCGTACCCATGGCCGCGACGCTGACGCAGGAGCGGTTCGCCGGGCCTGACTGGGTGTTCGAGCGCAAATTCGACGGGATCCGGCTGCTAGCTTCAAGCGCGGCCCCGACGTGCAGCTGTTTTCCCGGAATCGGCTGCCGCAGCATCTGCCGGCGATTGCCGCGGCCATTGCCGCAGCTTCCCGTCACCGAGGCGATCCTCGACGGCGAGATGACCTGGTCGCAGGCGGCTGCGCTATCACGTCTTCGACGTGCTGTGGCTCGACGCCGACGTCCGGAGCGCGATCGCTCGACGAACGCCGGGCGCTGCTCGCCGCGTTGCCGCTGGCGATGCCGCTCGAGCACGTCGCCCTGGTCATGATGCAGAACCCTGGACGCGTGGCCTGCCGCGAAGGCTGGGAGGGCGTCATCGCCAAGCGCCGCACGGCGCCCTACGAACACCGCCGCTCGCCGCACTGGTTGAAGATGAAGTGCGAGCTCACGCACGACGTTCCTGATTGGCGGCTTCACCGATCCACAAGGAGCGCGCGTCGGCCTCGGCGCGCTGCTCGTCGGCCATCGACAGCGGCGATGATCTGCTGTTCGCCGGCAAGGTCGGCACCGGCTTACGACAACGAACAGTTGATCGACGTGCGCGCCCGGCTCGATCGGCTCGAGATCCCCGCGTCGCCGTTCACGAAAGCGATCGGCCTGCCGCGTTTGCGTGCGCATTGGGTCCGTCCCGAGCTCAGCGTCAAGGTGTCGTTCATCGAATGGACCGGGAACGGCAAACTGCGTCATCCGCGCCTCGTTGGCCTCCCCGCCCGTGGAGATGGTGCCGCGCGTGAGCGACACCGTCGTCATCACCCATCCCGACAAGCTGATGTTCCCGGACGAGGGGATCACCAAGCAGGAGCTCGTCGACTACTACGATACTCGTGGCTCCGGTCATGCTGCCGCACATCGAGCGGCGGCCGATCACGATGGAGCGCTTCAATCGCGGCATCGGCGAGAACGGGTTCTTCCAGAAGAACGTTGTCGCGCGGCTTCCCCGCCTGGCTCGAGCGCGTCGAGGTGCCGAAGAAGGGCGGCACGGTCAACCATCCGCTCGTGACCGACGCGCGATCGCTGCGCTGGCTCGCCAATCAGAACTGCGTGACCATGCACGTCTGGCCGTCGCGAGTGCCGCGGCTCGAGCGTCCCGACGTCTGCGTGTTCGATCTCGATCCGGCGGCGACGACGATATGGTCACGCTGCACGCGCGCCGCGCTCGGCGCTTCGCGCGCTGCTCGCCGAGCTCGACGTCAAGAGCTGGATCAAAACAACGGGCTCGAAGGGCTATCACATCGTCGTTCCGCTCGCGGCGTCGGTGACGCTGGCGCGACGCGGCGAGGTTCACGCAACGGTCGGCACGACTGCTGGTCGCGCGCGATCCCGATCACCTGACGCAGGAGTTCAGCAAGGTCGATCCGCGGCGGCGGATCTACGTCGACACCGGCCGCAACGGCTACAGCGCGACGTTCGCGGCGGCGTATACCGTTCGCGCGCGACCCGGGCGCGCCGGTCTCGGCGCCGTGCACATGGGAAGAGGTGGCCGACGGCAAGGCGACGCCGACGAACTTCACGCTGCGCAACATGCCGGCGCGGATCGAGAAGGTCGGCGATCTGTGGACCGACCTGCTGACCGAGGGCCAGACCCTTGCGTCGGCCATCGACAGCCTCGCGCGAACTCGACCGGAAACGATTGAGCAGAACTCGCGAGCGGCCCGGGCGCCGAGCAACCGTCTGCGCTGCCGTCCCGTCAAGCCCGCAACCTTAACGGGTTGAGCCCGCATGACGCTTCCCAACGACATCCGCTACGCGGTCCGCGGCCTGGTCCGCAGCCCGCTGTTTTCCCTGGTCGCCATCCTGTCGCTGGGACTCGGCATCGGGGCAAATACCGCGATCTTCACGCTGATCGACCAGATTCTGCTGCGCCGGCTGCCGGTGAAGAACCCGGATGAGCTGGTGATGCTCTATCAGACCGGTCCCCACAACGGCAGCAACATGGGGATTCGCCAGCACTCCTACCCGATCTATCAGGAGTACCAGAAGCGAGCGGAGCCGCTTCAGGAGGTGTTGTGCCGCCGGCTCGATCGAAACGTCGGTTGCGGTCGACAACCAGACCGAACGGCTCTCCGCCGAGATGGTGTCGGGCAACTTCTTCACGATGCTCGGCGTGAACCGGCGATGGGCCGCGTCTTCAACTCGCAGGAAGACGATCAGACCTATTCCGGCCATCCCGTCGTCGTCCTCGGCTACGACTATTGGGTCCGTCGCTTCTCGCGCGACCCCGGCGTCGTCGGCAAGAAGATCCTCGTCAACAACTACCCGATGACCATCGTCGGCGTGTCGGCGCAGGGATTCGTCGGCCTGGATCCGGCGAGCGCGCCGCAGATTCGCGTGCCGATCCAGATGAAGCCAGTGGTCGTTCCCGAATGGGAATGGGTCTACATGGACAATCCGCGCACGCGCTGGGTGCAGGTGTTCGCGCGGCTCAAGCCCGGCTACACCGTCGAGTCGGCGGCGGCGCCCGCTGCAGACGTTCTTCACCCAGCTGCGGCAGCACGAAACGACGCTGCCCGGCGCGAAGGACTGGTCGCAGTACGCGCGCGATCAGTTCATGAAGGGTCAGCTGCGCGTCGAAAGCGCCGCGATCGGCTACTCGGGCCTCCGCAACGAGTTCTCGACGTCGCTCGTCGTGCTGATGTGCATGGTCGGGCTGGTGCTGCTGATCGCCTGCGCGAATGTCGCGAACCTGCTGATCGCGCGCGGCATCATGCGGCAGCGCGAGATTGCGGTCCGGCTGTCGCTCGGCGCGGGCCGCGGTCAACTGGTGCGGCAGCTCCTGACCGAAAGCCTCGTGCTCTCGATCATCGGCGGCGCGCTCGGCATCTGGCTCTCGATCGCGCTGACCAAGACGCTCCTCGCGCTCGTGCCCACCCAGGGGCAGCCGCTCCTCATCGATGCGACACCCGACCTGCGCATCCTGTCGTTCACGACTGGCGCTCTCGATCGCGACCGGCGTGATCTTCGGGCTGCTCCCGGCACTCGGCGCGAGCCGCCCCGATCCGTGGCTCACGCTCAAGGACACCGTTGGCGCCATCGCCGGTGCCGGGCGGTCGCTCTTCCTCAGAAAGGGCCTCGTCGCGGCGCAGGTCGCGCTCAGCTTTCTTCTGCTCTTCGGCGCCGGCCTCTTCGTGCGGAGCCTGCAGAACCTGCAGGGCACCGAAACCGGCGTCACAGATCGACAACCTGGTCACGTTCCAGGTCTCGCCCGCGCTCAGCGGTTACGACGACGGCGCGGACCGGCGCACTTCTACGAACAGCTGCTCGAGCGGCTGAACTCGGCGCCGGGGATTACCTCAGCGGCGACGGCAGTGGTTCCGATCCTGTCGGGCAACGAATGGGACAGCAGCATGGGCGTCGAGGGCTACAAGTTCGCCGACGGCGAAGATCAGCAGGCGTTCATGAACGCGCTCTCGCCCGGCTACTTCGCGACGATGCAGATTCCGATGCTCGAGGGCCGCGACTTCACGCGGCTCGACGCGGCAGGAAGATGCGCGCGTCGCCATCGTCAATCGCAAGTTCGCGGAGCACTTCTTCCCGAAGCAGAGCGCGATCGGCAAGCGTCTCGGCTTTGGCGGCGGGCCGAACACGAAGCTGAACATCGAGATCGTCGGCGTCGTCGACAACTCGCTGTACGAAGGCCCGCGCGAAGGCGTTCATCGCCAGGTCTTCGTCCCGCGGTGGGGCAAGGGCAGCACGGCGTTCTACGTGCGCGCGCAGTCGGCGTCGGAATCGGCCTACAACCATCATCCGCAACGAAGTGCGACAGCTCGATGCGGCGATGCCGGTTTACGAATTGAAGACGCTGGAGGCACAGCTCGACGAGACGCTGCTCAACGATCACCTGATCGCCATGCTGTCGGCGGGGTTCGGCTTGCTCGCGACGATCCTCGCCTCGGTCGGTCTCTACGGCGTCATGGCGTTCGTCGTCGCGCGCCGGCGGAAGGAGCTGGGCCTGCGGCTCGCGCTCGGCGCCGAGCCGGGGAACGTGCTCTGGCTCGTGATGAAGGAAGTCGTCGTGCTGCTCGGCATCGGCCTCGCCATCGGCATTCCCGCGGCCATCGGCCTCGGCCGCTTCGTCTCGACGCAGCTCTACGGGATTCAGCCGAACGATCCGTGGATCGCCGCCAGCGACCGTCGCGCTCCTCGCGCTGGTGTCAGCCGCCGCGGGCATGATTCCTGCCCACCGCGCCAGTCGCATTGATCCGATCCTGGCACTGCGATACGAATAGAAACAACCAGCCACGAAGGCACGAAGAGCACGAAGATAGGATTTCGTCAGTTTTCGTTGCCACGCCGTTCGAACCGGTCCGTACCACGCTAAGGCCGAATCGCCGTGCAACGGGAACGGGTAATGAAAACTGACTACGTCGCGGTCGCAACGAAGTAAGCTCACGGCCACCCATCACCCGCGGCCTGGGCGCGGACGTTGGGATGCACGAAGCCTCGACGGCTTCGAGCGGGCAGACGAGCGTCTGGCGCTCAAGAACGGCAAGGCTGCGTGCCCGCGTTCGCCCGCGGACCCTGGTGACAGGGCGAGGGTGAACGTTCACGGTACTCAGCATCGTAGATCCTGCCGGCCTTGCGAGCGAACCGCTAAGCCGTCATGAGGAACGGCCCACGTAGTATTTCTAGCAACCCGCGAACCACTCAGATGCTGATCCTAACGCCTTCGTCAAAAGGCCATCGTGACTTGTACCGTGTACTTCGTGGCCCGCTCTTTCAGTTCGTTTAAAGCTGGCGTATTTTCGTCCAGTCACGCGCCCATGCGCATGATCGCCGCGAGCATCTCGATGCCTTCCCAGAGGTTCTGCAGCCGCAGATTCTCGTCCGGCCCATGCTGGTTGTTGTCGTGATTGACGATCGAGAGTCCGACTGTCGGCATGCGATCGCTGAATGTCGCAAACGGCATGCTGCCGCCGAGGGTGGGCATGCGCACGAGCGGCATGCCCAGTTGCGACAACGCGCTGACCACGGTCTTCGCCATCGGATCGTCCATCGAAACGCGCGGCGCGGTCGAGCCGCGACGCGGATCGACACGCGCGATCAGCTGGTGCGTCATCCGTTCCTGATCGGTCGGATCGCGGCCCTCGATCACGAAGTAGCCCTGTTTGCGCACGTGCTCGATGACCAGGGCGTTCTGCTTCTGCGGGTCGATCCCGTGGACCAGACGCATCTCGAGCCGCGCTGATGCGGACGCCGGGATCGCCGAGCGGGCCGGCGCGCGCAGGCCGCCGCCGGACTCCATCGCCAGGATGCTCAGCGTCGGCTGATTGAGCTTCCGCTCGAGCCGCTCTTCGCCGCGCTCCGGCATCACGACCGCAAAATCCTTCTTGAGCACCGCTTCGACGTTGGGCGCATCGTCCAGCGCTTTCGACTCGGTCGGCGTCAGCGGTGTCACCGCGTCGTAGAAGCCATTGATGGTGACGCGGCCGGTGTCGTCCTTCATGCTCGCGAGCAGTTTGGCCAGCCGCATCGACGGATCGGGCGCCCAGTTGCCGTAGTTGCCCGAATGCAGGTCGTTCTTCGCCCCGTAGACGGTCAACGCCATGCCGGCGCCGCCCCTCACCCCGAAATAGAACGTCGGCCGGCCGCTCGGATGGCGCGGGCCGTCGAGCGTGATCGCGAGGCTGCTCTTGAGCGCATCGGCGCGGGCCGCGGCAAATCGGCAGGAAGTTGGCCGAGCCCGCTTCTTCTTCGCCGTCGAGCACGACGCGGATGTTCCAGGCCGGCGCCGAGCCGGTCGCGCGCAACGCTTCCACCGCGTTGAGCAGCGCGATGATCGGCCCCTTGTCGTCGGCGGCCGAGCGGCCGTAGACCCGCCACTGCGGATCGAACGACTTCAGCGACGGATCCAGCGCGACCTGGCCGTTCGGCCCGTAAATGCACGGCTTGAACGGCTGGCACCGCGTCCATTCCTTGGCGTCAACCGGCTGACCATCGAAGTGGATGTAGAAGTCAGCACGCCGCGCGGCGACGGACGTCCATCGACGCGAACACGACCGGCACGCCGGTGCCGTCGAATTGCTCCACGGTGAAGCCGCGGCGGCTGAACATCGCCTTCAGCATCGCCACGTTGGGCGTCATGTCGTCGGCGCCGGAGACGTTGGGAATCGCGACGAACTGCAGCAGTTCGTCAACAATCTGCCGCTCGTGTGCCGCCCGCCACTCGGCAATTGGCCTGCGCGCCTGCGCCTGGAGCGGCGTCGTCGTCGGCGCAAGCGACGCCGCGACGAGGATAACGAGTGTGGCCCGGCGGCGGAACGTGGCAATCATCGGAAGTCCTTCGTGGATCGCTTCGGATTCGTCCTTAAGCGGCCCGGATGTCGGTCAACGCAAAGTCGTCGCCGACGTACAACAACGTGTCGCCGGCCACCGCCGCCGTGGCATACGCGAGGCAATCGCCGAAGTTGAGCGCGGCTTTGTGCCGGCCGCGACCAAACCGTTGGTAGGCCGTCGTCGCGACCTTCCATTCAGCGTCGCCGAAGGACACGACAGCGACGCCAAGTTCGCGGACCAGAGCCTCGACGGAACGGAGCGCCGGCTTGCGCCAGCGCGCGCTGACGACGATGGTCGGTCTCGGCGAGGGTTGGCGCGCCGACCCGGACGGCATCGGCGTCGAGAATGCGATCGACGAGGTCGAGGTGACCGGCCTCCGAGAACAGAATCGCGACCAGGGCGGACGAATCGAGGGTCATACGCCGTCGGACCCATAGCCGAGAATCTGGTCCTCTTCGCGACGGGTCAGACGTCTGCCCCGCTCCTGCTTGGGCAGGCTCGGCCAGACTTTGGTTTCGAGGAACTTGAGCACTCGCGCTCGACGCTCCGCTTTCGACGGGCCGATCAGGCGGCGGCGGCGCTCGTCCAGGGCGCGGCGGATCGCCTCGGTCTTCGACTCGCCGGTCAGCCGTGCCACCTCGGTCGCGAGCCGCTCGACCTCTTCGTTCTTCAGGTTCAAGCGCCATGTCTACCATGGTAGATCTGATGGTGGAGCGGTGTAAACGGGACCGTGGCTCGCTGCGCATTCAGCGATCGCGGCGCAGGTGCTCGGCGACCGCGTGATAGGCCGGCAGTGATGTCGGATCGAGATTGGCGTTGGCCCCCAGCGGATGCGAGGCGAAACGGGCGATCACCATCTCCGCCGCCGGATCGACGTAAATCGCCTGGCCATGGATGCCGCGCGCGGTGAATGCGCCATGCGGGTTGTGCGAGACCCACCACATGTTGCGATAGGTCCATCCTGGCAGCAGCGTATATCCGGCGAGCGCGAAGTGGTCCTTGCTGGCGCCGCGGCGCACGTCGGCAACCACAGCGGCAGGGATGATCTGCTGCCCGTTGAACACGCCGTCGAGCCGCATCATCTCGCCGAACCGGGCAACATCCCGCAGCGCTGCGTTGAAACCGCCGCCCGCAAACTCGACGCCGATCGCGTCCACGGTGAAGTAGGCGTCCTGTTCGACGCCGAGCCGCGCCCACAACCGCTCGCGCAGCAACTGGCTCACACTCTTTCCGGTCACACGCCGCATCACCCACCCGAGCGCGTCGGTATTCACCGTCCGGTACGAGAAGCGCTCGCCGTGGTTCCCCGCCTTCGCCACGGTTTCGATGTAACGCGTACAACGACTCGGGGCCGGAGTAACCCGGGCGGTCGCGGCCTGAAGCCACCGGCCCGGCTGAACTGCCAGATCGACGAGTTCTCGTCGGTGTAGTCCTCGACGTAATCGAGGCCAGTCGTCATGTCGAGGAGCTGCCGGATCGTCGCGTCGGCATAACCGCTCTTCCCAAGTTCGGGCAGGTAGTGCGAGACCGTGGCCGTGTCGTCAATCGCGCCTTCGTGCACGAGCGTCGCCGCAATCGTCGCCACGAACGACTTGGTGACCGAGAACGCGAGGTGCGGCGTGAACTCGTCGAGCGCGCCGAAGTAGCGTTCGTAGACGACCTGGCCCTTGTGAAGGATCACGATCCCGTCGGTGAAGTTGGCGCCAAGCGAGTCGGCCCAAGTCATCGTGCGGCCGCCGCCGAGCGTCGTGAACGTCACGCCGTCGAGATCGTCGCGTAAGGCGCGCGGCAACGGGCACACTGGCGCATCGCGGCGGGCGACCACGCAGGTGGGCAACAGTTCGCGCATGTGCGAATACGACCAGCGCGAGCGCGGAAAACGCGCAAACGAGCTGTCGGCAAATCGCACCATCTTGTCGGGCGGCGGCGGCGACCCCACCATCCAGCCCATCGTCACAGGGTCGCTGCTGATTGCATCCAGGCGTGCCAGGTCGTCGGCCATCGTGCCCGGATTCTACTCCCCACCCGACAGGTCCGCAGCGTGCAGTGCGGCGCCGGTGCCTCTATACTCGAGCCGATCGGTCGCATGGCACACACCCCCAAACGCTCGCCCGCGCGTCGCGCGAAGTCCGCCGTGTCCTGGGCCACGGTGCGCGAGATGGGGATGGCGTTGCCCGGTGTCGAGGAAGGAACGACCTACGGCACGCCCGCGCTGAAAGTGCGGGGGCAGATGTTCGCCTGCGTGCCCTCGAATCGATCCGCCGAACCGGACTCACTGGTCTTACGCCTGTCGTTCGAGCACGTGACGAACTGATCGAGGCGGAGCCCGAAACCTACTACGTCAAGGAGCACTACCAGAGCTATGCCGTAGCGTGCTCGTCCGGTTGTCGAAGCATCCATCCGGATGCGCTGCGCGATCTGCTGCGCGCAAGCTACGACTTCGTCCTCTCGAAGGCGCGAAAGAGGAAATGAAGGCCGGGCCGGCGACTACTCCATTCGCAGCGCGTCAACCGGACTCAGCCGCGCGGCACGCCGCGCCGGCAGCCAGCAGGCGGCCATCGCGACCAGCAGCAGCACAATCGCGCATCGCCGCGAAAATGCCGGGGTCGCGCGGGCTGACGTTGTAGAGCAGGGCTTCGAGGAAACGGCTACCCGCCCACGCCGCGGCCAGCCCAAACGCGATGCCCGCGAGCGCCACCAGCCCGCCTTGGCGGACGATCGCGCGACGCGACGCTTCCCGGCTCCGCCCCGAGCGCCAGCCGCACGCCAATCTCCGCCGTGCGTTGACCGACGATGTAGGCCATCACGCCGTAGATACCGATCACGCCCAGCATGACCGCGACCGCAGCGGCGATCGCCAGGAGCGCTACCGTGAACGCCATCTGCAGCGATGCCTGGCCAAGCAGATCGTCGAGCGTCCGGACGTCGGCCACCGCGAGACTGCGATCGACGTCATCGACGGCATCGCGAATCAGTGACACGAAAGCGAGCGGGGACGTCGCCGTCCGGACGACGTAGCTCATTTCGGTGACGTCAGGCCCGACCAGCTCGCCGGCCGGAATCGCCGGTGCGCCGGCCAGCGACATGGGCATGTAGGCGTGCATGAAACGCGACGGCTCGACCAGGCCGGTGGTCGGCGCATTCGCCACGACGCCGACGATGGTCATCCACGCCGGCGCCGGGTAGCTCGGCGGCCGGGACGAGGCGATGCGCCGTCCAATCGGATCCTGATTCGGAAAGTAGGCGTCCGCCATCGCCTGGTTGATGACGATGTGCGGCTCGCGGCGTTCGATATCGTCGCGCGAGAGCGAGCGGCCGCGAAGGACCGGCATGCCCATCGTCTCGAAGTAGCCGCCGGCGACGGCGCGGAAGAACACCACTGGCCGATAGCCGGGAATCTGCTCACCCGGTTGACGCTCGACGAAGATCGAGTTTCCCCAGCAGGACCCGGCGAGCGGCAGACAGGTCGCCGCCGATGTGGAGATCACGCCCGGTAGCGCCGCAAGCCGATCGAGAATTTCGTGATGCGCCGCGACCGCGCTCTCGCGGTCGGCGTAGTTCGCGGATTCGAGCGCGATGCGGAAGGTCAGCGCTGAACCCGGCGCGAACCCGGGGTCGATGGCGCGGACGTTCTGGAAGCTGCGGACCATCAGCCCCGCTGCGACGAGAAGGATCAACGCGACGGCCACCTGCGCCGCCATCAGCAGCTGACGCGTGCGATGCCGCTGGCGGGTTGCGGTGTTGCCGCGCCCGTGCTCGGAGAGCGCGGTGGCGACCGAGCTGCTGTGCAGGAGCGGAATGAGACCGAAGGCAGCCGCAGCGACCATCGTCAGCGCCGCGGCATACGCGAGCGTGGGCCAGCCGAGCTCGACTTCGTTCAGGCGCGGCAGCGACGCGGGACCAGTGGAGACCAGGAGCCGCACGGCTGCCCACGCGAGCAGCACGCCGATGACTCCGCCCGCCGCTGACACCAGCACACTCTCTGCCAGGAAGAAACGAACGATGCCGCGGCGGCCGCCGCCGAGCGCACGCCTGACCGCCACTTCGCGCTGGCGGGACTCCGAACGCACCAGGACGAGGTTGGCGACGTTCGCGCCCGCGATCAGGAGCACCAGGCCGACCGCGGCGACGAGCGTCCAGAGCGCGCGGGTCACGTTGCCGACGAGCGCTTCCTTCAGGGTGATCGGCGTCGCCCGCATCTTGTCGCCGGCATCGCGGGAGAGCGACAGGGCGAGCGCAGAACCGGGGAACGCGGCAGGTAACGACCGGATCAACCCGGTGAGCTCGGCGGCCACCTGATCGAGCGTGACGTCCGGGCGCACTCGGGCCACGCTGGTGTGCGTGAAGAGCCCGAAGCCCGATGCGCGGCTCACTTGATGCGCGATCCACAGGTCCACCTGCGCGTCCGGGAACGCGTGCGTCACCGGCATCACGCCGACGATTTCCGTTGGCTGGCCGTTGAGCATCACGGCCTGCCCGGTCACGGCCGGATTGGCGCCGAAGCGACGGACCCAGAACCCGTGCGAAAGGACCGCAACCCGCGGCGCGCCCGGCAGGCCTTCATCGGCGGCGAACCAGCGGCCAATCTGCGGAGGAATGCGGAGGACGTTGGCCAGCGACGGCGTCACGAGCGTGCCGCGCACGCGCTCGGGAACGCCGACGCCCGTGATGGTCATGTCTTCCTGCTGGTAGGCCGCGGTCGCTTCGAGGGTTCGCGCCCTGTCGGCGTACTCGAGAAAGAGGCCTGGCGGAATGGCGGCGAAGTGTTGCGTGGCGACGCGAGGCACGGTGTGCGTGAGCTTGATCAACCGATCCGCATCGGGGTACGGGAGCGGGTTGATCACGACGCGTTCGACGACCGCGAAGATGGCGACGTTGCCGGCGAGCGCAATCGCGAGCGTCAGGACCGCCGCGATCGAGAACACCGGGCTGCGCAGAAGGCGGCGAGCCGCCTGTCGGACCTCGAGCGTCATGCCTTCCATCGGTCCCGCCCTCCATCCGGTCTCGCGCCGCCGCTGCCGTCGTCTCACCCGTGCGGCCCCCACGGTTTCGGACCACGCCATCGCGGCCAGCCCACCCACTTCGCGGAGCCATACCTTCGCGAAGCGAAGCGGACCTCTCGCCCGCGCGTCGGCCAGCCGCCGGGCAAAGGTGTCTTCCATTGCCGCTGCGTATTCGTCACGAAGCCGCGCCGGGCAGAACCGCAGCAGCGCGCGATACAGCTTCATCGTCATGCGCGTTGCGGGTAGAGCTTGCGCTGCCGCGCCGTGCGGACGAGCGCGTCGAGCCGACCGGCTTCCGTGGCAGCGGCCCGCCGGCCGCGGGGCGTGAGCGTGAAGTACTTGCGGCGTGCGTCGGCCTCGTCCGGACCCTCGACCGGCACTACGAGGCCATCATCAGTGAGCCGCCGAAGCGCCTGATACAGCGCGCCCGTCGTCGGATCGAGCCGTCCGCCGGATCGTTCCTCGACGTCCTTGCCAATCGCATAGCCGTGCGACGGGCCATCGCCGAGGGCCAGAAGGATGTGGAAGGTCGAGATCTGACAGCACCAGGGAATCCTGCGGTTTCGCGGTTGTCGGGGTTACGCGGTTTCGAGGTTACTCAGTGCTGAGTTACGGGGTTACGGGGTCACGGGGTTATGCGGTTCGAATGTTACGGGGTTAGACGCAAATCTAGAGTCAATGAGTTCACAACTATAGTAGCTCGATAGAGCTCGGCAAGCCTGAGCCGCGGAAACTTCGAAACCGCGGTCAGCTCTGGCAGGCTGGGCAGTAGAACGTCGCGCGCGCCAGCCTGGACGATGCGGCGGATCCGGCCGGGACAGCCGGCGTTGCGGCAGCGGGCGCCGGCCCGGTCGTAGACGCGGAAGCGGTGCGGGAAGTACGCGGTATCGTCGCCGGCCGTGGGCTCGGTGCGCTGCCAGGCCATACTGCTGACCACGGCGTCGTTCAGCACGCGCTTGATCGCGGCCACGAGCGCAACCGCCGTCGGTCGCGGCTCGCCGTGACGCGTCGCGAGCGTCGACGCCCGGCGCCGCGGCGACAGCCGGGCGCGATTCAGCGCTTCGACGACGTAGATGTTGCCCAACCCGGCGACGACACGCTGATCGAGCAGCGCGACTTTCAGCGCGGTCTTCTTGCTCCGACAGGCATGTGCGAGCGCGGCCGCATCGAACTCTGGTGCGAGCGGCTCGGGCCCGAGCCCGGCAAGCGACGCATGGGCCGGAGCCTCGCCCGGCGCCACCAGATCCATGAAGCCAAAGCGCCGCGGATCGTTGAACGTGACGACCGCGCCATTCGACATGACGAAAACGACGTGATCGTGCTTGACGCGGCCGGGCGGCGCGTCTTCATGAGCCGCCTCGTCATCCACGCCTGAGATGCGGAACGATCCCGACATCCCGAGATGCATCAGCAGCGCATTCGCCGGAGTCGAGCACGACGACCAGATACTTCGCGCGTCGATCGACGCGTTCGACGCGGCGGCCGACGAGACGCTTGGAGAAATCGGGAGGGAACGGCGTCCGCAGATCGGGCCGACGGGCGTCGACAACGGTGAAGCGCGCTCCCCGCAAGGCGGGTTCGAGCGCGCGGCGGACGGCTTCGACTTCGGGAAGTTCAGGCACCAATGAAAGCTTAAGCCCGGCGAGCACTGGCATTGACGCCGGGCGCTCTCAGCTCTCAGCTATCAGCGATCAGCATTTCGGGCCGAAAGCTGAGAGCTGAAAGCCGAGAGCCTTAGGCAATCCACGACAATTCAAGTGGATTGCGGGATTAAATCTTTAGCGTCCCTGCTCTTTGCTCGGGCGGCCGAGACGCACGCGTCCGTGCGCGAGGTCGTAGGTGACAGCGTAGCGCGCGAGCCACGGCGTGCCGACGGTTGCCGACTCGATCGTGTCGGCGAGAAGGATCAGCGGCGTCTTCACCTCGAAGGGACCGAGGACGGGATCGGCCAACAACCGGCCCTCGCGCACGCGCAGCGCCGTCTCCTTCGTCTTCATCATGCCCTGATCGCGCGGCTCGCCCGCCAGTTGTCCCTCGCCCAGCATCGTGGTCGGCACCAGCAACGCGTTCGGGAACCACGGATCGACGTGACAGTCGATGGCCTCGCCGCCGAGCGACAAGGGCAGCCGCAGCTCGCCGGCGGCGTTGAGATCGAAGACGTCCTTGCGATTGGCTTCGGGCAGGGCGCCGGGCTCGATGCTGATCTTCCACCGCGAGTAGTCGAGCGTGACGAGCATGTCGCGCCAGGCCGCCAGGCTGATCACCCCGCGCGGCCGCATCGCCGGCGGAAACTCGGGGGCGACGCGCGTCAGCGGCTGGATCGCGATCTCCATCTTCGCGGTGTACTTCGGGCTGAACACGACATCGACGGTCAGCGGCGGCAGGCCAGGCTCCGGCAGCTTCAGCTTGAGCAGCTCCGCGAGCTCGGGATCGATCTGCGTCTGCTGTTCTTCAGGACCGAGGAGCAACGGGAACGGCCCCTGGCCGTTGATCGTGACCCGCACGACCGGCCGATTGGCCATGAGCTCGAACGGGACGACCACCGGCTCGACGACCGGCGCCACCGCCGGTTCGCGGCCAAACCGCAGCGCCGCTGGCGGGGGCGTGCTTTCCTGTGCAGCCGCGGTCGAGGCTACGAGCAGCATGGCGAAGGCGAAGGGTTTGGTCATAGGGTGTGGTCCGGGGTCGGCAGGGCAAGGACCACGCCAGCCAGAAAACGGCGAGATATCGCGGGGAGTCGAAGGGCGGGCGGCTTGGAAACCGCGCCGCGGCTTACAAGATGGAGGCCCGACGCTCAGGATCGAGATCGACGGCGGCCGTCTCCTCACGCTCGAACGCCACCGCGGGCCGCGGCGACTCGTTGACGATCAGCCTGAACACGTCGGGACGAGCGTAGTGGCCGACCGGATCGAAGTCCATCCGCGCCCTGGCGATGTCGCGGCGATCGATCTCGGCGGTGAGAATGGTTTCGCCCTCGTAGTCGGGCCCCGCGAGAATCTGGCCGAGCGGGCCGATGATGCAGCTGCCGCCGCGCGACACGATCGTCTCGGGGTCGTCGCCGAACCGCGTCGGATAGTCAGCAGGATAGTCGCGCCGGCGCGCGAACTGGTTCGCCGACAACACGAAACAGCGCCCCTCGAGCGCCACGTGCTGCATCGTGGGCAGCCACGTGTCGCGGGCGTCGGCGGTAGGGGCACAGTAGATGTCAACGCCCTTCGCGTACATCGCCGTCCGCAGGAGCGGCATGTAGTTCTCCCAGCAGATGACGGCTCCGACCCGTCCCATCTCGGTGTCGATCGGTCGTGAGCGTCGAGCCGTCGCCGAATCCCCAGACCAGCCGTTCGCTCGCCGTCGGCATCAGCTTGCGGTGCTTGCCGAGGTATCGACCGTCAGGTGCGAAGAAGAGGACCGTGCAATAGAGCGTGGAGCGCTCGCGTTCGATGACGCCGGCGACCAGATAGAGGTGATTGGCGGCGGCGATACGGCCGATGGTGTCGACGTCCGGACCTGGAACGTCGATCGAACTCTCCCAGTAGCGGCGGAACTGCTCGCGCCCTTCGGGCGTCCGCGAATCCGACGACGGCACCGAAGTCGAGGCCGCGAGGATAGGCCGACACGAACGCTTCCGGGAAGAGGGCCAGTCGCGCGCCACGACGCCGCGCGTCGGCGCCGAGGTCGGCCATCTTCTGCAGCGTGCGTCGGACGTCGAACGAGACCGGCGCGGCCTGGACGACGGCGACCGTGAACGTGTGGCTTCCCTGTTCGTTCGGTTCGTGATTCACAATGCCTCTCGTTCGAAGAACTCGTCCGCCTGACGGTACCTGGAAGCCCAGGCGGCGCGCAAACCCCGGGTCCTGCGCGCCGTCGCCGACGTAGAGGCATTGCCTCGGGTCGAGCTGATGACGGTGAACGAACAGCACGCCAATGCCGGGCAGCGGCTTGCGGCACCAGCAGGTCGGCGGACCGGCCTCGTGCGCGCAGTATTCGACGTCGATCGGTACGCCCAACTCAGCTTGCAGCCGATCAATCGCACTCGCGACGTCGCCGGCCGCACGCGTTCCGGCGGCGATCTCGGGCTGCCACGACATCCCGAGAACGCGCCACCCGCTGTCAGCGTATCGCTTCAAGATAGCCGCCCGCCCCGCAATCACCTCCACATCGTCTGCGGCGTTTGGGGTTCGTGCGCCACTTCGACTCCGCCACAGGATGTCGTCGCACCAGACGATGAGTGCGCGGCCCGCCGATGTCGCGGGTTCCACGCGCTCGAAGCTGACGGCTTCGATGCGGGAGAAGCCTTCCGCGGCATCCGGCGGCTCGAGCTCGCGTTGGAATCGGAACTGGACCATCGGTCCGAATGCGGCGACGTCGGTCTTCGCGATGGTCCTCAGCTCGTCCGGCATGAGCAGGCGTCCGTAACGTCCGACGATCCGCGAGGCGGCGTTGACCTGCGCGTCTTCGATCGACGTGGCGAGCCAGACCGCGCGAATCGGCAGGCCGACTCTCTGCGCGGCGGCAATCACGGGCGCGCGCGATTTGCGCGACACGTAGGTGTTGTCGAGAACAACTGACGTGTGGCCTGCCTCGATCGCCTTCTCGAACGCCGGAATCAGCGCCTTGAGCGAGCCGCCAGCCTCGTCGCGATTCAGGCGGTGATAGCCATCGGCAACGTAGCGCCTGGCCAACGTGCTCTTTCCGGCGCCGGGAATGCCCATGATGAGGACAACGTCACCGCTCGCGGGCATCGCCACGACGCTGCGCGACGGTCCGGAGCGAACGACTCGGCCGTGCGGGAACCGCTCGTCGAGGTCGCGGCGATCGGCATCGGTCAGTTCGATGCGGGCGGCGCGCGCGATCGATGCGACGTGCTCGAGGCGGCTCGGTCCGGGAATCGGCACGATGAGCGGAGAGAGGTCGGCGAGCCACGCCAGCGCAAGCTCACACGCGGTCGCGTCGTGACGGTCAGCGATGCCGCGCAGCACGGGATCGGCGGCCACACGGTCGCGACCTTGCGGCCCGCCCAATGGTCGATACGCCAGGATCGGGATGTCGTTCGCCAGGCAGTGCTGGACGACACCGCCGGCCACCGCCGAGTCGTCGCGGACGCTGAGCGAGACCTGCACCGAGTCGATCGAGACGATGCGGCGGGCCTGCTCGATCTGGCCGACGGTGACGTTGCACAGGCCGATGCGTTCGATCAGGCCGTCGCGTTTGAGCGCGGCAAGCGCCCGGATGCTCGTTGCCAGCGGCGTCCGCGGGTCGGGTGCATGCAACTGGTAGAGCGCGAGCCGATCGACGTCGAGCGCACGACAACTGGCGCGGGCCGCTTCCGCGAGATGACGGCCGCGGCCGTCGGCGACCCACTGCCCATCGGGTCGGCGCAGCCCGCCCTTCGTGGCAACGACGATGGCCGATCGATCGCCATGCCATGTGGCGATCGCTTCGGCAATCAGTCGCTCGTTATCGCCGGTCTCGGTGTCGTCATGGCAGTAGGCGTCGGCGGTGTCGAGCAGCGTGATGCCGCTGGCGAACGCTGCGTGCAGCGTCGCGATCGCGGCGGCCCGGTCGCGATCGGGCGCGGTCGAGAGGCGCATGCAGCCCATCGCGCGAGGGCGGGTGCTTCCGAGCGGCCACATCGGGCCGAGTGTATCGTCTGCGACTTCGGCGCGGCTGCTCTTGTCCCTTGCCCTCCCCCCTCTGCCCTCTGCCCTCTGCCCTCTGCCCTCTGCCCGGTCTGCCCTCTGCCCTCTGCCCTCTGCCCTTGTTCCCGCGCCCTTGCCTTTGAAGGGATCGGGGATCAGGGATCGGGGTCGGGGCTGCGGAGCAGAGGGCTCAGGGGTAAGGGAAAGGGGCACCGTGAAAGGGAAAGGGGCAGAAGGGATAAGGGGCAGAATGGGATCAGGGAGCGAGGCGCGAGAGGGCGCCCTGCCCTTCCCGCTTTGCCCCAACCCCAAGGCAGCCCTGAGCCCTCTGCCCTGCTCCCGGTTCCCCGCAGCCCCGACCCCCGATCCCTGATCCCCGATCCCTTCGCCGCCGTGGCAGCGTTCAGCGAGGCAGATGCTCGACGAGCAGCTCGGTGACGACAGCCGGCGACTCGGCGTGGATCCAGTGGCCGCCGGTGCGATGGTGGATATGGACGCGGCCGCCGCCGTCCGCGGCCGCCGTGATGCGCGCGACCGCGCTCTCCGAGATCGCGCTCGACGTGGACGCTTTCAGGAAGTGCACCTCGTGACCTGGCGGCGGGGTCTCGACGGCGGACCAGAGATCGGTTCGAAAGAAATCGTGGAGCAGCTGCTCCATCACGTCGAAGTCGAGGCGCCACACGAAGCCGCCGTCGCTGCGCATCAGGTTCGTGCCCATCCACTGGGCCACGCCCAGCGGAAAGCCGGCTTCGACGATGGCGGACACCGCGGCCTCGCGCGTGTCGAACGTCTGCGGCAGCCGGCGGATGATGCCGAGCATGTCCCAGGCGCTTCCCGCCGGCGTCTTCGTCTCCGGTGTCGAGTCGATCACCCACACCTGCAGCGGCTGCGCCGCGAGCGACGGCATCATCGCCAGCGCCACTTTGCCGCCATACGAGTGCCCGAGGATCGCGGTGGGCGTGATGTCGCTCTCCTGTAGCCAGTCGAGCACCGTGGTCGCCAGCCCCGCTACGGTGGCGCCATGCGGGCTCGGTCCCGAGTCGCCGTGGTAGGGCAGGTCAACCAGCCAGCACGCATACTCCGGGCGTGCCGCCGTCACGCCACGCGCCACCGCCTGCAGATTGCGGCCACGGCCGTAGATGCCGTGCATCATCACGAGCGACTTCGACGGTCCATCCCCCGCCGCCACGCGCGACACCGACAGTGACGGCTCCGATTGCGCGACCATTCGCTCATTCTCTCCGAACGGTCCACGGTCGACGGTCCACTGTCCACGGTCGACGGTCCACAGTCGACGGTCGACGGTCGACGGCCCTTGACTCTCCGGCCCGCGCTCACTACCCTAGACATCTAGGGAATGGTTCTCCTCCGCCGCAAGCGCAAGCCCGACGCCCTCCAAGGCACGCTCGATCTGCTGGTCCTCAAGACCCTGCACCACGGGCCCGCGCACGGCTACGGCATCGTCACCCACCTGCAGTCCGTCTCCGACTCGGCGCTGCGCGTCGAAGAGGGCTCGCTCTATCCGGCGCTCCACCGCATGGAGCAGGCCGGCTGGATCAGCGCCGCCTGGGAAGTGACCGCCAACAATCGCCGCGCCCGCATGTATCGCCTCACGCGTCTCGGCCAGAAGCAGCTGGCCGAGGAAGAGGAGAAGTGGATGCGGCTGAGCCGCGCGGTCGGCAAGGTCCTGCGCTTCGCGCAAAGTTGATTCGGAACTGACGCCATGGGCCTCATACGACGGTTGCGACAGACGTTCTCGGGCAGCGACGACACCTTTGCCGAAGAGATGCAGTTCCATCTCGATCGGCGCATCGAGGATTACGTCGCCGACGGCCTCAGCCCGGACGAGGCGCGACGGAAAGCGCTGCGGCAGTTCGGCAACACGGCGTCGCTGCGCGAACAGACCCGCGATGCCGATTCGCTGCGCTGGCTCGGCGATCTCGCCACCGACATTCGCTACGGTCTCCGGACGCTCGCGCGGAACCCTGCGTTTGCGGTCGTGGCAATCGCCACGCTCGCGCTGGGCATCGGCGCCAATACCGCGGTCTTTGCCGCGGCGTACGGCGTCCTGCTCCGCCCGCTGCCCTACGACGACCCCTCGCGGATTGTCCGGCTGTCGGAGTACCACGAGAACGGCGTGTCGCCGCTGCGCGACGATTTTCTCAGCGACCTCACGTTCGAAGCCTGGCGTCCCGGCGAGCCAGACCATGGAGGGCATGGGCGCCTACACCCAGCGCGCCTACACAGTCACCGGCCGAGGCGACGCCGATCGCGTGGAAGGGGCCGTGCTGGCCCCGGAGATCTTCAGCATCCTGCGCCTCACTCCGGCGGCGGGCCGGTTCTTCGTCGCCGAGGAAGCGATCGCAGGCGCGGACCATGTCGTCGTCCTCGCCCACGACTACTGGCGGCAGCAGTTCGCCGGGCGCGCCGACGCCGTCGGTCAGTCGATCACGCTCGACGGGCGGCCGTACGTCATTGTCGGCGTCGCGCCGGCCGGCTTCTCGTTTCCCGAACCCGATCGCCAGCTCTTCACGCCGTTTCTGCGCCCGCGCGCGCAAACGACTCCGGGCACCAGACAGGGCGTCAACGTGTTCTGGGCGATTGGCAGGCTTCGGCCGGGCGTGACCGCCGAACAGGCGGCCGCCGAAGGGACAGCGATCACTCGCTCCCTGGGGCCGCGGCCGCAAGCCGCCGAACTGCTCTTCGGGAAAGGCGGCCTGCCGACCGTGCGCGTGCAGGGCCTTGCCGATCAGATGACCGCGGCGGTGAAGCCGATTCTTCTGCTGCTCGTGGCCGGGGTCGCGCTGATCCTGCTGCTCGCATGTGCAAACGTCGCGAACCTGCTGCTCTCGCTCGGCGTCACCCGCGAACGCGAGCTCGCGGTGCGCGCCGCGATTGGCGCCGGGCGCGGCCGCTTGCGACGCCAGCTGCTCGCCGAGAGCCTGGCCCTGTCGACCGTCGCGACGACCGTCGGCCTCGGGCTCGCGCTGCTGATCGTGCGCGCCTGGCCCATCATCGTTCCGGTCGATTTCCCGCGGCTCGCGGCGGTCCGCCTCGACTGGACGCCCATCCTGTTCGCCGGCGCGGTCTCGATGCTGGCCAGCGTGCTCGTCGGCGTCGCGCCGGCGCTGCACGGCTCGCGCGTCAATCTCGGTTTCGGCCTCAGCGGCGGCCGCGGCGCGCTCGATGGGTCAGCGCAGCCGTCGCACCCGTCAGGCGCTGCTCGTCGTGCAGGCGGCGTTCGCGGTCGTTCTGGTCGTGGGGGCGGCGCTGCTGGTGCGCAGCTTCGATCGGCTGGTGGCCCGCGACAACGGCTACGACGCGACGCACGTCATCGCGGCGCGCGTGACCCCGCAGGGATCGCCGATTCCGGCAGCACGCTGGCAGCAGCTTGCCACCGCCATCGCCGACAGCCTGCGTGCGGTGCCAGGCGTCCAGACGGCCGGCGCGTCGAACATGGCGCCGCTCGGCGACACGACGATGATTGCCGGATTCCGTCTGGCCGGAGATCGCCCTGAACCGGTCATCGCCCGTGGACTCGGCTACGTCGTCACGCCCGGTTACCTCGCCACGCTGCGGCTGCGCCTTCGAGAAGGCCGGCTGTTCACCGACAGCGACGCCTCCGGCGGCCTGACGCCGCTCATCGTCAACGACGACTTCGTGAGAGCGTTCTTCAACGATGGCCGGCCGGTCGTGGGCCGCCGCTTCGACGGCATTATCCAGAAGGGACGTCCCGCGGAGATCGTCGGCGTCGTCGGCAACGTGTTGAAGAACGGGTTGACCGACACCCCGCAGCCCGAGTTCTACGCCGCGCTCGGCAACCACGGCGGCCTGGTGTCGGGGCGCGATATCTACCTGGTGATTCGCTCGGAACGGCGGGCGGCGGATCTCGCGCCGGCGCTGCGTGCCGCGGTGCGGGCCGTCGATCCGACGGCGCCGCTGCACAATCTCGAGGATCTGTCGGCGACCCTCGCGGACACCGCCGGCGATTCGCGTTTCGCGGCGAGCTCGGTCTCGGTTTTTGCCGGCATCGCGCTCGCGCTGGCGGCGATCGGCCTCTACGGCGGGTTGATGTATGCGGTTTCGCGTCGGACGCGCGAGATGGGCATCAGGACGGCTCTCGGCGCCAGTCCCGCCGGTCTGATCGCGATCGTGGTCCGCGAAGGCCTCGCGATTACTGCGGCCGGGCTGATCCTCGGCCTCGGCGCGGCGATGCTCGCCACGCGCGTCATGCGCGGCCTGCTCTACGGCGTCGATCCGCTCGACGCGGTGTCGTTCGCCGCCGCGCCGGTGCTCCTTGCCGTTGTCGCCATCACCGCGTGCCTCGTTCCGGCGTGGCGAGACGGTCTCGACGTCACCCGTGGACGCGCTGCGACAGGACTGAAGGGATCGGGATCGATGGGTCGGGCTGGATCAGGGTAAAGGGCAGGGGATCAGGGCTGCCCGGCGAAGGGCAAAAGGGCAAGGGAGATGTCCCCTGCCCCAATAGCCCCGATCCCCGATCCCGATCCCTTCAGGGCAAGCGCCGAGAGGGCAGGGGCGAGGGCGCAGGGCAAGGGAACAGGGGCCTATGCGAGGGCCTTGGCCATGCTCGCGAGCCCACGCTCGACCATGCGCCGCGACGTCGCCAGGTTCATGCGCATGTGATTCGCGCCGCCGAGGCCGTATGACGCGCCCTGATTGAGCTGCACCTTGGCGTTCTTCACGAAGAAGCGCTCGACCATCTGTTCCGGGGTGAGCTGCCGTGCCACGCTGGCTGGTCGCGGTTGGCTTCGTCCGCGAGCTTCTTCGCGCCGATGCGCTCGGCGACGGCGGTCACGTCGATCCAGGCGAGGTACGTGCCCTGCGGCTTCACGTGCTTGATCAGCGGGATCTTCGCCGCGATGAAATCTGCGGCAAACGTCTGGTTGCCGTCGATGTACTCGACGAGCTGATTGAGCCAGTCCTCGCCCTCCGCGTACGCGGCCTTGTTGGCGATGAGCCCGAGGATGTTGAGCTCGATCAGGTAGTTGGCTTTCACCCGCGCGACGAGATCGGCGTTGTCCGAGAACATCCACGCCTGCTTCATCGCCGCCAGCCCGAACGACTTGCTCGCTGCCTTGTAGGTGATGCTGTTGTTGACCACCGCCTTGTTCGGCAGCGTCGAGAACGGCGTGTACTTCTGGCCTTTGTTGACGAAATCGCAGTGGATCTCGTCGGCCAGGACGATGACGCCCTTGCGGAGGCAGATCTCGCCCAGGCGGAGCAGATCGCTCTCGCTCCAGCAGTTGCCGGTCGGATTCTGCGGGTTGCAGAGGAGGAAGACCTTGGTGTCGCTCGTCGCGCGGCGCTCGAAGTCTTCGAAGTCGATCTCGTAACGGCCGTTGACGAGCCGCATCGGGCTCTCTTCGGCGGTGACGCCGGCATACGGGAAATCGCTGTAGAAGCCGTTATAGACCGGCGTCGTCATCAGCACCTTGCTGCCGCGGGGACAGAAGGTCTGGAGCGTCGCGACCAGCGCCGGATGCACGCCGGTCGTCAGGATCAGGTTGGCGGGATTGATCGTGACGTTGTAGCGCCGCTTGTTCCAGTCGATGATGCCCTGCTTGTAGGCCGCGGCGGCCGGACCGTTCATGTCCATGTAGCCCCACACGTCGTGCTGCATGCGGCCGTGGAGCGCCTTGGTGATCGCCGGCGCGGCGCGGAAGTCCATGTCGGCGATGCCCATGCCGACCTCGACGCTGTCCTTGCCGAAGATGCGGTTCTGGCCGTCGAACTTCGTGCAGTCGGTGCCGATCCGGCTGACGATCGCGTCGAAGTCGTAGCGGCTGCTCGCAGGCGTGGCTCGCGGCGCCAGCGCCGGCCCTCCCGTCCCGATCTGACCGGCGCCGATCGACGTGCCAGCCAGGGCGGCCAGCCCGGTGCTGCGAAGGAATGCCCGACGATTGAGACCACGTTGCTGTGACATTTCCGGCCCCCACGAGGTGACGGTCAACGCGAGCGAAGGGCGAACGAGTGTTCCCGGACGAGAGGGGTCAGGTCGTGAATCGTGAATTTGGGTTAACGCCCGATTCACGATTCACGACCTGACCCCCTGCTGTGACTGGCGGATCCTACACCCGGCGGCAGGCCTGTCAAACCCGCTGATAGCGGCCGGGTTCGACCTCCGTCACCTCGCCGCGCGCCACCAGCCGCTCGAGGTGGAGCTCGGCGGATCGGCGCTCGACGCCCTCTACGAACAGCAAAGTCACGTGCGGGCGATAGATGAAGCGGTGCCTGACGATGTCGTCGAGCGTGCGCGGCTCGACGAGCCAGTCGCGCAGCCGTTCTTCGCGGCGGCCGATGACGGCCGCATAGTCGGCGAGCAGGGTCAGGAACGCGGCCCGGCCGCTGACGACGCCTTTGTGATGGAAGGTGACGTAGTGTTCGGCGTCGAGATCGCGGCAGCGCCGCAGCGTCTCCTCGAACGCGTCGAGGCTCGAGGAGCGATCGCCGTAGTACGGACCAAAGCCCGAGAGATCGATGTCAGCGAGGAACAGGATGCCGCCGGGATCGATGTGGAACCCGCAATGACCGCTGGTGTGACCCGGCAGATGAATCACGCGGAGTGTCACGCCGCCGAGGTCGAAGGTGTCGCCATCGCGGAAGCCGACCGCGTCCGGCCGCTCGACGTAATGAAAGCGTTCGACGACCTCCCTGGCCCAGCGCGGCTCGGTGTCCGCGGGCAAACCGTAAACCGCCATCAGCCCCGGGAGCGATTGGACGCCCGCCAGGTCTGCCTCGTGCGCGTGAATGGGCGTCTGCGGATAGCGAAACACCCCGGACAGGTGGTCTTCGTGAGCGTGGCTGATGAGGATGCGATCGATGCCGCCAGGCGGTTCGGCCGCCACCGCGACCGTGATGGACGGATCGATCAGAATCGTCTCGTCCCGGCCCCGGACGACGAGCGAGTGGCCGTCGGGATAGCGGCCGTGGTCGTTGCTGGCGAGCACCGTGACCGGTCCGAGCGTTTGCGCCGTGGGCATCAATACTATCCTTAACACGATGCGCGTAGCCATCGTCGGTGGGCCGGGAATCGGCAAGAGCACGCTGGTCCGGCAGCTCGGCGACCTCTATCACAACGGATCGTACGGCGAGGGCGAGAAGGGCGTGTGGGAGCCGCTGGTCCTCGAGGATATCGCCGAAGGCCGGAACCCGGTGGGCGTGACGGCATATTTCGGCGCGCTGTACGACGCCAACTATCGCGATGCCGCCGAGCGCGATCGGCCCGACAAGGTGATCTTCTTCGAGGGCGCGCGGATCACGCTCGAAGCGCACATCGCGGAGTATCCGGCCGACTGTCACGACGATCTGCGTCGCGTGCTCGACGTCGGCGACTGGTGGAATCCCGATCGCATCATCGTGTTGACGTCGAGCACGAGCACCATCGAGAAGCACATCCGGCTGCGGAACCGGCCGCACGAGGACGCCGAGAACATGGTGCGGCGCTTCAAGCTGATCGATCGCGAGTTCCGGCGGCTCGCGCCGCTCTATCCGAATACCGTCGTGATCAACCGCGACGACATGGAGTTTCACGAGCGCGCCGACCTGGTCGCGATCATCATCGCCGCTGGGCTGCCGATGTTCCCCGAGATTCCTTACCAGCGACTGTAGCGCGGATGATCCCAGATCGCACAGATCGCCGAGATCGCCAGATCGCACAGATCACCAGATCACCAGATCACCAGATCCTTTGACCAGGTCCGTTTCCGGCCAGTCCTGGAGCGGCGGCCGCGCTATGCTCGCTGAGGCGATGGAGCTGGATCGACTGGCGTGCGATCGGGCGCGGCGGGCACGTGATGCCCGCTTCGACGGCCGTTTCTTCATCGCCGTCACGAGCACCGGCATCTACTGCCGGCCGATCTGCCCGGCCCGCTCGCCCAAGGACGCCAACGTCCGCTACTACGCGACGGCTGCGGCCGCAGCCGCGGCGGGCTTCCGCCCCTGCCTCCGCTGCCGACCGGAAGCGGCACCGGGAACGCCGGCGTGGCTCGGCACCTCGAGCGTCGTGTCGCGCGCGCTGCGGTTGATCGGCGAGGGTGCGCTCGACGAGGACGGCGTCGACCGATTGGCCGATCGCCTGGGCGTCACGTCGCGCCACCTCCGGCGGCTGTTCCTGCGGCATCTCGGCGCCACCCCGCTCGACGTGGCGCAGACGCGCCGCATGCATTTCGCCAAGAAGCTCCTCGACGAGACCGCGCTCCCCATGCGCGCGGTCGCGCAGGCGGCCGGTTACGGCAGCGTGCGCCGCTTCAACAGCGAGATGCAGCGCATCTACAAGCGCACGCCGAGCGCGCTCCGGCGTCTCGCGCGGCAGCAGCCACCGCGCGATCCCGACTGCTATCGCTTTCAGCTCGCCTATCGCCCACCCTACGACTGGGGCTTCGTCCTCAACTTCCTGCGCGCCCGTGCCACGCCGGGCGTAGAGCTGGTGGCCGATGGGGCCTATCGCCGGAGCATCCGCTTCGACGGACAGATGGGACATCTCGCCGTCTCGCACGTGCCGGAGCGATCGGCGCTCGCGATCGAGGTTCGCTGTCCCGATCCTCGCGCGCTCCTCGGGATTGTCGAACGCGTGCGGCGACATGTTCGACCTGACTGCCGACCCGGCCGTCATCGCCGACCATCTCGGCGGCGATCGATTGCTGGCTCGTCCGCTTGCCGTGCATCCCGGCATCCGCACGCCTGGAGCATGGGATGGCTTCGAAGTCGCCGTGCGGGCGATCCTCGGCCAGCAGGTGTCGGTCCGCGCGGCGACGACCATCGCCGGACGGATCGCGGCGATGTTCGGCACGCCGCTCGACGGTCGTGAGTCGATCGATCGCCTGTTCCCGACGCCAGCCGAGCTCGCCACCGCTCCGCTCGAGCGCGCCGGCGTGATGACGTCGCGCGCGACCACGATTCGCACCCTCGCGCGGCGAACCGCTGAGGGCGCCGTGCGCTTCGATGCCGCAGACGCCGAAGCGGCCACGCTTGCCGCGCTGCGATCGATTCCCGGCATCGGCGACTGGACGACGCAGTACATCGCGATGCGCGCGTTCAACGCGCCCGATGCCTTCCTGTCCGGCGATTTGATACTGCGCCGCGCCGCCGGCGACCTGAGCGCCCGCGATCTCGAACGGCGCTCCGAGGCATGGCGGCCGTGGCGCGCCTACGCCGTGATGCTGTTGTGGCTCGACGCCAGCCGCAGCCAACTGGTCTCGAGGAGCCGTTATGTTCAGCGCCAGCCGTCATCGCCGAGTCTTCCCCAGCGCGATCGCCGTGTCAGCGTGCCTGCTGCTCGGATCGAATGAACCGGCGGCGGCACAGGAGCCAGCGACGACGACTCGCGTGGTGGAGATCCGCTCGTACAACCTGAAGCCGGGCACGCGCGATCGGTTCCACGCGTTGTTCCTGCGCGAGGCGCTGCCGATGCTGCGGCGCTGGAAGGTGGACGTGATCGGCTACGGCCCGTCGCTGCACGACGCCGATTCCTATTTCCTGATTCGCGGCTTCCCTGGCGTCGCCGAGCGGCAGACGGCGGAAGACGCGTTCTACGGCAGCGACGAGTGGCGCAAGGGACCGCGCGAAGCCGTACTCGCCGACATCGTCAGTTACACGACCGTCGTGGTCAGTCTCGACCCGGCAACAATCCGCGGCTTGCGCGCGCTGGTGCCGGCGTCGCCATCAGGGAGGGAACCGATGACCGCTTCGACCGACACTGCCAGCGATCTCGCCACGCTGACGGCGCTCAACGCGGACTACATCCGCTCGGTGCAGCATTCGGACGTCAGCCGCTTCAAGGAGATCCTCGCCGACGACTTCCTCTGCTCGCAGGCGGACGGCTCGCTCATCGATCGCGCGACGTTCCTCGACGTGACGGCCCGGCCGGTCACGATCCGCGATCTCGCGGCGCATGACGTCAACGTCCGCCTGATGGGTGACTTCGCCATCGTTCACGCGCGCACGACCTACACCCTGCAGGACGGCCGCGCCGGTTCGGGCCGCTACACGGACGTCTGGGCCAAGCGGAACGGCCGCTGGCTCGCGGTCTCGGCGCACGTGACGAGGAACTGATCAGCTTTCGGCTCTCAGCTCTCGGCTATCAGCGGTTCTCAGCGTTTGTGTTGTTTGAGAGCCGACAGCCGAAAGCTGATAGCTGAAAGCGGCGGCGAAGCCGCACTTGACACATTCCCATATGGGAATATGATTGGGACATGCCACGGGCAATGTCCAGTGCCGACGCGTTCAACGCCGTCGGCGAACAGCGGCGCCGTGACATCCTCGAGTACCTGGCGATCCACGAACGCGCCGTCGGCGACATCGTGGACGCACTGGGCCTGGAGCAGCCGTCGGTCTCGAAGCACCTTCGCGTCCTGCGCGAGGTCGGCCTCGTCGACAGCCGGCGCGACGGGCGGCGAATCCTGTATCGCGCCAACCTGGAGGCAATCCGGCCGCTGCACGAGTGGACCAGCCGCTTCGAGCGGTACCTGGCGGCGCCAGCTCCAACGCATCAAGGAGCGCGCCGAGAGCGCGTCCTGACCTCAACGACGACACCTCGAATCCATTGGGAGGAAATCCATGATCACCACCGCACCATCCCTCGAGCAGTTGATGCTCAGCATCACGCAGGAAATGCACGTCCGTTCGTCGCTGCAGAGCACCTTCGATGCACTGTGCGAACAAATCGGGCCCTCACAACGAAACGCCGGACGGGAAGCCGCTGCCCATGACCATCGAGTTGCGCCCGGGCGGGCGATGGTTCCGCGATCTCGGCGATGACAACGGCCACTTCTGGGGTGTCGTTCAGGCCATCAAGCGGCCAACGCTGCTCGAGATCGTGGGCCCGCTGTTCATGTCGGCGCCGGTCGTCTCGAACATCCAGTACCGCCTCAGCGAAGCGCCGGGCGGAACCCTGCTCACCTTCCGCCACACCGCGCTTGGCTTCGTCCCCGACGAGATGCGCAGCGAGCTCGGCAAGGGCTGGACCCCACTGCTCGAGCGCATCCGCCGGCGCGCCGAAGCGTCGTAAGGACAAGGAGACTCACATCATGAATGCCGCTGCAGGATTGATCGCCGAGCTCGAACAGGAAGCCATGACCACGCGCCGCGTCCTCGAGCGCGTGCCGAACGATCAGCTGGCGTGGAAACCGCACGCAGAAGTCGATGTCGCTCGGGCAGCTCGCGCTGCACGTCGCGACCATTCCAGGCAACGTCGCCGAGATCGCCGCGGTGTCGCCGTTTCAAGTGCCGCCGTTCACACAGCCGGCCGCCGCGACCACAAGCGAGCTGCTGCCGGCGCTCGACGCCAGCGTCGCGAAGGCACGGACGATTCTCGGCGGCATGGACGATGCCGCGATGGCGGCGACGTGGCGGCTGATGCACGGCGATCGAGAAGTGATGGCGCTGCCGCGCGCGGCGGTGCTCCGCTCCATCATGCTCAATCACTGGTATCACCACCGCGGCCAGCTGTCGGTCTATCTGCGCGCGCTCAACGTCCCGCTGCCGTCGATCTACGGGCCGAGCGCGGACGAGAATCCGTTCGCCTGACCGCCGGACGGCGCGGCGGCGACGCGTGGCGGGTTACACTCGCGGTCGACCGAATCCAGTCGACCGCAGTGCCCATCGGGCAGGAAGGAACGTTCTCATGCCCCGCCACGCTCGGCTCGCCGCGTCCATTGCGGCTCGCCCTGACGCTCGCCAGCGTCGATCGCGGCTACGGTCAGTCTCCCTGGGTCGAGTTCGCCTGGAAAGAGGCCGGGCTCGTCGTCCAGATGCCCGCCACCCCGACGGTCAATCCCAACAACGCGGGCCGCTACTCCACCGTCCTCGAGGACGCCACCTTCATCGTCGAGTTCGCTCCGCTGGACAACGCGGCGTTTCTCGTCGTGGCGAAGAACGATCGCAAGACGCTCAGGGCAATGCTCGACGCCGGCCGGGACGCGATGGCGGAGGGGTTGAAAGGGAAAGCCTTCGATTCCTCGTCGGCAGACTTCGACGGGTATCCGTCGATCGTCTTCTCGCTCGAAGGCGAGCTCGAGTCGAGGCCCTTCATCGGCCGCGAGCGCGTCGTGTACACCGAAGCGGGCATGTACACCATTGCGACCCTCGGCACGAAGGGCAAGCTGCCTCAGGCTGATATCGACCGCTTCTTCACGTCTTTCCGGATCGTCGGTCCGGATCCCGCCGCACGTGATGCGATGCGCACGATCAGATTCACGGACCTTGTCTGCGACAAGATTCCCGCGTTGCCATTGCAGTTCGCCGTACCGGCCGACTTCGAGTCGCGACTGATCGCTGCCATCGAAGGCGGGTGTCTCTGGGGAACCAAAGACGACATCGATCGCGCCCTGGTGATTCCCGACGAAGGCGACTTCAGCGCGCTGCGCCGTGGGATCTTTCGCGCTCGTGTCTCAACCAACGTCGTGTGGGCGTCCGGGACGGGGATGTTCGACAGCCTCGATGGCACCGGCGAAGAAGGCCTCCGCCGTCAGCTCGTTGCCGGCGGCGGCAAGGTGATTGTGTTTAAGAAGGAGACGATCGCCGGTTTTCCCGTCCTGCAGATCGTGGCCAACTACGGACCCGGCCGCGTCTACATGCTCTATCTCGGCAACACGCAGTTCATCTCGAACGCGATGCTCGTGAACTACTACCACCCGACGCGGCAAAGCCCTGCCGACGACGCGCTGTGGGCGCGGTTCATCGCGGGCATCGCGAAGACACGCTGACAGCTTTCAGCTCTTACTCTCGGCTCTCGGCTCTCAGCGCTCGGCACGCAGCACGAGCACGGAGCACGGAGCACGGAGCACGCAGCACAAGGGACCGCACGAGGCACCACGCACGAGGCACCCGCACGAGGAACAAGGAAACAAGGAACGCGGAACCGCGATCTATTGTTCCACGCGATAGTCGCGTTTGGCCACCGACTGGCCGTCGAGAAACACTTCGACGGCGTAGCTTCCCGGAGGGAACCCCGACGAGTTCTGGATGTGGAACTCGGTTGCCGCCGGACCCCTGTATGACACTTCCTTCGTCGGCTCGCTGACGATGCGTCCGGCGTACGTCCACTTCACGCCGATCGTGCCCCGCCCTTTTTCCGGCGTGAGGATCGAGACATACATCGTGTCGAGCGGCTTGAATGTCGAAGTGTGCGTGCCGACGCTGTTGTCGGGGTTGAGGGAACGGCCGAGCTGGATTGTGTCGACGCGCAGCGGACCCTGCGGACCGCAGGCCGAGGCCACCAGTCCCATGGCAAGCGCGAGCAATGCTGTGCGAACCCGCATCATGGTGATTGTACGAGCTTTTATCGGAACGATCGCGCGCGAGCTTAATCCCAAGCGAACTTGAGTAGACGCATACACACATGGAGGTCAGTCACTTCGCGCTCGTCTCCAGCGTCGCGGGGCTGGCCGTCAGCGCGCGCGGCGCAGACCACCGCTGTGTCAAACGCGACACCAGGGGGATCAGAATCATCCCGGTTGCTGCCGCCGTCGTCTTGAACGGGAACAGCAACGCGCCAGTGCCGGCGTCGTACCACTGCGCGGCGTCGAGCGGAAGCAACGAGCGCGGCGAGCTCGGGATAAGGGATCGTCGGCCCGAGCCCGAAGAGCGGTTCGCCGCCGCCGAGACGCAGCGTCAGCGACACGACGAACGCGCTGATCGATCCGGCGAGATTCGTGCGGCGATCGAACAGCGCGTACACGAGCTGTGGAAAGAGCAGCACGAACACGAGATCGCTCGTGAAGAACCACAGCGCCTGCACGCTCTGCACCTCGAGCGCCAGCAGCGCGGCGCTCGCGCCAAGCGCCACGATTGACACGCGCATCAACAGCTTCAGCCGATCGAACGACAGCGTCGGCTTGAGCAGCCGCGTACATGTGTTCCAGCTGAACATCGCGGCGGCGGACAAGATCGACGCCGAGAAGCTCGAGGTCACGGCCCCGACGATCGCGGCGAGGCCGAGGGCGCCGACGAGCGGTGGCGTGACGTAGCGGAACAGCAGCGGCACAGCGTCGGCCGGCTGCGCCGACAACGACGCGGCGAGATCGGGCGGCCACTGGTAGACGCTCGCCGCCAGGCCGAGCACCAGGGGAGGAACGGTGAGTGCGATCGTCAGCAGGCCGGCAAGAATCGAATGGGCCTGCGCGTCGCGCGGCGATCGACACGACAGCACGCGCTGGAAGTAGCAGTTCCACGGTATGCCGCCGAGCATCAGCATGATGCTCACGTCCCACCACGAGACGATCGCGGGCCGGGTCCACATCGTCCCCGCGGCGCTCAGCGGCGGCACGAAGACCGCGGCCTCGGGGCGCGCCTCGCGATAGAGCTGCCACGCCTCGGCAAGACCGCCGACCGCGCCAAGCACGATCGGCGCGGCTACCGCCAGGCCGAGGGCCACGAGCGCAAGCTGCAGGGTGTCGGTGTAGGCGACAGCCCACATGCCGCCGGCCATCGTGTAGATCGTGACGACCGCCGCCGACAGCAGGATCGCGGTGACGAGATCGAGGCCAAGGATGACGCCGAAGGTCGAGCCGAGCGCGACCAGGAGCTCAGCGCTCCAGAACATCTCGGCGCACATGGCCGGCACCGACAACACCGCCGCCCACGCCGGCGCCGAAGCGGGTTTCGAAGACATCGATGAGCGTGGTGTAGCCGAGCGCGCGCATCCGGCGCGCGAAGAAGACGCCGCCGAGGATGAGGCTGATGCCGAAGCAGACGCCGCCCTGCAGCCCGGTTGCGACGCTCGAACGATAGACGCCTTCGGCGGTCCCGAGCAGGTAGCCGCCGTCGACCCACGTCGCGGTCATCGTGAACGTCGCGAGCCACAGCGGCATCGCGCGTCCGGCCACGATGAAGTCGGCCGCCGATCGATCGCGGCTGCGCCGGCTCGCGAGCCACCCCACGCCAAGAAAGGCGGCGTAGAGCGCCAGGATGATCAGCACACGGCCGTCACGGCGAGGAGACCGGTCACGGTGAGGCGCGGCGCCGACGTCCACGCCGCGTGGGCTTCGTCTGCCGATGTGAACGGCGCGCGAGGCAGGAGACGCCCTGGAACCTCCAGCGGGACCTCTTTGCCTCCAAACGGATCGTCAGCAAGATGCGCGGCGCCCTTCAACCAGGCCGACTCCTGACCGCGGGCGCGGCACATGATCACGCGCGCGCCGTCGAACCGGATCGCATAGCCGTGATCCTGTCCCTGGGCCTCGGTCCACGCGTTGCAGAACGACAGCGAGAGCAGATCGGCCAGACGAAGAAACGAGTAGTCGTGGACGAGCGTCTCGAGCGTGACCCCGCCGGCGCGACCGAGCTGCTCGTCGCGCAGGGCTTCCATCTGCGCGAAGAACGGCGTCCAGTCGTCGTCTCCGCGGTAGCGCGTGAAGATGTGCACGGCGTGCTGCGCGACCAGCGCGGCCGCATATGGCCTCGCGTTCAGCAGCGCCACACTGCGCGGCCAGACGCCGCGGCGGATGTCGTCGGAGACGTGGATGAAGTCCCGCACGGTGCCGGTCGCCGGATCGACGATCGGCGCGGCGTCAACGTCGAGCCATCCATTGTCGTGCGACGCGATGGCGTGGAGGATGTCGGGCCGCCGCGGCGAACCGGCGAGACCCGGCCCCCACTGCTCCATGATTCGCGCCGCCAGCGCGGCGTGATCCGGTTGCGTGATCAGAAGCTGGCCGTCCCGATGCTCGCGCAGGATCATGACGCCGTCACCGGCGCCGCTGACCGCGCGTCGTCGTCAATTCGAGACCGCTCTCCGACAGTTCTTTCAGCCATCGATTCATCCCGTCGATCGCCGCCTCGTCGCGCACCACCGTCCCGAGCGGCGGCATCTGCGACGACGGCCGGCGCGACCGCATGCGAACGAGCATCGCGCTGCGCTCGGGCAGTCGCGGGTCGATCAGCATGCTCTCGCCTTCCGCGACGCCGGGCACCTGCCACGACGTCAGGTGGCCGACGAGCTGCGCCGCCACCGCATCGCCGTCGCGCAGCAGATTACTGAACCTGAGCGACGGTCCCATCGCGGCGATCTCTCCGCCGCCATTGTGGCAGCTTCCGCAGTTCGCGGAAAAGTATCCCAGCATCGTGCGGGTCAGCGGATGACGTGTCGCGATTCGCGGCGGCTGGCGCACGAGCTCAGACGACGCCGGCAAGAGCCGGCCTTCGTTGATCAGCGAGGCGAGCGTGATCATCCCCGGCTCGAGCGGCTCGCCGTGAATCGCGTTCGGGTCGCGATCGGTCGAGAGCTGCAGCAGGTTGAATCCCAACGCCGTCGTCTGCTTCGTCCCGTGACAGGCGAGGCAGTCCGTTTGGGAGGGGATGCTGTGCCGCCGTCCAGGCGCGACCTCGGCGACGTTGGGGACACCGGCAGCCGGCGCCAGGACCGCGTCGGTCTGCTCGGCGTTCCAGAGATAGCTGGCAGCCATCCATCCGGTCGAGCTCGCACGCCACAACATGCGCGTCTCGACCTTGCGATCGCCAAAGCGGAATTCCTTCCAGAAGCGCGTGCCGATCGGAAACGTCCACTCGGCGGCGTTCGTCGCGTCGATGGTGGTGCCTGGCGGCAGGTAGACCCATCGCCGTTTGCGCGCGCCGTCCGACCACAACGGATACTGCGGCGAGAACGGGCGATTCTCCGGCGGCAATCGTGCCTGGCGTGCCCGCCGCGTAGAGCCCGGTCTCGCTCAGCCGCGCCGGCAGAGGCTCGGTGTGTCGGGGCCCGGCGCGGCAAGCGGACGGGAGCCAGGCCGACGCGAGCGTCATGACGACGACAGCGCAACGACCGTGACGAGGCCGAGTCGCGGCAGCGCGCTCATTACCGCTGTCCTTCGGGCGGATCGATCGGCTGCGGCACCCGGTTCTTCACCGGCGGCAGCGACTGCAGATAGGCAAAGAGCGACTTGATGTCGTCGTCGCTGAGCGCCGCAATCATCCAGTACGGCATCGGCGGCAGGATTGGCCGGCCCTTTCCCTCGTGGCGGCCGGTGCGCATCGTCGCGATGAAGATGTCTTCGGTCCACTTGCCGAGGCCGGTGTCGGGGTCCGGCGTGAGGTTCATCGTGAAGCTGACGCCCCAGGGCCCGGCCCACGCGGTGTTGGTCGCAGACACGGTGGCGATCCACGGACCCGGCGGCAGCTTCGGCGCGGGCGGCATCACCTGATCCGCGGGGTGGCCGGTCAGCGCCCTCGTCATGTCGGGTTCGGGACCTTGCGGGCCCATCTGCCACGGCGTGTGACAGTCGTTGCAGCCCATGGTCTTCACCAGGTGCGCGCCGCGTTCGATGCGCGCCTTGTCGGCCACTGTCGTCGCTTCGACGCCGGCGACGCTGCTGGTCCGCGCAATCGCGGTCGACAGGGCGGTCATGGCCATCGCGAGCGCGGCGATCGTCTTTCGATTCCCTCTCATCGTTCTCACTCTCCTCGGTCTGATTCGACGGCTGCGGAGGCGGGCGAGAACCCTAAACGTTTCTTACCTCTTTGCTAACGATGCTCACGCAACCTTAAAAATTCCTAAAGGCCGTCTATACTCACGCTTTCGATGATTGACGCGACGCTGGCCCGATTCCTCGAAGAGGGACTGGGCGTCCATCTGGGAACCCGCAACGACCAGCTCGAACCCAACGGCGCGCGCGCCATCGCCGTGAAAGTGGACGAAACCGCCGGGCACGTCTCCGTGTATCTGGCCGACGTCGCCGCGAAGCGCGTGCTGCCCGACCTTGCGGCCAACGGACTGGCGGCGGTCGTCTGTGCCCGTCCGATCGATGAGCGCGCGTGCCAGTTGAAAGGCACATTCGTCGCGTCCCGTCCCGCCACAGCGGACGAACGGCCGTTCGTGATGGCGCAGTGGGATGGCTTCATGAAGCAGCTCGAAACCATCGGCGTCTCGCGGGCGAGCATGACCGGCTGGGCGACGTGGCCGTTGACCGTGATCACTATCAAGGCGACCGCCGTCTTCAACCAGACGCCCGGCGTCGAAGCCAGCACGCCGATCACATGACGGTCACGCTCGAATCGCTGGCGAGCTGCCTCCAGGGCATCTTCCCGGCGCTGCTCTTCACCAGTTCTCGCGACGGCATCCCGAACGCGGCGTACCTCAGTCACGTCGACTACGTCGATCCGAGCCACGTCGCGCTGTCGTTTCAGTTCTTCAACAAGAGCCGCCGCAACGTCGCCGAGAACCCCAACGCGCTGGTCATCGTTCTCGATCCCGACACCGGCCAGGGCTGGCAGCTCAGGCTTCGCTACGTGCGTTCGGAGACCGACGGACCGCTCTTCGATCGCATGGCGCTCCGGATCGAAGCGATCGCGTGGTACTGCGGCCTGAAGGGCATCTTCAAGCTGCGCGCCGCTGACATCTACGAAGTGCGCGGCATCGAGGTCGCGCCGGAAGAGATGGGGATCGCGCCGCGCGCCGCCGGCCGTCCGGCGCTCGCCGGCGAGCCGGATCCAGTGTTCACGATGAAGGCGCTGCAGGACCTGTCCGCCCGGATTCATCGCGCCGACTGCCTCGAAGGACTGGTCGATTCGATCCTCGCCGGGCTCGAGGAGAGTTTCGGTTTCAAGTATTCGATGATCCTGGTGCCGGCCGAGGAAGAGAACACGCTCGTGACCATCGCGACGCGCGGTTATCCGCAGAACGGCGCCGGCGCCGAGATGCGCTTCGGCGAGGGCATCGGCGGGATGGTGGCCGAGGCGAGAATGCCGATCCGCATCTCGGGCTTGATGCGCGGCATGCTGTACGCGCTACGCGATGCACGCCGAGGCGCAAGACCCGGCGGCGCTCAAGCGGCGCCGCATTCCGATTCCAGGCCTCGAGAATCCGGAGAGCCTGCTCGGCGTCCCGCTGCTCGTTCGTGGCGAACTGGTCGGCGTGCTCTGCCTCGAGAGCGAAGTGCCCTACCGCTTTCACGAAGAGGACAAGGCCTCGATCGAGCTGCTCGGCAGCTACCTGGCGATTGCGATCCAGAACATGCAACTGCAGGCGCACCTCGCCGATAGCGACGAAGAGACTGGCAACGCGCCGCAGCCGGCCGCCGAGGCGCCGGTTGCCGCCGCCAGCGCGCCGCGCGAGATCGTCTTCTACGATGCCGACGAGTGCATCATGATCGACGACGAGTATCTGATTCGCAGTTTGCCGGCGAAGATCCTCTGGAAGCTGTTGACCACGCGCGACGCGACCGGGCGGACCGAGTTCACGAATCGCGAGCTGCGGCTGGACAAATCGCTGAACCTGCCGGAGTTCAAGGACAACCTCGAAAGCCGGCTGCTGCTGCTGCGCCGCCGTCTCGAGCAGAAGAGCCCCGACATCCGGCTCGTGCCGCGCGCCCGCGGCCGGTTCGCGCTCGAGTTGGACAGCGCGATCGCGCTCAGCCGGCGCCCCTAAGATTCGGCAAGCCACGACCCTGCGCATCATGACGACCGCCACACTACGTTTTTTGACCGTGCTCCTTCTGTTGGGTTTCGCCGACACCGGCTCGCGCGCCCAGTCGATGGCGACCCTGGACTGGCGCGAGGTCGTACCCGGCGTCGAGCACGCCACCATGCAGCGGACGACCGACGCCAAGGGCCAGCCGGTCGGGCCCGTTCGCGATCAACGCGCTGCGGCTGGATCTCTCGAAGGTCAGGCTCGACGTCGTGCACGCGCTCGACGAAGCGGTCGGCCTCGAGACGACGAGCTCGATCGCGGATCGGCTCGGCGCAATGGCCGCCGTCAACGGCGGTTACTTTGCGATGACCGGCACTTACCGCGGCGATTCGACAGGGACGCTGCAGATCGACGGCACGATCCTGAGTGAGCCCGATCGATCGCGCAGTGCGGTCGGCTTCGTCTCGACGCCCGCGGCGACCCAACTCCTCTTCGGCCCGATCGACTGGAAGGCGCAGATTGCCGTTGACGGCCAGCCGCGTCCGATTGACGGCGTCAACCGCGCCCGCGGCGAGCACGACGTCGTGATCTTCACGCCCGGCTTCCATCGCACGACCCTGACCGACGACCGCGGCGTCGAGGCGGTCGTGCGCGCCGGCAAAGTCATCAGCGTCCACGATCACGCCGGGAGCAGCAGCATCCCGGCGGATGGGATGGTCGTCTCCGCGCGCGGCAAGGGCCGCGACTGGGTGCTCGCCACGCTGCGCCCCGGCGTCGCGGTTGACGTGACGATGCAGCTTCATTCCGTCGAAGGGACACCGCCCAACCCATGGTCCGACCGCGGAGGATGTCCTCGGTGCCGGGCCTCGACTCGTCGCCGGCGGACGCGTGGAGATCACCACCGCGCGCGAGCGCATGCTGCCGACGTTTGCGACCGATCGTCACCCACGAACCGCGATTGGCCGGCTCCGCGATGGCCGCGCGCTCCTGCTCGTCGTCGACGGTCGCCAGCCGGCGTGGAGCGTGGGAATGTCGCTCGAGGAACTGGCGCGGCTCTTCCTGGAGTTCGGCGCGGTTGACGCCATCAACCTCGACGGCGGCGGCTCCACGACGATGACCGTCGAGCGCAAGATCGTCAACAAGCCGTCGGATCCCGCCGGCGAGCGGCCGGTCAGCGATGCGATCGTTGTGCGCCCGCGCTCCCGATAGGCGCGATTACGCAGATTCGGGTGGATTACAAGGAGTGGTTTATCCGCAGATTGCGCAGATTTCGCGGATTCAAGAACAACATAAGGCAGGTGTCTCGTTTCGTGTACGAGAGAGCACAGGTAAACAAAAGCCATCTTTGAGACCTGTAGTTTCTAATCCTGCGTAACCGGCGTAATCTGCGGACCCTTAGATCTGCGTAATCCGTAATCTATTTCCGCGTCATCGCCCTGGCGCGGCTGAGTCCCTCCCGCGCGACGGGCGATTCCGGCGTGAGCCAGAGCGCCTCGGCGAAATGGCGCACCGCCTGATCGTGTTCACCGGCCGCGAGCGCCAGCAATCCCAGGTTCGTGTACGCGGTGCTGTCGCGCGCGTCGAATCGCAGCGAGGTTTCGAACGCCGCGCGAGCCTCGCTCGTCTGCCCAAGCTTCGTGTGCGCGGCGCCGAGCAGGTCGTAGACCGGTGCGTAGGTGGCGTCGGCGGCGATCGCTGCGTTCGCGAATCGCACCGTCTCGGCAGGTTGGTCGCGGAGAAGGGCGAGGACGCCTTCGTAGTACGGCGTGGCGGCGGCCGACGGGGCGGCCGCCCGGAGCGCGTCCACAGCCGCCGCGAGCTGAGCGACATCGCCCTGATCGGCGAGGAGCGACGCCACCTGTTCGAGCGCTGCCGGATCGTCCGGCGCCAGGCTCACCGCGCGCCGCGCGGCAGCCATGGCCTCGGTCGCGCCGCCGGTCGTCGCGAGTAACTTGGAGCGGGCGACGAGGATCGACGGGCGCTCGGCATCGCTCGAGGTCAGCGATGCGACCTCGGTGAGGGCTTCGGAACCGCGCCTCAGCAGGATCGCGGTCCGAACGAAGCCCTCGAGCGCTGCGCCGTCGAATCGGTCAAGCTTCAAGGCACGCAGATAGTCGTCGTAGGCGACCGTGTGCGCGTCGAGCCGCGACATCATCGCTGCCCGCTTGCGCCAGGACGCCGCGGTCGCGCCGGCCCTGGCCTCGCGGACGACGGTCGGGCCGCCGGTCGCGGCGAGCAGCGCGGCCAGCGTGGTGCTGTTGGTCGCCGACTCGCCGCGAAGAATCTCCCGCGGACCGGTGAACTCCAGCGTCATGCGATCGTCGGTGAGCGTCACGGCGTCAGCCACGTAGGTTGCGAGCTCGTCGGGACCGCCGGCATAGAGCGACAGCAGCGAAAACGGTTCGAGCGCCGAGACGGTCTTCAGATCGTCGGCAACGCCGGGGCGGTTCCAGTGCGCGGCGATCGCGCCGAGGCGATCCGCCACCGGCTGCTGCCCTTTCGAGCCCACCATCAGGACGTCTTCCGTACCGACGAGCCAGACAGTGCCGTCAGGAAACACCGATCGGAATGTCGCCACGATCGCGCGGAGATTGGCGTCGCTGATCGTGTAGGCATTGGCCCACTGGCACAGAACGCCACCTGGGGCGAGCCGATCGCGGGCCGTTTCGAAAAACTCGCGGGTGAAGAGCGCGGCGACGCCGGCAATCCACGGATTCGACGGCTCCGAGATGATGACGTTGTACGGTTCGCCCGGTGAGCACGAGGTGCGAGCGGCCGTCGCCGACGATCAGGTTCGTGCGCGGGTCGGCAAGCGCGTGCTTGTTCTCCTCGAGAAAGAAGCGCGACGCTTCCACGACCTCGGGCGAAATCTCGAGGACGTCGGCGCGTTCGACGGGGTGACTCAGCGCGGCACCGAGCGTCACGCCGCTGCCGAGACCGATGATGCCCACCCGCTTCGGGGCGTCGTGCAGCAGCAGCGGCAGGTGAGCGACGAGCTTCTGCGTCAGCATGTCGCCGCGGTTCGACGCGTCCGTCTTCCCATCCACGGCCAGCGTCGTCGTTCCGGTGAGCCGCTTGACCGACACGGTCGACGAGGCGCCCTCGCGGTAGTAGAGGAGCGATCCGGCCTTGAGCTGCGTCTCGAGATCGAGATCCTTGGGCACGAACGGCGCATACAAGTAGGCGCCGCTGGCGAGCAGTTCGCGATCCCACCCGGGGCTCGTCAGCGAGCAGCACGGCCGCGGCCGCTGTCATCAGGCCGCCGGTCAGGCGCGACGCGAACGAGCGCGCCGCCAGCCAGATCACGGCAACCGCTGCACCGATCAGGCAGATGCTCACGACCGTCAGCGTCGTCTGGAGCCCGAGTGCCGGGATGAAGAAGAAGCCGGATGCCAGTGAGCCGGTCACCGCGCCGATCGTGTTGATCGCGTAGACGAGCCCGAATCGTTTGCTGACGTCGGTTCGTGCCGCGCCGACGACGGCCAGAGTGAGCGGGAACGCGGCGCCGAGCGTGACCGCGGTTGGGAAAATCAAAGCCGCTGTCAGCGCCACGCCGCTCCAGAGACGCGCTTCGAACGTCGTGGACGCATCGGCGAGCTGCGCGACCGCAAAACGTGGCACTTCGCGGCCAGCGAGCGACGAGGTCGCAGTCGTCGCCAATGCCGCAAGGGCCAGGACCGATGCCAGCCATAGTGCGGGTCTGCGAGTCCGGCCGACTCCCCAAGCCGCGATCGCGGAGCCCGCGGCGACGCCGCCGATCACGGCGGCAAGCGTCGCGGCGAATGCATACACCGTTGGACCAAGGAGGAGCGACAGGATCCGCGTCCAGACGATCTCGTGCATCAGCGACGCGAATCCGGTGACGCCGAGTACGCCCGCGGCCAGCCAGCGAAGCGCGGCCGTCGAGAGGTCCGACGCGGGTTCGCTATTGCCGGTCGAGGCACGCGCGGACTTCTTCTTCTTTTTCGGCGGGGTCGGCGCGCGGCCAGCCGTCGCGCGGTCGAGATCGCCGCGCCGGTACCCCAGCCAGACCAACGCAGCGGCCAGCAGGCTCCCGCCAACGGCGAGCGCCAGAGTGGCGTTCAGGCCAATCGCGGGAATCAGGAAAAAGCCGGCGAGGAGCGCGCCAGTTGCCGCGCCCGCGGTGTTCAACGTGTACAGCCACGCGCTCGCACGCGCAGGATCCACGCTGCTCGCAAACCACCGCGTGGCAATCGGGAACGTTGCGCCGAGCGCGAGGGCGGGAATGAACACCATCCCGAAGCAGGTCAGAAGACGAACGAGCGGGAAGAGCGCACCCGGCGCGCCGTCGGCATACGCCCATCGCAGCACCGGCGTCGCCGCCCGCACTTCGAGCGGTACAAGAGCCGCTGCGACCGCCACAAACAGCTCGAGCGCGATATAGGCGATCAGGCTTTGCCGGGGAGTGAGCCGTTCGGCGTGCCGGCCGCCAATCGCCGCACCGACTGCGAGGCCGCCGAGAAAGGCACCGACGACGGCACTGGCGGCCGCCGTCGTGTGCCCGACATACAGCGTGAGCAGGCGCGTCCAACTCACTTCATAGACGAGACCGGCCAGACCCGAACAGGTATAGGCAACGAGCAGCAGCCACGGCACCGCGCCCGCAGTCTATCCGAGCCGGTCAGGCCGACAGCAGCCGATCGAAGAACGCGCGATATCGACGGAACGCGATCCGCAGATCTTCGGTCGAGACCTGGTCGCCGCGATCCCACTGCTGTTCGAGCGTCGTCCGCTCGCGACTGAAGACCTCGGCGACGCGACTGATCACCTGGGCGACCAGCGCGTCCGCTTCACTCACCGCCTCCTTCGGCTGATCGACGAACCCGGTCTGAATGGCGGTCCATCGGCTGCGGAACCCGTTGAACTCTTCCTCGGGGAAGAGCACGGCGCGCGGTTCGTCCTGATCGCGGCCGGCCGGCCGCGCCGCCGCGACAGCGGCCTCGGCGCGACGCTGCTCGTCCTTGACGGCTTCCGAGGCGTTCACGATGTCGGTCGTGCTCATAGGCTTGTCGGCCTTGCGAAGGCGGGCTTGTCCGCCGGAGCCTTGGCGAAGGCGGGCTTGTCCGCCGGAGCCTTGGCGAAGGCGGAATCTCGTCCTTGTGTCATGACGCCCTCCGATGACGAACCGTGTCGTCCACATCCATCAAGTCGTTGAAGAGCGCCCGATAGTTGACGACGGCCCGTCGCAGCTCTTCGGTCCCGACGTCGCCGCTCGAGCGGCGCGCCATCAAGGCATGGGCCGTCCGGTAGTTCTCGACCACGAGTGGGTGATCGACCGACACGTCGTCGGCAAGCCGATTCGAAGTCCTTCGTTGGATACCCGCGTGTCTCCATGACGCGGGCGACGAGAGCGTCGGCTTCAGCGACGGCAGTATCGGGGTCGTCAACGAAGAGCGCCTGCACGCGCAGCCATTCGTGGTTGAACGAGTCGACCTGTTCGCGGCTCAGCGGCCGCAGCTTGAAGCGGGCCACGCGCTCGACCCGCTTGGCCAGGATCGAATCGGCTTCGGTCGGATTGCCGACCTGGGCGACGGTTCGCTCGTACTCGGGGCCGAACTGCTCGCGCAGGCGTTGCCGGCGCAGCCGTGAATAGAACGCGTATGCGCCGATGCCGATGAGTATCAGCACGGCCGCCGCGACGACAATGATGAGTGCTTGTGAGTCCACGGACTTCCTCCTCCGTTCCAGTTGGTCGCAATGACCGTTCCAGAACGGCGGGGCCGTGAGTTGCGTAGCGGGGACGATCTCAGACGCCAGCGCGGCGGCTGGCCCGCTCGGCTGTAGGAGGCTTTGGTTCCGCTTCGATCCACTTCTCTGCCCAGTCAGCCAGCGCATCGATGGCGGCGGCGAGCGCCTTGCCCTTGCGGGTCAGCGAGTACTCGACGCGGACGGGAGTCTCGGGGACCACGGTGCGATCGACGATCCCTTCGTGCTCGAGCTCCTGCAGCCGTTCGCTGAGCATGCGGTCGGTGATGTCGGGGATGGCGGCGCGGAGCGTCGCAAACCGACAGCGCGGCGACTGCAGCAGGATGAACAGGATGGCGCCGGTCCAGCGGCGGCCGACGAGCTCGCTGGCGCGGTGGAACCGGGCGCAGAGCTGGGGCACACGATGGGCGCTCTTCATGGAGGGTCTCACGGTCATTATCCGGGCCCGCGGACTGCCATGCAAGTAACTACTTGACAGTTAGCAGCTATACTTTTTATAGTTGCGACGAGCGCACGAACTGCCAGACTCGGATACGGAGAACGTTCATGATCAACATCGCCATCATCATCGGAAGCACGCGCCCGGGCCGGAAGGCCGAGGCCGTCGCAAAGTGGGTGCACGAGCACGCCGCGGGCCGCCCCGACGCGACCTACGAGCTCGTCGACCTCAAGGATTTCAACCTGCCGCTCCTCGACGAGGAAGTGCCACCGTCGATGGGTCAATACAGCCAGCCGCACACCAAGACCTGGGCCGCGAAGGTCGCCGGCTTCGACGCGTTCATCTTCGTCACGCCCGAGTACAACCATGGCACCTCAGGCGGCGCTCAAGAACGCGATCGACTTCGTCTACCGCGAGTGGACCAACAAGGCGGCCGGCTTCGTGAGCTACGGCAGCGCCGGCGGCGCCCGTGCCGTCGAGCACCTGCGGCTGGTGATGGCCGAGATCCAGATTGCCGACGTCCGCGCGCAGGTGATGCTGTCGCTCGCCACCGACTTCGAGAGGTACACGACGTTCACGCCCGGACCACAGCATGCAAAGACGCTCAACACGCTCTTCACGCAAGTGGAAAGCTGGGGCAAGGCGATGAAGACGATCCGCACGCCCGCGGCATGATTTACTGATCGCCGGCCTGAACCTAAAGTCTCGCCACAAAGTCACGAAGGTCACGAAGGCGATTTTAAGAGACCAAGATGTTCTTGGTGTTCTTTGTGGCTTCGTGGCTGGCTTTACTGCGCCGAATCAACCAACAAAAGTCGTACACTTCGCCCGCGGGTGCCATCGACACGCTCTTCTCACCACCCTCATCGCCGCCGCCGCCGACGCATGCGTCGCGTGCTGTGGCTGCTCGCCGCACTCGCTGTGGTTCTGGGGTCGGGCGGGATCTATCAGATCATCAGCGTCGGGCGCGAGCGGGCGCGGTTTCCTCCGCCCGGGCAACTGATCGACATCGGCGGCCGGCGCCTTCACATCCTGTGTCAGGGCAGCGGCACGCCGACGGTCGTCTTCGAGTCGAGTGCGCTCGGCACGTCGGCGAGCGCGCAAGCGGTCCGCGACGCCGTCAGCGCGCACACGCGGGTCTGTTCGTACGACCGCGCCGGAATGGGCTGGAGCGACGCCGGCGCAGACGAGATCTCGGCTGGCGATCTCGCCGACGATTTGTCGCGCCTCCTCGACGGTGCGCGCATCGAGCCGCCCTACCTGCTCGTGCCCTCGTCGATCGGCGGGCTCACCGCCGAGCTCTTCGCACGACGCCATCCTGACAAGGTCTCCGGCATCGTCTGGGTCGATGCCGGCGACAGCGGCGCCCTCGAACGCGTGGCGTCGCGGCTCGAATCAACGGTGATCTCGATCGAGACCCCGGCCTGCCTGGCGCGGGTTGCGGCGCGGCTCGGATGGCTGCGCATTCTCAATCCGTTGAATCTGAGCGGCGACGACGAGGCGGGGGCGAGGACGGTGGCACTCACCTACCGGGTCGAACCGATGGCGGCGCTGTGCGCGCAAGTGCGCGGGCTGCCGCGAAGCGTCGCCGAGTTTGCCGCCGCACCGCCGCTCGCCAGCGACCTGCCGATGACGGTGCTGACGGCGACCAGCCTGCGCGGCATGCTGCCCGAGTCGCTGCAGTCGCGCATCGCCGGGCTCGGGCCGCAGTGGCGGGCCATGCAGGAGCAGCTGTCGAAGCGTTCGACGAGATCGCGGTGGGAGATCGTCGAAGGCGATCATCTGCTGGCGTCGACGTGCTCCGGCCGCGGTGAGCACCGCGATTCTCGATTTGCTCGCCGCCAGTCCGCAAATAATGGCGCTGTCGCGGTCTGGACGATCGGCGACAATCAGCTCGTTGATCTGGACCGCCCGCCTCGCGGCCGCGTTCACACGCAGGAGGATTTGGATGGGTCGTCTGTTCCGTGCTCGAATGATCGTTGCCCTTTTCGTCGTTGCCATCGCTGGTTTCGTCGCCATGCGATCAGTGCCGTCGGCGCAGGAAGCGCAGCTCAATCTCAGCTCTGCCGAGGTCATGCGGCTCGCCCTCAATGAACAGGTGGGCAAGCGGGTGCGGCTGAAGCTCGCGTCGGGGCAGGACATCGAGGGCCAGGTCGCTCGGGTCGGCACGCACGGCGTGCTGTTATCGCCGCTGACCGGCCAGGAGTTCTTCAACGCGACGGTCAGCCTGGCGGAAGTCGCGGCCGTCATCGTCCGCGCGCCCGGCAAGTAGAAGCTCTCGCGAGCGGCCCGGCACTGGCTCTGTCTAACGCGCCAGCAGTGCCGCGTACGCGGCCTCGTAGTGCGGCACGATTCGACCCGTGCAGTAGTACGTGCGCACGACGTCGGCCGCCGCCGCTCCCATGCGCTGGCGCGCGGCGCGATCGTTCAGCAGCGCGATGCCGCGCGCGGCCATCTCGTCGATCGCGTCGGGATCGCAGATGACGCCGGTCACGCCGTCCTCGATGATCTCGGGCAGCCCGCCGACTCGCGAGGCGACCACCGGCACCTCGCACGCCATCGCCTCGAGCGCCGCCAGCCCGAAGCTCTCCTGCGCCGACGGCAGCAGGAACAGATCGGCGGCCGACAGGTACGGGACCAGATCGTGCTGCTCGCCGAGAAAGACAACGTCACGCGTCAAACCCGTCTCGGCGACCTGACGCTCAGCCGCTTCGCGCACCGGGCCGTCGCCGAGCAGCACGAAGCGCGCGTGGACCTTCTCGCCGAATCCGGCGGAAGACCTCGATCGCCACGTCCACGCGTTTGACCGGACGGAAGTTCGAGACGTGAATGACGAGCGCATCGCATGGCGCGGGACACAACGTCGCGCGCAGCGCCGGATCGGGCCGCCGCCGATACTGCTCGCAATCGAGAAAGTTGGCGATGACCTGAATCTCGCGCCGGACGCCCAGCGCCTTCAGCGTGTCCGCCTTCAGGCTTTCCGACACCGCCGTGACCGCATGCGATTGTTCGATCGAGAAGCGGACGACGCGCGCATACGACGGATCGCTGCCGACCAGCGTGATGTCGGTCCCATGCAGCGTGGTCATCGTCCGCGGTCGCGGGCCGCGCTCGCGGCTGCCACATCTGATCGGCGAGATACGCCGCAGTGGCGTGCGGGACGGCGTAGTGGGCGTGGACGATGTCGAGCTGCCGGTCGTGCGCGACCCGCGCGAGCGTGTTGGCGAGCGCCAGAAGGTACTGCGGCTCGCGGAAGAGCGGATAGGCGGGAACCGTGACCTCTTCGAACGTCAGGCCCGGCACGTCTTGCCGCCATCGAAACGGCGGCTCGCTGCTGATCAGCGTGACATCGTGGCCCCGTTCGACCAGCGCGTGCGCCAGCTCGGTGGCGACAACCCCGCTGCCGCCCACCGAGGCGTAGCACACCATCCCGATCTTCATGGCTCGTGCTTCAGCAGGCCCGAGCGACGCACCGGCTCACGCACGACGATGCCTTCTGCATACTTCACGCCCGCGAGCGCGCCGAACTGCGCGTCGCGGCTCTCGATGAGCTGCGCGAAGGTCGGGTCGGTCAAGCGCGTCGCGACATCGCCGGTCTCGGCGACGGCGAACTGGCTGCGATAACACGCCAGCGCCTCGCGCTTGCGCTCGTAGTGCGCCGAGCAATCGACAACGAACGACGGCGCGGCGCCGTCATTGATGAAGTAGTAGCAGACCCACTCCGCGCGCCAGGCCGCGGTCGAAGGCGCGAAGCGGCGGAGGCCGCTCTTGAACGCCGCCTGCCTGAGCGCGTGGCTCGCGGCCACGTGATCGGGATGCCGATCGTCCCAGTACGGAATCGCGATGGCGCGCGGCCGCCACTTCCGGATCAGCGCAACCGCCGATGCGATCTGTTCTGACGAGCCGGTGATGCCGCCATCGGGCCATTCGAGGTTGACGCGCCAGGCGGCGCCAAGCACCTTGGCCGCGGCTTCTGCCTCCTTTTGCCGGACCTCGGGCGTGCCGTTGCTCGACAGCTCCGCCAGCGTGAGGTCGCACAACCCGACGTGATGGCCCGCCGCCGTGTGTTTGGCGATCGTGCCGCCGAGGCCGATCTCGAGATCGTCAGGATGCGGTCCGAAGACGAGAAGATCCAGCGCCGCCGCCTCCGCCATCTACGCGTGTCCCATGGCCGCGTGCGGCGCGACTGTCGCGGCCGGCGAGACCGGCAGGAACTCGCGCTCTCGACGCCGAATCGCCTTGTAGCGGGCGAACACGGTGCGCTGATCCTCGAGGCCGAGCACCGAGCGCCAGGTGCTGCCCCTGAACGTATGCGCCAGCATCTGCGGTCCATGGCGCAGGACGAACCGGGGATAGCGCCCGAGCGCTGTCGGGAGATGCCGCAGCTTCATCCATCGTTCGGCGCGCCAGCGCATGAACTCGATCTCGTCGGCCGACAGGTGTTCGCTGCGCACGACCGCGGTCGTGCCGTCGTACTCCTCGACGTCTTCGCTCACGATCAGGCCGCGGGCACGGAAGTCGCTCGTCATCGGCGTGCCCGGATACGGTGTCGGGTGCTGGATGTACGGCCAGTCCACGTAGCGTTTCGCGAACGCCAGGTTCTTCTCGATCGCCTCACGCGTATCGCCTGGGCTCCCGACGATGAGGCCGCCGACGACGCTGATGCCGGCCCGGTGCAGGCGGGTGATCGCGTCGAGAGTCGCATTGCCGACCCGCTTGCCGCCGCGGCGGGTCGCGTTCTTCGCCGCCGCACGCAGGAACGCGAGATCTTCGTCGAGCACGTTCTCGATGCCGAGGAACACGTAGCGAAAGCCCGCCTGCCGCATCAGCGGCGCGAGCGCCTCGCCGTGGTTGGCGATCGACGAGGTCATCGCCTGCACCAGGTAGTGCATGTCGTTGAAGCCCGCGTCGATGATCGCCCGGCAGAGCGCTTCGAACCGCGCCACGTTCAGCATGACGTTGTCGTCGACAATGAACAGCGCCCGCGCCCCGCGGCGTCTGGCATCGGCGATGTCGGCGATGACGCGCTCGATCGCGAAGGTGTGAAAGTTGCGGCCGCGCATCTCGATGATCGAGCAGAAGCTGCAGTCGTAGGTGCAGCCGCGCGAGGTCTCGATGATGTCGATCGGCCGGCCCATGAAGGTATAGCCGTCCAGGACCCGGGCGCCGCGATTCGGCAGCGCCACCGAATCGTCGCCGAGATGGCTGACGTGACGCGGCGGCCCGTGCTGAAAGCGGCGGCCGTCGTGAATCGACAAGCCGGCGATCGGCCCGATTGGGCTGTCCCTCTGCCTGATCGAGTGCGCGGATCAGATCACGAAAGGTGTGATCGCCCTCGCCGCGGACCAGGTAGTCGATCCCGAGGTCGTGGCGCTTCGTAACGTCAGGCGCGAGGCTCGGATCGTAGCCACCGACGACGACCTTCACGTCGGGCTTCAGGGCGCGGATGCAGCGGATGATCCCCAGCGCGGTGCGGCGCTGGAAGGTCATGATCGACAGGCCGACGAGGTCGGGATTGAGCGTACGGACGAGCCGCTCGACCGTGGGCCCGACCCGGTCTTGGACCAGGACCAGATCCGCGATGCTGACCTGGTGATGCGCATCCAGGTTCCCCGCCAGCGACGCCAGCGCCCCATTCGGCATCCGCATCGTCAGAGACGGCGTGTGCTCGAAGGAGTCCGGCATCGATAAGAGGAGGACTTGCATGGGACTCTTGTTCCTTGTTCCTCGAGCCGCGTTCCTCGTGCGGTCCCTCGTGCTTCGTGCTGCGTGCGGTGCGGCGTGCGGTGTGCGGGGTGCCGCGTGCGATGTGCCGCGTGCCCCTGACCCCTGAACCCTGACCCCTGTGGAGTCGCCATCGCGAAACGCTCGAATCCGTGAGGACCCGGCGGAAACCTGATGGCGACTACGCAATCATTACCTTCCGCGGATGCTGCGAGTTGTCCTCGAGGAAGGTCTTCTTCGACTCGAGCTCCTCCGCCGTGGGCTGGACCTTGCCGGTGGCGTCGGTGACGCGCGAGACCAGCGTGTGCTCGCCGGGAGTGGCGCCGTTCCACGTGTAGTGGAACAGCTTCCATCCGTACTTGCGCGTTCGTCGCCGCATCCATCGTCACCGGCTGCCACGGGCCCTCGTCGATCTTCACTTCGACCGACTTGATCGGGGTGCCGTCGTTCAACACGATGCCGAGCACCCGGTGGGTGTTGCCCTGCTTGCTGACCCGGGCCACGAACGACTTGAGCTGCAGGTGGGTGATTGCGGTCTCGACCCACTTCATCTCGCCGTCGATCATCTCGCCCTTGAGGGTGCGGTACCAGCGCGCCTGGAACTTGCCGAGGTACTGATCCTCCTGCGCGTGAATCTGGGCGAGCCACTTCACGTTCGGCGCGCCGTACCAGCCGGGCACGATCAGGCGCAGCGGGCGATCCCTGGTGGCGCGTCAACGGCTGGCCGTTGAGCGCATAGGCCAGGAACGGTTCGGCCGACAGCGCCTTGTCGCGGGCGAGGCTGCGGCCGTACTGCTGCTCGACCTGGAACTTCTGTGCGCGCCACTCGATGTCTTCGGGGCCCTTGTCAGCGCCGAAGAACACAATCTCGCGCGCGGTCGCCTTGAGGCCGGCCCGATCGAGTACGGCCTTGAGCGGTACGCCGGTCCAGCGGCCGTTGCCGATGAGACCCTGCACCGGCCGCCGATTGCCCGAGCACTCGAAGCCCGCCACGAGCTCGGCCTTGCCGAGCTTCTGCAGGTCGTCGAGCGACAACGAGGCCGGCTTGTCGACGAGGCCGGTCACCTTCAGGCGGAACGTCGCCGGATCGATCACCGGGTGCCCGTAGTGCTGCGTCGTGAAGAACTGATCGGGCGGCGTGAACGGGCCGTCGATCTTGCGGCTGTCAAGCAGGCGGCGATCCGCGGCCGGGGCCGGATTGAAGTTCTCTGGCCACTCCGTGAACGGCACAACCGTCTCGCCTTGTGCGAGCGCGGGCAGCGCCCATTCCGGCAGCCCCAACACGCCCAGGCCGGCCAGCGCCAGGCTCCCTTTCAGCACGTCGCGTCGGCTCGTCTGGTTTCCCATGGTTGTCCCTCTCTGTCGCACTGCTGACTCCGTCGTGTTTGGCTGCGCCGGCGGCCCACTGCCGCATCGCATCCAGAGCCCAAAGGCTATCCGCTCCCGGTAACCGGCGCAAGATTGTGCCCTAAAGCCGCGCTGCGACTGCCACAGGGAGACCGGGGAGTTCGGGGAGAAGGATTCCCTCCCAGATCTCCCTGACCTCCCTGTGAGGCCGCCAACTGGCTACTACGCCCACAAGGAGACCGGGGCGTTCAGGGAGAAGGATTCCCTCTCAGATCTCCCTGACCTCCCTGTGAAATCCCCGCTACGCCGGCGGATTGTCGGCCGGGGCATCGAGATACTTCACGAACACCACTTCGTTCCGCTGTTCGTTGTAGAGCAGCTCATCAACGTTGGCCCGGACCATGAGCAGGCCGAAGCCCCCGGGCCGAATGCCCTTCTCTTCCCGCACCAGCATGTGCGCCATCGGATCGTCCGGCGGGTGGCTGATGGCCGAGTGCGGCAGGTTGTCGATGTCGAACCCGGGCCCCGGGTCGGCGATCCGATACATCAGCATCCGGCGCGCGCGGAGGTAGGCAATGCGAACCTTTCGCGACGGATCGAGCTTGCCGCCCCACTCGACGGCGTTCATCACGAGCTCGCGCAGCGCATAGGCAATCGACTCGCGCAGCTCCGGCGCGAGGTCCGCGTCGAGGTGCGCCATCACCGACTGGATGCGATCCGCGGCCTCACGCGTGCACGGGACCACCATCTCGACCCAATCGGGCCGCGCCGAGATGACGTCGATGGGCGCAATCTCCGGCGCCGCGAGCGCCTCGCGCACGGTCTCGACCAGCGCCGCCGGCGCCACCGGCTTGTGGACGTAGCGGACCGCCTGCCCCCGCACCGCCTTCAAGACGGTTTCCGGCGTGTCGTCGGAGGTCATGACGACAACCCGCGGGCGGTGCTTGCGCGTGCCGAGGCTGGTCAGGACATCGAGGCCGTTCATGCGCGGCATCCAGACGTCGAGCAACAGCAAGTCGAAGCGGCGGCGCTTCAGCAGCGCCAGCGCCTCGATGCCGTCCTTGGCCACGACGGTTTCGAATCCAGCCTTGTCAGGTACCGGCTGACAGCACATGACGCGTCGCGCGGTCATCGTCCACAACGAGAATCCGACTCATGAGCGTCTCCGGGCGCGGGGGGGCTTCGCCGCTCGTGAACGGGTGACGCGGCGCGGCGCCGCGCGAGTGCGGCCGGTGAGGCCGGCCGCCATCAGGGCCTGGTCGAGCCGCACGATCTCGCGGCGCAGGCTGGCGGCCAGACGCTTCGCGCCGGCCACCGATCCGGCACGGCCAATCTGTTCGAGCTCCGCCGCATGCTGGCGCACGGCCGGCTGCCCCGACCGTCGCCGCCGATCCCTTGAGCGCATGCGCGTGCGTCCGCAGCCCCTCGGCGTTGCGGCTCGCAATCGCGCGATCGATCCGCTGGAGCGTCGCCGACGCGTCGGGACGGAACAGCGCGATCACGCTCTTCAGCAGATCGCGGTCGCCGGTGTTCTTGAGGGCCGCCGCCTCGTCGAAGACCGGCGGCTCGCGGCGGTGGACGAGCCGGCGCCGAGGCCTGAGCGGCAGCGGCGGCTGGCGCCGGCGGTTGCGGCGATGCGCTGCCGAAGCGCTCGACCGTCGCGATCGAGATCGTCGACGTTGATCGGCTTGGTCAGGTAGCCGTCCATGCCGGCGTTGAGGCAGCGCTCGCGATCGCCCTGCATCGCGTGAGCGGTGAGCGCGAGGATCGGGACGTGCCGGACGGTTCCGCGCTCGCGGGCGCGAATCGACACCGACGCCTCGAGCCCGCTCATTCGCGGCATCTGCACGTCCATCACGCATCACATCGTAGCGTGCGGCCATGTCGGCCTCGACCGCGGCGTGGCCGTCCTCGACGGCCGTGCACCTCATGTCCGCGTTTCTTCAGCAGCGTCGTGACGAGCTGACGATTGACCGGATTGTCCTCGGCGACGAGCACGTTCAGTCGCCGGTCGGGCGTCGGCGCCGGCTCGAGGACCTTGCGCGCGCTCTTCCGCGTGGAGGCGCCGAAGATCGAGACCAGCGCGTCGAGCAGGTCCGAATGCTTGACTGGCTTCGTCAGGTAGGCATGCAGGCCGACGTCGCGGCCGCGGGCGATGTCTTCGGCCCGCGCCCATCGACGTCAGCATCACAATCGGCGTCGTTCGCACGCGGTGATCGGCACGTATCTGCGAGGCCAGCATGAAGCCATCGGTGTCCGGCATCTGGCAGTCGGCGATGACCGCGTCGTAGCGTTCGCGAATCGACGCTTGCCGCAAGGCCTGCATCGCCTGCTTCGCGTCGGCGACCGCGGTCGGCTCCATGTGCCAGCTGGCGAGCATCTGCTCGAGGATGCGGCGGTTGGTGGCGTTGTCGTCAACGACGAGCACGCGCAGCCCATCGAGCCCGCGCGACGCCCCGGGCACGGTGTCGGCGGCGGCGACGACATGGCCGAAGGCGGCGGTGAAATGGAACGTGCTGCCCTTCTCGAGTTCGCTCTCGACCCAGATGCGGCCGCCCATGAGCTCGACCAGCCGCTCCGCAATCGCCAGGCCCAGCCCGGTCCCGCCAAACCGGCGGGTCGTCGAGCTGTCGGCCTGCGTGAACGCCTGGAAGATGTGCGCGAGCTTGTCGGGGGGGATGCCGATGCCGGTATCGCGGACCACGAACTTCAGGCGCACGTCGTCGGCCTCCGGCGGGTCGAGCGCCACGGTGAGGACGACCTCGCCTTCGTTCGTGAACTTGACCGCGTTGCCAAGGACGTTCAGCAGCACCTGGCGCAACCGGCCGGCGTCGCCGAGGACGCGTTCCGGGACGTTGGCCTCGATGTCGCACGCGAGCTCGAGCCCTTTCTCGCCGGCGCGCAGCGCGAGCACCTTGCAGGCGTCGCCGACGGTTTCACGGAGATCGAAGGGCGTGTGCTCGAGGTCGAGGTGCTTGGCCTCGATCTTCGAGAAGTCGAGGATGTCGTTGATCAGATCGAGCAGCGATTCGCCGGACGACTTGACCGTCGAAGGTAGTCGCGCTGCTCGTCGGTGAGCCGGGTCTGCAGCGCCAGGCCGGTCATCCCGATGATGGCGTTGAGCGGCGTGCGGATCTCGTGGCTCATGTTCGCGAGGAACACGCTCTTGGTTGCCGCCGCCTCCTCGGCCCGCTGCTTCGACACCTCGAGGGCGCGGCACGAGCTGCGCCATCGTTTCTTCGGCGGCCTTGCGTTCGGTATTGTCGCGCGCGGTCGCGTAGATCACCTGCTCGGCAGGGAGCGGCGTCGACGCCCACAGCAGCCAGCGGATCGTGCCGTCCTTGTGGAAGTAGCGGTTCTCGAAATAGATGACCTCGCGCCCTCCCTCGAGGCTTCCGACGGCCGCGTAGCGTCGCTTCGGGATCGTCGGGATGAATGAGCTCGATGTACGGCCGCGAGAGCAGCTCTTGCTCCGACCACCCGAGGTGACGCTGCCACGCCGGGTTGACGCGCTTGAAGTAGCCGTCGAAGTCGGCGACGCACAGCATGTCGAGCGAGAGATTGAAGAAGCGATTGAGCTCGTCCTGCGCCCGCTGCCGGTCGAAGAACATCCCGATTTGATTGCCGACCGCCGTGAGCGTCGAGAGCAGCGCGTTGTCCGGCTGCTGGATCTCGCGGTTGAAGAACTCCATCACGCTCACGACTTCGCCGCGGACGGTGATCGGGAAGCCGAAGGCGGCGTGCAGCTGCTCGCGGACGGCGACGCGGGCACGCGGGAAGTTGAGGTCGAGCGTCACGTCGGGAATCCACGCCGGCTCGCCGGTGGCCCAGACCCGCCCGGGCAGTCCGACGCCGCGCGTGAACGTCGTCGTCGCGGCTGATCTTCCCGAACTCGGGCAGGTGGACCGAGGGCGGATTCCAGATCCGGGCGCAGCGAAGCGTCTCGGTGGCCCGATCGACGACCCACATCGCGCCATGGGCCCACCCGAGGGTCTCGCAGACGGACTGCAGGATGCCGGCGGCGGCCTCGTCGATGGTCGTCGCCTCGAGCAGCGCCCGCGCCGCCACGTGCTCGATCCGCGTCCGCTGGCCGTCAGGAGTGTCGCCGGTCCGACCGCGGGGCCGCTCGGCCATGGGTAACTGTATACCGGTAGGGGTCAGGGATCGTCGGGTCAGGGGAACCTCGGAGTCGAGCGATAATTCCTCACTTGGCCGACGCCCCCAAAATCGTCCATCGCTACGAAATCGTCGAGCGCCTGGGTCAGGGCGGCATGGGGGATCTGTACCTCGGCCGCGACCCGATGCTCGATCGCTTCGTCGCGATCAAGATGCTGAAGGCGGGATTGGACGCCGACGACCTCCGCGAGCGCTTCGCGCGGGAGGCGAAGTCGGCCGCCCGCCTCGCCCACGTCAACATCGTCACCATCTACGACGTCGGTGAGCACGAGGGCCAGCCGTACATCGCCATGGAGTACGTCCTTGGCGAGACGCTGCTCGACAAGATTCGGCGGCGCAGCGATCTTCCGCTGGCGACCAAGCTGCAGTACATCGACGAGCTGTGCGCCGGCCTCGCCCACGCGCACAAGGCCGGGATCATCCATCGCGACATCAAGCCGGCCAACCTGATCGTCGCCGCCGAAGGCGCGCTCAAGATTCTCGACTTCGGCATCGCCCGGCTCGCCGATTCGAGCATGACCCAGTCGGGCATGATGCTCGGCACGCTCAACTACATGTCGCCCGAGCAGATCTCGGGTCCGGCGGTCGATCACCGGAGCGACATTTTCGCCGTCGGCGCGGTCTTCTACGAGCTGCTCTCGTATCAGCAGGCGTTTCCCGGCGCGATCGACGTCGTCCTCAGCAGCATCCTCTATGGCACGCCGGCGGCGCTGTCACAGGTGTGTCCGGGGCTCGATGCCTCGATCGTCGCGATCGTCGAGAAGGCGCTCGCCAAGAGCCCCGACGAGCGCTTCGACGACCTGACCACGATGCGGTCCGAGCTGGCGAAGGCGCGCGACCGGATGGACCGGAAGGTCCTCGCCGCGCCGGTGACGACGTCGCGGATCGCGCCCGGCAGGATGCCCATCTCGATTCCGACGCCCGGCGGCCGGACGCCACGGCGCGGGACGACGTCGCGCGAGGAGATCAAGCGGCGGCGGGCCGAGGAGCTGGCCGGGCACCTCAACGCCGCGCGCAGCCTGTTCGCGGCCGGGAAGTTCGAAGAAGCATCGGCGGCGTGCGAGCGCGCGCTGATCATCGAGGGCGACAACGACGAAGCGGCCGATCTGAGCGAGCGGGCGCGGGCGGCGATCGAACAGAACCAGATCCGCGTCTGGGCCACCGAGGCCCGCGCCGAAGTCGAGCGCGGCAACATCGACGCGGCGCAGGCGCTGCTCTCGTCAATCGTCTCGATCGATGCCGACTCCGCCGAGGCGCGCAGTCTGCGCGGGGCCATCTCGCAGCTCGAGGCGCGGCGGCAGGCCGACAAGGCGGTCGTGGACGGCCGCCACTCGCTCGAGTCGGGCGATGCCGCGGCCGCGGCGGCCGCGGCCCGCGAAGCCTTGCGCGCCAATCCGACCAATGCCGGCGCCGCGTCGCTGCTCCGCGACGCGAGCGTTCTCGTCGACGCGCAGCGGCGCAAGGCCGAACACGATCGTCAGGCGCGCGATGCCGTCCTCACCGCGCGCCGGCGGTTCGAGAGCGGCGACCACGCGGCGGCGCTGGCCGAGCTCGAACAGTTCTCGCCGTCGCACGCCGAGGTCGACGCCGCGATCGAGGAGCTTCGCGGCGAACTGCGCGAGATCCGCGCCCGCGAATACGCGCTGTCGCAGCAGGCCGCGGCCGAACTCGTCATCGCGCAGGCGTGGCTCGCGCGCGACGACCTGGTCGAAGCCGAGATTGCCGTGGAGCGCGCCCGGCTGATTGCGCCCGCCGACCCGGCGATCGCCGAGATCGAGAAGGCGATCGAGACCCGACGCGCGCAGATCGACGCCCGCCACCAGGCCGACGAAGAGGCGCGGCGCCAGGCCGATCTCGCCCGGCAGCGCGCCGAGTCCGAAGCACGGCGCAGGACCGACGAAGAGACGCGCCGCAAAACCGCAGAAGCGCGCGTGAAGGCCGGGGCCGAGGCCCGGCGGCAGGCCGACGAAGAGGCGCGCCGCCAAGCCGAAGACGAAGAGCGGCGAAGGGCCGACGAAGAGGCCCAGCTCGAGGCGGCGAGGCTGGAAGAAGAGGCCAGGCGACTGGAAGAAGACGCGCGCCTCGAGGCCGAAGCCGCCGCCCGGCGCGCGGAAGAGGCGCGTCGCGCAGAACAGAAACGTCGAGCGGACGAAGCACGCCGCGCCGAAGAGGCCCGACGCGCCGAGGAGCAGCGTCGCCGCGAAGACGAGCGTCGCCGTGAAGCTGCGCTGAGGGAAGCCGAGGAAGCGCAGCGTCAGGAGGAAGAGGCGCAGGCGGCGGCCGAGGCCGACGAGCGTCGAAAGGTCGAAGAAGCAGAGGCCGCCGAAGCCGAAGCCCGTCGCCGGACCGCAGAGGCGGTCACCGAGCAACGTGCCAGGGGCAAGGAAGCGAAGAAACGCGGCGGCGACGCGCCCGTCATCACCGAACCGGCAAAACCAACCGAGGCTGCGGCCCCGGTCGCCGTGCCGGTGCCGCGTGGCTCATGTCGGCACCGCCGCCAGCGACGCGCGCCGGAGCGGGCGCGAAGCAAATGGTGCCGCTCGCCGCCGCCGCCGTCGTCGTGCTCGTGCTGCTCGGCGTCGGCATCTGGCAATTCTCTGGCGACGACGACCCGGTAACGACCAACACGGCGACCTCACCTCCTGCCGCGACGCCTGCACCCGTGACTCCACCCGCTCCGCAAGCTGCGCCGGCGCCATCGACAACGCCACCGGCCGCGACCGACACCCCACCGGCGGCGCCCACTGCTCCGCCGGCGACGGATGCGCCCGCCGTGGCGACGCCGACAGCGGACTCAGCCGCCGTCGACGCCATGCGCCGACAGGCGACGCAACTGATGCAGCGCAACGATCGCCTGCAGGCACTCGCCGTCGTCGAGAAAGGTTTGCGCGCGAGTCCCGGCGACGCGCAGCTGCAGCAGATGGTGACGACGCTCCTCCGCGACGCGCAGCAGTCCACCGCGAGCGCGAAAGACGACGCCGTGAAGGCCGAGGCGCCGAAATTCGCCGAGAGCATGTTCGGCGAGGGCACGCGACTCGAGGCCGACGCCGCAGCCAAGGCGCGCGCCGCCGATCGACCCGGCAGCATCCGATCGCTCCTCGCGGCCACCGACGCGTTCGGCAAGTCCACCGCCGCCGCCCGCGACGCGAGCGCCAAGGCCAGCGCCGCGGAGGTCACAGCGCCAGCGCGAAGCCGAAGAGAAGCAGCGGCTCGCCGATCTGGCGCGAGAGAAACAGCTCGCCGACGCAAAGCTCGAAGCCGATCGAAAGCTGAAGGAGCAGCCGCGGCCCGAGGTCCCGCAGCCGCCGCCAGCCGCCGTTCCGCCAAAGGGCAACGCACCTGCGCTGCCATCGCCGGCCGCGGACGAGGAAGCCGTGCGCGCGACGCTGAAGCAGTACGAAGCCGCGTACAAAGCCTCGATGTCGCGGCGGTGACGCGCGTGTTTTCAGGAGCGCGGGCGAATCAGCTGGCCGCGGCGTTCAAACAGTCCCGATCGTACAGCTCGATATCCTCGTGGAGAGCATCCAGTTCGGGCCGCAGCGCATGCGGGCCATGGTCGCGGCGCGCGTCACGTACATCGTTCAGCCGGTCTCAGGCCGGCGCGTCAACAGCACGCAGGCACAGCAGTTCGTGCTGGCGCGGGAACCGGGCGGCTGGCGCATCGAAGCGGTTAAGTGTACGCGATGAGCTATTCAGCGATCGGCAGATTACGCGGCTCATCAGGCCAGCACGCTTGCCAGCCGATCAACCGAGAGCCGAAAGCTGATAGCTGGTAATCTGATAACGCTCCCGAATCAGCTGATTAGAACGAGTAATCCAACCCGAACAGCGGCGTGAACTTGTCGCGCAATCCGCCCTTCGTAATCGGGAACAGCACGTTCGCGGTGAGGAGCAGGTTGCCGTAGACGTTGTACTTCACGCCCAGCGAGGTCAACACCGAGTTGAGCGTTGTCTTGTCGGACAACTCGAACTCGTTGAACGCGGGGCCAAGGCCGAAGGGATCGCCGAGCTCGAGGCGGAAGATGTCGCGGAGCGTGCGTCCGACGATGTCGCCGGCCACCGTCAGCCGAGGCTGAATCGCGAAGTCGACGCCAGCCGTGTAGTTGAACTCGTCTGGCGGGGCGAAGTGAATCGAATCGGGATCCGCCACTGCCTCGTTGCCGCGCGAGAACGTGTAGCCGACGTTGACGTGCGGGTTGAACTTGCCGAACGCCGCCGAGTAGACACCGTAGATTCTGGCCTGGGTGCCGGGGATGCCGATCAGGTTGTCCTCGTCGCCGGTCGGCAGCCGCAGATCGAGACCGACGGCGGCGCCGCCGCCCTCCTGCTGGAACACGTTGTATTTGGTGCGCAGCACGGTGTCACCGAACCCCGTCTTGCTGCGACCGCCCGATCGAATCTCGTCGGTGTCGCCGACCTGCGTCCCCTGCCGGTTCACGAAGATGAAGCGAAGGCTGGCGTCCATGTCGACGCGCACCAGCGGCATCGCCAGGCCGACGTCGAGGCGATCGGTCAGGCCGTAGTTGAGGAAGAAGCCGACCGTGTCGGTTGACACCTTCAGCGTCAGCGAATCCTCGCCGAGAACCTGGTTGTTGAAAGCGGTGAAGAACTTGATGTCGCCGCTCCGCAGCTCGAGGCCTTCGAACTCGTCGAACGTGGCGCGCATGTAGTTGATGCCGAAGTTCAGCTTCTTGCGTCCGACGGTCAGTGCCCGCTCCGCGAAGATCGGGCCGAAGCTGCCGGTGGTACGCGTGAACACGCCATTGCTCGGATCGAAGGTCCAGGCGAACCCGCCGGCCGAGGATCCGAGCGGGAAGGTCGAGAGCTGGGCGCTGAGGGCCTGCGTGAGCGCAACCGAGTCAGCGATGTCGCTTTCGGACCCTCGTTCGCCTCGATCTCCGCGAGATACAGCTCATAGACGACGCGCGACAGCGGCGTTTCCCTGGATAGCGGCGGCAGGACTGTCTGCGCGACGGTCAGCGACGGAGAAAGTGAAAACGGCGAGCAGAACCAGCAGGGTCGTGGCGGGGGAACGATGGGACTTTTCGCATGGAAGCCTTTCTTTTTTTGTCGCGGCTTGAGAATGGTTGAGGGCGAAACGGTTGTCAAGTTCAAGCCGGATGATCAGACGGCCAAAGGGGCACGAATTTCACGATCCCGGACATGTCGACGATCGAGTGGAGATGTGGAGATGCTGGGGAACCAGAGAACCGACCAGCGCAATCCCCCAGATACTAGAGAACCCCCGAACCTGAATGGTATTCTCCCGCCATGACACGTGCCGCCTTGGTTCTCGTTCTCCTGGCCGCCCTGTGTGGAGTCCCCGCAACCGCGCAGACCAAGCGCGCTCTCACGCTCGACGACCATTCCCGCATCATCGGGGTCGGCGATCCGCAGCGATCGCCCGACGGCGCGTGGGTCGCCTACACCGTGACCACGATCGACGCCGAGAAGGATCGCTCGCAACACCGACATCTGGATGGTCAAGTGGGATGGGAGCGAGCAGCTCCGCCTCACCTCGTCGCCCGACGGCGAGTCGTCGCCGCGCTGGAGCCCGGACGGCAAGTACCTCGCGTTCCTCGCCTCGCGCGGCACCGACGAAGAGAAGAAGAAGGGCTCGCAAATCTGGCTGCTGAACCGGTCGGGCGGCGAAGCGATGAAGGTCAGCGAGGTGACCGGTGGGGTCTCCGACATTCAGTGGTCGCCCGACAGCACGCGCATCGCCTTTGTCGCCACCGACCCGGATCCGGACGATGAGCCCGAGAAGAAGGAGGGGTGGAAGCGAAAGACCCCGCCGCCGATCGTGATCGATCGGTACCGCTTCAAGCAGGATCGCGAAGGTTACCAGACGCACGTGTACGAGCACATCGCGGTGTTCGACATCGCCACCAAGACGCACACCGTGCTGACCAGCGGCCGGGTGGACGACGGGTCGCCGTCGTGGTCGCCCGACGGCAAACAGATCGCGTTCATGAGCAAGCGCGGCCATACCGATCCGGATCGCACGTCGAACAGCGACCTCTGGACGATCGAGACCCGCGCCGGCGCGACGCCGCGGCAACTCACGCGCACACCCGAAAGCGAGGGCGGCCGGCCGATGTGGAGCCCCGATGGATCGCGGATCGCGATGCTGCTCGGGGACATCGACAAGAACGGCGCCTACGACATGAACAAGCTGGTGGTTGTCGCCGCCAACCCGCCGGCGACGGCGGCGCCGGCCAGCGCGCCGACGATCCTCATGCCGTCGCTCGATCGCGCGGTGTCGTCGGTGGCCTGGGCGGCCGATGGCCAGAGCCTGTCGTTCCTCCTCCAGGACGATCGCACGCAGCATGTCGCCCGCGTCCCGGCCGAAGGATCCAGGACCGGTCCGACGCCGGTGTCCAACGGGCGCCGCTCAGTGCGTGCGCCGAGTCCTGGCAAGGATGGCCACTTCGCGGTCATCGCCACGAGCCCGACCGAGCCGGCTGAGATTCACGCCCTCGAAGGCGGCAGCCTGCGGCGGCTCACCAATCACAACGCCGCGCTCCTCGGCGAGCTGCAGCTCGCGACGACCGAGGACTTCCAGTCGAAGAGCAAGGACGGCAACGACGTCCACGGCCTCATCGTCAAGCCAGCCGGGTATCGGGCGGGAACGAAGTATCCGACGCTCCTGATCATCCACGGCGGCCCGAACTCGCAGGACGAGCACGCGTTCAGCTTCGATCGCGAGTTTCTGGCCGCCAACGGCTATGTCGTGCTCGCGATCAACTATCGCGGCAGCGCCGGGCGCGGCAACGCCTATCAGAAGGCGATCTTCGCCGACTGGGGCCGTCTCGAGGTCGTCGATCTGCTGGGTGCGGTTGACGAAGCCATCAAGCAGGGCATCGCCGATCCGAATCGCCTCGGGCTCGGCGGCTGGAGCTACGGCGGCATCTCGACCAACTACACGATTGCCACCGACCCGCGATTCAAGGCGGCCGTGAGCGGCGCCGGCGGCGCGCTGTGGTACTCGCTCTACGGCATCGACCAGTACATCATCCAGTACGACCAGGAGCTGGGACCGCCGTGGAAGTCGCGCGCCACCTGGGACAAGATGTCGTATCCGTTCTTCAACGCGGATCGGATCAAGACGCCGACGCTGTTCCTCGGCGGCGAGAAGGACTTCAACGTGCCGATTGCCGGCGGCGAGCAGATGTACCAGGCGCTCAAAAGCCTGGGCGTCGACACCGAACTCGTGATTTATCCGGGACAGTTCCATGGTCTGACGATCCCGAGCTACGAGCGCGATCGCCTGCAGCGTTATCTGAACTGGTTCAACAAATATCTGCAAGCCAGCCAACGACAACGACCGCGCAGCCACGGTAGGAGCCGCAGAGACTACGGAGACAGCTTAGACATTCGGCTAAAGATTACTGATCTCTGCGATCTCGGCGTCATCTGATGGCCGAGTTATCGGCGGACAAGGCGCGTTGGAGTAGCCCGAACGGAACGCCTTGACGGTCCCTGCCGCCGGATCGAACCGGTGGCGCCAGACGCACGCGGTGTCGTTGGCCAGCAGATGGATGGAGATCGACGGGACGTCGGACACGGTCTTGACGTAGTGGATATCGTCGATCGGCGGGACGAGTGCGTAGAATTGACCGGCGTCGACGGTCTGACGACGAGCGACCTCGAGCGTGGCGTGGGCCTCGTCGGTCCCGTTGTCAACGCGGCGGTAGACCGTCTCGTCCTGGCGGCCGCGATAGACGCCGATCAGGCCCCACGCGAGGTGATCGTGCACCGGCGTCTCCGATCCTGGCGGGATGACCAGCGAGAAGAGACACAACGACCCGTCGTCGGCGCGATAGAGCGCATACTGGCCGATGCCGCCGCCCATCCCGCTTTGCGTGTCCGGCTGTGCGTAGACGTCGGGCAGCCAGCCGGTGGCGGCAAGCAGCGTCGAGAACGCGGGCTTGAGCGCGTCCAGCCGTGACGGCGTGTCGGCGATCTCCCTGATCAGCCGCTCGGTTTCGTGGATCAGCGCGCGAATCTCGGGGACGTCGACGAGGAATCCGTAATGCGCGGGATCGTTGGGGTGGTTGTGATTGCTGCCGAAATCACACATTCTGGAACCGGGCCCATTATAGTGACCTCCTGATCTCCTGATCCTGCCAATGCCCAGAAGCCGTGTCGCACCGGTCATCGTGGTTCTGATGCTGGCCGGCGCGCGGCTCTACGACGAGGCAGACGCGACGGCGAGGCAGTCGCTGAGCGCGCATTACACGCCGGCCGACCGCAACGCGCATCGTTATCAGTACGTGCCGTTCGAGGTCCTGCCGGGCACCGAGCGGCTTCAGCTCGAGTACCAGTACGACAAAGCGAATGGCGGGAATGCGGTAGGGCTGGGCCTCTTTGAGCCCGGCTCGCTCGAGCTCGGCACGGCCGCGTTCCGCGGCTACAGCGGCAGCACGAAACCATCGATCGCGATCGGCGAGCACGACGCCACGCCCGGCTACCGGGCCGGCCGCATGCCGCCCGGCCGCTGGCACGTCCTCCTCGACCTGACCCGCGTGCACGGCGCCGGCGTCGACGTGTCGATCACGATCGAAACCCGCGCCGCCACAGCACCGCAGCGCACCTGGAGCACCTGAGGGACCTGCTCGCACTCGCACCCAGTGCACCAGGCGCACCTGACGCACCTGGTCGCACCTGGTGCCGCTGGTGCGTGGCTCCTCGGCGCCCTCCACACTCATACCGTCCATAGCACTGGCACGCTGACGCCACCCGCGCTGATGCAGCAGTTCGCCGCCGCCGGCTTCGACTTCGTCGCCATCACCGACGACAACAACACGACCCACCGGCGCGATCTGCAGAAGCATCCGCGGCGCGGCCGCTGTTGATCAGCGGCGAGGAAGTCGCCACCGCGCAAGGCCACGCCGGCGTCTGGGGACTCGACGATGGCGAGTGGGTGGATTTTCGCGCCGGCGCGGGCGGCATCGCTGATCTGGTGAGCGCGACCCGCCGCTTCGGTGCGGTGTTCGCCATCAATCACCCGGCGGCGGCGTGTGCCGGCTGTGCCTGGGAGCACGCGATCCCGGATGAAGTCGCGGCAATCGAAGTGTGGACGGGCGGCGCGAGCGACGGCGCGGCGATGACGCGATGGGACCAGCTCCTTGCGGCGGGCCGGCAGATGACCGGCGTCGGCTCGACCGACTGGCGCTCGCCCGCGACGCCCATCGACGGGCCGCACGTGCGCGTGCAGGCGGCGCGTCTCACCGAGTCGGCGATCCTCACCGCGATCCAATCCGGCCGCGTCATCGTCATGAACGGCGCGGGTCGGAAGACGCCGGAGATCACCGTGCGGGCCGGCGCTCGCACCGCGCCGATCGGCGGCGTTCTCCGCGTCAGCGGCCCGACCGTCGTCAGCGTCGAGATTGTGGCGTCGGACCTTCCCCGCGGCCGTCTGACCACGGTGGTCAACGGCAAGCGGTCTGCCGAACGGATCCTCGACGAGTCGGGCCGGATCGTGTTCGACGAACGCGCCGCGATCGGCTACCTCCGGTTCGAGCTTCGCGCCACGGACGGCACGCTCGTCGCGCTGACGAACCCGGTCTACCTTCGCAACTGATCCCCGTGGGTAGGGTCAGGTCAACCGATACCCCCGGGGGTAGGGGTCAGGTCATGAATCGTGAATTCGCTGCGACAGTCTATGCAGTAACGTGAAATTTTGAGGCTTCCACCGTCACGAATTCACGATTCATGACCTGACCCCACCTGCCCCACCTGCCCCACCTGCCCCACCTGCGCCACCCGACCACTGCACCCTGCCCGCTGACCTGACGCCACCTACCTCACGTCGGCCAGGGCGACCGTCTGGCCGGTCGCTTGCGCGCGCGTCGCCGCGATCCCGATCCGCAGCGCCTCCAGACCGTCGTCGATCGTCACCGGCGGCTGGCGCTGGTGCAGCACGTTCTGAGCGAAGTTCTGCAGCTGCGTCGGATACGCGTCGCGGAAGCGCTCCATGAAATACGGCACCGTGTCGTGCGACACGCCGTTGGCTTTGGTCATGATCGTGATCGGCGTCTCGCGCAGGTAACCAATGCGGATGGTCCCCTCGAGCCCGAGGATCTCGGTCGAGATGTCGTAGCCGTAGATGCCGCTGCGGGTGAGATCGACGACGCCGAGCTTGCCGTTGGCGAACGTGAGGCTGGCGATCGCGTTGTCGATGTCGCCGACCGTCTCGAGCTCCGGATAGGCGATGGTCGCCCCGATCGCGGCCACCGACTTCACGTCGCCCATGAACCAGCGCGCGAGATCGAAGTCGTGGATGCCCATGTCGATCAGCATCCCGCCGCTGCTCTTCGGGTTGGCATACTCGAGGCTGGGCCGGAACGGATCGCGCGACGTCGCCTTGAACACGAGCGGCATGCCGATGCGGCCGTCCTGGATCTGCTTGTGGGCGGCGGCATAGCCGGCGTCGAAGCGGCGCATGAATCCCATCTGGAAGAACACGCCCGACTTCTCGATCGCCTGCTTCATCGCGATGACTTCGTCGAGCGACAGCGCCGGCGGCTTCTCGCAGAACGTCGGCTTCTTGCCGCTCGGCAATCGCGATCACCTGCTCGCGGTGCAGGTGCGTCGGGGTCACGATCACGACCGCGTCGACGCCGGGATCATCGATCAGCGCCAGCGGGTCGGTGTAGGACCTCGCGACTTCGAACTCTTCGGCGGTGTCTTTCGCCAGCGTGCCGGCAGGATCCGCGACCGCGACGAGCCGCGTCTCTGGAATCCGCCCCGCCAGGTCGCGCGCATACACGCGCCCCAACCGCCCCAACCCAATCACACCCACGTTCAATCGCGCCATTCTGCTCCCCATCAAAAGTGCTCGCCACGAAGACACGAAGACACGAAGGAAGACCTCGCACCATCAAAGTCTTGCTTCGTGCCTTCGTATCCTTCGTGCCTTCGTGGCTTGCTTTTCTATCTGGCTAATGATTCCCGCGTGACCATGTCGAGCCTGACCATCAGGTCCGCCGGCAACTTCTCGCCCTTCAGGACCCTGGCTGCACTTTCGACCGCCACTTTGCCCATTTCGTATGGAAACTGCGCGACCGAGGCGTCCATCGTCCCTGCCGCGATTGCCTTCTTGGCATCGTCCAGCGCATCGAAGCCGATGACGCGAATCTTGCCGGTCTTGCCGGCAGCGGCGATGGCCTCGATCGCCCCCAGAGCCATGAGGTCGCTGGCGGCGAAGACGGTGTCGATGTCGGCGTGCGCCTGCAGCATGTTCTGGAACACGTTGAAGCCCTGGTCGCGCTCCCAGTTGGCCGGTTGCGACGCGGCGATCGTCATCCCGGCCTGGCCGGCGATGGCGTCCTTGAAGCCGCGCAGTCGCGAATCGCCGGTCTCGTGTCCGGGAATGCCCTCGAGGATGCCGATCCGCGCCTTGCCGCCGGTCACCTTGAGCGCGTGCGCGCCGGCCAGCTTCCCGCCCTCGTAGTTGTCGGATCCGACAAACGTCTGCGTCTGCACGCCGGCCTCGGCCGCGGCCTTCGCATCCACACGTGTGTCGACGACGATGATCGGGATGCCGGCATCGCGGCGCCTTGACGAGCGCGGAGACGATCTCTCTCGAGCCACTCGGCGTGATGCAGAGCACCTTGATGCCGGTCTGGATCAGGTTCTCGACGATCTGCATCTGCTTGTCGACGTCAATCTCGCGCTCGGCGGCCTGCACCTGCAGCGTCAGGCCGAGACGATCCGCGGCCTCCTGGGCGCCGCGACGCATGTCGACGAAGAACGGGTGATTGAGCGTCTTGAGGACGAGCGCGACGGTCGGCTTGCCGGCAGCCGGATCGGTGGCGGCAGGTTCGCGATTACACGACATCGCGGCGACGGCCGCGACGAACAGGATCAGGATGCGGGTCCGCATGATTCTCACACTCGATGGCGTTTGAGCACGGTGTCGACGAGGACGGCGCCGACGATGACGGCGCCAATCACAATCTGCTGCAGGAACGATGACACGCCCAGCAGGTTCAGGCCGTTTCGCAGCACGCCCATGATAAGCGCACCGACCAGCGTGCCGGCCAGCGTTCCTTCGCCGCCCATCAGGCTCGTGCCGCCGATGACGGTCGCGGCAATCGCGTCGAGCTCGTACATCATCCCGGCGATCGGCTGCGCCGAATTGAGCCGCGCGGTCAGGATGATCGTCGCGACCGCGCTCATCAGGCCGGAGACGGCGTAGATCATCGTCTTTTGCAGCCGGACGTTGACGCCGGCGAGCCGTGTCGCCTCTTCGTTGCCGCCCATCGCATAGACGTATCGTCCGAAGGTCGTGCGGGTGAGCAGGACGTGGGCGACGAGATAGACCGCGATCGTGACCACGACCGGGGCCGGGATGAAACCGAGCGTGCCGGTTGCAACACTCCGGAAGCCGGCGTCGAAACCCGATACCGGTCGCCCTTCGGTGAAGAGCAGCGCGGCGCCCCGCGCCACGCTCATCATCCCGAGCGTCACGATAAACGGCGGCAGTCCGCCCCAGCTGACGAGGACGCCGTTCAGCAGTCCGCACGCGGTGCCGACCGCGATGGCCGCGAGCACCGCAACCAGCACGGGCTGGCCGTCCTGCAACATCGTGCCGAGGACCACGCCCGACAGCGCGACGATCGAACCCACCGACAGATCGATGCCGCCCGAGATGATCACGAACGTCATCCCGACGGCGACGATGGCGTTGATGCTGGTCTGCTGGGCGATGTTCAGCAGGTTCGAGACGGTGAGGAAGTGCGGGGTCAGCGCCCACAGCACCGCCGACAGGACCAGCAGGCCGATGAGGGTGCCGAACTGCCTCGCCGTCGACAGGTTCGTCTTGGCCATCCTCAGCTCGCAAGCCCCAGTGCAGCGGACAGGACGCGTTCCTGCGTGGCATCGGCCTTCGCGAACTCGGCGGCTGATTCGGCCGCGGTGCATGACGAGGATGCGGTCGCTCATCCCGAGCACTTCGGGAAGCTCGGACGAGATCATGATGATCCCCGCGCCCTGGTCGGTCAGACGGTTCATCAGGTTGTAGATCTCGACCTTGGCGCCGACGTCCACGCCGCGCGTCGGCTCGTCGAAGATGAAGACGCGGGCCTCGCCGGCCAGCCACTTGCCGAGGACGACCTTCTGCTGGTTGCCGCCGCTCAGCAGCCGCACCGCCTGCTGCGGCGTTGCCTTGACCCGAAGGTCGCGAATCGACCGGATCGGCGAGCGCCGATTCGGCGCGCGACGAGAGCAGCCCCCAGCGCGCGAGTCGGGTGCCGTGCGGCAGAGCGATGTTGCGTATGGCGGTCATGCCCGGCACGAGACCTTGCGCCTTGCGATCCTCCGGCAGGAAACCGATGCCGGCACGGATCGCGTCGTGCGGGCTCCGAAAAAGGACGGGCGCGCCGTTGACTTCGATCCGCCCGGAGTCGGCGCGGTCAGCCCCGGCGAGGATCCGTGCCAGTTCGGTTCGGCCTGCGCCCATCAGCCCGGCGATGCCGAGGATCTCGCCGGATCGCAGGGAAAAACTGACATTCTCGACCGCTCCCGTCCGGCTGATGCGCTCGGCGCGCAGCAGCAAGGGGGTCAGGTCCATCTGCATCTTTCTGCTGACTCGTCAGCAGAAGGGTGATAGACCCGACCCCTTTTCCGACCCCTTTTTGCGCGGATAGTGCTCGCCGATCTCGCGGTTGGCCATCAATCGCACGAGCTGATCGACTGTCGTCCCCGCGAGTTCCTGCGTGGCGACATGACGGCCGTCGCGAAGCACGGTGACACGCTGTCCGATGCGATACACCTCGTCGAGACGATGCGTGATGTAGACGATGGCGACGCCGCGCTCGGTGAGCCGGCCAATCAGGCCGAAGAGCTGATCGACCTCGCGAGCGGTGAGCGCGGACGTCGGCTCGTCCATCACGAGCACCGACGCGTCCTGGCGGAGCGCTTTGGCGATCTCGACCATCTGCCGCTCGGCCAGGCTCAATCGATTGAGCAGCGTCGTCGGGCGCGAGCGTCAGGCCGAGCGTCTCGAGCAGCGCCGCGGTGTCGGCGTACAGTCGGCGCCAGTCGATCCAGCCGAGGCCGCGCGTCGGCGCCGCACCGAGATAGATGTTCTCCGCGACCGACAGGTGCGGAATCAGGTTCAGCTCCTGGTAGATGACCCGGACACCCAGCGCGATCGCGTCGGCCGGGTTGCGAATCTCGGCGGCGGCGCCGCGGATGACGATCTCGCCGGCATCCTTGCGGTAGGCGCCGCTGAGGATCTTCATCAGCGTCGATTTGCCGGCGCCGTTCTCGCCGAGCAGGATGTGCACCTCGCCGCCGTACAGAGCGAGATCCACGCCGTCGAGCGCGACGACGCCGGGGAAGGCTTTGCGAATCCCCCGCATCTCGAGCACGGGCGGCTGCGGTCATGGCGTCAGTCGCAACGCGATCATCTGAAGGGATCTCGACGGCGGCCTGGCTCGAGCGCGTAGCGCTTGCCACGCCAGGAAAGCCGACGCGCCGGGCACGTACGCTCGTCGAGCATGAAGAGCTTGTGGATGTGCGTGAGCCGCGCCGGCGCAGCACCGGCACGGCCCTCCCGCGCGTACGCCTGCACGCGCACCGCGCGCACGTCGCTTCAGCGTCAGACCGCCGGGCAGCGGAGTCGCGGCGCGGAAGCAGCCGTTGCGGACGATGCGGTACGCGTCATCCCGCGATCCGAGGCGTGCCAGGTCAGCGCACCGCGTCGGGCGCTCGTCCCGATGGCGAACGCCACGGCGCGGTCGCCGGCCTCGCCGCAGCCTTCGAGGTACACGAAGCGTCGCGGATCGGGAATGCGATCGTTGCCTGGCGGCGCATCGGCGACGATCTTGCCTTCACGCCGCAATTCGCGCGACATGACGTCGTAGAGCCAGGGGTTGGCATCCATCACGGCCTCGCGCGAGATGTCGCGTCAAGCGTAAGGGAGCGGCGCCGGGCCAAAGCGGACCTGGGTCGTCGCCGCGGTCGAGGACCATGTTGTTCTCGGTGCTCACCCAGAGCAGCGGATGCTGCCCCTCGCGCCGGCCGTTGAATTTCAGCGTCTCGTGCTCGGGACCCTGCATGTCCTGATCGACGATGGCGCCGCTGGCGTCGACCGCGACGCTGTAGAGATATTCGATGTCGGTGGTGCGGCCCCAGGTGGCCATCAGCCGATCGGTCGGCGTGCCGCCGTCTTCGTTCGTGAAAATCACCGAGTAACCGGTAGCGGGTGGCGTTGGCTTCGGGCTCGACTCTCGTACCACATGAACAGCGGGACGTCGTTGAAACGGCCGACCGTATCCGGCCGTGCGTAGACGAACGGCGCCAGCGACAGCGGCCGATACTCGGCGCGGCTCTGATGGATCTGCTCGAACCGCGATCGACTCGACGCCGCGCCCCTCCTCGCGCAACCCCGCGCGGTCAGTTCGCGATCGATCTCGGCCCGCACGACGTGCGTGCCGGGCGGCACACGCCGCCGAGCAAGACGCGATATGTTGCACGGCCCGGCCGCGGACAGCGGCAGATGCTGGACGTAGCGGCCGTCGAGCGTGACGCGCAGCATGACCGCTTCGCGCCCCGCCGTCTCCCAGGCACAGCCGATCGCAGACTGCGCCGTCGCCGGTCGCGACATCGCCTCCGTCGCCGCGCGGCAGCCCGTCGAAGGTCATGGTGGATCGCGGCGACGCGGCCGGCGGCGGAGCAATGCGGCAGCCAGCAGCCGATGATGCACGCCGCAGCCGGCACCGCAAGGCACCAGCACTATCACCGCGGCACCTGCGCCATGCACGCATTCAGGCGCGAACCTTTCCCGAAGCGACAACGCCTCGACCTCGTCGAGAGACCGGAATGCCGCCGAGCGCGCCGAGGCGGGTGCAGCTCACGGCGGCGGCGGCATTGGCAAAGCGCAGGATGTCGTCGGTTGACCAGCCGCGGAGCAGGCGTAGATGAAGCCGGCGCGGAAAACGTCGCCGGCGCCGGTCGTGTCAACCGCCTCGACTTGAAACGCGGGCGCAACGTGAATCCGTCGGCGTCGAGCGCGATCGCGCCTTGCTCGCCAAGCGTCACGCAGAGCAATTCGGTGATGCGGCTGACGCAGCGCCTGCAGCGACTGTTCGGGATCGTTGGTACCGCTCAGATGGGTCGGGACGTGCTGCGCGAAGATCGGAATCGATACCGCCGCCATCAGTTCGCCCGTGCGATCCGTCAGCCGATCGATATCGCTCGTCGTCGTCACCCCATGACTCACGCGCGATCTCCGCGGCGCGGATCGCCGCATCCTGATCGACGTCGTCCACGTGCAGCACGCGGGTCGAGGCGATGGCTTCGACCGGCATGTCGCGATCGCGCATCATCAGGCGCTCGTCGCGATCCCACAGCACGATGCGGTCGCCGTTGGTTTCGTCGACGAGGATGACGGCGAACTGGTTCTGCGCGTCGCGGATGATGACGTCGGTGAGGTCGATGCCGCGACGCTTCAGCTCGTTCCGGACGCGGCGTCCGTTCTCGTCGGTGCCGGTGACGCCGGCGTAGCGGGCGCGCAGTCCGAGCCGCGCGCAGGCGCACATCGCCGTCGCGGTCTGGCCCCCGCACAGGACCTCCTGCCGCTCGATCTTCATCTTGGCGTAGGAGCCGAAGGGCTGGGGATAGCCGGGGAGGAGGTGGACGTAATCGACTGAATTGGCGCCCAGGCCAACCACGTCGCTGGCGTAGTCGCCGGCGATCGGCTTCGCGGCCGTCATCGGCTCGGAGTATAACAGCCTGCCCTGCGGGCCGACTCGAATCGAAGCGAGACTACGACGATCACGAAGAATTCTTTGAAAAAGAACCTTCGCGATCCTTCGTGCCGTGCTCGATGCCTTCCGCCTATCGCCGAAGGCTTCGGTGGACCGCCGTAGCTCTAGCGGAGGCTGTCGTGTTCCGCTCTGGTCTCTGCGCTCTTCCGTTCCTAGAAACGCGACGCGCACCGACAGCTGCATCACGCGCGGGTCACCTGCCAGCGTCGAGATGACGCCCGCCGTGGCCGCCGTGATGTTGCGCTCCGGAAGGCCGAAGTTCGCGCGGTTGAACACGTTGAAGATGTCCCAGCGCAGCGTCGCGTTGAAGCGCGGGGTGAAGCGAATCTCGCGCTGAAGGCTGAGGTCGAACGTGACCCAACCCGGACCGCGCGCGACGTTTCGAGGCGAGTTGCCGAATGTCCCGGACGTCACCAGCGCGAACGCCGCCTTGTTGAACCATTCCTCGACGGTCTCGAGGACCCTCGACGTCGCCGACCAGATTGGGGACACCCGTCGGCGCCAGGGCCGACGTTGTTGGTGCCCTGGGTCACCGTGAACGGCCGGCCGGACCGCGCGCTGAAGATCCCGCTGACGAGCCATCCGCCGAGAATTTTCGCGCCCGCACCGTCCTGCAGCATCGGCTTGCCTTCGCCGAAGGGCAGCTCCGCGATGAAGTTGCTGACGATGCGGTGACGAATATCGAAGTTGCTCGGCGCTTCCCACGAGTCGAGATCACGACCGTTCTGCGGCCGATCGGCGTTGTCGCCCAGGTGTTCCGGGGCATTGTCGCGCGCGTCGCCGAGCGTGTAGGAGACGCGCCAGCTGTAGCCGTTGACGAAGCGGCGCTGGAATCCAAGGTCCAGACCGCGGTAGCGGCCCTCGCCGATCATTTCGCGCAGCTGAATGTTGCTGCCGAACAGCGGGTATGGCCGCGGCCCGTTGGCATCCATCGTTCCCGGTAGCGGCTGATTCAGGTTGCGCAGAACCGCGAGGTTGTCCGTGACGGAGGCGTGACATCGGCCGACGCCATCATGTTGTCGCCAAGCTGCCGCTCGATCCCGACGCCGAACTGTTGCACGCGCGTCCGCGGCGAATCGGGATTCGCCGCCCGCAGCATCAGGTTCGCGATGACGAGCTGGTCGAGGAAGTTCGACGGAAAACCATCTCTCAGCAGGAGCGCCGGCGTCGTCGACGCCGGAAGCTGAGCTGATCGACACGTTGCGCAGCTCCGGGGGATTGAGCGCGAGCTGGTCTTCGGATCCGATCCGCTCGAACTGGTTGTAGAACACGCCGTAGCCGCCGCGCAGGATCGTGCGAGCATCCAGGTTGTAGATGGCGCCGAGGCGCGGTGCGAAGTTGTTCTTGTCCGGCTTGACGAGTGCCCGCTCTTCAAGGGAGCCGTCGGTCGCGCTCACCAGGCTGCCGGAACCGGTCGGATCGAAATTGGTGATCCGATTATCGGCTTCGTACGGTGGGGTCATGAAGTCGTAGCGGAGACCAAGGGTCACGGTCAGCTCGTCGGTCGCTTTCCAGTCGTCCTGGGCGAAGAACGACGTCGACCACAGCCGCTGGTTGACGACATGCACATTGGTGAGCGCCGCGGTCTGGGCATAGCCGAGGAGAAAATCGGCGAACGCGTTGCCCGTGAACTGCCCGTTGAACGACAGGTTGCCCCTGGTCGGCGCCACGTCGAAGTACTCGTTCTTGAGAGGGAACAGCACGTCGGCGCCGACCTTGATCTGGTGTCTGCCGCGCAGCCAGGTCAGCGTGTCGAGGTACTGGAACTGATCGGTGTGCTGGAACTTCGGCATGAAGTTCGGCGAGCCGAGGCGGATGTGCCCGGAGATGTCAATCCCGACAATGCCGCCGACGACGCGAGGGTCGGTGGCGCCGCGGAATCCAATCTGTCCGTTGCCATCCGCGCCGAACGGATCCTGCGTGCCATCGTTCACGCCGCGGGCGTAGGAGAAGCGCGCCTCGTTGACCAGCGAGTCACCGAGCACCTTGGTCCATCCAGCGACGGCCGCGTGCGAGCTCAGGTAGTTGCGGCCCCACGCGGAGGTTGACGTGCCGTCGAGGACGCCGCCGAACCAGCCCGGCACGAATCGGAAGCGATCCGTGTAGATGTAGCGGAAGAACAGGTTGTCGTTGCCCAGCGGGATGTCGATGCGACCCAGGTACCGTTCCGCCTCGTCATTGACGTTGGGCTGGCTGATGAAGTTGTTGCCGCCCGTCGCATTGGCCGGCGGGAGCAGCCCGATGATATTGCGCGCGACCGGATCGATCCGGTTGGCGGGAACCTGGTTGTTCGGGAACGGCTGGCCGGTCAGCGGATCGCGAATCGCGCGTGGTGAAAGTGCCCGCGCGCTCGGCATCGGTCAGGACCCGGCCAGTACGGAGCACGCCCTGCTCGACGCGAGTCGCCTCGAAGTCGCCGAAGAAGAACGCGCGGTTGCGCACGATTGGCCCGCCAGCGTTGCCGCCAAACTGGTTCTGATAGTTCTTGGCCTTCGGTTGGTTGGCGCGCTTGGCGAAGAAGTTGATCGTGTCAAGCGAGTCGTTGCGGAAGAAGTCGTAGACGGTGCCACGAATCGTGTTGGTTCCCGACTTGGTATTGACGATGATCGCCGCGCCGGGCGACCAGCCGTATTCGGCCGCATACGGGCTCGTCACGACCTTGAACTCGTCGATCGCGTCCACCGACGGCCGCGAGATCTGCGTCGACAGCTCCTGGACGTTGGTCGAGAAACTGTTGTTGGCGACGCCGTCGAGCAGGAAGTTGTTCTGCAGGCTGCGGTTGCCATGCACGTTGATGCCACCGGTGCGACCAGACGCCGTGCCGCCCGACTGCTCGGTATAGCGGTCGCTCTGCACACCGGGAACGAGCGCCAGCAGGTCGTCCCAGTTGCGGATGGCGAGCGGCAGTTTCTCGACCTCCGCGCTCCTGACCACCGTCCCGACCACGGCGTTCTCGGTGTTGACGAGCGGCGTGACCCCTTCAACGGTCACCGTTTCGGTCACTGCGCCAACGGGCAGCGAGAGATCGAGGCGCGAGCGCGCCCCGGTCTCGAGGGAGACGGTCTGCGCAAATCGCTGGAATCCTTTGGCTTCGACCTCGACGAGATATTCGCCCGGCATCAGATTGACGACGAGGTACGTCCCATCGCCCGTCGTCGTTGCGGTGACGACGCCGTTGGTTGCCAGGCTGGTCACTTTGACCTGCGCTCCACTGACCGCGAGATCCGACGGATCGCGGACGATGCCGGTCAGCGTCGCACGATCGACCTGCGCGGACGCCGTGGCGGCATACGCCAGCAGCACGACGGCGAACGTGATCGAATTACGAACCCTACGTAACATGAGAGGAATCTCCTTTGTCGCGGGTGACGGGGATGACGCGACTGACGCTGATCCCGCCGGCCTCGCAACTTTCACACCCAAAACGAACAAACCCGATCGGCGCCTCCGCCGGCGCGGGCAATGGCTCAGTTTATACAACGATACCGACGCCCGGGGCGGGGCAACTTGTCGTCCTTGTTCACGCGAACGGGCCACGAGAGGCAGCCGCGGGTCGGGTTCCGGCCACTGGCGCAACGCGGCATAGCGCGGATCGTCGCTGGCGGCCATCGATCGGCGGGTCCCGGCAAGCACATTCAGGTAGTACGCGTTATATCCGTGCGCTGTAACAAACGGGTGATAGCCGCGCCGGATCGCGACCAGGTCGCCGTGCCCGACCATCAGCGTCCGGTCGTGTCGATCGTCGTACAGCCGCTGAAACCCGTAGCCCGCTGGATCGGCGAAGCGGTAGTAATAGATTTCTTCCAGCTTCACCTCGGCCGGCGGCCGGTCGACGTCGTGCTTGTGCGGCGGATAACTCGACCAGTTGCCGGACGGCGTGAAGACCTCGCACACGAGCAGGCGATCGGCGGGAAACGACGGCGGCATGATGTCCACGATCTGACGGGTCGCGTTGCCGCCGCCGCGGATCTCGAAGCCGCAGTCTTCCGGGGCAATGACCCGCGCCGGATGCCGGGTGCGAGCCGGCGCCCGGCCATCGGCGATCTCGGTCGGTTCGTCCGCAATCACCTGAATCCGGGTATGCGGCGGTAGGTAAATGGCGTGTGGGTAGCCGGCAAAGACATCGCGGCGCGGCCCGAGTGTCGCCATTCGACGCTCGCCGTCCTTCTCGACGTATTCGACCGAGCAGGTGCCGGCGAGCAGCACCAGGCAACATTCATGACGTCCGGTCTTGTCGGACCACGGCTTGCCCGGCGCGATGCGGCGGACCGCAAACTGCACGTAGCGCCAGCCCGCGCGCGCGCAGGAGAGCTCGACGAGCGTGCGGGTCCGCCCTTCGGGTACGGGTCGGGATCGAAAAAGCGATCGAGAGGCAGGCACAAGGACGGCAGTCGCGAGATGCGACGCTCGGCGAAGGATGCGCTGGACCGCGCTAGAAGTCAATGAAGCGGGGTGACTGGGTGCCAGGGTGCCAAGGTGCCAGGGTGCCAAAGTGCAACGGTGCCAGGGTGCACTCCCACCCGCGTTGGCACACACGCGCCTTGGCGTGAGCACTTTGGCTCGGGCACATTGGCACCAGAGCACTTTGGCACCAGAGCACTCTGGCACTATGGCACTCTTGGCACAATGGCACCGATGCTCGTAGCAAACGCGCCCTGTTCCTGGGGAGTCCTGGAGTTCGAGGGCGAGGCGGCGAACGCGCCGGCCGGGTATGCGCAGGTCCTCGACGAGATTCGCAAGACCGGCTACGTCGGCACCGAGCTCGGCGACTGGGGCTTCATGCCGACCGACCCGGACCGGCTGCGCGCGGAGATCGCGGCGCGCGAGCTCAGTCTCATCGGCGCGTTCGTGCCGGTCCCGCTCGTGAATCCCGACGCGCATGCTGCCGGGATCGGAGACCGCGATCCGCACCGCGCGGCTCCTGCGCGACGCCGCCGACGCGAATGCCTTCATCGTGCTCGCCGACGACAACGCGTCGGTACCCGAGCGTGAGCAGCATGCCGGACGAATCACGCCGGAGATGGGCCTGAACGACGAGCAGTGGGAAACATTCGCCGCCGGCGCCAATCGGATTGCGCGCGACGTGCGCGAGGCGACCGGCCTTCGCACCGTGTTCCACCCGCACTGCGGCGGCTACGTCGAGACGCCCGCAGAGATCGCGGCGCTCATGGCCCGCACCGACCCGTCGCTCGTCGGACTGTGCTTCGACACCGGCCATACGCTCTACGGTGGCGGCGATCCGCTCGCCGTCTTCGAAGAGCACGCCGCGCGCGTCTGGCACGTGCACTTCAAGGACTGCGACCTCGAGGTCGCACGCCGTGCCCGCGCGCAAGGCCTCGGCTATCTCGCCGCAGTCCGGGCGCGGCTCTTCTCGGAGCTCGGCACCGGCGGCGTGGACTTCCCCGCCATGGTCGCGGCGCTGGAGCGGCACGGTTACAACGGCTGGGTGGTGGTCGAACAGGACGTCTTTCCGGGATACGGATCACCCGCCGAAAGCGCGTCCCGCAACCGCCGGTACCTCCGCATCCCTCGGCCTCTGACAGATCACATCCAGCCACAGAGACGCAGAGACACAGAGACACTCTTGATGTCGTTCGTTGTCGAGCTGCTATCGCAGGTCCGGGCTCTAAAATTCAACTCGCCGTCTCTGTGCCTCTGTGCCTCTGTGGCGTCCCCGTGGCAAGATGGCCCGAGATGACGGACAGCACGGGATGGAAGAGCGCGCTCCACGAGATGACGCAGACGACGAAGACGTGTCTGTGGAACGATTCGGCCGATCTCGAGGAGCTGACCTTCGCGCTGGCACATGGGGCGGTCGGAGCGACCTGCAATCCGGTGATCGCGCATACGGTCATCAAGTCGCATCTCGCCGAATGGCGGCCGCGCATTACCCGACTCCTGGCCGACTGGCCGGCGGCGACCGAGGACGAGATCGCGTGGGCCGCGGTCGAGTTGCTGTCGGTCGACGCGGCGAAGCTGCTCGAACCGGCGTTTGCCGCGCACCGCGGCCGCAACGGCCGCCTCTCGGTGCAAACCGATCCCCGCCTCTACCGCGACGCTCCCGCCATCGTCCGTCAGGCCGAGCAGTTCGATCGGCTGGCGCCGAACATCATCGTGAAGATTCCGGCGACGTCAGCCGGCATCGCGGCCATCGAAGCGGCGACGGCACAGGGCATCACGATCAACGCGACCGTCTGCTTCACCCTGCCGCAGTGCGTCGCGGTCGCCGAGGCGATCGAGCGCGGGCTGACCCGACGCGCAGGCGCTGGGCCACGACGTGTCGTCGATGGGACCGGTCTGCACGATCATGGTCGGCCGGCTCGACGATTGGCTGAAGGTGGTGATGGACAAGGAGGGCATCGCCACCGACCCGGGTCATCTCGAGTGGGCCGGCGTCGCGGTCTTCAAGAAGACCTACAAGCTGTTCGTCGAACGCGGCTATCGCGTCCGGCTCCTGTCGGCGGCGTTCAGGAATCACATGCACTGGAGCGAGCTGATCGGCGGCGACGTCGTGATCTCGCCGCCAAGCGCGTGGCAGAAGCGGTTCGTCGCCAGCGACATCAGCGTCGAGCATCGCATCGACACCCCGGTTGACGCGGTCATCGTCGACGACCTTCATCGCCGCTTCGAGGACTTCCGCCGCGCCTACGACGAGGGCGGCCTGACCGTCGACCAGTTCGACACCTTCGCGCCGACGCGGCGGACGCTGCGGCAGTTTCTCGGCGCCTGCGACGACCTGAGCGGCCTGGTGCGGGATGTGATGGTGGAGAATCCTGGGTAAGAACTCGTCAGTTACCAGTTACAGTTGCCAGTTCAAAGGGTCGCTCAGATCCGCTGCCACTCGACGCCCTTTGAACTGACAACTGGCAACTTGTAACTGACAGTATTCACTCAGTGAGACTCACCGCCGCCCAGGCCCTCATTCGATTCCTCAGCGTCCAGCACAGCGAGCGCGACGCGCGGCGTCAGCCGTTCTTTGCCGGGGTGTTCGGAATCTTCGGACACGGCAACGTCGCCGGCATCGGCCAGGCGCTGGATCAGATGCGCGACGGGCTCCGCTATTACCAGTGCCGGAACGAGCAGGCGATGGTGCACACCGCGGCGGCGTTCGCGAAGCGGATCGAATCGACTCCGCACTTTCGCGTGCACGACGTCGATCGGTCCCGGCGCGACGAACATGATCACCGGGGCGGCCGGCGCGACCATCAATCGGCTGCCCGTGCTGCTGCTCCCGGGCGACATCTTCGCCAACCGCGTGCCGGCGCCGGTGCTGCAGCAGCTCGAGTCGGCGCAGACCCAGGACGTGTCGGTCAACGATTGCTTCCGCCCGGTCTCGCGTTACTGGGATCGCATCACTCGCCCCGAACAGCTGCTCACGGCGCTGCCCGAAGCGATGCGCGTGCTGACGTCACCGGCGGAAACCGGCGCGGTGACGCTGTCGCTGCCGCAGGACGTGCAGACCGAGGCCTTCGACTACCCCGAGGCGTTCTTCGAGGATCGCGTGTGGCACGTCGAACGGCCGCGCGGCGATCGTCAGGCCATCGAGCGCGCGGTGACGCTCATTCGCGCCAGCCGCAAGCCGCTCATCATCGCCGGCGGCGGCGTGCTCTACAGCGAAGCGGCTGACGCGCTCGTGCATTTCGCCGGCGTGACCGGCATCGGGGTCGCGGAGACGCAGGCCGGCAAGAGCGCCATGCCCTGGAACCATCCGCTCGCGCTCGGCGCGATCGGCGTCACCGGCAGCCTCGCCGCGAACCAGGCCGCGCGCGAGGCCGATCTCGTCATCGCCATCGGCACGCGGCTCGCCGATTTCACGACGATGTCGAAGACCGCGTTTGCCGAATCCTGACGTGCAGTTCGTCGGCATCAACGTCTGCGCGTTCGACGCGTTCAAGCACGCCGCGGTGCCCATCGTCGCTGACGCCCGCGCCGCACTCGACGAGCTGACGCCGAATCGTCGCCGGTTTTCACACGACGGCCGACTATCGGGAGGCGCTCAACGCGCGCGTCGCGGCGTGGCGCGACGAGGTCGATCGGCTCTACTCGCAGCCGGGCGCGGCGCCGTTTCCGCAGGCTGTGGTCGTTGGCGCCGTCAACGATTCCGCCGCCATGGAGGATGTGGTCGTCGCGGCGGCGGGCAGCGTGCCGGGCGATCTCCACAAGCTGTGGCGCGCGCAAGGCGCCAGGCACCTATCACCTCGAATACGGCTACTCGTGCATGGGCTACGAGATTGCCGGCGGCCTCGGCGTCAAGATGGCCGACCCGGCGCACGAGGTCTACGTGATGGTCGGCGACGGCTCGTACCTGATGATGGCGCAGGAGATCGTGACCGCCGTCCAGGAGGGCTTCAAGCTGATCGTCATCCTGCTCGACAGCCAGGGCTACGCGAGCATCGGCGGCTTGTCGCGATCGGTCGGCTCGGGCGGATTCGGTACCCAGTATCGCTATCGCAACGCCGAGAGCGGCGCGCTCGATGGCGCGCCGCTGCCCGTCGATCTCGCCGCCAATGCCGAATCGCTCGGGGCGATCGTGCACCGCGTCACCGATCGCGCGTCGCTCGACGCCGCGCTCGCCGCCGCCCGCGCCGCCGATCGCACGACCGTTGTCTACGTCCCGATCGATCCACACTCCGGCGTTCCTGGGTACGAATCGTGGTGGGACGTCGCCGTCGCGGAAGTGTCCGAGCAGGACAGCGTCCGCGCCGCTCGGGCCACATGGGAAGCCAGCCGCAAGCGCGAGCGATATTTCCTCTAGCAACAGCAAAACTTGCCACGAAGACACGAAAGCACGAAGTCGGAATAGGAGCACGACCGCACGATTATGATCTGGTGATCTGGTGATCTGGTGATCTGTGACGATCTTTACCGTTCTAAATCTTCGTGTTTTCGTGTCTTCGTGGTAGATTAATCTCGATAGAAGTCGCCCGGAGATGTTGCATCAGCAATGCGTTGACTTCGTCCGCGCACTGAATCGGTAGCGCGTGGGCGGCGTCGGCGTATTCGACGTAACGCGCCCCCGGGATCGCTGACGCCAGCGCGCGGCCGAGCGGGGCGCGGGCGATGAGATCGTGCGCGCCGCTCACGACGAGCGTCGGCACACCGGCGAGCGTCGCGAGCCCGGCGGTCGCGTCGTAGCGCGACATCGCCTTCAGCTGCTGCATCGCGATCGGCGCCGGATCGGCGAGGTCGCGACCGAAGACCGCGCCGAGCCGTTCGCCCCACGAGGCCTGGTTGGCCGCCGTGATGAACCCCGGCGGCATGATGAGGTCCATCATCGCGCGACGCCGCATCGTGCGCGTGCCGAGCCGCGTGCGCGTCGCTCGCAGCATCATCGCCGGTGACATCCGCGATCCTTCCCGGCCATCCGCAAACGTGCACATCAGCGTCAGGCTTTGAATGCGCGGCCGCGCGCGAAGGGCGGCCGCCTGCGCAATCAACCCGCCCATCGAATGCCCGACCAGATGAAATCGATCGAGGCCGGCCGCGTCCGCAATCGCCAGCGCATCGTCTGCCATCAGATCGATCGAGAGCGGCGCCGACCCGCGCGTGCTGCCGCCGATGCCCCGGTTGTCGAACGTGACCACTCGGAACGCGTGGGCTAGTGCGGCCGCCTGTGGGCGCCAGCCGCAGCCGGCGACGCCAACGCCTTGAATCATCAGGACTGGCGGGCCGGTGCCTTCCGAGGTGTAGCTGAGGACGGTATCGTCGCGGCGCAGGGTCGTCACGCTGGCAACTTCCCCTAACGCACCAAGAGCCGACGCAGGACGCCGCCGGTGGAAACGAAGAGCGCGTCGCGGCCGCTCGCGCCACGGGCAACGAAGGCACGAGGATAGGCGTCGGTGATCTCGTCGTAGATCACCCGCCGATCGCCGTCCACGATGAGGAGACGCCAGCGGCTCGCGTCGCGATCGGTCGCACCGACGATAACGAGCGACGATGGTGCTCCGGGCGCGAGTCGGATGCCAAGAACCTGCGATGCCGTGAAATCGCCGAGCGGGATCTCGACTCGAAGCGTGCCGCTCAAGGCAAAGCCGCGAACGGTATCAGCGGCGACGATCAACAGTCGCTCGCCGGCGTAATCGGCTGCCGTCGTCATGCCGCCCTCACGCAAAGGAAGCGTGCCGAGCATCTCGCCGGAATCGCTGCAGACGATCGCGCGAACGCCGTACTCGACGCCGACGACCCAGGCCGGGTGGCCGTCCGCGCGCGGGAGAAGCGCCGCCAGATCTGCGAGCTTCGCCGGCTGCCGCCACATCTCTCGCCCAGCGGTATCGAGTCTGGCGATAGCTTCTGCTGACGCCGCATAGAACTCGACCCGGCCGTCGCCGTCCAGATCCGCGGGATCCAGCGAATCGGGCGGGAGTTTCGGGTGCGGGTGGTAATCCCACAGCGTTGATCCGTCGAGACGGCGCACGAGCGTGCGCGAGAAGCCGCCGCCAGTCTGCGCGATGACCACCTCCCCATCGTCGAGCCGGACCAGCGTCGCGAAGCTGTCCCAGAACCCGCCACGCCGCTCGGGGAACCTCAGAGTGCTGCGGGTCTGCAGCGTGTCGGGATCGACAACGCGCGCGCCCTGATGATCGGCCAATGCGAGCTCGTCGCCCGGGGAACCATCAATATCGACTGCGAAAGACCACTGCGGCTGGTCAGAAACGAAAGTGCTTTCGACGGTATCCGCGCCGACAACGACCCGTGGCGGGCCAACGCGCGCAAGCAGCTCGCGCCGACGGACGACGTTTGTCGGAAACAACTCGGGCCGGGCAAACCCGAGGACGATCAGACCCGCCATCGCCGGTCCGAGCGCGATCACGATCAGGCGGCCGATCGCATGCCGTCGCCATGCGAGGCCGAAGAGCCACCCGACCGCGGCTCCCGCTGGCATGGCCATCGCGAGGATATAGACGGGCGAAAACACCAGCGCCACCGCTGCGGTCGAACCGCGCGGCCACGCGAACACCGACAAGCGGACGCCTATCTCCGTGGCGAGCGCCGCGATACCCGCGCCAATCACGGGCCACGGGTTCGCAGTCGCGCGCCCCGCCAGAAAGAGCACCGCGTACGGCACGAGCGACCAGGCGGCAAACGGTATGGCGAGCAGGTTGAACCCGGACCCCAGGACCGAGGTCACCAGCACCAGAACAGTGCCGGCGAGCGACAAGACGACGTGGGGTCGGTGGTCGTTCAACAGCACAAGAGATGTTCCCGAATGCGGCAGCGACGAAGTCGCGAGCAGGTAGGTCCCCTGAAGCGTGATACTTGCAAGTCCCGAGGCGCGGCCGCCCGGATCGCAAGGCGCGACGACTAAGGATAAGAGGACCTGTCTGCAGGCGCAACGACGCTGAGACCGGTGCCCCGCCGGGAATGTGAATCATCGCGCTTGGGACTAGCACACGGGCTGGCAGCCGCTCTCAAACGCGGTCTCCGGTTGAAAGCACTGCCCCGGTCGAGTAGATTGCCCGGCTGGAGGCGGTCCTATGAACGGTCGGCTGTCAGTCCCCTTCTTCGCGGCGGTGGTTGCCTCGGTCTTCCTCGGCGGCGGCATCCCGGTCGCGCCGGCGACCGTCACGGCGCAGTCCAAGGCGAAAGCCGAGAACGTGCCCGAGATTCCCTTTACCTCGGTGCCGGACTTCTTCAAGCTGCCGCCCGATCTGTATTTCGGCGAAGGCATCGGCATCGCCACCAACTCGAAGGGCCACGTGTTCGTGTACACGCGGAGCGGCGATACGCGCATTCTCGAGTTCGATCAGAACGGTACCTACGTCCGCGAGATCGGCCAGGGACTCTACGGCCTCGAGTTCGCGCATGCCATCCGGGTCGACAAGGACGACAACATCTGGGTGGTGGACGAAGGCACCAACATGGTGATCAAGTTCACGCCGGAGGGCCGGGTCGCGATGGTGCTGGGCCGGCGGCCCGAACCGATGGCCGGGGTGTTCGAGAGCACGCTGCCGGCTGCCCCCGCGGAAAAATACCGCTTCGGCCGTCCGACCGACGTGACCTGGGACGCGCAAGGCAACATCTTCGTCTCCGACGGCTACGTCAACTCGCGGGTCGTGAAGTACGACAAGAACGGCCGCTTCGTGAAGTCGGTGGGGACGACGCGAGGCTCGGCGCCGAGCCAGCTGAATACGCCGCACTCGATCACCTCCGACGCGCAGGGCAACATCTACGTCGGCGACCGTGGCAACGCCCGCGTCCAGGTGTTCGACAACGATCTGATCCTGCGCGCCATCTACGACAACGTCGGCAACCCGTGGGCGGTGTGCGTGTCGCCGCCGCCCAACCAGTTCCTCTTCGTCTCCAACTCGTATCCCGACAGCAGCCCCGCCGGCCCGAGAGACACCACCGGCGAGGTCTACAAGATGGAGCTGAACGGCAAGATCATCGGCAAGTTCGGCCGCGCCGGGAAGAAGCTGGGCGAGTTCGCCACGATTCACGAGATCGACTGCCGCAATCCGGATCAGCTCTACGTCGCCGAGATCTCGGCGTGGCGGGCGCAGAAGATTCTGCTCAACACCAAGCCGGCGCCCACGACCGCCGGGCGGCAGTAACGAGGAGGCCATCATGAAATCGATCGCACGCTTCCTCGTCGTCGCTACCGCGCTGGCCGCTTCCATCAGCGCACCGTCGGCGCAGCTCGTCATTCCCGAGCTGCCGTTCACCGCCACCGAGATTCTCAAGTTTCCGGACGGCGTGCATCTCGGCGAAGCCGCGGGCGTCGCCACGAATTCGAAGGGCGACATCTACGTCTACACGCGAACCGGAAACCCCTCGGTGACGCTCGGCACGTCGCGCGTGGTCTCGCACGGCGGATCGCGGCTCTTCCAGTTCGATCGGACCGGCAAGTTCGTGCGCGAGATCGGCCAGGGCAGCTACGGCATGCTCCAGGCGCAGCAGGTGCGGGTCGATCCACAGGACAACGTGTGGGCCGTCGATCAGATGTCGACGCTGGTGATGAAGTTCGATCCGAACGGCCGCGTGCAGATGCTGCTCAGCCGCAAGCCCGAAGTGATGCGGGTGCCGGCGCTGCCGCTCACGCCGCGACCGACGGGCATGCCTGTCGTGCAGGCCGATCCGGAACCAGCCGGCGCGGCAGCGGCCGGTGGTCGAGGCGGAGCGGGCGGTGGTGCGGCGGCCGGTGGCGCGGCGGCTGCCGGGCGGGCGGCGGCGAGGTGGAGCGGGCGGCGGCGCGGCCGCCGGCGGCGGTCCCGCAGCCGCAGCGGCGGCGGGCGCCGGCACCCCCGGCGAGAGCTTTCAGCGTCCGACCGATGTCGCGTGGGACAAGGCCGGCAACATCTACGTCGCCGACGGCTACGGCAATGCGCGCATCGCGAAGTACGAACCGTCCGGACGCTACATCAAGTCGTGGGGCCGCCGTGGCACCGCGCCAGGCGAGTTCAACGTCGTCCACGGGATCGCGATCGACGCGCAGGGCAACGTGTATGTCGCGGACGAGGGCAATCGGCGGGTGCAGGTCTTCGACAGCGAAGGCACGTTCAAGCGGCAGTTCCAGAACGTGGGCACGCCAACCGCCTTGTGCATCACCCCGGGGGCGCGGCAATTCCTCTACGTTGCCCACACCGGCGATCCGGACGGCATGGAAGACGCGGCGATCTACAAGGTCGATCTGAACGGCACGATCGTCGGCAAGTTCGGGCGCGCCGGCAAGGAGTTGAAGCAGTTCGGTCTCGTCAACTCGATCGACTGCAGGAACGAGAACGAGCTGCTGGTTGGCGAGCTCAGCAACTGGCGTGTGCAGAAGGTCACGCTTGGGAAATAGCGGGAAGCGCCCGCACACTTTGTCACCGAATCTGGCACGCGACGGCGGGCGCCTACTGTCGAGTAGTTCATCATAGAGAGGAATGACCACCGGTTCTTCGCCGGCCCGCGGCCTGGGCATCGCCCCGGCGGCGGGCGGGCTGCTCGGGCTGTTCCTCGGAAGTTTCGTCGCCGCTCGACTGACCCAAGCGACCTCCAGGCCTGATGAGGCGGCGCTTCGGCTGTTCGCCGCGTTCTTTCTGCTCTTCGGACTGCTGTTCCTCGGCGATGCGCTCCGCGGACTTCGAGCGCGAGCCGGCCTGCGCACGCGACTCGGGCCGCTGCCCATCGGTCTGGCCGCGGTCATCGTCACCGGCGTCGCTATTGCGTTTCATTACGCCTGGACGGCGCCATGGTCGCTGTTCCAGTGGCTGGTGCTGTTCCTCGATGTCATCGCCGTCATCCTGTTCTTTCTGTTCATTACCCGGCTGCTGGCGGCGCGCCGTGGGACGACACCACCGCGCCCGCAACCGCTGTCGGCCAACAAGGCCGCGGCGAGACGACAGCGCTTCGGGTTCGTCGCGATCCTTTTCGGGACCCTTGGATTGCTCGTCGGGTGGCTCGGGATGCAGCAGGCGACGTCCGACTGGCGGGCGTGGTCCAGCGCCGTGCGCGTCGAGGGCGTAGTCACCCGGCAGCTCGCCTACAACTTCCGCGGACGTGACGGACGGCCGGCGCTGAACTCCGCTATCGTGATCCGCTACCAGGCGGACGGCAAGTCCTACGAAACCATTCAGCGCATCGATCCCACGTCGAGCGCGCGATACGGAAAAGGCGCGACCGTACGCCTCGTCTACGACCCGGCGTCTCCCAGTCGAGGCCGATTGGCCGACGCTTTCGAGACGTTCCTCATCTCGGGCTCGCTGCTCATGCTGACGGTGCTCTTCCTCGGATTGGGCGGCATGGCCGCCGCACGGGCCGCCGAGTCGATCGCGGGCACTTAGCACCGAACTCGGCTCTCAGCACCGGCTCTCAGCACTCAGCACTCGGCTCCGGCACTCGGCACCGCACGAAGCACCGGGCACGACGCACCGCACGAGGAACGAGGAACTCGGCTCGAGGGACCAGGAGTGTTAGAGTCCCCGCGTGAATCGCTCCTGGCCCGTCGCGTCGATGACCGCCTGTGCCGTTCTCCTGAGCGCCCTGCAGGCGGCGTCACAAACACCCGCGGCCACACCCACGCTGGTGTGGGCACCCAAGCCTGTCAAGACACCGTCGTATCCGCCAGCACACAAGCCGTGGATCAAGCTCGCGGATCTCAAAGCGAAGCACAAAGCCGGCGCCAACTGGCGCGAGGTGGTGGTGGACGATGGCCGGCTGACCGCGGAGTATGTCGCGGCGGCGCCCGGCACGAAGGTCGGACGGCGATTGCACCCGGACACGCGCGAGTGGTTTGCGGTCGTGGAAGGCGAGGTCCGAGTCGAGATCGAGGGACAGGCGCCTTTCGTCGCGACGCGCGGATCGCTCGTCAACATCCCGCGGCAGACGATCTATTCACTGGAGACGATGGGGACCGCGCCAAGCCTCCGCTTCATCGTCAACGTCTCGGGCGCGAAGACGTTGTTCCTGCAGGACGAGACGCCGCCACCACCTCCGAGCGGGACCGCCTGGGTGCCGGTCAGCGTGACGCGCCGGCCGGGCGGCTACGACGAGTTCAACCGGCCGCACCTCAACATTCACGAGGCGGCGAAGGCCGACCCGAAATACTCCGGCGGGCGCTTCGTGCGTGACGACAAGTCCGAGATGCTCGTGATCTACGGGCACGAAAAGAACCTGCCGCCGCTCGATCCGGCGGACAAGGGCCACTTCCACGCCGAGAGCGCGGAGTTCTGGCTCGTGTTCACCGGCCGGATTCGCTACGCGTTCGAGGGGCAGGAGCCGTTCGTCGCCAGCGAGGGTGACGTTGTCTACGTGCCGGCCAACACGTGGCACGCCACCCGATACTTCGGGCCGGAGCCGGCGTGCCGGTTGTCGATCACCGAATACGTCGGCAACGCGTTACTCACATGAGCCGCGCGCTGCACGTCCGCCAGGATCTCCGGTGACGCTGCGGTGCACTATCTGCGCGACGTCAGTGATCCAGTGACCAGTTTCCAGTTCGAGGGCCCTCAGTTCCGCATTCACCCGAACGCTCATTGAACTGGTAACTGGCAACTGGAAACTGACAGATCTTTAGTTCGCGTCTATTTGGCCTTCCACCGCGCCGTCACGCGCGCGATCTCGCCGCCGGGCGCCCAGATGACGAGGGCGCGAGCGCCTTTCGGCCCGGTCTTGTGCTGCACGTGATCGGTCGAGCGGATGCTGACCGCCATACCGGGCGTGAGCTTGACCGGTTTGCCGTTGACGACCTGTTCGAGATCGCCTTCGAGCAGGTAGAACGTCTCGGTGACCCCGTGCTGGTGATCGCCGGAATCGCTGTTGGGCGCGAACGTCAGCTCGCCGACTTCGACTTCGTTGCCGCCGAGCGACGCGCTGTCGACGAGGATCTTCAACTGCGTGCCGCCGGGGCTGACGAACGTCTTCGCGGCGGGGGTCTGTCCGGAGACGCGGCCGGACACGAAGCCGGCCGCCGCAAACACCAGCGCCACGGCCAGAATCAGAAAGCGTTGCGGTGTCTTCATGGGCACAGTATGCTCCAGCGCGACCGGTCTACGGTCGCACTCGGATTCAGCCGGCGCACGGCCTCGGCCCGCGGCGCTCAACGCCTGCGGCCCACAGCACACGGCACCCCGCACAGCACGAGGCACCGCACGCGGCACGGAGCACGACGGACCGGACGAGGAACGAGGACCGCGGAACGAGGAACGGATATAGTTCCAACCGCCATGGCCAACATCGCCTTCCTGACCGTCGTCGCGACGCTGGTGCCCCGCTCATGAGCCACGCACAGGATCTCGAATCGAAGGTCAAAGAAGGCTTCGCCGACTCGAACGGCGTGAAGATTCATTACGCCACGATGGGCAGCGGCCCGCTCGTGGTGATGATTCACGGGTTTCCCGACTATTGGTATACGTGGCGGCATCAGATGGAGGGCCTGGCCGATCGCTTCCAGGTCGTCGCCATCGATCAGCGCGGCTACAACAAGAGCGACAAGCCGGCCGGCGTCGAGAGCTACGACATGCGGCTGCTCGTCGGCGACGTCATCGCCGTCATCAAGCACTTCGGCAAGGACAACGCGATCATCGTCGGGCACGACTGGGGCGGGGCCGTGGCGTGGAGCCTGGCGATGAACGCGCCGCAGTTTGTGAGCAAGCTCGTCGTGCTCAACCTGCCGCACCTCCGCGGACTCTCGAGAGAGCTGGCGAACAATCCCGAGCAGCAAAAGAGCAGCGCCTACGCGCGACGCTTTCAGACCGAGGGCGCCGAGAAGGCGCTGACCGCCGAAGGGCTCGCGGGATGGGTGAACGACGCGGCGGCCAAGCCGAAGTACATCGAGGCGTTCAAGAACTCTGATTTCACCGCGATGATGAGCTACTACCGGCGCAACTACCCGCGCGAGCCGTACAAAGAAGACACCTCGCCGCTGCGCAAGGTCCAGTGCCCGGTGCTTGCCATTCACGGAATGAAAGACACCGCGCTCCTCGCGCCGGCGCTCAACAACAACTGGGACTACGTCGAAAAGGACTACACGCTCGTGACCGTGCCCGACGCCGGCCACTTCGTGCAGGCCGATGCCGCCGTTTTCGTCACGCAGACGATTCGCGGGTGGCTTCTCAGATAGCGGAAGGTGCCTAAGGTGCCAGGTGCCAAGGTGCCTAGGGTGCTGTACCAGGGTGCTAGGGTGCTCGGTGCAGGGTGCTTACCACCGGCGCACACTTGCACCGTGGCACTAGCACCTAAGCACCAGGCACTTTTGAAGCACTCTGGTACCAGCACTTGGCACTTCAGGCACTCTGGCACCCTGGCACCCGTTGGCGAAAGTGCCAGCGCCAACGTCCCTATCCCTGGTACCCGTTGGCGCCGAGCTGGACTCGAGTCCCGTCCGGATCAGTGAAGTACAGCTGATCGCCCCCGCTCGTGCGGTTTGCGGGATTGCGATCGACGTTCGGTTTGATCCCCATCCCTGACAGGCGCGCAGCGACGCGATCCGCGTCGTAGTCGTCGATCCCGATGCAGAAATGGTGGACCGTGCCGGGATTCGCGAGCTTGTAGAGGCCGAGGAAACTCGATCCCAATCCGAGGTTGATGCCGCCGTTGCCCGGCCGGCTCACTTCCTTCAGCCCGAGCAGCCGTGAGTAGAACGCGGCCGATCGCTCGACGTCGGCGACCGCGAGCGAGACGTGGTTGAGTGACTGCCCCTGCGCGGCCTGACTGACCTGCGCCTCCGCCGGTGCCGCCGCGGCCGTCGTCATGCGCCGCAAGCGCCGCGACCAGCTCGCGCCGGCTGAGGCGGCGGGCCTCGAACGCGTCGATCAGTTGCTCAATTTGGCCCATGGCTGCCCCTATCTGCATGGGCAGGGGAGGGGAGGGAGGGGTCAGGTCGTGAATCGTGAACTCGAGTCGTTCACGATTCACGACCTGACCCCTCCCACCCCTGACCCTACCCGCCCTACCTGCCCTACCTGCCCTACCGCCCTACCGCCCTACTCGCTTCGATCTCCCCGCTCGTCATCCCGGCCTCGGCCAGCACCTCCCGCGTATGCTCGCCCAGCCGCGGCGCGCCGCGGCCGATCGTCATCGGCGTCGCTGACATCTTGATCGGCGAGCCCAGCGTCTTGACGCGGCCACGCGTCGGGTGATCGACCTCAACGATCATGTCGCGCGCCTGCAGATGCGGATCGGACAGACGCCTCCGAGTAGGCGTTGATCGGACCGCACGGAATGCCCGCGCCGTCGAGCCGCCCGATCCAGTAAGCGCGAGGCTGTTGCGACGTCACGGCCTCGATCTCCCGGGCGAGCGCCTCGCGGTTCGCCACCCGTGCGGTTTCATTTGCGAACGCCGGCAGCGGTCGGCCACTCGGGATGGTGGAGCAGCGCGGCGAGCCGCTGAAACAAGCGGTCCGTTCCTGCGCCAATCGGTGATGTAGCCGTCGGCGCAGCGAATCGCCTGATACGGAGCCAGCATGCGGTGCGCGGATCCCATGGCGCGCGGCTCCGTGCCGTCGGCAAAGTACTGCGCCGATTCCCAGACCGACAGCGCCAGGCCCGCCTCGACGAGCGACGTGTCGATGTACTGCCCGCGTCCGGTCCGATCGCGGTAATGGAGGGCGGCCAGGATCGCCGCAAGCGCGAACAGTCCTGCGCCGAGATCGGTCAACGGGACGCCGACCTTCGTCGGCGCGCCGCCCGGCTCGCCGGTCACCGACATCAGTCCCGACACGCCCTGCGCGATCAGGTCGAATCCGCCCTTCGAGGCATCCGGGCCGGTCTGGCCGTAGCCCGAGATCGACGCGTAGACCAGGCGCGGACAGTCGGGAGCCAGCGTTGCGTAGTCGAGACCGAGCCGCGCCAGCGTCCCTGGACGCGAGTTCTCGATGAAGATGTCGGCGGTGGCCGCGAGTCGCCGCAGGGCGTCTCGAGCCGGCGCTTTCTTGAGATCCAGCACGATCCCGCGCTTGCCACGGTTGACGGCATTGAACGCCGGGCTGTCGTCGATTGTCGCCCCGGCCATCCGGCGCGTCGAGTCGCCCTCCGGCGGCTCGACCTTGATCACGTCGGCACCCATGTCGGATAGTTGCATCGCGCAGAAGGGACCGGCCATCACCTGCGTGACATCCAGCACGCGGATGCCCTCGAGCGCTTTCTGACCTGACACCATGTCCTCCTCAGACGTTATCGTCGATGCGACCGGTCCGACCGCGGTCGTGACCTTCAACCGCCCGCACGCGCGCAACGCGCTGACGTGGGCGATGTACGACGCCGCTCGCCGAGGCGATCGACGTCGTCAACACCAACTCGGCGATCCGCGTGCTCGTCCTCCGCGCCGCCGGCGACGCCTTTGCCGCCGGCACCGACATCAACCAGTTCACGCGATTTTCAGTCGCCAAACGACGGCTTGGCGTATGAGCGGCGGCTGGACGCGATTGTCGAACGACTCGAGCGCGTGCGCGTCCCGACGATCGCACAGATCCATGGTGTCGCCGCCGGCGGCGGCTGCGTCCTCGCGCTCACCTGCGACTTGCGCGTGTGTTCCCCGCAGGCGCAGTTCGGCGTCCCCATTGCCCGCACGCTCGGCAACTGCCTGTCCGCAGCCAATTGTGCCCGACTCGTGGACTTGATCGGCCCGGCCCGGACAAAAGATCTGTTGATGACCGGCCGCCTCATCGACGTACACGAGGCCACCTCCCTCGGCCTCGTCACCCGCGTCGCCGAACGGGCGGCGCTGGACGCGGCGGTCGACGAAATCGTCGCGACCCTCGCCGCAAACGCGCCGCTCACCATCAACGCCACGCGCGAGACCCTGCGCCGTCTCGCGGAGCACCGCCGTCTGCCCGCCGGCGCGATCGACGATCTCATCGCCGCCTGTTACGGCAGCCACGACTTCCGCGAAGGCGTCGCCGCCTTCCGCGAGAAACGCAAGCCGCACTTTCGCGGACAGTGACGTCAGCGCTCAGCTTTCGGCTTTCGGCGATTCGGCGATCGGTCTACCGTCCACGGTCTACGGTCTACCGGCCCTTTACCCTTCTCCCTCCGCCCTGCCCTAACCCCGAGACAGCCCTGATCCCGATGCCCCGATCCCTGATCCCCGACCCTGATCCCCGATCCCCGATCCCTGATCCCCGATCCCTGCCAGGGCGCAGCCGGGACGGCGCGCCGAGGCTACAATCGCCTCTCTCGTGCCCGCACCTCGCGTCGATCCCGCGCCACTCTGCGCCGCCCTCGAACGACAGCTGGAGGGCGAAGTCCGCGCCGACACGGTCTCCCGCGCGCTCTACTCCACCGACGCCAGCGTCTACCAAATCACGCCCCTCGCCGTCGTCCTCCCCAAAACCCGCGACGACATCGTCCGCACCGTCCGCCTCTGCCGCGAGCACGGCACTTCGATCACGATGCGCGGCGGCGGCACCTCGCAGGCCGGACAGGCCATCGGCAGCGGCATCATCATCGACACCTCGAAGTATTTCAATCGCCTGCTCGAGGTGAATCCCGCGGAGCGATGGGCGCGCGTCGAGCCCGGCATCGTCCTCGACGAGCTCAACGCTGCGCTCAAGCCGCACGGCCTGCGCTTTGCGCCCGACATCTCGACCGCGAGCCGCGCGACCGTTGGCGGGATGATGGCCAACAACTCGGCCGGCGCGCGATCGGTGATCTACGGCAAGACGATCGACCACGTCATCGATCAGCACGTGGTGTTGTCCGACGGATCGACGGTGTGGTTTCGCGCCCTCGATCGGCGCGAGCTCGAGACCGCCTGCGTCGGCGAGTCGCTCGAGGCGCGTGCGTATCGTGCGGTCCGCGACACCGCCCGCCGGCACGCCGACGAGATCGAACGCCGCTACCCGAAGGTCCTTCGGCGAGTCGCCGGCTACAACCTCGATGCTTTCGTCGACCAGCAGGCACCCTTCAACCTTGCGAAGCTGATGGTCGGCTCAGAAGGCACGCTCGGCATCGTCGTCGAGGCGCGTCTGAATCTGGTGCCCTTGCCAAAAGCAAAAGCCGTCCTCGCGATCCAGTTCGCCGATCTGCTCCAGGCACTGTCGTCGACGCCGGCGATCCTCGCGCATCAGCCGTCGGCTGTCGAGGTGATGGACGGCTTCATCCTCGATCACACGCGGCAGAGCGAAACGCTCGAGCGTCTGCGGCGGACGTTCATCGACGGTAATCCCGCCGCGCTCATCTGTGTCGAGTTCTACGCCGATCGCGCCGAGGATCTGCCGCCGCGCCTCGAAGCGCTCGAACGCGATCTTGCGGCGCGCCATTTCGGCTATCGCTACACGCGCGCCATCGACGCCGCGTCGCAGGCGGCCGTCTGGTCGCTGCGCGAGGCTGCGCTCGGCCTGTCGATGGCGATGAAGGGCGACGCCAAGTCGCTGTCGTTCGTCGAAGACACCGCGGTGCCGCCCGAGCGGCTCGCCGCCTACATCGATCGGTTCCTGCAGAACGTTCGCAAGCGCGGCACCGAGGCCGGCATCTACGCGCACGCGTCGGTCGGGTGCCTTCACGTGCGGCCGGTCGTCAACCTCAAGACCGAGGCCGGCGTCAGGCAGTTCGAAGCCATCGCCAATGACAGCGCCGATCTCGTCCTCGAGTTCGGCGGCGCGCTCTCCGGCGAGCACGGCGACGGGCTCGTGCGCAGCCCGTTCATGGAGAAGATGTTCGGGTCGGAGATCTACGGCGCCTTTCAGGAGATCAAGCGAACCTTCGATCCCGACGGTCTGTTCAATCCCGGCAAGATTGTCGACGCGCCGCCGCTGACCGCGAACCTGCGATACGGCCCGAGCTACAAAGCCACCGCGCCGCTCACCTACTTCGACTATGCCGCCCACGGCGGGCTGCCGGGTGCGGTCGAGATGTGCAGTGGCCTCGGCGTCTGCCGGAAGACCCTGGATGGGACGATGTGTCCGTCGTATATGGCGACGCGGGAAGAAACGCACTCGACGCGTGGAAGGGCGAACGTCCTCCGGCTTGGCAATGGCCGGCCAGCTCGGCGAAACCGGGCTTGGCGACGACGGCGTGAAGAAGGTCCTCGACTTGTGCCTCGAATGCCGCGCCTGCAAGTCCGAGTGTCCGGTCGGCGTCGATGTCGCGCGGTTCAAGAGCGAGTTCCTCGCCGACTACTGGCGCCGGCACGGCACGTCGCTTCAGGCCAACGCGCTCGGGCACGTCGAGACGCTGGCGCGCGTCGGCAGCCGGTTGGCGCCGCTGTCGAACACTCTCGCCGCCAGCGCGCCGATCCGCTGGTTGAACGAGCGGCTGCTGGGGATCGATCGGCGGCGCGTGCTGCCGGCATGGACGCGCCGGACGTTTGCGGCGCAGTTTCGCCCGGCCGCGCCCCGATCGGCACGCGGCGTGGCAATTTTCAACGACACGTTCACCAACTACTACAATCCGGCCATCGGTATGGCTGGCGCGCGCGTGCTGCGGCATCTCGGCTTCGACGTCGAGCTCGCGCCCAATCTCTGCTGCGGCCGGCCGCTCATTTCGCAGGGGCTGCTCGACGAGGCCCGCCATCAGGCCGAGCGCAACGTCGACCAGCTGCACCGCCTCGCGCTCGACGATCGACCGCTCGCCTTCTTCGAGCCGAGCTGCCTCTCGGCGATGCGGGAGGATGTGCCGGCGTTGGTGCGCGGCGAACGACGTCAGCGTGCGCAGGACCTCGCGCGTAAGACGGTGCTCTTCGAAGAGCTCGCCGAGGACGCGTGCGCATCATCCGCGGCCGCGTTGAATCTCAAGCCTGGTCCATCCGAGATCCTGCTGCACGGCCACTGCCACCAGAAGTCGATGGGCCTGGTTGCGCCGGCGAAGGCGCTGCTGTCACGGGTGCCCGACGCGACGGTGGTCGATCTCGACGCCGGCTGCTGCGGCATGGCGGGCTCGTTCGGTTATACGCGCGAGCACTTCGAGGTGTCGAAGGCGATCGCCGAACGGCGCCTCCTTCCGGCGGTGCGCCGCATGGGACCGCGGTCGGTCCTCGTCGCAAGTGGCGTATCGTGCCGGCATCAGGTCGCCGATTTCGCTCAGGTCCGCGCCTGGCACGCCGCGGAACTGCTCGAATCGCTCCTCGCCGACGATCCTCTTTCTCATTCCGGAGCTCCCGCATGAATCTGGCCGTCATCTCGGTGGCCGCGCTTGCCTTCGCCGTCATCGTCAGCTGCGTGAGCTCGGTCAACGTTGGCGTCCTCGCGATTGCGCTGGCCTGGATCGTGGGCGTGTATCTCGGCGGCCTGCCAGTCAACACGGTGATGGGCGGCTTTCCGAGCCAGTTGTTCCTGACGCTCACCGGTGTGACGCTGCTCTTCGCGCTGGCGCAATCCAACGGCACGCTCGAGCGCATCACCCGTCATGCCGTGGCCATCTGCCGCGGCAACCGCGGCCTGATTCCGGTGATGTTCTTCGTGCTCGGGGCGGCGCTGTCGTCGATGGGACCCGGCAACATCGCCACCGCGGCGCTGATCGCGCCGCTGGCGATGTCAACCGCGGTGCGATCGCGCATCCCGCTCTTCCTGATGGCGATCATGGTCGGGAACGGCGCCAACGCCGGGGCGCTCTCACCCTTCGCGCCGACCGGCATCATCGTCAACGGCCTGATGGCGCGGAACGAGCTGCCCGGGCTCGAGCTGCAGACCTATCTCTACAATCTTGCCGCTCACGCCGCGGTCGCGTTTTCGGGCTATGCGCTCTTCGGCGGGTTGAAGCTGTTCGCGGCCGGATCGGTCGATGCCGTGGAGGAGGTTGCCGCCGAGCGGTTCGAGGCGCGGCACTGGATCACGATCGCGGTCATCGCATCGCTCATCCTCAGCGTCGTCTTCGGCAGCATCAATGTCGGCATGGGCGCGTTCTTCGGCGCGGCGCTCCTCGTTCTGTCGAAAGCTGCTGACGACGGCGAAGCGATCAAGCGGATGCCGTGGCGGGTGATCGTGATGGTGTGCGGAGTCACGGTGCTCATTTCGCTCGTCGAACGCGCGCAGGGGATCGACCTGCTCGTGTCGATGGTGTCGAAGGTGGCGTCCGCGAACACCGTGACGTTCGTTGCCGCTCTGCTCGTCGGCGTGGTGTCGGTCTATAGCAGCACGTCGGGCGTCGTGCTGCCCGCGTTCCTCCCGATGGTCCCCGGGCTGACCGCAGCGCTGCCGGGCGCGAGCGCGATCGCGATTGCCTCGTCCATGAATATCGGCGGGCATTTGGTGGACGTGTCGCCGCTTTCGACGATTGGCGCGCTGTGTCTGGCGGGAGCGCCGCCGGATGAGAGTCGGGCGTTGTTCAACAAGCTGCTGGCGTGGGGGCTGTCGATGGCTGTGGTCGGCGCGACGCTCTGTTATCTGATCTTCTGAAGGGATCAGGGATCAGGGATCGGGGTCGGGGCTGCGGGCAGGGATCAGGGGTTCGGGGATAGGGCGCGGCGAAGGGAAGGGCAGAGGGAGAGAGGGCGTTCATTCGTTCCGTTCGTGCGTTGAATGTTCCGTTGAGCGTTCCTTTCAACGTTCTACGTTCCCGTTCAGCGTTCCATTCTTAGTTCTTCGTTCTTAGTTCTTAGTTCTGCGGGAGTTAACCATGACGAAACTGCGTGAGGTGATGCTGCCGTGATGGTGATGACCGGCGCGGTGGCAGTCCTGGCCGCTCAGGCACTCGCGGGACCCGAACGCGCGAAGCCGGTGGCCGGCGATCCGGGCCTGTCGTCGATGGTCGTGACCGATCAGCCGGGGTTTCGCGTGTTGCGCGACTATGCGGAGCCGGGCGCAACCCGTCGCATGCATTCGCACGACGCGACGTATCAGGTTTTCGTGCTGGTCACCGGCGAGCTGATGCTGACCGTCGAAGGCGAGAGTCCCGTCAAGGTGACGCCTGGCGAAGCGCTCCACCTCAAAGGCGGCGCGAAGCACACCTTCACGAATACCGGGAAGGTGACGGCGACGATTGTGGAGGTGTTTGGGAAATGAACTGAAACTGTCAGTTTTCAGTTGCCAGTTGCCAGTTCAAGGGTGCGATCCCGGAAGTCCGGAACTGAGGCCCCTTTGAACTGGAAACTGGTCACTGGAAACTGACTGGTCTTCTTACTGTTTCGACTTCACTGCGTCCTTCACGCGGAACCCGGTGCCGGAGACGACGTTCGCGACCGCCGACTCGTCGTCAACTTCCACCACGCTCACGACGCCAACGGGCGTCGTCATGCGACGGATGACGCGGCCGGTGGCCGGGTCCTTGATCTCTTCGCCGACGCGCTCGACCGACAGCTGGTCGCCCACTTTCACGCCGGCCTTTGCGCCAACGTTCAGAATCAGCTGACCGCCGGTGACCGCGGCGACGAGGCCGTTGATCACGACCGTGCGCATGCCGACGCTGGTCTTGTCGGAGATGACGTCGGTGCTCAACTTCTCGACCGAGGCTTTCACGGCCTCGCCGATGATCGTGTTCTGGAAGTTGCTGTTGCCGAAGTCGACGGTGCCGCCGCCGAACCCGCCCCAGCCGCCGCCGCCGCCGGTGAGCGACGTGCTCGAGCGCTTCGACTCGCCCATCCCTTCGGCCACCGCGAGAATTTCGCCGGTGTCGACGTTGATCAGGCGCGCGCTGAGGCCGACGATGGCCTTGCTTTCCTTGCGGCCGACGCCGCCGAGACCAATCCGGCCGAGCCCGCCGCCGACGCCGCCGATGTTGGTGTTCTTGGTGTCGTTGCCGAACTGCGTGATGCTGCCGACGAGGATCGCATCGACGCCGAGCATCTTGCCGATCTTCGCCGCCGACGTCACGTCGGCGCGATCGCTGTTCGAGAAGTTCTGCTCCGCGAGAATCTTGTCGAGGTTCCGGCGTTCGATGATCGAATACGACCCGTCCTTGACGAGATAGTTCACGAGCAGATCGGAGACGCCCTTGCCCACGTCGACATTCGACCCGAAGATCGCCGACACGTTGCTGTAGACCGTGGCGTACTCGAAGTCGAGGATGGCGATGCGAGGCTTGCGGCCTGCGGCGGGCGGTCTGCGCAGAGGCAATCAACGGCAACCCGCTCAGCACGGCCGCTGCCAGGAGAGCTCGAGTGGCGTATTTCATGGTTTTGGTTTTTGTTCTATTCTGGGTGACTGACTTGACGGTACTTGAACTGACGGACGCAACCCGGGATTTTACGGCCGCGCCCTCGAATGGTGTCAACGGTTGAGCCGGACCGGGAAACCCCAGGAAATTTGCGCCGGTGTGCGCCCGAGCGGATAATCGTCGAGCTGCACGACGCCTTCCGTCAGAACGACCGCCCGATAAGAGCAAGACATTTAGAGGCACTCCATGGATGTGAACAAGCGCATTGGCGACTACGAGATTCTCGAGGAGCTGGGCCGCGGCGGCATGGGTCGGGTCTATCGCGTCCGCAATGTGATCTCCGATCGCGTCGAAGCGATGAAGGTGCTGCTGCCGGACCTGGTCAGCCGCGCCGACCTCGAGTCGCGCTTCCTGCGCGAGATCAAGACGCTGGCCGCGCTGGAGCATCCGAACATCGCCACGCTGCGCACCGCGATGAAGGACGGCGACCAGCTCGTGATGATCATGGAGTTCGTCGATGGCGAGTCGCTCTCGCAGCGGCTGAAGCGGGGCCCGATGCCCGTGGCCGAGGCGCTCACCTACGTCGATCACGTGCTCGACGCGCTCTCGTACGCGCATGCCCGGCACGTGATCCATCGCGACATCAAGCCGGCCAACATGATGCTGTCGTCCGACGGCCTCGTGAAGCTCACCGACTTCGGCATCGCGCGCTCGCGCAACGACGTCACGCTCACCGCCGCGGGCACGACGACCGGCTCGCTGCCGTACATGTCGCCCGAGCAGGTGAATGCCGAGCCGACCGACGCGCGATCGGATCTCTACTCCGTCGGCATCTCGCTCTACGAGATGGTCACGGGACAGCGCCCGTTCCAGGCCGACAGCGATTTCGCGGTGATGGTCGCGCACCTCAAGGAGGTGCCGCGGGCGCCGATGGAGCTCGCCCCCGCGCTCGGGATCGGAGCTGAACGCCGTGATCATGAAGGCGATCGAGAAAGGCCCCGCGGATCGCTATCAGTCGGCGGACGAATTCAGGAACGCGCTGACTGTCGGTGCCGGCGTTTGCGGCGACGTTGACCACTGCCGCTGGCACCGGCGCGCCGCTGCCGCCGCTGCCAACGTCTTCGCAGGCGGAAACGGTCGTGAGCAAGAGCCAGGACCGCGAACGTGACGCCGGTGACTCCCGAGCGCGTGCGCACGCTGATGGGTTCCCCGACGCCCTCGTCGGCTCCGGCGATTCCGCCGGTGCCGCAACCGGTGATGCGCAAGCCTGCGAACGCGGTGCTGTACATGGCGGTCGGCGGCGTGTTGACGATCGGTACGCTCGCAGGCGTGGCGTATTACTTCAATTCGAGGCCTTCAGCGTCGGCGGCAACAACCAGCGCACCGGCGACAGCCCCAGCGACGCCAGCGGCAACGCCCGCGCCCGCCGGCACGACGGCAACCACGCCGGCCACGGCAGCGCCAACGACATCGCCCGCGGCGACAGCGCCAACGACGCCTGCGGATCCGGCGGCGCCCGCGACGACTGCGGCCGCGGCGAGCACGACGCCCGCGAGCCCGGGCGGAACAGCCAGCCGGCGCCGTCGCCCGCTCCTGCGAGTCCGGCCGCCCCGACGGCGACCGCTGCGGTTGCGACATCACTGGCGCCATCGGCGCCGGGCGCTTCGGCACCGCGCGCGACGACACCGCCAGGTGGCGCCACAGCGCGATCCGGCGAATCGAACGTCAAGCCGGCAGCGCCCGCGCGGACCCCGGCCCCCTCACGCGAGAACGCCGCGGCTCCGAGCGCGCCGGCGAATCCAGCAGCGCGTGAGCCGGCGGCGCCCGCTCAGCCGGCTGGTCCGACCGCCGACTTCGACGAGCTCGAAACCGAGATCGATCAGCTTTCCGCCCGCGTCGTCGCGGTCAACACGTCGCTCGACAACCTGCGCCGCGAGCAGTCACGTCAGGGTCTGGGCCTCCGCGGCGACATCGCGGCGCGGCAGCAGACGATGAACACCAACATGACCCGCGCGGACGAAGCGGTGACGCAGAAGAATGCGAGCCGCGCGCTTCGCTTCAAGGCGCTGCTCGAAGCCGACGTCGAGGCGTTGGAGACGATTCCTAGGACGATAAGAACCAGCCACGAAGGCACGAAAGCACGAAGAAGACGGATCTGGCTTGATCCTTCGTGGTTCCGTGTCTTTGTGGCGAGATTTTGCGGTCGACTAGAATTCCCGCTTTGGCTTCGCTTGTTCGCTCGCCGACCCGGCCGATGACGATCTCGGCCTGGAAGTAGTTCTCGGCCCGAACCGGGCCGCCGGCCATTCGACGGAGCATCGCGATCTGGCCGACGTGCGTCAGCGCGTCAGCAATCCCGCCTTGAAACATCCGCTGCCGCTGGATGCGCGAGCGGCGCCTCTGACGCCAGGTAGGCATCGAGCGCCGCGAGGCCGCGATGGAACCGCTCGACGTCCGCGCTCCACTCGCCAGGCGGAGTCTCTTTCCACGCCTGCCTGCCTTCGGCTTGCGACAAGACCCAGTCGAGCAGGTCGCCGATGTGCGCGAGGATCTGCGACGGCGTTCGCGTCCCCGCGCCGCCTGAGAAACTGCCGAATCCCTCCGGCACATCGCGGATCGCCTTCCCGCCGCGATACGCAAGCGTCGCCAATGTGTGCCGCAGAAACGCCGATCGTCGGTCGCCCGTACTCAGCACGCTACTCCCCCGCCCTACTGCCCCCTGCACCCTCTGCCCTTCGCCCCCGTTCCATGTCGCGACGTTCCGGCGTTCCCCTGACCCCGATCCCCGATCCCGACCCCTCAGGGATCAGCGAGGGATCAGGGACGCCTAGAAGTCCAGATTCTCCGTCACCCTCGTTCCGTCCGCGCGAAACGCGTCGGCCAGGCGATCGGATACGCGCCTTCGCTTCCGTCAGATCGTGATTTCCCAGCGTCGCGTTGAGGAGATCGATGTACCACGGCATCTTCACCGTGTCGGTGACGTACGCCTCGGCAATCTCCCGCGCGATCGGCAGCGTCGTCGTCTTCGAATCGTCGTAGACGTCGCGATTGCTGGCCTGCTGCAGCTTCGCGAACTCCTCGTCGAGGAGCTTGCGGAACAACGCGGGCGTGAATCGGTCACCTGCCGCGACAGCTTCTGCAGGCCTGCCCGCCGAAGCTTGTTCAGTTGCTGCGGCAAGCGAAGGCGGGTCGTCCGCGTTGAGCCGCGCGCTCTTGTGCAGCCACTCCCACAGGATGCTCAGGCGGATTTCGCCGGTCGCCATGTCCTCCATCAGGTAGAGCACATCGTCGTTGCCGAAGAAGTCGGCGGGCTTGAGCGCGGCGGCCTGCATGCCCTGACCGAACGCGTTGCCGTACTGCATGGCGACGCTGAGCAGATCCCGCGCGCCACGAACCGTGCGCGGCGCGTCTTCGAGCAGCGTCAGGTTCGTCTCGTCCGCGGCCGTATAGGTCAGCGGCGGGAAGCGGCGGCCGAGTTGATTGGCGTCGCCCACTTTCTCCCAGACCGGGCGGACGCTGTGCACCATCTTCCAGTGCGCGACCCATTTGCCGCTCGCGCCTTCGCGTTGCTCGCGTTCGGCACCCGCGATCGCGCGAGCGAGGCCGTTGGCGACGCCGGTTTCCGAGCCGACCGGAATGTTCGGTTCCATGCCGCCCTGCCAGAGCGCGTAGCGGCCGTTGGCGTCGGGCGTGTTCACGGCGCGGCGGACGCGATCTTCGTAGTGACGCATGTAGCCGTAGGTCATCGTGATCGCGTCGATGTTCGGGTTCACGAACTCGGGGTCCCACGCCATCGCGTCGGACACGCTGTTGATGTAGTCCCAGCGGCCGGTGTTGAAGCCGACGAAGCGTGGCGCGAGCGCGGCGCGGATCTCCATCAGCTGGAAGCACGCCTCGATCTGTTCGACCAGCACGTAGGTCTTGATCGTGCCGACCGGCAGCGCGAGCTGCGTCTTCGAGCGCGCTCAGCAGGCGATGCCAGAACGCGGCCTCTTCGGCGGTCTGGATCTTCGGCAGATACAGGACCAGCGACGCACCGCGGTCGCGCATCCGCTGCGTAGTTGTTGACGATGTAGAGCGTGGCGTCGGCGATGGAGGCCGAGAAGCCGGTGCCATCGGCGTGTCGCATCTGCCGGTCGTCGAGGTGCAGCCCGCGAGGACGAAAAATCTTGGTCGTGAACGTCAGCTGCTTCGTCGGTGTCGCCGACGATGGGGCGCTTGAAGAAGCCGTGCGCCCACTGGTTCATCTCGGCCGCGATCGCGTCGGCGATCTTCAGGAACAGCGGATCGCCGTGAATCGCCAGTTTCAGGTTGCGCTGATTGTCGAGCGACATCGACGACAGCTGGCCGAGCGCGTCTTCACCGTCGAACATCCAGCCATCGGCGCCGGACAAAAGGGCGTAAGCGACGTTACGGATGCTCGTCGCGACCGGCGTGTTCGGTCGAGCCGCCGGGCCGGTGCCCTGGATCCACTGCCGCTGCAGGTCGTGCGGAATCTCGCTGCCGGCGAAGGCGCCGTCGCGTGCTTGCTGGACGGTGAGACGCGTCCCGGCGATGGTCGCCGTCGGATCGAGGAACGGGATGCGCCGCTTCTCGCGGGCGCGGGCGTTGCGCCGCTCGATCCGCGCGCGCATCAGCGTCTTGCGGTCAGCGTCGAGTGGCGCGAGCGCGGAGAGTGTCGCCAGCGCGGTCGGCGTCAGGATGTCGTCGTATTCGTGCTCGAGGTTGGCGCGGAACTGAAGAGCGGAGGCGGCCATGCGAGGGAGAGTTTAGCGCGTGAGCACGCCCTCCGTATCGACGTTGGGCCGTCGCAATACCATCGCTAAACAGGGGAGGTACATCACCCACACCAACCACTGCCCGAGCACCTGCCGCTCGGCGACATACATCGCTTCCGGAGACCAACCCTGCCAGGTCGGCTCGTAGGCTTTCACCGCGACGAGGACGGCATACGACGCGAGAGCCAACAGGAACCCCTCTTCGTACTTCGCGGGCGATCAGGAAGAGCGGGAGTGCCTCATACATGAATGCGGTCTGAGGCACACAACCGAGGGCCGCGAGCAGCCGGGCTTCCGGGCGGCGCCACTTCAACAACGCCAACAGAATCAGCGGCCCGCCCCAATACGTGATTGGCGCCTGCATGTGTCCCGTCTGCTGCAGGGCCTTCCACCATTCGATTGACCAGCCCGGCCACGCGATCAAGCTCACGACCAGCAAGCCGACACTTCCCGCGAGAGAAACCCGGTTCGGATATGCAATCCAGAGCGCCCCTCCGATGGTGGGTTTGCAAGCGAGCACAAAACCCCAGACAGGCAGGAAGCGCGCCAGCGACAGGAGGGGCGACCACTGGACCATCCTCGCGGCGTGGAAGACGGTAAATGTCGCAAGAGCGAACGCGAGCGAACCGAAACTCGCGTCGGCTGGTGATGGCCCACACGAAGATGGCGATTGACGCACCCTGAAAACCACGCCTGCGGGAAGGGGAGGAGTGCGAGAGGCGCGACGAGCATGACCGCGGTGAACGGGTACAGCAGCGGAAACGCCCACTGCACTGCGCGACCAGGCCCGACCATGTCGTAGGGATTCTGACCTGCCATCCAGCCGTGGGCCGCACCGACGAGCTGATCGAGATCGGACCGCTTGATCCCTGATACCACCGATCGCGGCGGCCGCAATCGCGCAGGCGATCGTGATGAGAACTCGGTTGCGGTGTGCAAGGCTGAAAGTCGGGTTTCGACCGCCGCTGAGGATCGCCTCCGATCGCTGAGATCGAAGGCTTGGCGACGGCCGTCGCTTCAGGCCCGCAAATGCTGGAAGGGTTCGAGTACCGCGAACGGCGTCGCGTAACGATCCATCGGCTCGCCTCGCATGCTCGATTCGGTTGACATCGACGTTGCCCAGAAAGTGCCGGGCTTCGGCGATGTACGGCATGCGTTCAGGACGAAGCTTCATCACGCGTGCGGCGGTGGCATCGACAGCGACCAGGTCGGTGCCCATGATCAACGCCCCGACAGGCTTCGGCGTGCCCATGATGGGTCCGTCGCCTTCCATCCCGACGATGGCGTCGACGATCGCGAGGCTGCGGGCGAACCGTCGGCGTTGAGATCGAGGATCGATGCTCGATGCCGCGAAGTGCAGCAGGTTCTTCGGCCAACCGTAGACGGCCCCGGGGACGGTGCCGAACAGATTTTTCATGCTGCAGGTCATGCCCGCCCAGTGATGCGTCTTGAGCTTCGGCATCGAGACGACGAGGTCGGCGTCGAGGATCGCCGCCGGCAGCGACAGCTCGTCAGTCCCGTGAACGAGCTCCGTAGCCGCGTCGGTCTCACGTCGTCGTGATTGAGATCGACGAACGCGGCGCGCTCTTCACGCAGATGGTCGAAGAGCCCGGTGCTCGTGATCAGGTACTCGATGTCCCGGCGGTGGCCCGGCCCTTCAGCCACGACCACCTCCGCGCGCCCGCTCGCTTCAGCGCAATCGCCGCACCGACCGATGACGTTCGCGTGCGTGTTGATCACGGTTCCCGGTTCGTACTCGACGAGGTTCGGCTTCAGGAGGATGCGCTTTCCCTTCACGTCGACGTTGAGCGCGCCGAGGCCCGCTGCCGATGACGTCGGCAAGATCGATGTCGTAGCGGCCGCGGGCAGGATGGCGACGGGAAGATTTCGCGGAACGGAGAAATCGCGAGCGTCGATAGGGCGGCTGCGTCGGCATCCGCTCGCCAGAGCCGCCGACGTCAACGCCAGGAACTCGCGCCGGGAGAGCATCGGCTTCACGACGGCACCATGAAGGCGGCAGGTTGTCCCTGTTGCGCCATTCGCTCAGAGCATAGAGCAGCATGGCGACAACCGCGAGGTTTCCTACGGATTCGGCGATTTCGACTCGCTGCGACAGGCTGTCGTGCAGCCGCGCGGCCTCTGATTGCTTCACGGCGGTCAGCGCGATCCACGCAGAGAGCGAGCGCGATGCTGGACCCTCGCGTGGCGCCTGCTGCTCGCAGCACATCGATGGCCCGCAGCAGGAGCGGATCCTGTCCTGCGATCCTGGAGCGCGAGCACGCCGGCAGCGGTCGTTGGCACGTGCGGCAACAACGCCTGCCCGATAGACCTGCTTGTTGCCGTAGTTCCAACCACCCTCCGCGCAGGCACGATCGGCAAGCACCCGCTGCGCTTCGTCGAGGCGCGGCGGCGCGGCTGGATGGTCGCGGCACGAGCTTCTTGACTGCCAGCATGCACCAGGCGGTCGGCTCGACCCAGCTGAACGACCCGTCGTTCCACGACCAGCCCTGAAGGCTCGAGTCCTGCTTGATCGCAGGATGATCGCCATCCGGATGCCCTTCGCGTCGAGCAGCGCGCGGCGATCGCCTTTCCTGCGTGGGTCACGGCCAATTTCAGGTGATGCCAGCGCCAGGGCCGCGATCGCGTTGAAGGTGTGGTTCACCGATGGGACCATCGGCTCGACGATGAGCCCGCTCGGTCCGGCTGCCAGACTGATCAGCGTGCGGGGAGCCGCCGCGTCTCCCAGCGCCAGCATCGCCCAGCAGGTCGGCTCGAGCCGGCTCTGGCGGCCGGCGAGGTACGGCCACCCGCCGTCGGCGATTCCGTGTGCGACGCGAGCATCGCCCGCAGCCGAGCGCATTCATGACTACTTCGCCGGCGCGTCGTAGCCGCCGCGGCTCGCGATCACCAGGCCGTCGATGCGGGACTTCAGCTCCACGGTGCGCCACTTGCCGTCGCGCGTCGAGTTCGTTGAGGTGTAGCCGACGACGTAGCGGCGGCGGAGGTCTTCGACGACCCGCTTGTACTCGCCGGCCAGCTGCGTGACGTCGGTCGGGAAATACGCTTCGCCGTTGGTCATCGCGGCCAGCTGCTCGAGAGACGGTCGATCGATGCCCTTGCCCAGGCCGATCGCGTAGATCGCGACGTCGGTCTTGGACAGCTGTTCGAAGATGTCGTTGGAGGTCAGCTTGCTGCCCGGCGCCTTGCCCGGCGTGTCTTCGTCCTTGCCGTCGCTCAGCAGCACGATCGCGCGTCGGCCCTTGACGGTGGCGAGCCGCTCGAGCGCGAGCCCGATGCCGTCGTAGAGCGCCGTGCCGCCGGAGGTCTTGTACTGGGCGACCGCGTGGCGCGACCACGTGCGATACGGCGGCAATGTCGGCGAGCCATTCGGCGCCGTCCGAGAAGCCGAGCACGCCGAGCGCGTCTTCCGGGCGCAGCGCATCGATGAACGCGCCGGCCGCGGACCTGCACCGCTTCCTCCTCCTGCCGCATGCTCCCGCTCTTGTCGAGCGCCATGACCATCGACACGGGCGCGACGGCCTCCTGGAACGTCGTGACCTTCTGCTCGATGCCGTCTTCGAAGACGACCAGATCGCCCGCGTTGAACTCGATGGGGCGGCGGTTGGCGTCGCGCGCAACGAACTCGAGCGTCGGCTTGACCGGCGGCGGCGCGGCGGCAAAGTAGCCCTCGCGCGTCTTGAACGGTAGCGCGGGATTGCCGGTGGCGACGCGAACCGCGCGCCACATGCCGTCCTTCAACTGATTGGTCGGCGTATAGGTGAGCAGGTAGCGCGAGGCGACGTCGGCGGCACGCGATCGTGGACGATCGGCAGTTCTTCGTCGCGCGTCGGGAAGAACGCCTTGCCGCCGGTGCCGGTCGGCCAGTTCTTCAGCGCCTTCGCGGCCTTTGATCGACATGCCGGCGGCGCCGTTGATGCCCGACCGTGTAGAGCGTGCCGTGCAGCTTGCGTACGGCCTCCATCGCCTCGTCGAGCTTGCGTTGCTGTGCTCGTCGTAGCCGTCGGTGAACAGGACGAAGATGTGCGGCCGTCGAACGTGCTCCATCGCGTCGGCGGCGCGAAAGAATCGCGTCGGCGATCGCGGTCCCGCCGCCGCTCTTCAGCGTATTCGATCGCGCTCGCGACGGCGTTCAGGTCCGTCGGTCGGTCCGGTCATCGGCCCGAGCGCGACGCAAACGGCAGCACCACCATCTGGTCGCCCGGCTTCATCGAGCTGCCGAGCCGGCGCGCCGCGCGGCGCACGAAGTCGAAGCGATACGACATGCTGTTGCTCGTGTCGACGAGCAGCGTGTGCGTCGTCGGCACGGTCGCGGCGTCGAGCAGATCGATCGTCTGCGTCGTGTCGTCCTCGAACACCTGGAAGTGATCGCGCGTGAGCCCGCGTGACGTAGCGGCCCTCTTCGTCGAGCACCGAGACGTCGAGCAGCACGCTCGCGACTTCCGCTTCGTCCTTGACGTCGAGGCCGGGCAGCGTCACCGAGTCGGTGCCGAGCAACGCCGGTCGCGCTGACGGCTTCGACGCGAATCGTGCGTGGCACGAACGGATTCTTGTCGGTCCACTGAACCGCGTAGATCGGCCTTCGCGTGTCTTCGCCGACGGGCACATCGTCGACAAAGAAGCGGACCGCGTTGACGCGTCTCCGCGAATTCGGCGCGGACCTGCGCGACGAGGCGAAGCGGACCGGTCGCTTCGATCCGGCCGTGCGGAGAGGTGATTCGAATCGGCGACTCCTGCGCGGCCGCGCTGAGGGGCTGGCGCGGCAGAAAGAACGCCAAGGAGTGCGATGACTATGACGACAGGAATCGGCGAGCGCTTCATGACAGTCTGACTACATCTGGTCGTTGGAGGGAGTGAATTGATCTTATCGGCGCATTTCAGGACCGTCAGCGACAGCCGATGCAGAGGCTTTGCGGCCCAGGTTTTCGACATGAGCGGCGGATTCAAACCGTAAAAATCCGTGCAGCACGGCGTTGCACGAAAAGCTGAGCAGTTCGTCAAGAGTACCGAAGTGCACTTTTTGCACACCAAAGACTGCCTTCATTGGTACGGCTGCGGTGTTGCAACGGCCAAAGAGTTCCATCATAATCCCAACAGCTCATGGATACCGCCCTGATTTGTCCTATTGAGTCAGTCTCGCGGCGGTAAGGTATGGTGAATAAGGACCACTCGACGAATCGCTCAGTTTACGTATACTGGAGGACTCTGAATCACCCGATAGAGCAGCTGAGCAAGGTTGCTGTGGAGACGACCACCCCCGGTTGTCGCTGGCACCACAAGCACCCCGCCTTGTTAAACGCTCGATCGCTACGTTCAGGTTTGGGTCGTTAGCATGAAAACTGAGGCGATGGTCCGTCTCATCGTCGAGTCGCTGGTGCGCGGTTCTAGGGCGCGAGCAGCGGCGTCTCAATCCCTGGAGATGGAGTGGACACAATGAAGGCTCTTCTTACCCGGTTGGTTCGTGAGGAAAAGGGTCAGGACGTGATCGAATACGCGCTCCTGGCCGCGGCGATTTCGGTCGTTGCGATTCCGACGGTTCCCGCGATTGGTTCGCAGGTGAACAACGCCTACGCGAACATCAACAGCAAGGTCACGAGCATTCCCGGCGCGCTCCTAAACCTCTTCTCAGACGTCCCCGGCTCCGCCGGGGACGTCTGAGGGATTTTGTCATGAAGGCACTCCTCATCAAGCTGCTTGCGGTCCGAAGACGGGCAGGACTTGATCGAGTATGCCTTGCTGACGGCAGGAATGGGCTTCGCGGGATGGCGGCCTGGCCGGCCATCGTGAACTCGCTTGGGGTGGCGTACGCCGCGCTGGATTCGCAGACGCAGAACTTGTGGGTCCCACCGAATCCACCGGAGGATCGCCGTGACGCCGTCGTGCATGCGGCCGTCGTAGTTTCGCCGGGGCCGCATGCGTCACCGACCTGCGCGACGGCCGAATCCCGAATGCCCTGACATTCGGGGCGATCGCGCGTGGCTTTCGTCGTTCACGGCCTGCTTCCCCAGGGCAGCGGTCTGGCGCACGTGTCCTCGGGAACACTGGTCGGCCTGGCAGTGTTTTTTCCGTTTTTTGCGCTCGGTGGGATGGGCGCAGGTGACGTGAAGTTGATGGCGGCGATCGGGGCCTGGCTTGGGCCCAATGCTGGCCGTCTTCACCGCTCTTTACGGCGCCATCGCAGGGGGCGTGCTCGCCATCATCGTCGCGCTGTCAAAGGGCTATCTCAAGACGGCCCTTCGCAATGTTTGGCGTCTCGTGATGCACTGGCGCGTCAGCGGTCTCGAAGCCGGTGCCCGAGCTCACGCTCGAGCAGAATCAAGGTCCGCGGCTGGCCTATGCCGTGCCGATTTTCATAGGCCTGCTGGTGACACTATGGCGTTCCTCCTAAAAGCACGAAAGACTCTGCGGGTCGGAGCGCGGCGCGGAGGTGATCGAGTTTGCGCATGGTCCTGCCGCTCCTGCTGCTGGTGATGTTCGGCATCGTCGATTTCGGGTTCCTCTTCCAGCGCTACGTCGTGCTCACCAATGCCGCGATGGAAGGGGCGAGGGTAGCGGTCCTGCCCGGTTATACCGATACAGATGCTGAGGCACGTGCGGTGAGCTAGTTGCAGCAGAGTGGGGTCACCGGGACCGAGACATGCCCGGCGACTGCGCCGCGGCAGCTTTGTGCGATGCGCAGCCCAGGTACCGTGCCTGGCGTCGGCGGGGCGACGTGGCCGGCATGGGAAGTGACGGTGACCTACGTTCACAGCTACTACTACGTCGGTCCCATTACGTCCATGTTCGGCGGCGCCCTCACGAATACGACTCTCACGCGCGAGCCACGATGAGAAGCCAGGTGGGCGCCGCGCCCGCCCCCTAGATTGGATTGTCCAATGTCTCGAAACACGCGAACGCTGCTCGTTCTCGGTCTCGCCCTCGCCGTCGCGGGTGGCGCCAGCTTTCTCGTCTATCGCGCGGTCCAGAACATCCCAGTCCGGGAAGTCGAAGTGAAGAACTACTTCGTCGCGGTCGCGGCCGGCCGCTGCCTCTCGGGACGATGCTGCAGGCCAGCGACGTCAAGTTGGTGGCGTGGCCCCAGAGCAGCCCGGTCGCTGGCGGGTTCAGCACCGTCTGAAGAAGTCGTGAATCGCGGGCTCGTTGACAGCGTCGGACGAAAACGAGCCAATCACCGACGCCAAACTGGCGGCGGTCGGCGCGGGAGCCGGCTTGCCGCCCGACTATCACGGCCGGTATGCGAGCCATTTCGGTCCGGGTCAACGACGTCGTCGGCGTCGCCGGCTTCGTGGTCCCGGGACGTTCGTGGATCTGGTCCTGACGATGACGCGACAGCAGACAGATGCCATGTCGCGCGATCGTGCTGAGCAATATTCAGGTCCTGACGGCCGGCACGCGAACCGATCAGGAAGCGGCGAAAGACGGACAAGCGCGTCCGCCAGCACCGTCGTCACGCTGCTGGTGACTCCAGAAAACGCCGAAAAGATTGCGCTGGCCGGCGCCGTCGGCACGATCACGTTGGTTCTCCGCAACCCGCTCGATCAGGAAATGACCGAAACGAAAGGTACGCGCGTGGCGGCCCTCCTGGGTGCACCAGAGCCTCCGCCCGTCGTGAAGACCGTCAGTGGTGTTCGTCGAGTTGTCGAAAGGCCCCGAGAGAGGCGCCTGCCCCTGCGCCATCCATCTACAGCGTGGAGACGATTCGCGCTGCGAAACGGACCGCGGAGGTAGTGAAGTAATGGTCAGAGCGTCACGTTCATATGCGCGAGTCTTCGGGCCGGCGGTGATCTGCCTGCTCGCGCTGTCCGCGCCTCGAGCGGCACGTCCTGCGCGCAGACACAGGAGAAGCCCGAGCGCGTTCTGCTGACCGCCGGGTCGATCGACGGTCCTGATGACCGATTTCGACATCACGCGGATCGCCGTCACCGACCCGGAGATTGCCGATGCGGTGGTCGTTCGGCCGCGGGAAGTGCTGGTCGACGGCAAGGGCGCCGGAACCGTCAGCCTGATCGTCTGGGGCGCGGCCGAGCGCCGGCATTACGACGTGGTCGTCGATCGCGGCGTCTCGACGCTGCAGCAGAACCTTCAGGCGCTCTTCCCGGGGGAGGGCCTCAACGTCGGCGTTACGGATGAGCGGTGATCCTGTCGGGGCGGTCTCGAGCAACGAAGTCATGCTCCGCGCCGCCGAAATGGCGAAAGCCGCCATGCCCAAGGCGAACAGTCATCAACATGATCCAGTTGCCTGGGGGCGGTCGGCGAGCAAGCAGGTGATGTTGCAGGTGCGCTTCGCGGAGGTCAATCGCAATGCGCTTCAGCAGGCCGGCTTGTCGATGTTCGTCAGCCGGGCCGAGCTGGCTCGGACGATCGTCGACCGGTGCCAGCGGCCCGGACTTCGAGGATGACGACCTCGTCTTCAGCGACTTTCTCAACATCTTCTTCTTCCAGCGCGACTAGGGTTTCGGGCGCCGTGCTGAGGGCGCTCGAAGGTCGCGGCTTTCTCCAGAGTCTGGCCGAGCCGAACCTGATTGCCTATAACGGCCAGGAAGCAAGCTTCCTCGCCGGCGGCGAGATTCCCGTGCCGACGGTCAGCGGCAACAGCGGCAGGTTCAGGTGACGTACAAGGAATTCGGCATTCGGCTGGCGTTCACGCCGACGATCGCCGGGCGACGTCATCCGAATCAAGGTCCGGCCCGAAGTCAGCAGCCTGGATTTTGCCAACGGCGTCACGCTCGCTGGCTTCCGCATTCCGGCGCTCATCACCCGTCGCGCTGAAACAGACGTCGAGCTTCGCGACGGGCAGTCGTTCGCCATCGCCGGTCTGCTCAACAACGTGTCGCAGACGGACCGTCAGGCGATTCCGATTTTGAGCAAGTTGCCGGTCATCGGCAACCTGTTCAAGAGCAAGAACGCGCGAGCCGAGCAGACCGAGCTGATGGTGCTCATCACGCCACGCCTGGTGCGACCGCTCGATCCGGATGAGGTGCCCGCGCTTCCAACGCGGCCAGGGTCGTTCCTCACCCCGACTGAAGAAGAGATGCGGGAAGATTACGGGCAACTCGATCGCGAAGCCGCCGGCGAAGGCGATGGTTGACGCGCCGCCGATGGCGCCCGAGACGACGAAGCGACCGCCAGACCCCGGCGACGAAAAAGCCGCCAAAGCTGTAAGAGTCGAGCAAAGCGATCTAAAGGAGTCCCCCCATGCGAGCCGACGACAGGAACGACGACCGAGCGAAACCCGCGACTGAGCGTGCGCAGCGGCGGATCTCGGTGAGCGTGGAGCGGTACTGGTGCAGGTCGCCATCGCGATGGTCGGCTCTGATTGCCTTCAACGGCCTGGTCATCGATTACGGCGTGCTGTGGCTGGCGCGCCGGCAGGCGCAGAACGCGGCCGACGCGGGCGCGATGGCGGGCGCGATCTCGCTTGGCATTTGTCGATTTCGACGACAAGGCGACTGGCCAAGACCTCGGCGTCAACACCGCCACTGCAGAACGCGCGTCTGGCGACGACCGCCAGACATCACGCTTGCTGACATCACGTTCCCACCCTGCCCGCCCGGGTCGCCTGGCGAAGGGGATCCGACGCGTGCATCCGCGTCGATGTGTTCCGGAATCAGCGCACAACGGCAAGCCGCTGCCGACGTTCTTCGGAACGCTGTTCGGCGTCACGAGCCAAGGCGTCAAGGCGACAGCGACGGCTGAAGTGCTGTGGGCAGTGCGCGGACCGAGTGCTGTCAAGCCGTGGGCGATCCCCGACAAGTGGCGACGAGGCCACCCGAACGCCCGCCTGAGATTCTGGGAGGACCCCCGGCACCGACTGGGACAGCTCTGACCTTTGAGCGTTCGATAACGGCACCGACAGTGGACGTGCCGACTCCGGCACGCTATGAGCCACCGGACAGAGCCTGCGACTACGGCGAGCGGATCATCATCAACGGCGACGGGCACGGGCTTCACCCGCTCAGCATCACGACCCGAACGGCGATTACGGCTGATCGACACTCAAGCGGGAGGACCCGAGCGCAAACGGTCCGATCGCGCCGGATAGTATATCCCCGTCGTGGCGATCACGAGCCGATTAGTGGAAGCCTGGCGACCCGATGCGTCCGCGGACATGGTGTCGATCGACCAGCGAGCAGCATGGCGACTTGGGCCGAGGCGACTGCATCGGAGCCGAACCGGGTGACGGTTGGTGCCCAGACGATGGTCGCTCGAGGATTGATGCACAGAAGACCCCGAGGCGCACTGGGACGGCGCTCAACGACACAGTCGGCGGCAGTACCTCTAAGGATCCCGTCAGATCCGAAGAGCCCCCGCGTGGTGGCCGATCCCGGTGTTCCACATCGATAAGTACCTGAACTTCGCGGGCGCCGACCCGAACGGCGCCAGGCGTCGTCAGAATGGTCAACATCTACGGGTTCTTGATCGAAGGCATGGATAACATGACGGCGGCAATGCGATCAGCCGGCAACTGGAAATCAGTCATTACCGCATCGTGTCGATGCCAGGGATGGAACCGACGTCAGCGGCGACGTGGATCCGTCCGACGCGTTCCTGACTGACGATCCTGCGGTGCGGCGTTCGTCTCGGAAGCGTTGCATTGGTAAGATAAATGGGACCCACGGTCTCGATCGTCGGCTCGCAGGATCCGCAGCTGCTCCAGACGCTGCGGGTGCTTGGGCTATTTGCCGAACCTGTTGAGATTCGACGCAGTCGAGGCGAAGCATCCGACCGGGTCGAAGGGTCCAGACGTCTTCATCATCGACATCCGCGACCTGCCGGCGCTGCCGCAAGGACGTCGGCTGTCCTGAAGCGGCAGTTCCCGGCGAGCGGCATCGTCATCGTCGCCAAGAGCATGGACCCGACGGTGATGCTCGAGGCGATGCGGCAGGGCGTCAACGAGTGGCTGCAGCGAGCCGCTGACCGCGGCGGAGATCGACGCGGCGATCCGCCGCGTGGCACGGCCGCTCGAGAAAGGCGGCGGCGGGAAAGACCTTCGCCGTCATGGGCGCCAAGGGCGGCCTCGGCAGCACGACGGTCGCCGTCAATCTGGCGACCGCGCTGCACAAGGCGACGCAGGCAGCCGACGCTGGTGATGGACCTCCACCTGACGCACGGCGATGCGTCGGTGTATTTCGGCGTCGAGCCGCGCTTCTCGGTTCTGGACGCGCTCGAAAACATTCATCGCCTCGACGAAACCTATTTCAAGGGCCTGGTCACGACGACCAAGGCCGGCCCGGATCTGCTGGCCTCATCCGATCGGGCGCTGATCGGGAGCGTCGACGTCACGCGCGTGCGCCAGCTGATCGAGTTCGCGTCGACGGTGTATCGCTACGTCGTGCTCGACTGTCCGCGCTCGGACGCCACGTTGCTCGAGGCGCTGGACGCGGCATCGACGGTCGATCATCATCGCGAACCAGGAACTGGCGACGCTGCGGAACGCGACTCGCATCGCCTCGGCGCTCCGGCAGCGATGCGGTCCGCATCGCGTGAAGCTGGCGCTCAGCCGACTGGATCCTGGAGCCGATATCTCTCGACAGGATGTCGAGCGCGTCCTCGGCGGGCCGGTGAAATACACGCTTCCCGAGCGACTATCGCACGTCGCTCGCGGCGCTGAATCGTGGCGAGCCGCTGATCATGCAGAACCACAGCAGCCTCGCGTTCAGCTTCGAGGAGTTCGCCCGAGACGTCGCCGACTTGCCGTCGAAGCCGCCGGAGCCGCAGAAGACAGGGTCTGTTCGGTCGATTAACTGGAAAACGCTGACTCCCCCCAGGGATCAGCCACGATGGAAGCCACGATGACACCGGCCGCCGCTCGCACGGGCGTAGTGGACGTTCGTCAGCGCCACTACCAGGAGCTCAAGGAGAAGATCCACCGCTCGCTCCTCAACCGCCTCAATCTCGATCGCCTGAATCGCGTCGGCCGGGCGCAGGCCGAGCCGGAGATCCGCGGCCTGATCGTCGGGCTGCTCGACGCCGAGACTCAGACGGTTCCGCTCAGCCTGTTCGAGCGCGAAGCGCTGATCACCGACGTCTTCCACGAGCTGTTCGGGCTCGGGCCGCTCGAGTCGCTGCTCGCGGATCCGAGCGTCTCGGACATCCTGGTCAACCGCGCGAACCAGATCTACATCGAGCGCGAAGGCAAGCTCGAACCGACCGATCTCGTCTTCAAGGACGACGCGCACCTGCTGCGCATCATCGAGCGCATCGTCAGCTCGGTGGGCCGCCGCATCGACGAGTCGAGCCCGATGGTCGACGCGCGCCTTGCAGGACGGCTCGCGCGTCAACGCCATCATCCCGCCGCTCGCGCTCGACGGCCCGGTGCTGTCGATTCGCCGTTTCCGCACCGATCGTCTCGGCGCGAAGGACCTGGTCGAGCGCAAGTCGCTCACGCAGCCGATGCTCGACTTTCTGCAGGCGTCGGTCGCGGCCCGGCTGAACATCCTGATCTCGGGCGGCACCGGCGCCGGAAAGACGACGTTCCTCAACGTGCTGTCGAGCTTCATCTCGGATCGCGAGCGCATCGTCACGATCGAGGACGCGGCCGAATTGATGCTGCGGCAGCGACACGTCGTCCGGCTCGAGACGCGGCCGCCGAACATCGAAGGCAAGGGCCAGGTCGCGCAGCGGCAGCTGGTGATCAACGCCCTGCGTATGCGCCCCGACCGCATCGTGGTCGGCGAGGTCCGTGGCGAAGAAGCGCTGGACATGCTCCAGGCCATGAACACCGGCCACGAAGGCAGCATGACGACGATTCACGCGAACACGACCGCGCGACGCGCTGTATCGTCTCGACACGATGGTGGCGATGGCCAACCTGAACATCCCGGAGAAGGCCGTCCGCCAGCAGGTCGCCTCGGCCATCCACCTCGTCGTGCAGCTGACGCGGCTTTCGGACGGCACGCGCCGCGTCACCGCCATCTCCGAGATCACCGGCATGGAGCAGGGCGTCATCACGATGCAGGACATTTACATCCTCGATCGCGGCGGGCTGACGCCTGAGGGCAGGGTGACGGGAGTGTTCCGCGCGACGGGCATCCGGCCCAAGGTGTCGCAGCAGTTCGCCGTCGCCGGCTACACGATGAAGCCGGAGATGTTCGAGCATCAGATGGCGATCTAGCAGGAGCGTGCCATGACCTTCGTCTGGCTCACATTCGCGGTCACGCTGGCCATCGTCCTCGGCGTGTACTGGGCGTTCGTGGTCCGCCCGGAGGCGCAGGACAAGGACCAGCTCACGGGCCGGCTGAAGACGTTCAAGGTCAAGACGTCCAACATCACGATCGCGAACGAGCCGAGCAGCGGGCAGATTCAGGTTCTCGAATCACTGCTCGCAGCGACAAGCGCCGGTCTGCGTCGCGCCGCTCGAGCAGCTGCTCGTCGAATCCGGCCTCAAGATGACCCCGGCCGGCTTCATGCTGCTCGACGCTTCGGCGGGCATCGTCGTCGGCGCGGCGATTGGCTGGTGGATGTCGCGGCTCGCGGTCGGCGAGTCATCCTGGTGCTGCTCTTCGGGTTCGCTCCGCTGATCTACGTGCGACGGCAGCGCACCAAGCGCCTGCAGACGTTCGAGGAGCAGTTTCCTGAAGCGGTCGAGCTGATCGCCCGCGCGCTGCGCGCCGGCCACGCATTCACGACCGGCCTGGGGATGGCGGCGGACGAAGTGCCCAAGCCGGCCGGCCCCGAATTCCGTCGGGTCTACGACGAGCAGAACTTCGGCATGTCGCTGCCAGAAGCGCTGCGCGCCATGGCGCAGCGCGTGCCGGTGCTCGACGCGCGATTCTTCGTCACCGCGGTGCTGACCCAGCGCGAGTCGGGCGGCAATCTGTCCGAGGTGCTCGACAACCTCGCGAGCGTGATGCGCGAGCGATTCAAGGTCAAGCGGCAGATTCGCGTGATCTCCGCGCACGGCCGATTGAGCGCGTGGATTCTGTCGTGCCTGGCGCCTGCGCTCGCCGGCGTTTCTGTTCCTGACGTCCCCGAACTTCATGCGGATCCTCTGGGAGGATCCGCTCGGCGTCCGATTGGTGCATGGCGGCCGTCGTGCTGCAGTTGACCGGGACGTTCATCATCTCGCGAATGGTCAGGATCGAGTACTAGCCATGGACCCGCAACTTGTCTGGATGGTCGGGGCGATTTTCGTCTCGATCGCCGCGGCGACGGCGGCAGTCGTCTGGTTTCTGACCGATCCGCAGCTCGCCCAGCGGCGGCTGTCGCAGATTGCTCCCGAGCGCGCGACGCGGGCGCGCGAGCCGGTGTCGCTGGTCGGCGACGACGTCAGCGAGATCGCGAAGCGGGTTCGGTCGGTTCGTGCCCGAAGTCGCCGAAGGACATGGGCCGGATCGAGCGCATGCTGGCGGGCGCCGGCTACTACGGCGCCTGGCCGGCAACACTGTACGCCATCGTGCAGCTGGCTCACGCCGATCCTGTTTGGCGGCGCGGTCATCTATTTCTTCGGGTGGGCGACGAGCGTCCTCGTCTTCGCCGGTCTGGCGGCCGCGCTCGGCTATTACCTGCCGGACGTCTGGCTGGGCCGTGCGATCGAGCGCCGGCGCAAGCAGATCAGCGACGGCCTGCCCGATGCGATCGACCTGCTGATCGTCTGCATCGAGTCCGGGTCGGGCATCGACCAGGCCTTGAGCCGGGTCGGCGAAGAGTTGGCGATCGCCTACCCGGCGCTGTCTGCGGAAATCGAGCTGATTGCGGCCGAAACCCGCGCCGGCAAGCCGCGCCTCGACGCCTTTCGCAATTTTGCCGACCGCACAAAGGTCGAGGACGTCCGGTCCCTAGTGAACATGCTGATCCAGACCGATAAGTTTGGAACCAGCATTGGGCAGGCGCTCCGGACGCACGCCGAGGTGTCGCGGACGAAGCGCCGGCAGCGGGCGGAGGAGAAGGCGGCCAAGCTCGGCGTGAAGATGCTGTTCCCGCTGGTGTTCTGCATCTTCCCGGCGTTCTACCTCGTCGTGATCGGTCCGTCGATGTTGCGCATCTTCCGCCAGTTCGTGTGGGGGTCGGTGTAGCAGTGGCACACCGGTTACTGTGGCTGGATTCCAAAGGAGGCATCGTGGAAACGTGGCAAATCGCGTTGTATGTCGTTGGTGGGATTCTGCTCGTGCTGTACTTCAAGCGCCGCAGCGATCGATTGAAGCGCGGCGAGTAGCGCCGGCGATCTGCTGGCGCTCTGTGCCACGGTTTGGCTGGGAGGTTGCGCAAGCGGCGCGCCCAGCCTGACTCGCCATCTGGTGCGGCAAGGTAGCCTTCCGTCGATCTCGGCGGGCCAACCAGCGTCAAGTCATCGAGGACGTCGGCATTCGACCGGGATCCCGGTTCAGCCGATTCGGGAGGTCTCGCGTTATACGCCATCGGCCGCGAACCTCGAGGGCGGTGATCCGGGCTCCACGGGGCGCTGGCGGTGGTGCGGCACGACGCCGACGCTCGCAACGCATCTGGCCGTTGCCGAAGAGTATCGCCGGCTCGGCATCTTCGATCGCGCCTACGACATCTCCAGCAGGGAGCGCGGTTCGACGAGCACAACGCCGCAGTCAACGATGCGATGGCGCGCAAGTGGCGTGACTGGGGGATGCCTGCGATGGGACTCTCGAGCGCCTATCGCGCCGTCTACGCGGCGCCGCGGTCGGCGACGCCCGGCACACGCTTGGCACGCGTGCTTTACGCCCTGGGCCGGCGTGCCGACGCCGAAAGAGCGTTTCGCGAAGCTGTGGCGCTCGACCCGCTCGGCCTGGTATGGCTGGCAGAACTCTGTGTCATCTGGCGATGGCCGACGGCCGGACCCAGGACGCGATCGCGCTCTGTCAGCGCGCGACGGCAGCCCGCGGCCCATGAAAGCGGCCGGTAATGAACGCCACCGAACAGCAGTCGCCCACCCGTCGCTCCGCTGGATCAGTGAAGTCGACGCCGAGCCGCAGACCCTCGAGCAAACCGGGTCTGTCGTTCGACCTCATCCTTCAGCTGATTCTCAAGACCCTGCACTTCTGCCGGCGCGGTCACCGGCGCGTGACCTCGCGCAGCGACTCGGCCTGAGCCATTCGGCGATCAATCAGTCCTCGAGCATCTGAAGCTGACGCATCTGGTGGAGATCAGCGGCGGCGGGCTGCTGGGCGGGCCGTCGTTCGAGTATCAGATCACCGACGCCGGACGAAGCCGGGCCCTGCTCTTCCTCGAGCAGAGCCATTACGTCGGCGTGGCGCCGGTGCCGTTCGTGCAGTACGCAGGCGTACATGGAGCGGTTCGCACGGACGATGCCGAAGTCGGCGACGCGCAGCCCGTGTCAGAGAGGCCTTTTCCCATCTCGTGTTGAGCGAACGGGTGCTCGATCAGCTCGGCCCGGCCATCAACGGCGCGCACTCGCTGTTCGTCTACGGTCCGCCGGGAAACGGAAAGACGGTCATCGCCCAGGCGATCCGGAATATTCTCGACGGCGTCATCGCCATTCCTCGCGCCATCGAGACCGACGGACAGATCATCCAGGTCTTCGATCCGGTCGTGCACGAGCCGGTCGCCGGCGCCGCAAGACCAGCGGAATGGACCGCGGCGAGGGCTCCGACCAGCGCTGGGTGTACTGCCGGCGGCCGCTGCTCACCGTCGGCGGCGAGCTGACACTCGATCAGCTCGAGCTTGACGTTCAGTCCGACGGCGAAGTTCTACAAGGCGCCGGTGCAGCTGGTGGCCAACGGCGGCGTGCTGGTCATCGACGACTTCGGCCGGCAGAAGTGCTCGCCGGTCGATCTGCTCAACCGCTGGATCACGCCGCTCGAAAGCCGGATCGACTACCTGCCGCTCGAAACCGGGCCAGAAGCTGCCGGTGCCGTTCGTCCTCCTGATCGTGTTCGCGACCAACCTGCGGCCGACCGACCTGGTCGACGAAGCGTTCCTGCGCCGCATCCACTACAAGGTGTTCGCCGAGAATCCGACGCGCCAGGACTTCAAGAAGATCTTCGAGCGGTGCTGCGAGGAGCGCGGGATTCCGTACGACGAGACCGGTCGTCGACAACCTCCTGCGCGACCTACTTCGACCCGCGCGGCATGCTCCCCCGTGGCTGCCACCCGCGCGATCTGATCGATCAGGCGATCTCACTGGCCGACTACCGCGGCGAGCCGCATCGGCTGACCGAGGAGCTGCTGAGCGCCGCCTGTGCCAGCTACTTCGTTGACGATCCGGCTTCCGCTCGTCCGGGCTCGCCTGCATAGTCCGGCCATGCCGATCAAGAAAATTGGCGGGGGCGGATCAGAGAAGTTACATGGTCCTGGTCCCGCTCGGGATCGGCTTCTTCATCTCGGTCTACGCCCTTGGTGGCCCGGTGTCCACGCTGCGTATGCTCGAATATTACGCCCGCAATGGGCTCGATTACGTGGTGAACTTCATTCGATAGCAGCGGACCGTGTTGTGAACGCTGCCCCGCCGACGACGACGCACTTCCTTGCCGATGTTCTCAAGAGTGGCGGTTCCTACGGACTGCTGATCGAGCGGTCGGGTGTCTGGCTCGCCCGAACAGTCGAAGCTGCGGTCGATTCCGAAACACGCAAGCGCGGCCTCCTGGGAAGGGATGCGCTTGATCCGGAGTCAGCGATTGTCATCGCCCCTTCGCAAGGCGTCCACACCTTCGGCATGCGGTTCGACATCGACATCGTGGGCGTCGCACGCGATGGCCGGGTCGTCAAGATTCGCGAGGCCGTTCCTCCTCGACGTCTGGTGTTTGCACTCCGTGCGTTTGCCATCCTCGAGATGGCGGCGGGCGCATGCACCCGCGTAGACCTTCGGCCTCGGCGATCATTTGATGGCGAGGCCGTAACAGTTCTGACATTTACTACGTCGGTGATCTCGACGCCGTTCTTGATTGGTGGGAGATCGGCGTCTTCTAGAAGGTCTCACCTGCTCCAGACGCGAGACTTGATAACGCGAAACAAGAATGCAGGGTTGCCAACGACATAACGATCAAAATGTTTCACTGGATGTCGAAACAAGCGGCTCATCCACTCAAGCCCGTTGTCAGTGATCCACTTTGGTGCGCGTTGTTCTGTCCCGGAACGCCACCGAAAGAGGCCGCCAACAGCGATCGCAGTTGGTACACGCAAGGCCTGAGCGTTTGCAGCAATCCAGCGCTCCTGCAGAGGCATTCCGAATCCAACCAGCAAATGCGTGGCACCGGATGCATTAATCCGTTGAGTAACCGAAGTCGTTTTCGACACCAGTCTGTTGAGAAGCCATGACTACTGCGGATTCGAAATGTTCGATGTTCCGCCGCTAAGCGATCCTGGAACTGTTCGGCCACTCCAGGTTCGTCGCCCAGCGCGTAGAAACTCTGTTCGGCCTCGGCAGCGGCGTCAACGAAGTGATCTATCCAGTCTGGGTGGGCCATCCGATGTGGAATCTCAAGTCCCGCCAGTCGCCCTCCCCACTTGACTCCATAGCCATCACAGATGATCAGGTCTCCTCGGCGCAACGTTTGCTTGAAAGCTTCGTCCGTCGCAGCAATATTCATCGCATGGACGTTGACATAGAAGACTTGCCTTACGGTGTCACCGCGTCCCCGATCTACGAGCGTCGACACGAGTGTTTTCTGAGAGATTGGATGGAAATCGGAACGTCGAGAAGCGTCAGTGGCGACGGCAGGGGCGCCGGCCCGCTCTCTCGGGAATTGCCATCGTGGTCAGGGCTGATGTTGAGCGACGGGTCGACTGGGGCCGACCGTGCGCGAGCTCTGCACAACGTTGTATCCTGAGACGCGCGTGCAAAGCAATCCTGTCGCGTTCCCGTAGCCAGTATGGTCGCCTAACTCCGCACCGCAGTGCTAACCGGCGGCTCCAGTGCGGTTCCCGATCCAGTGCGTTTTTCAGTAGGTTGCGTTCGTCGCGCTCGCCTCAAAGGATGGGCGTTACGGAGACCAGCGGATGATCGTCCTCGGGCCCAGTTCGTCATCTCACTTGCCGCGCTGGGGACGATAGTCTTTATGCAGGCCGTCCCAGGTGTATTCACCACTGATGACAACAACTATCTCGTAAACGTCTTACTGCTCCGACAAGGGCGAGTCAGTTGCGAACACAGAGGGAATGAGCCCCAGTCCGGAGCTGCTGTTCTTCGAGCCAGCTCCATGGATTGTCCCAGTACCTGCCACGCCGGTAGCCTCCACGGCGCCTCCGCTACGCACCACTCGCCCTGCCGTTCTTGCCATTGCGATGGCACGGTCTAAGTACTCTCAACACCATCGCTTACCTGGCGACGACCTTTCTCGTATTCGTTTGCACCGCAACCCACGCTCGGTCGGCGGCAACGCCATGGCTGGCAGCCGTGGCGTTCGCCCTCGGTGGCTTTGCGATCGAGTATGCCCAGGGTGTCGGCCACACGCGCTGAGTCTCGCTCTCTGCACAGCTGGACTCTTCGCGGCTGGACGTGTGATCAGCGACGGCGGTAGTCGCTTCGCCGTTTTGGCGGGCTTGCTGCTTGGTCTGGCCGCGGGAGTCCGCTACCAGAACGTCATCGTTATAGCGGCGGTTGCGTTTGCGCTTTCATTCTTCGCCACAAAGCGCTGGAGGGTTCTGGCCGTCTATGCAGCATCGGCCCCTACCGCTGTGTGTCAGCGCCGCGTTCAAATTTCGGCAAGCTTCGGTTCATGGAACCCGATCAGCAAAGGCAACTCATACCTGAGCACGCCGTTGACACGATCCGCAGGACCGAACGCGTTTGACCCAATGGTTATGCTCTGGGCTCGGCTTGTGGACTTTTCGGCCGGCACCCAGTTAGTGGGCCGTTCAATTGAGGGATGGCTTGGTTACGATCCAACCACGGGCGCACATCTGATGCTTCGGGCTCTACCTGCAAAAGGCGTTTCTGCAGTCTGCGCCGTGGGCGGCTCTCGGGTTCATCTGCATGGCCTTGGCCTGGGTTCCACTCTCGCGTTTTCCGGTAGCCGTACGACAACACTGGCGTCTGTTCTCTATCGTTTCGATCGCTGTTATGGGCGTTTTTGCCATAGCTAACGTGCAGCGGCACGAAGGGTTGGTCTTCAACCAGCGCTATCTTCTCGAGCTGTTACCTATAGCTGCTGCCTCGTTTGCCTGGGCTCTCGACTACCTGGCGACTACGCCTGCGAGCAGTCGCGCTCGGCGCCACAGGAGCTAGTGCGCTCGTCGTGGCAATCCTTACGCTAACGCCTATTGTCGGTGGCCCGGACGATCGCCTGTGGCTACTACGCCAACGCGCAATTCTGGCTTGCCGCTGGGACTTGCACTGCTGCTAGCGGCTACGTGGGCGACCGCTTTGTTCCGCGACCGCGGCAACTTGCTTTTGAGCATCGCCATTGGCAGTTGTCTCGGTTGGGGGATGACGCTCCATCTGGCCGACGACGTGACGGCCTCCCATCGAATTCGGCGTATAACGCCCTCGTCACTACACACCTACGAATGGTTGTGCCAAGTCACTCGGCGGTCGTCGCTCACTGGTGGCACAAGGATCCTGCCGTGCCTTTGCTTTTTGACCGGGATGTTGTGATTCTTACACAGTGGCCGACGAAGGGGCGGCTGTTGCAGTTCATGTGCGAGAGCTTCTAGCCGCAGGACGGAAGGTGTTCCTGATCAAGGATGGGATGCCAGAGCCAATCTTTCAGCGCGCGACGGCGGGCTTCGTGACCGAAGCGGTCCTTGGATCGGTTCCGGAACTCCTCGAATTACCCGGGCTCGAAGTAACACGACGTGTTCCATTGGTTCGCTCAACCTCGCGCTTAGAGCGCTGTCGTCTGCCAGCCGGCTTGTATTCTGGTTGGGATGGCTAGTTTTCTTACGGTCGATGCCCTTGGTATCTACGGTATCGTCGCCGCGACTGTGCAGTTTCTCGCCTATGGTGCTGGGCTTGAGTTTCATTTCTTCACAACTCGAGCACTTCTAGCCGAACCGAGGCTAACTGGCCCGCGCGCCTGCGCGACCAGGCCCTGCTTCACGTCGGGGCCTGTGCCGTCATTTTCCCGTTGTCGGCCGCGCTGTTTCTGGCCGATTGGTTCCCTGCCGGCGTCGCTTGGTGGCTTTATCCACTCGTTATAGTTGAACTAGCTTGCCAGGAACTCGAACGCGTTCTCCGGGACGGTCACAGCCCATTGGAGCGACCGCCGTATTGTTTGCTCGAACAGGCGCTTGGTCATTGGTCGTCGTCCCTGCGATGTGGCTATGGCCAGAACTCCGTAATCTCAATTTCGTCTGGGTGATGTGGCTACTCGGTGCCACAGTTGGAATCGCTATTGGCCTCTCAGGGTTGCGCGACTTGCCATGGTCACGGTATCGATCTCCCGTTGACAGGCAGTGGCTTGTCCGAGGTTCGACTGTGGCGATTCCATACCTAGCTGGCACCATGGCGTTTCGCGGCGTCACTACCGTGGATCGATACATCCTGTCCGCCACACTCGGTGATGGGCCCACCGGCGTCTATGTTTTCTTTATAGGGATTGCGAACAGCGTTGTCCTTCTTAGCGAAGCCGGCGTGTCGAACGTGGTTCTCCCAGACCTCGTGCGCGCGGCGGTTGACAAAGACGCTGTCGCTTACAGAATGTCGATGCGACGCCTGCAACTAGGCGTTGTAACGGTAGGCGTGTTGATTGCGGGCTCGATCTACCTATTTTGGAGCCATTGCTGGTGTTCGCAGGGAAAGATGTCTTTTTGCGCGAGATGCCGAGCGCGTGGACAACTCTTAGCGGCGATGGTTATTTCGGCGTTCATGCCATCCCGCATCTCGCTTTATACGCTCATGGCCGCGATCGCCCCCTCGTTCACGCCGCGTTCGCCGGATTTGTCACCGCGGTCGCTGCACATCTGGTGCTTATACCTCGATTCGGCGTTCTGGGCGCGGCAATCGCCACAATGAGTGCAATGACCGTCGTGGCCGTCTGGAAGGCGATCGCGATACTCTCGTTAGATCGTCAGGGATATCGTCGTCGGGCGATCAGAACTCGGAACGCCGTCGGCTTCCGAATGGCCCTCAGCATGATCGGGTAAAGGCGCTTGCGTTTCTGCAGTCGATGCTCAGACGTGCGTTCTTCGTACCGAAACCATGCGTCCAATATCCGGGCCACCGATGGGTTCGTACAAAGGCGTTGTGGAAGCAGGTGATAGTAAACGAGATTGGGCATACATAGTGGCGCGAACAAAAAGCGCTCAGCGATGATCTCCAGCGTCTCAATCTCGGCAACGGCGGTGCGATAGTCTTCGCCCGTGCGGTACATGCATGGAGGACCAGCTGGTCCAGATGGCCTGAAGAAGGTCGCTGAGTTTGAGCAGTTGTTTCGCAAGAACAACAACCCTCCTGGAAGCAACGCCTGCGACGCCTCTCTGAGCGTCGGAGCGACCAGGTCATCGTGAAGCAGGTTAAGAACACCTGACAGGATTACTAGGTTGAAACCAGATGGCGGTAGCCTGCCTTCGGCTGTTCCTTGTTCGATGTGAACATTCGCGAACCCCTGCGCCTGCACTGCTGCTCTTGCACGCGCTACCAGGCTCTCCGCGAGATCGATGCCGAGATACCTCGTGAACGAGGGGCGCCAGAGCAACAGCAAGCCGCCCAGCTCCACACCCCACGTCGAGCACCGTCGGGGCCTTGAACTGCGATAGTGCTTCTTCCAACAGACGCACCTCGGCGCGGTGGACGTGGTCTAGATAGCGCTGATGCTCGGCCATCAACGTAACTTCGTGTCCCTGTTCGGATGAGCGGCCCCGATTCTCCCAGAACTCTCGGTTGCCCTCCCGAACGCTCGTGGAGTCAGGCTGATTACTCACCGCTTCTCCTGTTCAGAGCGTGACAGGTGCCTGAAGACAGCGACCGTCGCAATCGTGCGGCTGATCGTTCCTGCCAGGACGGCCAAGAGCATTCCCTCGAAGGGACGTCCGAGGATCGGGAACACGATGAGATATGTCGCTTCGTAGTCGACAATCAGGCCGAATGGACTCGGCACCAAGCCGAGTCGGGTGAACCAGGCATGCTTCTCCAGACTGCGCTGGGCCAACCGGTGTGGTCGCTCGCCGATGAGTTTCTGTGATACCTCTGCTAGATATAGATACCAGAGGCCCACGCCTAGTACTGCGAAACCGAGGAAAAGCGCGCGCACATCGTCCGTCTGTCGGAATGCGCCGGCGGCAAGCGCGGGAGGGAGAATTATCGACCGAAAGAAGTCGGCTAGCGAATCCAACAAGGCGCCGAGTAGACTCGATTTCTGCAACAGGCGCGCGAGAGCGCCGTCAATTGAGTCGATCGCAAATGCAATGTAGAAGATGATGGCCCCAGACGTCATACCAGCCGAATCGCCTTGCTGATAACGAAACGCGGCGCCAATCACCAGCAGCATTGACACAGTCGTCAGAACATTCGGGTGGACTGGCGCATAGTTGGCCAGTATCCATAGCAGCCGATCAGCAAATGGATGCACAGCGAACTTGGACCAGTTCGATGCCGGCGTCGTCCGGGCAACGACATCCGTGTAGCTAAACCGCGGCACAACGTTTACTCGCGGGTCCGCTCGAGCAGCATCGGCATCAACTCCCATGCGTTGATGCGCCCGCTGCCTCGGGAGGCCACCTCACGTTCGCTGAATGTGACCGCTGTATCCGTTGAGATGCCTTCGCCATATATTGCACAGGGAACCGGGTGAACTATATGGTTGCCGTCGGCGAGGCATGTGTAGTGGTCTGGCAGCACCGCGACACGGTAGTTTTCTGGAAACCTTCTTGATAAGTGTTGGACCAATGGGCCGACCACATGGGAGTCGGCCAATTCCAGCGCTCTAACCTTGCCGGCGACGTTTCTTTGGTGTGCCTCCTCATCAGCCGCGTTTACATGAATCACTACGACATCTACTTCCTCCAACAATGCCTTCGCGGCCTCACACTTACCAACCAGGTTGGAATCGATGTATCCCGTGGCACCGGGGACGTCACCGGTCAGCATCTGCATCGCCAAGCCTATGCCTCGCAAGAAACTCAAGCCACTGATCACAGCGCCCCTCACGCCATACAAAGAACGAAAGCTTGGCATGGTAGGGGCGTTCGACAGATCCCAGAGCCAGAACATGTCCGCGTGCACACCGAACTCCTGACTCAAGTGAGGTAGGCGCTCCTGGGAGTCTCGAAGGAAAGCGTTCAGGTGATCGAGCTTTCGGGCGGCCTCTGGCGTCGAGCCGCGTACCCAGAGTTCATCTATTGAACGATTGCGGTTTTCGTGAGGTGGGGCACAACGAAAAGCCGTCGCGTCGCTACCGGCGTTGCGATAGATGAGCGTATTCCGATAGCTCTGGCCGGGAAACAACTCAAGTGAACCACCGGGTCGAGGGTACGACTGAACCAGACTCCTCGCCTTGGCCGCATCGATCATGCCTGCGGTGAAATCTGCAATGCAGCGATCATGAAGGGTGATCAGGTTGCACCGAAATGCTAGGTCGTTTTGGCCGACATGTATTCCACTAGCCCATGCCTCGAAGCTCGCACGTCCATTCGGAAAATGTTCATGCGGATCGAGGCCGAGGATCGCTATTGCAGCGACTATGTCCCGACCGGCAGATCATCGAAGACAGCGTCGACCAGAAACGTGCGCCCTCGCTGGTGTGCGAGCAGCGATATGTGCGGAACGTACGCCGCTGAGAGGGGTTCGGCATAGTTGAGGAGTTGGATGATCGGCCGCGCCGTCGAGGATGATGATTACGGTCTTCAGGATCTTGCCTCGATTACAAGCGCGGCGGCAGCGAGATCGTGCGGTGTGTCGATCTCGGTCCAGAATCCGTCAAGGACCGGCGCAAGGACGGGAGCCGCGGTCGTCAAATGGGTCCGGCGATCACCAAGTCAGTAATATCGATCGCGCTTTCCTTGTTCTACTTCCGTCTTAAGCCATGATGCGAGGTGTGCGCCGTAATCGGGCAAGATCCGCAGCATCCCCCATGGACTTCCATGCAGATGTTGGGGGCGGATCACCTCCACGCACAATTGACACAGAACAGAGTCGTCCTGACCCGTCTGCTTGAAGACATGCGCCGTCCATGCCAGCCTCAAACGGTCGCACAAACCAACACGCTTCAGACCGTGCCCTGCAGACGCTTCGAATGACTTCATCATCAGCGACGACATCGCCTTCAATTAGGAGAGTGCCTCGCTGCAGTTCTTCGTCGGCCATCGCAAGTGACCAACTGTTGTTCGTACTTGCGAAGCTGTCGTTGACTACCCAGGTGATGGCAATTGGGAGCGACGCCTTCGCAACCGCTAGTCGGACCTGCTGAACGCGGTCGCCGGCCACAATGGTCGCGGTCGATACCCCGGCATGCGACAGTTGCTTCAACATCCGGATGAGGATGGGTTCACCGCATAGCTCGACTAAGACCTTTGGCTTGTCGACGGTGTTGGGCAGCAGTCTTCTGCCCGACCCTGCCGCGAGGAGAACCGCGTGCATCGTATTCAAGTTTACCGTGCTTCCGGGGTTCTGAAGCCTCAGCTCGCGCGGTCTGCACATCGTTACCCGGGCTTGCCACGTGGTCTGGGCGCTTTGTTACTGGACGGCTATGATGAGCGCTGCGTGTGACGCTACGTAGCGAGCGGATGTATGAACGATGTTGGTTGGATGGCCTGATTTGCCGCGCACGTTCCAGTCCTAGCCTTCAGACCATGCACGACGTAGTGGAGTACGGCCGATACAGCCACCAAGAGGCGCACTCCATCGATGTTAAGGGCAGAACACCAGCGGCTTCAGCGCGTCGCCCGCTTCGCTGCGCTCGCCGCCACCGACGCCATCGCGTTGCTCGCCGCGGGCGAGCTCGCCTACTTCCTGTGGGCGTTGCCGATGCGGCATCAGTCGCCCGCCATCTACATCGAGCTGATTCCCTTGCTCGCGCTCTTCCTCATCGGCTACGCCCAGGCCGGGCTCTATCCCGGGTTCGGCCTCGGACCGGTCGAGGTGTTGAGACGGCTGACGCTCGTCACGACGTTCGGCTTTCTCGTCCTCGCGTCGATTACCTTCGCCCTCAAACTCCCTCACCTCTACTCGCGACTCAGTTTCGCGATCGCCTTCGCTCTCAGCCTGGTTCTGGTTCCCATCGGTCGCCTGGCCATCTTCTACGTGGCACGCCGATGGGCCTGGTGGCGTGAGCCCGTCGTCCTGATCGGCGCCAGCAGCCGTGCCGAGGTCCTGATCAAGCGGCTGCGCCACACCCCACATCTCGGCTACCAGCCGGCCGTCATCCTGGCGAGTCCGCCGGACCACCTCCCAACCGCCATCGAAGGGGTGCCGCTGGGGGAACCCTTGATCAGGTCGCCGACGTCGTGGCACGGGGGTTCGTGTCGCCCTCGTCGATATCGAGGACAGCCGCGATCCTGCGGTGGTGGATCGGCTCCAACGAAGCTTCCGCCACGTGATTCTGCTGCGCGACTTTACCGACCTGCCGGTACAGGGCGCGCGGATTCGCAACCTCGGCGAATTCGTCGGCATCGAGCACACGAGCAACCTGCTGCTTCATGGAAACCGGATCGTCAAACGGACGATCGATCTCTCGATCGGATGTCTCGTCCTGATCGCGGCGAGCCCGGTGATCGCTCTCTGCGCCACCCTGGTCCGGCTGCTCGATGGCGGTCCCTCGTTCTTCGTCCAGGACCGCGTCGGCCTCGACGGCAGGCGCATCGCCGTGCCGAAGTTGCGCACGATGCGGCGCGGGGCAAGCACGTCGCTCGACGAGGTGTTGTCGCAAAGCCCGGCGCTTCGCGACGAATGGGCCGTGCACCGGAAGCTGCGGGACGATCCCCGCCTCATACCCCTGGTTGGCCGGTTCTTCCGCCGTTTCAGCCTCGACGAGCTGCCGCAGTTGTGGACCGTCGTTCGCGGCGACATGAGCCTCGTCGGACCGCGGCCGTTCCCGGACGATCACCTGCAACAGTTCGACCTTCCGTTCCTCGAGCTCCGACAGCGAGTCCGTCCGGGAATCACCGGCCTCTGGCAGATCGCCATCCGAAGCGAAGGCACGATCGACGAACAGAAGGCGTTCGATACCTACTACATCCGCAACTGGTCAGTCTGGCTGGACATCTATCTGCTCGGCCGGACGATTGGCGCGGTGCTCAGCGGCCGAGGGGCGTACTAGCGCTCGGCTTCGCCCCAAACGCCGGCAGTGCGTCCGCAAGGGCTGCCAGCCACAGGAACAGGGTGGACCAGAAGTAAATCGAGCCGACCGTCACGGTCGCGACCCCGCTTGGCTGCCCGACGAAAATCATCGACAGCGGCCAGACGAGACCAGGCAACGCCAGCCAGAGAAGCCACCGCACCGGTGGCGATTCCGATCGGTCTCCGGGCGACAGGAACCTGGCCAACGCCGGACCCAGGGGAAGCCACAGGTAGTAGATCCAGCCCAGGGGTGAGATCAGGAGGGCCGCCAGGAGAAGCAGCAGGAAGGCTGAATCGGCGTCCGCGGCAGGGCGGTTCCGGATTGCGACAAACGTTCCCATCGCGATGAGAACCGATGCCGTCAGCCACACGAGCCAAACGCCCGAAGGCAGAACCGCCAACGGCGTGTAATACGGACTGTCCCCGAGTGCCCGCGAGAGCAGACCCAACACCGACGCGTTCATCGCTGCCCACTCCCAATCAGTGGTCCCCAGCGCCCGAATCCACTCGCGGTGCGCGTCAACACCAAACACGGCGACGCCGACTGAGAACGCGGCGACCATGGTGACGGCGGCAGCCGTGACCGCCGCCCAATGCCGCCGCAGCACAAAGTAAGGAATGAAGACCAGCAAGAACGGCTTGATACTGATGGCGACGCCGAGCCACGTTCCGGCCCGTGCCCAGGCCTCCCGGCGCGCGCCGCGCCACGCCAGGGTGATGACCGGCAGCAACAGGAACGACAGCTGCCCGGTGATGACAATGGCACCGGTCGCGGAGAATACCGACGCGGCGAGAACGCCGAACAGGATTCCCCGCGGCGTCGGCCGGATTCCCAGCTCACCGAGGGCGATCGCAAATGAGGCGATGAGTCCGACCGCGCTGGCAATGGACCAGACCACCGCGGCCACCTGAATCGAGAGCGGTGCCAGGAGAAGCAGTGGCAGGTGCGCGTGCGGCGGGTTCATGTTGAGGAACACATGCGCGCGACCTCCCCCGACGCCAATCGATGTCGCGGGGTTGGGTGCGTACATGTTGTCGCCGCTGAGAAAAAGCTGCGCCGAGTAGAAGAACTTCCCGAAGTCGTTGTATGCCAGCGCAGAAGCCATCAGCTGGCCTTGCCGCGCCAGAAACAACCCGGCTACGGCGATTCCAAGGACAGCGAACAGGGCGGTGGTGAAGCGGAAGAGCGTGTGCTTCGGTCGAGCCGTGCCGGAGGGCGGCCTAGTCGGAACGGCGCTCACGTCGGGAATCGAGCGCGCCTACCAGGTAATCGGGATCCGCATCCGGTATCTCACCGGCAGGCCGTTCTTCTGAGCCGGGCGGAACCGCCACGCTTTCGCGGCGGACACCATCATCCGATCCTGCAGCCGGTTCGATTCCGGAACCAGCTTGACCTCGCCAACGGTCCCATCCTCGAGGACGAGGAGATCCAGCTCGCCTGGTTGATGCGTGGTCCCATCGCTGAACGGCTTGGTGGGGAGTTGCGGATAGACGAGCTCGGGGGCCGCAACGTCAGCACTCTTTGCGGTGTAGACCCCCGTGTCAACGGCCGCCGGTGGCGGCATCTCCGGAGTCGGTGTGGCAGTGGACGGTGGGGGCGACGGGACCGCTCCGCCAGACGACGGGACTGCGGCGCCAGACGCGGCGGTGGCGGCCGCGCGCGGTGCCGGAGTTGCCGCGGCATTATCGGTCTCCGGCAGGGTTGCGGTCCGCCGTTTCGCGACGACAGGGGGAGCCGGCGGAGTTGGCGCCGACGCGTTCGCCGGCGATTCGTTCGACGGGGTTGCGCTGGCGCCGCCAATCAGCTTGCTCACGACGTTCGTCGTCGCATCCTGAACTTTCTGTCCGGCCTCGCTGATGGCGGTGAGTGCCGCGTCGGCCGACTGCCGTACCGGTGATTCCGGCGACGATCCGCCCACCAGGTAGAGGGCGGCCGCGCCAGCGAGGCTCAGGACGAGGAGAGCGGCTGTTGCGATCACCCACGCAGGAACTTTCTTGCGTTCCGTCTTCTTTTTCTTCTTTTGTTCCTTCGGCGCCGCCTTCGTCTTCTCCTTCAGATCCTCGAGCGCCTGGTTCGTCTCGGTCTGCACCAGCGCCGCGGACGCGCGCGAGTGGTAATCCACGAGCACCGCTTTGGAGTCGGGGCGAGCGAAAAAGTCGAGCGCGTTGTGGAACTCCATCAACGTCGCATAGACGGGCGGGACGGCCAACGACTGCCGCTGCACGTCCATCACCTGCGGCGGGGCGCTCACATGCTCGAGCAGTTGGCCCATGACCGCGCCAACACCCGCAACCTGCCCGTCGGAATAGACGTCGCCACCTTCGAGATGGATGGCTCCGGTTGAAAACAGCGCGATGTCGCCGAGATCGGGCACGGGCGCAGAACTGCCCTCGCGGTACAGCTGCCACGCGATGGCGCGCGTCAGGGCGACCGCCTCCGTCCAGGTCGGCAGCACACCGGCGGCGAACGCGTCGCCGAGGTTCACCTGCTGCGGTGCTTCCGATCGAAAAATGACAGTAGCGTCTTCCACAGCACTTAACCGTAGTCTACGGGTGTCGCTCCCGGCCGACAACGGGAATCTCTGCCGGTCTGCAGACCTAGTCGCCTTTCTGCGACGAACCGATACCTGCCTGAGACAGGCGCCCATCTGTAGCGGATGACCACGTTGCAATCGCAGGAAGACCCGAGAAGCCGCTCTTCGTCCGGTCGCGAGACGTGGCTGACCGTCCTCTTTTCAATCACTATCCTGCTTTCGGCTGCGTTGCTCTTCATGGTCCAGCCGATGGTGGCGCGGATGATCCTGCCGCGCCTCGGCGGAACGCCGGCCACCTGGAACACGTGTCTCCTGTTCTTTCAGACAGCGCTGCTCGGGGGTTATCTCTACGTTCACCTCGCAGCCACCCGCCTGAGCCGGCGCGGCGCCCTCGTGCTCCATCTCGCCGTCGTCATCGTCGCGCTCCTCACGCTGCCAATCGCCCTGCCCGCCGGTGAACCGACCCACGGGGGCAATCCCACCGGGTGGCTCCTCGTCGCGCTGGCGACGGCGGTCGGTCTTCCGTTCTTCGCGTTGTCGACGACGGCGCCGCTCCTGCAACGATGGTTCACGCTGCGTTCCGCGCGCGATCCCTACTTTCTCTATGCTGCCAGCAACGCCGGGAGCCTGGTCGGCCTGCTGGTCTACCCCTTCGTCGTCGAACCACGCCTGACGCTCGCCGACCAGCGGACGCTGTGGGCGGTCGGGTTTCTCATCGTCGCCGCATTGATCGCGGGATGCGGCATCGTTTCATTCCGTCGCGCAAACCCGACAGCTCACGGCACCGCCGAAACCGTGGACGGTGAGCACGGTGTGCCTCACGAACGGTGGGGCGACCGTCTCCGCTGGCTTGCCCTTGCCTTTGTTCCGTCCAGCCTTCTCCTCGGCGTCACCACGCACATTTCGACCGACGTCGCGGCGGTACCGCTGCTGTGGGTCGTCCCGCTCGCGCTCTACCTGGCGACGTTCATTGCCGCCTTCGCGTCGCGACCGCCGATCTCGCGCGTCTGGATGAATCGACTCGCGCCACTCGCGATCCTCGCGGCTCTGGCACGGGTGATTGTCCCTGGGGATTGGTGGTCCGCGCTGGTCGTCCACCTCGTCGCCTTCACGGTGGTCGCGATTGTTTGCCATCGCGAGCTCGCCGAGCGGCGTCCCCCAGCCGGCAACCTCACACGGTTCTATCTGTGGGTGTCGATGGGCGGCGCACTTGGCGGAATGTTCAATGCCCTGATCGCGCCGGCGACCTTTACGCAGGTAGTGGAGTACCCGCTGGTACTCATCATCGCGGCGCTGATTCGGCCGTCGCCCGAATGGCGGGGGAATCGGGCGGAGCCAGCAGTTCTCGTCTGGGGTGCGCTGCTGCTGGCGTCGCTGATCGCGGTGGTTTCGTCAGCGCTTGGACTCGCTCCGAACGTCGGGCTCGCCGCGATGCTGCTGGTGGCGGTCGGCCTGTGCGCAGGGTTCGGGCTTGCGTTCGCAAACCGCCCGGTCGCCGTTCGCAACGGCTATGGCCGTCATCCTCGTCGCGCATTTCGTATTGCCGCATGCGGAATCGAATCGCGTCCTCTATGCGGCCCGCAGTTTCTTTGGCGTCCACCGCGTCACATCGGACACACCGCCGCAGGTGCAACGGCTGTATCACGGAACCACGCTGCATGGATGGCAACGCCTGGCTGCCCGCGAGGGATGTGAGCCGACGAGCTACTTCCACCGGTCGGGGCCGATCGGTCAGCTTCTGACGATGATGGGCCCGCGTGCGGAGTCGGTGGCCGTGATTGGATTGGGGGCCGGAGCCCTGGCCTGCTACGCCATGAGGGCTCGACGTTGACCTTCTTCGAGATCGACCCGGTCGTGGAAACCATCGCCCGCGATCGCTCGCTATTTAGCTTCCTTTCTAACGCCCGCGGCTCGGTCAGACGTCGTCATCGGTGACGGGCGCGTGACGCTCGGCCGTATGCCGCCTTCGACGCTACGACGTCATCGTCGTCGACGCGTTCAGCTCTGACGCCATCCCGGTGCATCTGATGACGCGCGAGTTCGTCGCGCTGGCCCTCGAGCGGCTTCGGCCAGAGGGCCTGATGGTTTTTCACATCTCGAACCGGCATCTGGACCTGGCGCCGGTGCTGGGCGCCGCCGCCACGCGAGCTGGGGGCCACGGCAGTCGAGCAGTATCACCAGTCGGACGAGCGCGGACGTCAGTCCGTCGCGATGGCTCGTTATTGGCCGGACGTCATGGGCCTGGCCGCGCTGGCGTCCGATGCCCGGTGGAGACCCGTTCGTGCCGCCAGCCGCAGCTGGACCGACGACTTCTCGAACATTCTCGATGTCCTGCAATTGACCCAGGAGGCTGCCGCCGGAGCACGTTGAGCCGTCAGGAGCCGCTTCGAGGGCGGCCTTGCAGCTTGTTCGTGGAAGGCTCGTGAACTAGAGTCCGGCATATCATCGTGACGCTTCTCCTCCTCGTCGCCGCACTCCTGCTCGGCCCTCACCCCACTGTCGTCGCGGAAGTCGCGCCCTCTGCTGGTTCGGTTCAACCAACGACCGGCCGAATCGTCGTCACGGTGACGACGCTCGAGGGCACCGTCGAGATGTCCGGGATGCAGGTCGAACTCCTGGCTGACGATGGCACGGTGCTGGCGAAAACGCTGAGCGACGAGGCCGGGCGAGTGAGCTTCGCCGATATTCCGGCGGGGCGCTACACGGTATCGGCGAACAGGGCCGGATTCGTGCCCGCGACCTCCGCCGTCTTCGAGGTGCGTGCCAGCGAAACCGCTCAGGTCCTCCTCGACACGCAGCTGACGTTCCAGATGCCAACCGTGGAGGTCCAGGGCGACAACCCGTCGCCGAACGACAGCGTGCAGCCCGTGTCGATGAGCGACATGCTGTCGGGCTCGGTGCTCGAGAGCGCACCGCTGGAGGGCGACGATTTCCAAAGTCTGCTGCCGCTGCTCCCCGGCGTCGTGCGCGGCGCGGATGGGAGGCTCCGGATCAAAGGCGGTCAACCCTCTCAGGGCGCGCTCCAGGTGAGCAGCGCCAGCCTGATCGACCCGTCGACAGGTGACTTCGATCTCGAGCTGCCAGGCCAGGCCGTCGAGTCGGTCGAGGTGCTCTCGAACCCGTTTGCCGCCGAGTACGGGCGGTTCTCGACCAGCATCACCCAGCTGCGGACCCGTCGCGGGACAAACAACTGGGAATTCAAGCCGGGCAATCTGATGCCGCGTCTGCGGAAGTCGCTGGACGGCATCCGGAACTTCGAGCCCAGATTCTCGGTTCGCGGTCCGATTGTGCCCGATCGCTTCTTCCTCTCGCAGGACTTCCAGTTTCGCTACCTCTCCACGCCGGTGCGTTCGCTGGAGGGCGAGCCCGAAATCAGGGTGCGGAGCTTCGACTCGTTCACGCGCTTCGACTCGGTGCTGTCATCGCAGCACACGCTCGGGCGGCGGCATCATCACGTTCCCCCGCGATATCAAGCGGGCGACGATGAACACTTTCCGGCCGGCAATGACGACGCCCAGCTTCGGTCAGGCCGGCCTGGCGACGGGAGTTGTCGATCGGCTGGGCATCGGCCCGTCGCTCGTGCTGGAAACCACGATTTCGGCGCGCACGTTCGAAGTGGAAGTTGACAGCGCCGAACCGGGTCCGATGGTCTATGCCCCAGAGAGCCAGAGCGGCGCGTACTTCAACAATCAGGAACGCAACGTCAGAAGTCTCCAGTGGGTTGAATCGCTGAGCCTGTCGCGCGATATCTTCGCCCAGCAGCACGTGTTCAAGATCGGCTTGGACGTGCAGCGATCGACCTTCAACGGTTTCAGCGAAAGCCGCCAGCTCGAGATTCGGCGGCTCGACGGCACGCTGGCCGAGCGCACCACGTTTGGCGAGCGCACCGAACAGGACATCAGCGGCACCGAGTTCTCGTTCTTCGCGCAGGATCGGTGGCGGGTCGGGTCGCGGCTGACGATCGAAGCCGGCTTCAGACTCGACCGCGATCCGATCGTCGACAAAGTGAACTTCTCGCCGCGAGGCGGTCTCGCCCTTGGGCTGGCGTCTGATGGCCGCACGATTCTGCGCGGCGGATTCGGGAACTTCGTGCAGCGCACGCCGCTCAACGTCGGGGCATTCCCGGCGTACGAGTCGCGACTCGTGACGCGCTTCAACCCAAACGGTTCGGTTGCCGGTCTCCCTGTTCTCTTCCGCAACGTCATCGATCGCGATCTCGACGCGCCCGAGGCCAACGTCGTGAGCGTCGAACTCGACCAGCGCTTCGGCCGGCGCGTGCTGATGAAGGCGGCGTTCCTCGATCGGCGAGGGCGGCAGGAATACGTGCTCGTGCCGGATGCGACACTGAGCGCGCTGCGGCTCGGCAGCACGGGCAGTTCGCGGTACAGGGAGTTCGAAGCAACGGCGCGGTATCTCGGCGGAGAGCGCCGCGATCTCACGGCGTCATATGTCTGGTCGCGCGGCACGGCCGACTTGAACAACTACGACCAGTTCTTCGGAAACATCCGCAACCCGATCGTCCGCGAGAACGAGAACAACCGGATCTCGACCGACGTCCCGCACCGCCTGCTCGTCCGCGGGAACTTTGGCCTCGCTGGGCCGCTCGAGGCGTGGGACGTTGCGCCGGTCATCGAAGTGCGGTCGGGCTTCCCGTACTCCGCGGTCAACGAGTTCCAGGATTTCGTCGGCGAACGCAATCGCGCCGGCCGTCTCCCGACGGTCGCGCACCGTCGATTTTTCGCTGACGCGCGCGTGGCGTTTCAAGAAGTACCGCTTCCGCGCCGGCCTGCGGTTCTACAACGTCTTTGGGACGGAAGCGAATCGGGATATTCAGAACAACCTGACGTCGCCGTTCTACGGGACGTCGTACAACCCGATCGAGCGATCGATCGGCATCACGTTCGGCTCGGCGCGGTGAGTGGTCTGGCACTCGTTCGATTGCGACCACGTTCGCCCTGACGACACTGTTCGTTGCCTGCGACGCCCCTGCGCTCAAGCCTGCCAGACAGTCCGGACGCATTGTCGGTTCTTGGCGACAGCCTGTCCGTGTCGCCGTCCGACAGGGAGAACTTTCCCGCCATCCTTGAAAGCCAGACTCAAAGCCGGCGGTCTTGGGTGGCGCGTCATCAATGCCGGGATTCGAGGGGACACGACTGCTGGCGGACTGCGGCGAGTCGATGCGCTGTTAGCGTCGACCCGACCGGATATCCTGATTCTGGCGTTGGGCGCGAACGATGGGTTGCGCGGGCGTCGATATCTCGATCATGTCGAGAAACTTAAGCGAGATGATCGGTCGTGCCAAGGCAGACGAAGACGCAGAGTGCTGCTTGTGCGGCATGCAGCTGCCGCCGCTCAATGTGTTCAGCTACGGGAGGCAGTTTCGAGACGCTTTCGAGCAGCTCGCGGACGAGCTCGACGTGGCCTTCGTTCCCTTCCTTCTCGAAGGTGTCGCGATGGACCGAAAGATGAATGGCGCCGACGGCATCCATCCGAATGCCGACGGCGCCAAGCAGATCGCAGAATACGATCTGGCCCTATCTGGAGGATCTCCTCCGAGAGTAGCCCTACTTCTTCGTCGCCGACCACGCCGCGCCGGCGCTGGTCGTGCCCTTGATCATCTTGCCGTCAACGCGGCCGGTGTACTTCGTGTTGCCGACCGAGAACTCGATCTGAGCGCCATTCAGTTTGCCGCCCGACACCGTCGTGCTGCCCAGCGTCCCCGTGAAGTTCTGGAACGTCTGCTTCAGCGACAGCGTGTCGTTGCCGACCTGCCACGTCCCCTCGACCTTCGCCGGCACGATCCACAGGTGCGCCGTGCACCAGCTGGTGCAGTCGTCAGTCACGGTCTCGGACTGATCGGGCTGCCAGTCTTCCATCGTGAACGAGTTGGTCACGATGCGCGTGCCCGGCTTGAGGTCGAGAATCTTCGGCCGCAGCTTCATGTTGATCGACGGCAGCAGGAACATCGTGATGACGCTCGGCTTCGAGAGGTCGGTCTCGAAGAGGTCGGCCTTCATGAAGGTCGCCTTGGCGGTCACGCCCGCGTCCGCGGCGTTCTTCTTCGACAGCTCCACCATGTCCGGGTTGTACTCGATGCCCGCGGCGGTCGCCCCGCGCTTGGCCGCGGTGATCACCGTGCGTCCGTCGCCCGACCCGAGGTCCATGACGAAGTCCTGCGGGTCACCTTGGCCATGTCGAGCATCTTCTCGACCAGCACCTGCGGCGTCGGCACCCACACGACGTCCTTGCCGGCCTGGCCGACCTGCGGTTCGAACGGCTTCGCCTGCGTGCCCTGCGCAAACGCAGCGGCGCCAACGACTCGACAACAGCACAGAAAAGACGAACAGCCTCGACACGACGTGATCTCATGGTTGCTCTCCAGTGAAACGATAGCGACGACGAGGCGCCCGGACGCGGCGCCGCGATGCGATACAAATGACTTTCCGTTCGAATGAACAGCGACCCGCCTGACACCGCCATCGACGCCAGCATCGCGCCGTCGAGCGTGCTCAGGCCCAGCCGGCGGAACTCGCGGCCCGGCTGAATCGCCGTGACGCCCCCGTGCTCGCCGAGGAAGTAGATACGGCCATCGGCAAATACCGGCGACGCTGAGTATGTCCCACCAAGCCGCATCTGCCAATGGATCGACTCCGGTCTTCGCGTCGACGCACGATGCGATCCCGCCGTCATTGACGAAGTACAACTCGTCGCCGACAAGGATCGGCGATGGCGTCAGCGGTGCGCCGCGCGTCAGCCGTCCACGCGATGTGCGTCTTCGTCACGTCGCCGGTCCCATCGGCCCGGACGGCGATCAGCGATGGCTGCTGAAAGCCGGTCGCGATGTAGACCAGGCCGTGGCCGAACACCGGCCGCGGGACGTTCGAGAATCCGTCGGCGTACTGGACGCGCCAGATCTCCGCCCGGTCGCTGGATCGTAGGCACCCGCGCGATAGGCGCCCACGCTCACGATCTGATCGCTATCGCCGACGCGAATCACGAGCGGCGTCGTATACGCCTGGTCGTACGGCTGGCGGCGGTTGGTCTTCCAGCGAACCTTGCCCGTTCGCTTGTCGAGGGCGATGAGAAACGCGGCGTCGTGTCCGTCGCAGCTGAAGATCACGAGATCTCATGGACCACGGGCGATCCACCGGCCCGTGCTGCGAGGCGTACGGCAGCGTCATCTTCCAGACAATGTCGCCGGTGTGCGTCAGTGCGGCGGTGCCGTCGGCGCCGAAGTGGACGAAGACGCGATCGCCGTCGATCACCGGCGTCGGCGACGCGTAGCTGTTCTTCGGGTTGATGTCGCGGGGACGGCGGAGACGGAAGACTTCGACGTTGACGCTTCGCGCCGGTCTCGACGTCGAAGGCCACCGCGCGCAGCGACACGTCGCGATCGCCGGTGGCGCTGGTCATCCACACCAGGTCTGCCGCCGACGACCGGAGAGGACCAGCCGAGGCCCGGCACCTTGCTCTTCCAGACGATGTTCCTG
>CAWJEO010000041.1:0-27718 GCA_963841895.1 uncultured Acidobacteriota bacterium
GACATCGTTGGGCGGGCCCGGTCGGGCTCATCACCGACCCCGGCTCAGCCCCAACAACCCGAACAACCCCAACCACACGACCGACGACATTCCTCGGCCAGTTCCTCGACCACGACATGACTTTCGACACGACGTCCCGCTGGGCGTGCCGACCACCCGAGTCGACGCCGAACACCCGCACCCCCGCCCTTCGACCTCGACTCCGTCTACGGCGCCGGGCCCGTCGGAAGCCCCAGCTCTACAACCCGCCGACCGCGCCAAGCTGCGCATCGAAAGCGGTGGCAGTTCGAGGACGTGCCCCGCAGCAACGGCGCCGCCATCATCGCCGACCCCCGCAACGACGAGAACGTCGTCATCTCGGGCCTGCAGGCTGCGTTCCTCCTCGCCACAACCGGCTCGTCGACCGGTGCGCCAGGCAGCCCCGCGATCGACACGGACCACGTGTTCGACAGGCGCGTCAGATCCTCACCTGGCACTACCAGTGGATCATCGTTAACGAGTTCCTGCCCAGATCGTCGGCCAGCACCGGGTCACCGCATCCTCGCCAGGGCCGGCGGTTCTACCGCCCCGCCGGCCGACGGTACTTCATCCCTGTCGAGTTCCAGATGCGCGTACCGGTTCGGCCACAGCATGGTGCGGCCGTCGTATCGCGTCAACCTCACCGGAGACGTCGACCACGCCGTTCTTCGCCATCATCTTCGATCCTCGCGGCGAGGGCCAGCCGATCCGACGACATGCGCGGCGGCGTCCGCGCGGCGCCGGCGATTCATCGGCTGGCAGACGTTCTTCGACTTCCCGCGGATCCGGGGCCCACACCCCGGCCGAACAAGCGCATCGACACCAGATCGTCGGCCCTGTTCCGCCTGCCGCTGGCCGCGATCGCGTGGGCGCCCCGCCGACGCGCTTCCGAACGCAACTTGCTTCGCCACCTGACCTGGTCCATCCCGTCCGGCCAGGCCCTCGCCGCGGCCATCGGCGCGCCGGTGCTCGGCGCGAGCAACTTCCCCGAGTGGCGGCACTCCACCCTCGGGCTCGTTCCAGCGACGCCGCTGTGGTACTACATCCTCAAGGAGGCGGAGGTGCTCGAGCAGGGCTTCGGCTCGGGCCCGTGGGCGCGCTCTCGTGGCTGAGGTCTTCATCGGGCTGCTGCAGAGCGACTCCGACTCGTTCCTGAATGCGCAGCCGCCGTTCTCACCGTCGCTCGGCCCGACGCCCGGACAGTTCAGCGTGGTCGACCTGCTGACATACGCCGGTGTCGGCGGGCGGCGGTAGTCGCTTTCAGCACCGTCGCGGATGGCGCGCAGTTCATCGCCAGGGATCTTCGCGCCTCTCCGACCTCGGCCCTGAGCGCGTCGCTCGGATCGACCCGTGCAGTCGTTGCGTCGGCACGTGTCGCACACGCTGCCGCGCTCGCAAGCGCGCTGATCACGATCGCGAGTGTCGCGGGATCGGCCGGCGTGAACACGAACAGCAACGTCACCTACTGCAACACGGTCTTCGACGCCATGACCGATCAGAAGGGCAGCGAGACCGTGCCGTTCTTTTTCGGCCCGACGCCGCGGCTGTCAGTCCTGTACTTCGCGGTCTCGCATACCTACGAACACTACGGCAACCTCGTGACTTACATGCGGCTGAAGAACATCGTGCCGCCGTCCAGCGAGACGCCCACGGCGAAGCCAAAGTAGCCGCTCGCGGCACGCGCCTACTGCGCACCCTTCAGGCCGGCCTCGATGATCAGTCCGGCGCCCAGTTCGCGTGCCGTAAGCACGAGCGTTGAATATCCGAACTCTTCGGCAACCGTGACTGCGGCCACCAGCCGCGGCAAGGCACGGTCGATGTCTTTCGTCTTCTTGAGGGCGTCGAAGCCCGCAGGCGGCAGTGCCGTGATCTCGGCGAGCTTCCCGGTGAGCTGTGCCAGCGTGAAGACCCGGCCCTCGACGGGAGCCGAATCGAACAGGCCGGCCGCCATCTCGGCAAACTCAACGCCGACCAGCCGTTGCTTTCCCTTCATGAACGCCGCGTTCATCAGCTCGTTCCGCAAGGCCGCGCGAAAGTCCCGCGTCGCCGCGGCGGGATCGGTCGCGCCGGCGAAGAATCGCTCGTACGCACGCGGTATCCGAGCGAAGGCACCACGTACTTCAGCTCGCCACCCTGTCTGGCCACCAGCTCTATGCTTCGGCTGCCGTTATCGACGACAGCGTCGTCGCTTCGACCCAGCGAACCAACGAGATAGGCCAGTTCGGATTCGCGTTTCTCGGTCGCGATCTCCATGGCGATGCCCAGCGCCTTGGCGATCTCGATTGTCCGTTCGCCATTCGGCGCGTCGCGAAACGCGGCGGTCCCAACCGCGAGCACCCGAGAGGCGCCGTCCCGCTCACACGCGCGTTTGAACGCGGCGAGGGTGTCGCGAATCTCGCCAAGCTTCTTGTCGCTGATGCGCCCGTTCCGTGTCACGTCGTCGCCGACGCCGAGCGGCACCTGCTCGATGCCGCGCTGCAGATAGCGGCCGTCCTGAAAACTGCCGACGATGCGCCGGAAGGTGTTGCTACCCATATCGATCGCGCAGATCGGGGGCTGTCTCGCGACACTCGCCTCGATGCTGTGGTCGGACGCCGCAATCAAGGTGGTCAGCAGGGCAGCGCCACTCGCCAGGTAGAGCATGCGAAATCTTCTCATTCTTCGGGCCCGTCGGGCGCGTCTCGGGGCCGCGGTCTTCGGCCGGCGGCTTCGACAGCGCCGGGCGACGCGAGCATTTCGCCGGTGCGACTCAGTCACTCTCGGCGCACGTCACATCGAGCGCCCAGCACCCGCCGCGCTGCACCCGTTCGCCCATGACCACCGGTAACGGCGAGGAGAACCGAGGGCAGTTCGTGACGAGGGTGTGATACTCGCCGAACTCACCGCACGGATCGACGCCCAGCGATTCCAGGCGCGCCACGGATGCCTCGTTGAGCGTCGTGCCCAGCCAGGATTCGTCGAGCACGGGCGGCCTGACGGTGACCATCCGCGCTTCGCGCCGGTTGCGATGAACTCGCGCACGAGTTGCGCGGTCGGCTGCGCCCACAGCGGCATGACTGGGTAGGCCGCTTGCCGCACACACGCGCTCGTTCCACTCGCGGTGAGGCTCGCCGATGATGTCGCCGAACACGACGTGCGTCATGCCGAGGGCGCGCACCTGTGCGAGCAGCGCCAGGTACTGATCGGTGTACGTCTCCCACTGACATCGCGCCGACAGCGACGGCAGACCGAGCCGGTTGGCGTGCGCGGCCACGATGTCGGGCCGCAGCCCGTGCGAGCGGCTGCGCTGGCCGTCTTCGTTGAACATCGTGATCATCGCCGCGAAGTCCACGGTGTCCCAGGCGCGCAACATCGCGAGGCAGCAATCCTTGCCGCCACTCCACGAAATGGCGGCTCGCGGGCGCGTCACGACCGCGCCATCCTTGGCTCGAACCACGCGCGTCCACCACATCGTCATGCCGGTGACGAACAGCAGCGGTGGGGCGAGGCCAAACGCGAACCACATCCAGCGCAGCGGCTCTCCGCCGAAGGCGCCGACGTGCAGCGGAACGGTCCACGCCATGACGAGATCGCCAGCGGTGCGCGCGGCTGCGCCGCGGCGAGCACGTTGCCGGAGTACTGATCGAAGTAAACCGACGAAAGATCGGATGCCGGCCGGCGTCGGGCTCGCTGCTCGAAAACATGGACCAGGAACGCCGCACGGTCGTTGGCGGGTGTGACGACCCGCGCCACATGGTGGCCGGGTCGCTCCTGACGCGCCCGCGCGATCAGCGACGCCCAGGCCGGCTGGCACGGCGTCAGGCGCCGCGGGTGACGAGCTCGGTGCGCGGGTGACCGTGATCGGCGAGATCGCGTTCACGGCGTTTCGAAACGGTGCCGGGAACACCAACGACAGGCCCGTGAGCGCGAACATCGCGAGAAAGGCCACGCTCCAGATGCCGATCGCACGGTGCAACTCCCAGATCACTCGCTTCGTGTCTCGTCGCACGTCGACCAGAAATCCGCGCATCAAGTGTTTTCGGCCAGGCCACCAGATCACGCAACCGGTGGCGCACATGACGAGGATGCACACGGCACCGATGCCATTCACCGTGCGACCGGTGCGGCCGGCCATCAGGTCGAAATGCAGCCGCTGGACTGACGCGACCAGCGGATCGTTCGGCAGCTCGCCGAGGATCTCGACGCTGACCGGATCGATCAGCACGGTCACGAACTCACGGCCTCTGGTGACGTAGGCCAGGTAGGTCGGCCGGCGCGACGTCGGCGCCTCGACCCCTGACAGCCGATGATCGGGATACGCGCGGCTGACACGCTCCATCACGCGCACCGGATCGGCGAGGAGTCCGGATGCGCGTGGCGTGAAGAGATGCGGGTTCCGCGCCCGCTGCAGGTCGATGCGAAAGACGAGCGCCGCTCCGGTCAGGCACACCACGACGATGTAGAGGCCGGAGGCGACGCCCACCCACAGGTGAACCTGGACGAGGAGGCGTCGCATCGCAGTCATGTGTCGTCCCTAGCGGCGGCCGCCCGACGTGCCACCGCGCGCCGGCCACGAACGAGCGCGGCAAGCCCGGATAGCCCAGCACGCTCTCGTATTCTTCGCCGCCGATGTTGTCGCCGCGGATGAAGAGCGTCAGCGAGTCGTGGAGCAGGTAGTCGAAGCCCAGCCCGGCGACGACGTATCCAGGGTTGACGGTGATGTCCGTCGTGGTCGCCGTGGGCCGTTCGCTATTCGCAATCGTGCGGAGCGACAGGAAGCTGTTGTCGAACCGCTCGACCCACGAGACGCACGTTGACGTTCACGCTCGCCGGGCGAAGCACGTACGTGGCGCGTACGGTGCCGGAATGCTTTGGCCGCCGGAGGAGCGGCTGCCCCGGTTGAAACTGCTGGCTGGTGCTTTGATTCGTCACGACTGCCGTGTCAACCAGCGCATACGTCGCGGCCGCCGTCACGCCGCGCACCGGCTTCTGCACGGCGAGCTCCACCTCCCACCCGGTGGCCTTCGAGCCGTCGATATTGATGTATTCGGGAATGCCGTCGCCGGCCTGGCCGGGGCGAAACGAAATCTGATCCGTGAAGTGGTTGTTGAAGTAGGTGGCCGACGTGCGGAACCGCTGATCGCTGAGGGTCGCTTCGAGCCCGATGTCGCCGGACCGCGCCAACTCCACCTCGATGTCGGGATTGGGATCCGCGAATCCCGCGCCGCCGAAACGCTCGGTAAACGTTGGAGACTTCACGCCCGCGGCCGATGTTGCCGAACAGCTTCACGGAGGAGAGCGCGCCGCGCCGCGCCGGCACGAGGAAGCCGCCGGCCGACAGCTTCGGGCTGACGAACGTGCTGTAGCTTTCCTTGCTGTCGACGCGAACGCCGACCGTTGCGAACCAGCGATCGGCGATGGTGATCTGCTGCTGGAGGAAGAAGCCGTTGTTGTCGAGATCGAAGCCGGCGACATTGGGATTGGTCTCGCGTTCCCAGTCGTAGCCGACGCTCAAGCGCTGGCCCGACCCCCAGGTGAAGTCGCCGAGATACCTTGCGGCCGGGCGCCGGAATTCCGTCAGGCTGTTGAACGTGGAATCGTTGCTCACTCGCGAGGCGAGAAACTGTCCCGGCGCCGGCAACGCCCCGGCGGCGACCAGCCGGTTGAACTCGGCTTGATCGACCAGCCGCACGAGACGCGTCCCGTTCGGAAACAAGCGCATTCGGTGTGCCGGCGAGGATCGCGAACGTCGAGTACGGCGGATCGACGACCCGGTCCGCTGACACGCTTTCATAGCGGAAGTAGTTGAAGGTGCCGGTGCCCGTGAATCTCGAGCCGATGGCATGCGTCACGGTCGTGTGTGCGGAGAGGTCCTTGGTGTCGTACGCGCCGCCGGAGTCGCGCGATCCATAGTTCAGCGGCCCGACGCTATGGCCGTCAGCCTTGCTGTATCGCACACCGGCGCGAACCGTCGCGCGCGTACCGAGCGCGGTGCCGCCGCCGCCGTCAAACGCCGTCTGCTCGATACGCATCGTCTTCCGGGAGGAGATCGCTGAATGCGCCGTCGGTCGAGCGGCGAGTCACGCCGGCTCGATAATCGACCTGTCCGCCCGCGCCGCCATTCACGCCGGTATTGCCCCGGAACGTGTTGAACGACCCGCCTTCCGCCGCCGCGGAAAACTGCAGGGCGTCGGTCGCGGCCGCCCGTTTCGTGAACACCTGCACGACCGAGCTCATCGCATCGGCGCCCCACAGCGAGGACTGTGCGCCGCGGACGATCTCGACCCGCTCGATCTCGCCGGCGGCGATGCGGCTGAAGTCGAAGCGGCCGCCGTCGAGGTTGGCGCGCACGCCGTCGATCAGGACGACGTTGTAGTCGGAGTCGCCGCCGCGGGCGAACAACGAGGTGGGCCCGCCGCCTTCGCGGCCGGTGCCGGCGACGGTGACACCAGGGACGAATCGCAGCACGTCTGACAACTCCGTCGCGCCCAGGGCTTCGATCTCTGCACGAGTCGCGACCGTCACCGATTGCGTGACCTTCGCGCGATCCTCCGGAGCGCGCGACGCGCTCACGACGAGGGTGTCGGATACGCCCCCGATCGGCAGCGTGACGTCGAAGGTGACGTCACCGGATCTGCCGCTGAACGCGACCGACTGCTCGGCGAATCCGGTTCGACGAACGTGAAGCGAAAACGGAACCCCAGACGGCAATTCGAGACGATAACGCCCGTCCACCGCACTCGTGGTCGCGGCGATCACGCGATCGGCGACGACGATCTCGACGGTCGCATCGGCGATCGCCCCACTCGAGACGTCGCGAATCATTCCGGTCAACGTCCCTGTCGGTTGGGCAAAGACGGCGGGCGAGAACAGCGCGAGACCAACAAGCGAAAGGGTTCCAGATCAGGACGTGGCGGAGCCGAAGGTGGGATGACATGCTGTGCCTCCTCGAGCGAGGCGGCAGGCTCACGGCGGGAACAGGCGGGAGACTGGAATCCAGGTGGACGACACGAGATCCCAGTGGCCCCTTTCTGTTCGCCGCAGAAAGTCAGCCGCTGATGATCTGGGCAGGTCTCCTGGCTCGGAGGGAGCAGCGGAATGCTGCGAGTTGCTTCACCTTCCCCGGCTCTCGCCGAGTGGTATTCGAAGCGAACACCCTCGCTTACAGTGGCGGGACCGCGCCGGCTTTGCACCGGCTTCCCTGTTAGGCCCTACGTGGGCACCCAGAAAAAAGCAGCATACCACGCGGCCGAAGAGGCGAAAGCTCAGGAGCGATGGGGAACTCCTCATATAATCCGAGCGGTTTCACCGTGTCGTTGGCTGTCGGCACGCGGCTCGGCGCCTACGAAATCGTCGCGCCACTCGGCGCCGGCGGCATGGGAGAGGTCTGGCGCGCGACCGACACCAACCTCGGTCGGCAGGTCGCCATCAAGGTGTTGCCCGACACCTTCGCGCAGGACCCTGAGCGGCTCGCCCGATTCGAGCGGGAAGCCAGGACACTTGCCTCGCTGAACCATCCGAACATCGCCGCCATTTACGGATTCGAGGCGGCCGATGGCGTTCGCGCCCTGGTCATGGAGCTGGTCGGGGGCGAGACGCTGTCGGATCGCATCGCGCAAGGCCCGACTGGCCGTCGATGAGGCGCTCGCGATTGCCCGGCAGATCGCCGAGGCGCTCGACGCCGCACACGAACAGGGCATCGTTCATCGCGATTTGAAGCCGGCCAACATCAAGGTGCGTGAGGACGGCACGGTCAAGGTGCTCGACTTCGGGCTGGCGACAGAGGCGGGGAGGGCAAGTGGGGCAGGTAGGGCAGGTGGGGCGGGTGGGGCGGGTGCGGTGGATCGGGACGACCCTCTGAACTCGCCAACGATCACGACACCAGCGATGACGCAGATCGGGATGATCCTTGGAACCGCGGCCTACATGAGTCCCGAGCAGGCGCGCGGCAAGATCGTCGATCGCCGCGCGGACATCTGGGCGTTCGGGTGCGTGCTCTACGAGATGCTCACCGGCCGGCGCGCGTTTGACGGCGAGGACGTCCCCGACACGCTGTCACGTGTGCTGCAGCGCGAGCCGGATTTCGCGGCGCTACCAGACCGGGTGCCGCCGGCGGTGCGACGACTCCTGGCGCGATGCCTCGAGAAGGATCGACACCAGCGCCTGTCGCAGATTGCCGTGGCGGCATTTCAGATCGACGAAGCGCTCGCGGGTCACACCTCCGGCCCGAGCGACGCACATCAGCCGTCCCGTTCGATGCGATCGGGTCTGGTGGCAGCGGCGCTCGTCGCCGGTGCTGCGATCGGCGCGGGCACCCTCTGGCTGAACCTCCGCCCGCCACCGGCCGTGAGCGCTTCGATCACGCGCCTTCAGCTGACGGTCGCGCCGGCCGACTCCATCGGCGGCGTGGCCGGGCGTCCCAATCGGCGGGCGTTTGCCGTCTCTCCCGACGGCCGCACGATAGTGTTTTCGGCGGAGCAGAAGAACCAGCGGTCGTTGTACGTCCGCCCGCTCGACCAGCCGATCGCGACGGTGATGCCCGGCACCACGGGCGGCACCGTGCCCTTCTTTTCGCCCGATGGTCAATGGGTCGGGTACTGGTCGGCCGGACAGCTGCGGAAAGTGCCGCTCGCGGGTGGACCGCCGGTGGTCGTGCTGTCGACACCGGAGGTCTTCGGCGCGAGCTGGGGCGACAACGATCGCATCGTCTTTGCGCGTGGGGCGGGTGGACTGCTGGAAGTGCCGTCATCCGGCGGCAGCGCGGCCGAGTTGACGAAGCCGAACCGCGGCGAAGTGAGTCATCGTCTGCCACACGCGCTGCCGGGCAGTGACGCGGTGCTCTACACCGTCACGAAAACCGGCTTTCCTCGCTGGGACGAATCAGAGGTCTGGGTGTATTCGCGCGCGGCGGGCACCTCGAAGCGGTTGATTGAGGGCGGCGCCGATGCGCGCTACGTGTCGAGCGGTCATCTCGTGTACGCACGCGAGGGCGTCATGCTCGCGGTGCCGTTCGATCGCCAACAGTTCGAAGCGACCGGTGGTCCGGTCGGTGTCCTGCCCGATGTCATGCAGGCGGCCTACATGGGCGGCGGACGCGGCGAGACCGGCATCGCGCAGGCGGACGTGTCCGCGACAGGCACGTTGGTCTTCATCACCGGCGGAATGAGTCCGAGTCGTGAGAACGACGTGCTGCAGGTCGATCGAACCGGCCGGGCGACACCGCTGGCGATTGCCCCGCAAGATTACCGGGCGATGCGACTCTCGCCGGACGGCGGCCGGCTTGCGCTCAGCACGCTCGGCCGCGATCGCGGGATCTGGCTGTACACGTTCGCGCGCGCAACATTGAGCCGGCTGGCCAACGCAGGACGGAGTATGGCGCCGGTGTGGACGCCCGACGGCGAGCGTATCGTGTACGCCGGAGGAACGGACGGCCCGGACAACCTGTACTGGATGCGAGCGGACGGCGGCGGGTCGCCGGAGCTCTTGTCAGCGGACGTGCGACGACTCCTACCTGGAGCATGGACGCCGGACAGCAAGCACCTCCTGTACTACGCGTTGCCGAGCGAGGAGCAAGCGCAGGACGAACCGTCCATCTGGAGCCTGGACGTCGTCAGCAAGAGCCCGCCGCGCCAGCTCGCGGGCATGGGCGGTGTCGATGTGTCGCCTGATGGCCGCTGGGTGGCTTATCACTCGAGAGAATCGGGTCAGCTGCAGGTTCACGTCGAGGCGTATCCCGGTCCTGGCCCTCGTTATCAGGTGTCCACCGACGGCGGCGGCTCCCCGATCTGGCGTGCGGATGGCCGGGAGCTCTATTACGCCCGCGCGAACGACGGGTTGCCGAGCGTCGGCTACCGGGGCACCGTCGGGATCATCGCCGTGACGGTGACGCCTCAGGCGGCGGCGCTGACCTTCGGGACGCCACGGCAGCTGTTCGGCGGGCGATACCTCATGGATGCCCCGACGCGCGGCTGGGACGTGTCGGGCGACGGGCAGCGGTTCGTGTTGCGGCAGCCACGCGAGCGCCCGCCCGAGGTGGTGACGCACATGAACGTGGTGCAGAACTGGCTCGAGGAGTTGAAACGCCTGGTGCCCCTCAACAAGTGAGGGCTACTGCGTAGCTTGACGAACTAAGAACGAAGGACGAAGAACTAAGAACGGTACGACGGAACGTTGAACGACGGGACGTTGAATGGAACGGCGGAACCAAGAACGCACGAACACAGGAACGGAACGAACTCACGCACAAAGGCTCAGAATGGCGTTCCGTTCCTAACGTTCTGCGTTCTCCGTTGGCGGTTCCATTCATTCGTTGACCGGTCAACGTTCAACGTTCCGTTCTTAGTGCTTCGTTCTTCGTTCTTAGTTCGAACTCTCCTGTGGAGCGCGCGACGAAAGGATGGCTTTGACGTCTTCAGCGCTAGGCGGCTGGTCGCCATGCGCGCGACGGAGCCTGCTCCAGCGGCCCATCGTCCGCAACGGGATCCAACGCCGCTGCCCGGCGACTTTCTCTCCCGGGTGCTTGCCCCGAGCAGATGCATGCTCGATTTCCGCGTTCATCTCCCCGCCGACGAGGATGACCAATCCAGAAATGTAGAACCACAAGAGGAGAATCATGACGGCGCCGATGAGCCCGTACGTTTCGGTGTAGTGCCCCCAGTTCGCCACGTAGTATTTGAAGCCGAGCGAGGCGGCGAGCCAGAGAGTGGTCGCGAAGATCGAGCCCGGCGTGAGCCACACCCAGTCCTGTTCGACGTCCGGCGCGAAGTAGTAAATCAACGCGATTCCCAGGCTCGCGAGCGCGAACAGCACCGGCCACTGCAGGATCTTCCACGTCCACTCGAAGGCCGGACCGAGGTTCATCGACTCGGCGAGCGTGGTCGCCAGCGTCGGGCCGACAAGGACGAGGGCAAATGACGTGAGGATGAACGTTGCCAGGCCAATCGTCAGCAGAATCGCCGTCAGCCGGACCTTCCACCATGGCCGTCCTTCTTCGACGTCATACGCATTGTTGAGCGTATCGATAATGGCCACCATGGCGGCCGATGAGCTCGAGATCGCGATCAACATACCGAGGGTCATCAACCCCGCGTCTTCGCCGTTCGAAAGCTTGATCATCTGGTCGGTGATGAGCTTGAGGGCCTCTGGGGGCATGAAGCCACCCATCGTGCGGAACAGGTCATCGATGAGGGTGGTGAGCGGAAAGTAACTGGCCAGCGCAACCATGAACAGCAGCGCCGGAAACAGTGCGAAGAAAAAGTAGTACGCCAGCTGCGCCGCCATGGCGAGGCAGTTGTCCTTCCAGAGCGCCTCATAAAAGGTCCGCCTGAAGATCTCGGGCCAGGTGAGCGGTACGCGGAGCGACTTCAGCAGAAACGCCATGGCGATGTCGGGTTTCGTGCTCCCGAACCGACAACTCCGAAGCATAGTTTGTGCCGAGCGCTGCGGTGCCGCTCACTGCGCCGCTGATCGATTACGATCGTCATCGCGAGCGAGAGCGTTCTATGAAAAGGCGCGGCAGCCGATCGATCCGGATACTTGCCTGCATCATTGTTGTGCTCGGTGCCGGCATCACCGCGGCCCATGCGCAGCGCATCTGGTCTGGTTACTACGGCCGGACGCCGCCGAGATTCCCCACGGCCACGACCTTCGACGGCAACTTCCACTTCTGTCGCGTGATGTTCACGAGCGACCGGCGTGAAAAGCAGGGCTGGGCCACGGACTATCCCGGCGCGGACATCAACCTGAGCGTCCGGCTCGCGGAGCTGACCAACGTGCGCGTGACGCTGACCCGCGACGGCGAGGAAGAGGTTCCCGACGCCGTCGTCGTCAGTTTGACCGACGATGCGTTGTTCAGCTGTCCGTTCATCTTCATGCAGGACGCCGGGACCGCGCGTTTCACCGACCAGGAGGTGGAGCGACTGCGCGACTACCTGCTCAAGGGCGGCTTCCTGTTCGTGTCGGACTATCACGGCAGCTGGGCCAAGGCGCAGTTCGACGAGGAGATGGATCGCGTGTTGCCGCGGGCCGTGTATCCGTTCGTCGATCTCACGCCGCCCGACCATCCGCTCTGGCGCATGATGTTGCCAGTGGCGAGCTTGCCGCAGATGGCGTCGATTCAGACCTGGCGGCGCACCGGTGGCAGCACGATCGAGCGCTGGAACGAGGACGGATCGCCACCCAATGCACGCGGCATCGCGGACGAGCGCGGCCGCATCATGGTGGTGATGGTGCACAACACGGATATCCCGGACGGCTGGGAGCGCGAAGGCGAAGACCCACAATACTTCTTCACGTTCTCGCCGGAGTCCTACGCGGTCGCGATCGACATTCTGCTGTACTCGATGACGCACTGACGGGCAGCCACTCCACTTCGCCGGAGGACATCGTGAGGATCACCAGCGCACCAGCCTTCGTCGCCATGATGGCGATCGTCAGCAGTTTGGGCGGGGACGTGGTCCGGTCGCAGCAGGCGCCGATCGGCTACGACGACACGCCGATGCAGCCCGACGGCCGGTGGAAGGTGCACGACATCAAGCGCCCTCGCCCGAAGATCGTCGCGCCCGGACCGTTCGTCTCGCTCGAGCCGCCCGCCGACGCCATCGTCCTGCTCGGCAAGGGCAACGACGTTTCGCAGTGGCAGATGGCCGGTGGAGCAGCGGTGTCGTGGCCCATGGCCGATGGCGTGATCAGCAGCGGAAAGGGTTTGATCCGGACGAAGCAGGAGTTCACCGACGTGCAGCTGCACGTGGAGTTCGCGACGCCGGAGAAAGTCGCCGGCAACAGCCAGGACCGCGGCAACAGCGGCGTGTTTCTGTCGGGCGTGTTCGAGATCCAGGTGCTCGACAGCTACGACAACGTGAGCTATGCCGACGGTCAAGCGGCGGCGATGTACGGCCAGCACCCGCCGCTCGTGAATGCCTCACGCGGTCCGGGTCAATGGCAGTCGTACGACATCGTGTTCACGGCGCCGCGGTTCGAAGGCGCCACACTCAAGACGCCGGCCGTCGTGACGGTGCTCCACAACGGCGTTCTCGTGCACAACGCCCGGCCATTCTGGGGACCGACGGCGCACAAGCAGATCCCACCGTACTCGCCGTCGAACGCGCGCGGACCGATTCGGTTGCAGGATCACGGCAACCCCGTGCGCTTCCGTAATATCTGGGTCCGTGATCTTGCTGCCAGCAGCGAGGCTGCCGCGCCTCGGTAAGGGCGCGGCGCCACTCGCCACGTCATTCATCACCTGAAACGGTCGGGTGCATCGACTCGGATGGTTTTATATTCAGTTATCCTATATATGAAATGACAATACGAATGCCGGTGACGGACATGGTCGCCGTCGCGGACATCGAGTGCGCCAAGCGGTAACGAGAGGTATCGAGCTCAATGAGACCGCTCGTCGTGTGTGTCGCACTCGTCGCACTGAGCGTCGCTGCACCAAGCCGCTCGGCAGCGCAGGCCGGCCGCGAGAGTCGGCCGCAAATCAGGGTCGTCAAGACGTACGAGGCGTTTCGCGACCACGACCCGGCTCGGGCGGACACGACTGCGGCCGCGCTCGCCGCGAATCTTCCGGACTGCGGGCCGCCGACGGCCATGTTCGATCCGCTGCGCGTCGACAGCTCGCGCGCCCGAGCGGCCGAGATCGTGCGCCAGTTCGACCTGGCACGTGTGCCGTTTGTCATCGAGCAGGCGTTCGCCCGCGCGCGTGCCGCGCTGCCGGGGCCGCCGGTCATCGTCTGTGTCTTCGCCGTGGAGTTGACGAAGGGCATCCCGTATCTCGGCGGCGTCGGCGGGATTTCCATGGGCGCGGGACGCATCCACACCTACCTGCATCCCACCGACGACAGGTTCGCGAAGCTGCCGTACACCGTCGCGCACGAGTATTACCACGAAGCCGAACGCACGACCGCGCCGGCGATCACGCCAGACGACGTGATCGTCTCCGAAGGGAAGGCCGACTACTTCGCAATGCAGCTCTACCCTGAAGTGCGGCCTCCGCACACGATTCCGCGAACGGCGGACGAACTGCGGCTCGCGTGGGAGGCGTTCCAGACGTACAGGCGGAGGGATCGGCCGGCGTTTCGCTCCGAGTTCATGATTGCCGCGCCGCCCTCGCCGCTGCCGCTTTGGGCGGGTTACAAGCTGGGCTTTGAGATCGTCCGGCAATACCTGTCCGTGGTGCGAAGCCGGCCCGAGACGTGGGCGGCGATTCCCGCGTCGACGATGATCGAAAGCTTCGAGCTCCCGGCACGCAAGAACCGCCGCTGACAGCGCCCGTCCGCATCGACCGCGATGCCGTCGCGCCCCCGGCTCGGTTGCCTGACGTTTTATACTCGCGCCATGCGACTCGTGACGACCGCCGCGACGGTACTCGTAACTGCTCTGACCGCGCAGATCCTGTTAGCCCAAACGCAGAAGCCCTTGAAGCCAACCGCTCCAGGCACCGCAGGCGATCCCGCATGGCAGGGCTATATTCTGATGAGCGACGGTCGCACATTTGTCACCGATGGCGGTCTAGCCATCGACGCCGCATTCGCCAAGCTCCCGGAGCTGCCCACTCGGCGACTGACACCAGGAGTCCTCGAGAAATATTTGAACGCTTCGCCGCAAACGGAATACGGCTTCAATGATTTCGTGGCGGCGCCGACCGGCAAGACCTACACCGCCCCCAATGGAATCCCACTGAGCACGACCTACATCAATTATCTTCGCCGCACGCTGCCGCCGTCAGCGCGCTTCGGTATGAATGGCGACATGGAGCCCATCGTGACGAAGGTCGACGGAAAGGCTGTTGGCGTGCTCATGCCCGTTCGCAAGTAACCGTTCTTCCGCTTCTCTCACAGCGGATGAGCGAGCTGCACCCGCGTCACAGCGTCATTACAGTTGATCGCGCCGACTTCGGTGTCTACCGTCGCAGCAAGCGGGAGACCATACCGTTGGTCTGCCCGCCCCGCTCCATCACCGCCGTCACTTCACCGCGTACTTCGTGAACGCCCCGCCAGCCTGCGTCAGCGAGTTCGGCCCTTCCGCCGCGTAGACGTTGCCATCCGCGTCCACCGCGATGCCTTCGCCGGCCGTGCCCTGATACACGCGGTCTTCGCGCTCGAAGGGCGGAATGAATCCGGTGATGCGATCTTCGTCGAGTGGGCCGATGCGCACGCCGTCGCGCCAGTTCGGATGATTCAGCGGACCCGATTCCGAGTCGATCGCATAGACCTGGTTGGCTCTGATGAAGAACCCGCTGATGCGCCCGTACATGTAGCGCGACTCGAGGTACTTGCCGTCCTGATCGAAGATCTCGAGCCGGTGGTTGCCGCGATCGGCGACCCAGAGCCGGCCCTTCGCGTCGAACATCAGCGCGTGCGGCGTGCGGAACTCGCCGTGGCGGACGCCAATCTGTCCCCATGACTTGACGAACTTGCCGTCAGCCGTGAACTTGCTGATGCGCGACGTGGCGCCGCGCTTGAGGCCTTCGGCGATCGCCGCGGTGGTGGTCATGCCCTGCGCATCGTGGCCGTCGGACACGTAGATGCTGCCGTCCGGCCCGACGACGACGTCGTTGGGCTGGTTGAACTGGCCATCGGCATTGCCCGGCTTGCCGGCCATGCCGAGGCTCATCAGCTTCTCGCCTTTCGGGCTGAACTTGTGGACCTGATGTCCCTCGGTCACCGGCCTTGTTGCCGGCGAAGTCGGCGACCCACACGTTGCCCTGCTGGTCGACATGGATGCCGTGCGGCGTGACCATCACGCCCTTGCCGAAGTTCGCCAGCACCTTGCCGGTGTGGCGGTCGAACTTGAAGACGGGATCGACCGGGTTGTTTTCGCAGTCGACGGGGCCGCCGCCGGCGGTGCCCGCGCCGCAGCGCTCGTACCCCCAGACGTGGCCGTCCTTCGGATCGATGTCGAGGCCGGCCGAGGTGCCCCACTTCCGCCCGGCGGGCAGCTCGCCCCAGTTCTTGATCACCTTGGTCGTCGGGTTCGGGAGGCCCTCGCCGGTGATCGGATTCCATTCCCGGCTTGGTCTGCGCCGACAACGTCGCTCTCGAATCGGTGTAGCTGAAGGCCGTCAGCAGAAAGGCGCAGGCACCGAACACGGAAAGCAGAATTCGCGGCGTGGACATGGATCCTCCTCGTGGTTGGCCAAGAAGGTAACACGTGACGCGCACGAAGACGTTGATCAGAAACCGGACGGCGTGAATCAGTAGAATCGGAGTCGTGCCTGCCTGGTCCGTCGGGGACCACCTGACCCACCGCTTCAACTCCGAGCTCGGCACCGGATGCGTGACGGCGATCGAAGGGCGGGTCCTGGTCGTCCACTTTCCGTCCGGCGGCACCACGCTGCGGCTGGCCGCGACGAGCGACGCACTCGTGCCGCACACGGAGGCGTCGCGTCGCGATCGGTCGCTGCTCGAGCGGCTGGCGGACGGTGACGTCGACAACACCGAAGACTTTCTGACGCGGCTCGACATCCTGCGGCTGCTCGCGACTCGTGAGGCCGGCGGCCTCGGGTCGTTTCTGGGCGGGCGGGTCCTGCTGTTCCCGCACCAGCTGCACGTCGCGGCGCGTGCGACAGCGCGGCTGCCGGTCCGCTGGCTCCTCGCCGACGAAGTGGGGCTGGGCAAGACGATCGAGGCCGCGCTGATCATGAACCGGCTGCTGCACACGCTGAAGATCGAGCGCTGCCTGGTCGTCGCGCCCGAAGCGCTGACCGTGCAGTGGCTCGGCGAGCTGTGGCGGAAGTATCACCACGTGTTCACGCTGCTCGACGCCCAGCGCCTCGCCGACGTCGATCGCGACTTCGGCGCCGGCTTCAACCCCTTCGACGTCCATCGTCGCGCCGTGATCGCGCTCGAGACGCTCGTCCACCGGCCCGAGCTGACGGCGCTGGCCGTCGCGGCGGGCATCGATCTGCTCGTCGTCGACGAGGCGCAGCGGCTCCGGCGTCCGCCCGGGCACCCCGGCGAACCGGCGTATCGCGCGGTCGCCCCAATCGCCGCGCGTCGGCGGCCACGTCCTGCTGCTCAGCGCGACGCCACTCGAAGACGATGCGCACGGGTTCTTCCGGCTTCTGCAGGTGCTGCGGCCCGAGGAGTTTCCCGAGCCATTGGACGTCGAGGCGCGGCTCGCGCTCCGGCGTGCCGCTGCCCCGCTGCACCAGCGCGACGCGGCGGATCGATATTGGCGGCCTGCCGCCGCGCGTGCCGGTTGCCGTCGATCTGCGGCCGACCGCGGTGACCGACGGCGTGCCGCCGCCCCTTGCCGATCAGCGCGTGACGATCCGATCGCTCGACAGCGCGCGGTCGATCGCGTGCGGCGTGCGCTGGCGTCCGGTGCCGCGCTGAAAGCGGTCCTCGGGCCCGACGAGACCGCTCTGCGAGAGGAAGCAGACCGACAGGATCGCCGCGATCCGCGGCTCGCGTGGCTGCTCGCCCAGGCCACGCGCTGGCGGCGGGCGAACGAGAAGACGCTGGTGTTCGTTGCCCATCGCGAGACGCTCGAGATGCTGCGCGATGCGCTCAGCGCCCGGGGGCAGCTCGCGAGCGGGGTGTTCCACGAGGGGCTGTCGGCCGTCCGTCGGGACACTGAAGTGGCGCGGTTTCGTGCCGCCGACGGGCCGAGCCTCCTCGTGTCGACCGAGGCCGGTGGCGAGGGGCGCAACTTCGAGTTCTGCCATCGCCTCGTGCTCTACGACCTGCCGTGGAACCCGTCGACGGTGGAGCAGCGGATCGGGCGGCTGGACCGCATCGGCCGCCGCATCCCGGTCGAGATCGTCTATTTCCGCCCCGTGTCGGGGATCGGCGCTGATGTCGTCCGGCTGTTCGAGCGGATCGGCGTCTTCGGCGAGCCGATTGCGGGACTCGAGCCGCAGCTCGCGCAAATCGAGCGGGGGTTGGAGGCGATCGCCCTCGACTCCCGACCCGTCGCTGTCAGAGGCCGCACATCGAGCGGCTCACTCGCCGGGGTTCGGGTCGCGCGCACGCGCATCCACGAAGCGGCCTATCAACAACTGCATCGCGATCCCTATCGCGCCGATCGTGGACCGTCGATTCTCGCCGCCATCCCGCCCGGGCTCGACGGGCTGATGGAGCAGGTCGTCGTCAACGCTGCGATGCGGCTCGGATTTCGCGTCGAGCCCGTGCGCGGACCGCGCGCCTACGCCATCGACTTCGGCAACGAGGCGCTCATCGACAGCCTGCCGGGCGTACCCGGCGGGTCGTCGTTCGTCGGCTCGTTCGATCGCGAGTACGCCGTCGAGGACGAGACTATCGACTTCTTCGCATCCGGCCACGCCCTGGTCGAAGGCCTGCTGGCGCACTTCGACGAGGATCCGAAAGGGCGCGTGGCGCGGCTCGAGGTGCGCATCCCGGGGGAGCCCGGCGTCGGCGTGATTGCGATCTACAAGGACGGTCCGACGCACGAGATCCTCGCGTTCGACGCGGACGGTCGAGTGCGCCAGGGCTGGGCGGAAGCGTTTCGGCGCGGGTCAGTCGCGGCGCACCGAATGAGCCCCGAGTCGGTCGCCGCACACGATTGGCGCGCGATCGTGACCCGCGTCGCCGCTCTCGCGGGCCGCCGCCCTCACGCGATCGCGGCGGTCGTGGTACGCGATGCGCCAGGGATCACTGCGTGATCGGCCGGGCAAGACGCTCGGCTTCCTCCAACTCGCCCAGCATCCTGTCCAATGCGCGTTCGATGCGCGCCAACTCCCGCGTGACGCGCGGCGCGTCCTTCTGATAGAGAGCCTCGGCAAGACCCGGAAATGGCTGCCCGTCGTACAGCGAATAAATGTTCCACCCGTAAATCACGTGGCGGTACCAGCGCGACGCCGGAGCGCCCTCGTCATCACACAGCACTTGCTCGAGCCGCGCGAGGCGATCGTTCAACGCGGGCGTGCGCTCGTCGGGAAGCCGTCTCGCGGCGAGCCCTTCGTCGAGATGACGCTCGAGGCGTGCGGCAACGTCCCGGATTCGATCGAGCCGCGCACCGAGCGGTGAGACATCGAGCGTGAGCGCGCCCGATGATCGGGCGGTCGCGTCGATTTCAGCGGCTGCCTCGGTCAGCCGGCGCGCGTAGTGCGAGAAGCGAAACGGCAGCACATCCGCCCCCGACAGTCGAAGCGCGAGAGTCCCGAGCACGCGCGCGAGCACGGCGCCTTGCGTAAATCCCGGGTCGGCAACGCGTTCGGCATACCGCCTCGTGTCGAAATTCGAATGGTAGGTGCCGAATCCATAGCCGTTGGGACCGATGAATTCGACCGACAGCGTCGGGATGCCGAGGTGATCCTGAAACGCGACGAAGTCGGCGCCACTGCCAAGCGCCTTGAGATCGACCTGGTAGGCGCCGGCATCCGCGGGACGGCGCGCTGCCGGCTCACGCGCAAACGCCGACGCATGCCACCCGTCGTGAACAGAGCCGCTTCCCTCGGGCACATCTTTCGCCACGTCTTCCAGGAAATCGCGGAGCGACGGCACGCCGCCGGCGTCGAACCGTCCCGTCATGTACATGTCGGTGTTCACGTAGGCGATCAGCTCCTCCTGCAGTTCCCGTTTCTTGTGCTCGGCGAATTCGGTCGAGCCAACGAGCCCGAACTCTTCGGCGTCCCAGAACGCCACGCCAATCGTCCGCCGGGGTCGCCAGCCGGTGGCGGCCAACTGGCCCAGTCGTGTGGCGACCTCGACCAGCGCCGCCGCACCCGTCCCGGGATCGACGCCGCCGAACGTCCAGGCGTCGTGATGGCCACCGAGCAGGACCATTCGTTGCGGCGTGTCGATGCCGCGGAGACGCGCGACGAGGTTGCGAATCGGGCGGAGACGGTTGTCCATCTCCACGACGATGCGAACCCGGGCGCCGCCGGGGCCCACGCGGTAGTCGATCGGTAATCCGCCGCGGAAGGTTTCAGGCGCGGGCGGTCCGCCCAACGCGTCCAGCACCAGACGCGCCTCGCCCCAGCCCAGCGCCACAACGGGAATGCGCGGAAGCGTCGGCGCGGTCGAGGGATCGAGCCGCGTGACGCCGGCGATCGCCGGCTCGCCAGGCGTGAGCGGATCCCCATGCCAGAACCAGCTGTACTTGGCGTTTCCGCGCTGCGGCATCTCGGAGCCGCGCCAGTACCCATCCGGCCACGGCGTTCCGCGCACGAATCCGTCGTCTGCCGGATCGCTGAACAGGATCACACCCACGGCGCCGGCTTGCTCCGCGGTGTGGACTTTGACCGCGCGATGGCTGCGCGCGTACCGAGCCATCGCGATGCGACCCTTCAGCGTGATGCCGAGCGCCGCCAGACGCTGATAGTCGTCCGGTAACCCGTAGTTCACGTACACGACGTCGGCGGTCACGTCGGCCGACGGCGAGTAGGCGATGTAGGCATCGCCCAACTCGGGATGACGCGTGTCGGGATCGGCGTCGAGCGCGGGTTCGCGCACGGCAAGGCGCCGTGACGTTGGCGCGGTCAGCGTCACCTCGATGCGACGTGGGTGAGAGAGGTAGACGTCGTAGTCGTGCACGTCGACCTCGAGGCCCGCGCCGATCAACGTCTGCCGCAGCGACTCGGCGACGTCCCGACCGCCCTCCGTACCCGCAATGTGCGGCCGTGCCGTGAGTCGGCGATGACTGTCCGAGAGCGAGACGGAGGTCACGGATTCCCGATAGCGGCGCTCGACCTCGTGCTGGCGCGCGAAGGCGTCAGCCGAGTAGCCGAGTCGAGGCCGTTCGACAGGGTGAGGTTGGCCGCAGGCGAGCGGGGCTGCCAGGCTCGCCGAGGCCACAAAGTGGATCAGGGAGCGTCGCATGGGCGCTGCCGCCACCAGCGGCTCGTTACTGGGGCACGGCGCTCAGCAGCAAGTCGAACGCGCGATTGAGCGCCCGCTGTCCGGCGCCGGCGCCTTTGTAGTGACCCATCCGAACCACGACGAGCTGTCGAGACGGAACGACGAAGGTCCACTGGCCGCCCGCGCCGGCCATGAAATAGGCGTCATTGGGCAGCTTCCAGTCACCGACGCTGTTGATCCAGAACAGGCCGCCGTAGTTTCGGCGCTTCCATGCGGGTGCCGGCGTGCTGACAAACTTCGCCCAGCCTTCGGGCAGCACGCGCGTGCCCTGCCACATGCCGTCCTGCAGATAGAGCAACCCAACCGCGCCCAGTTACGCGGCGTGCCGTAGTCGTAGCCGGTCAGCAGGAAATTGCCCCACGGATCGGTCTCGAGCACCTGACGCCGGATGCCGATGCGGTCGAAGAGCGCGCGCTGCGGCCACGTGAGGAAGTCTTCGCCGCGCTTCGTGACGGCGCGCTTGACGAGGCGGCCGATCGTCAGCGGATCCAGTTGCGATAGCGGCCCTCGGTGTTGACGGGAAACTGCAGCGGCACGTTGACCGAGTACTCGAACGCGTTGACGGCGCCGGTGTAGATGTAGAAGTGATCGGGATACCCTTTGTCGGGCGAGTAGTCGGGATCCTGCGTGGCGATGAAGCGGAGACCGCTGCTCATGCGCAGCAGGTCCATGTTGCGAATCGCGCCGCGCGGATCGCCCGGCTTCTGCCATTCCGGTACCGGCGCGCGTTGGTCGAGCGTGTAGGTGCCGTCCTTCACCAGCAGCGCGAAGAGCGTCGAGATGATGCTCTTGCCCATCGACCAGCTCTCGAGCTGCGTGTCTTTGGTGATTCCCGGCCGGTAGCGCTCGGCGATCAGCCGCCCCTTGTGGACGACGACCAGCCCGGCGGTGCGCGCGTCGGGATCCGCAAACGCCGCGTCGACGGCCGCGGTGAGCTTTGCCTGATCGATCTCCGCCGGCAGCGGCCCTGCCGGCAGCCGATCGCCCATCGGCCAGTCCTGCGTCATCGCATCGGGAAGCGTCGTCGTGACCGCGACTGGCTTGAACTCGATGCCGGGCTTGCCGGGGCGATCGATGATGCAGCCCTGATCGCCGTAGAACCGCGCACTCCGCGAGATCGTCGCCGAGGCGCGTCGTCACCATCTTGCGTTCGCGATCGACCGACCACGTGACCTTGTCGGCCTGGTCGTTCGGCATGAACCAGAATCCGCCGTTGGTCGCCGCGTCTTCGGGATCGCGACCTGAGACGAAGACGGCTGAGCAGAGCACTTTGGCCGAGCCCTGAAGGCCAAGCTCGGTGTGCGTGCCACTGGGTGGCGCGGCGCCGCCGACAGGCGTCGTCTGCGACGACAGGGCGGCAGTCGCGATGAGGCTGACGAGTGCGACGGTTGAGCGGCGTGCCATGGGCGGAGTGTAGGCCAAGTTGGTTTCGGTGTGGCGCTCGTTTGACGGGCCTCACGGAACGGAACAGAATCGGATGTGCTCCGCCGCACGCTCGTCGCCGTGCTCCTCTGTCTGTCCGCCTGGGCCGCGGACAGTCTGGCCATCGCCTCGGCCCCGGACCTCACTCCGGCGGCGGGCACGGCGTCATGGCTGACAGCCGCCCCATGCGACTCCGAAAGCTCGGATGAGCAGTGGAGCGTCCGGCAACGGCACAGCGTCTCGACCACTGAGTCCGGCTGGAAGTCGCAGCTCCAACCCATGGAGCTCACCAGCGTGTCGCGCCGCGACACGTCGTTCATCGTTGGTCTTCGCGGTGTCCCCACGCGTCCGGGGCTGCACCGTTCGCCTCACCTGCACGATACGCCTCTCCTGATCTGATCCCTGGTTCGCGCGCGGTACCACCCGACAGGTGTGTCTTCGTGTGTTCACAGGAGGATCAGCATGCGTACGATTCGAAGCAGAGTCATCATCCTCGCTGCCGTCGTGGCGGCGTCGCTCTGGGTCATTTATCCACCAAAGGAAACCATCAAGCTCGGACTGGACCTCAATGGCGGCGTGCATCTCGTGCTGCGCGTCAAGACCGACGAGGCGCTGCAACTGGACACGCACTGGCCGACCGTCGAGCAGGCGCGCCAGACGATCGAGCGCCGCGTCAACGAGCTCGGCGTGGCCGAGGCCGTCGTCGCGCGATACACCGAGCACGATCAGATCCTCGTCGAACTCCCGGGCGTCGCCGACGTCGATCGTGCGAAGCAGATCATCAAGTCGACCGCGCAACTCCGGCTGACGCTGGTCGAGCGCGGTCCGTTTCCAGATCGCGAGGCGGCCTTGCAGTCCTACGACAACGCCCTGCCGCCAACGCTGGAAGTGCTCCCGGGCCCGTCGCGCGACACCAGACGCGGACGCGACCGCCTACTACGTCGTCCAGAAGGCGCCGGCCGTCTCCGGCAACGACCTGCGCGATGCGCGCCAGTCGGCCGACGAGTTCAACCGCCCGGCGGTCAGCTTCACGCTTGAAGCCGGAGGCGGCGCGGCGCTTCGGCGTCTTCACGGAGCGCCACGTCAACCGCACGCTGGCGACGGTGCTCGACGGCCGCGTCACGTCGGTGGCGACCATCCTGTCGCGCATCGACGCACAGGGCAGATCCGGGCCTCAGCCACGACGAGATGATCGAGCAGGTCGATCACGTTCAAGTCCGGCGCCCTGCCCGCGGACCTCGAGTACGTGGAGGAGCGGACCATCGGCGCCAGTCTTGGCGAGGCGTCGATACGCTCCGGCGTGCTCGCCTCCGTCGGCGGTCTGACGCTCGTCATGCTGTTCATGCTCGGCTACTACCGGCTGGCCGGGGTGAACGCGATCGATCTCGATCGTGCTGAACCTGCTGATTCTGGTCGCGCTCGTCGCGCTGATTCCCGTGACGATGACGCTGCCGGCATCGCCGGCCTGATCCTCACCATCGGCATGGGCGTCGACTCCAACGTGCTGATCTTCGAGCGCATCAAGGAGGAGCTCGGACCGCGGCGCCCAGCCCACGAGCGGCCGTCAGCGCCGGGTTCGACCGGGTGTGGATCACCATCGTCGACACCCACGTCACGTCGCTGATTGCCGCCGCGTTCCTGTTCCAGTTCGGCACGACGTTCCATTCGGGGCTTTGCGACAACCCTGACGATCGGCCTGGTCGCCAACGTCTTCACCGCGGTGTTCGCGTCGAGGACCGTGTTCGACCTGGTGCTGCGCCGCCGCGACGCCGCCGCGCGATCGCTAGCCTCAAGCGCCCGTCGCACGCCGTCGACAACGCCAGCTTCGACTTCACGCGATGGGGCTGTGCCCGCCCTGCTCCTCTCACTCGTCGTCATCGGCGCGGGCGTGGTGACGATGGCGACCAGGGGCGTGCCGCTCGGCATCGATTTCTCCGGCGGCACGCTGGTCATCGCGGAGTTCGCCGAGCAGGGCGTGACCGAGGACGCGGTGCGCGCAGGCCGTGGCGCCGCTGCCGGGCGATGAAGTGGTGCAGCGCTACGGGCCGGCCGGGCGAGCGGCGGTTCCTCATCCGCGTGCCACTGGCCGATGCGACGGAGCCGGGCGCGACGCTCGAGGCCGGCGTGCGGCGCGTGACCGAGGCCCTGGCGGCCGCGAGCCTGCCGGCGTTTAAGATCGTCGACCGCGAACTGGTCAGCGCGGCGATGGGTGAGGACCTGCAGTGGCGGGGCATCTACGCCACCGTCGCGTCGATCGTCGCGATCACGATCTACATCGCCATCCGGTTTCGGATGTCGTTTGCGGTCGGCGCGATCGCCGCGACGTTTCACGACGTGCTGGTGACGCTGGCCTGCCTCGCGCTGGCCGGGTACGACCTGTCGCTGAACGTGACCGCGGCGCTGCTCACGGTCATCGGCTACTCGGTGAACGACACCATCGTCGTCTTCGACCGGGTGCGCGAGAACGCCAAGGCCTGCCGGCCAGTCGCTCGCGAGCGTCGTGAATCTCAGCGTCCACCAGACGTTGTCCCGCACCGTGATCACGGCTGGTACGACGCTGCTGTCGGTGCTGTCGCTGTATCTCTTCGGCGGCGAGGCACTGCGAGGCTTTGCGTTCACGATGCTCGTCGGCATCGTGAGCGGCACCTGGTCCACGGTGTTCATTGCCTCGTCGATTGCGACGCTGTTGAGCCGCCGCACGCGGCTGCGGCGGGCCGCAGTGGTGGCCGACGCCCGCTCGGTCTGACTGTCAGCGGTCAGCCCACTGAGGTCGCGTGAACCCGTTGCGCAACAAGGCTTTCGGCGGGCCTGTAAGACCGGACGATAATCAGCGACTAAATCCTTCCAGATGGGCCACCCACCAGCGGACGCCGGCGACTCGAGCCGGGTCCGGGAGCTCTACGAGCGCGCCGTTGCGGAATACGGGAACGCGCTGAAGCGCCTGACCCGCGCCTACGAAGCGGACGCCGACCGGCGGCGCGATGTGCTGCAGGAAATTCACATGGCGCTCTGGGAGAGCCTGGCGCGGTTCGACGGCCGGAGTGCATTGGGCACCTGGGTGTATCGGGTCGCCCACAATACGGCGACGTCAATCTGCATCCGTCGCAAGTCGGCGCGGGTGCAACTGGTCAGCCTCGAAGACATCGAGTTGCCGGCCGCCGGTATCGATCGCGAGCGTGACCTCGACGAACGCCAGGGCATGGAGCGGCTGCTCGCCTGATCCAGCGGCTGCGGCCGCTCGATCGCCAGGTGATCCTGTTGTATCTCGAGGACATCGACGCGCGGGCGATTGGCGAGATTGTCGGCCTGTCGGCCGCGAACGTCGCGACGAAGATCCACCGCGTGAAGAAAGTTCTCGCGCAGCAGTTCCAGGAAGGGGTTGGCGATGAGTAAGTCCGGCGACGACAGCCTCCGATCCGCGTGGGCGAAACAAACGGATCAATCATTGAACATCGATCTGGCGAACGCCGAGGCCAACGTGCGCCGGCGCCAGGCCGAGATTGCGAGACGAGATCGCAGGGTGTATCTTATCAGCCCTCATCATCGGTCCGTCGTGGCTCGCCGCGACCTGGTTCATGCCCGATCTCCGGCTGGCCAGCGTCACTGGTCTGTTCATCGCCGTCTGGTTGACGTGGCAAATGTATCGGCGCAGCGGCGCTCGCCTGCCCGGTGTTTCCGTTGATCTGCCATGCCTGGTCTTTCAACGCGCGCTGCTGGAACGCGAGCGCGATGTGGCGCGTGTCGTTGCCGAAGTGGTTTCTCGTCCCGGTGGTCGTCGGCCAGGTGGCGATCGCTGCAACGCTGGCGACCAACCCGCGGTTCACCGACTCACAGTTTTTCCCCGAGGGTCTCGTGCTGTTCGTCGGCACGGCCGGCGTCGTGTTGATCGTCGTGTGGCGACGATGGCGACGCCAGGCGATGGAGCTGCAACGCGAGCTCGAAGCCATCGAAGGCGCTGGGGGAATGTAACTAGTCGGTTAAGGAGTCAGGTGATGACGATGCGATACGCTCGGCGCTACGCTGATCGCGGCCTTTGGACTGTTAGCTCTTGGCGGATCGGCAGCGGCCCAGACCGCCGCGCCGAAAACGCTCGTGGAGGTGGACGGCCATAAACTGAACGTCCGCCTATCCGGCACGAAACCCGGTGTGCCCACGGTCGTGTTCGAGAGCGGGCTCGGTGCTCCCATCGACACCTGGTGCGAAAGGCAAGGTTTGAGCTGTATATATCATCGTCATTTTGCATGGTAAAATGACTCCTAGATGGACAACTATCGGCGGCTGCTCAGCCCGCCGCGGGGCAGCTTTTTCCTCTTCGGCGTCCGCGGTGCCGGTAAATCCACGTGGGTCCGGGAGTCGCTGGACCGCGCATACGTCATCGACCTGCTCGACGAGACGCGTTACCAGGCGCTCACGGCCGCGCCTGGCGCACTGGCCGCCGAGATCGCCGCACTCCGCCCGGCCGGGTCATCGTCATCGACGAAGTGCAGCGCATCCCGGCGCTCCTCAATGAGGTGCACCGCGCCATCGAGTCGTCACGTCGCCGGTTTGCGCTCCTGGGATCGTCGGCGCGGCGGCTCAAGAGCGCCGGCACCAACCTGTTGGCGGGACGAGCCAGCGTCAAGACCATGTTTCCACTGGTTCCCGCGGAGCTTGGCGGCGATTTCAACCTCGAACGGGTCCTGACGTTTGGCAGCGTGCCGATCGTCTGGCGGGCCGAGGACTCGCGGGCAACCCTCGAGGCGTACGTGCACCTGTACATCCGCGAAGAGATCCGCGCGGAAGCGCAGATCCGAAACCTGCCCGGGTTTCTCCGGTTCCTGCCGGTGGCGGCCCTGTGTCACGGCCAGGTCGTCAACATCTCGGGTTTGGCGCGCGATGCTGCGACCTCGCGGACGACGATTGACGGCTATCTCGGCCTGCTCGAGGACACCCTGGTCGCGACCCGGCTGCCGGCGCTCGAACAGAAGCTCCGCGTGCGCGAGCGCAAGCACCCCAAGTTGTACTGGGTGGATCCGGGGCTGGTGCGTGCCGCCAAGAAGCAACTCGGACCGCTGACCGCCGAAGAGCGCGGTCCGTTGTTCGAGGGCTGGATATTCACCCTGCTCCGCGCCCATCACGAAGTCTCTCGTCTGTGGGACGAGATTGGCTACTGGGCACCGTTGAATGCACGGCAGCTCGAGGTGGACTTTCTGCTTCGTCGAGGCCGGGATCACCTGGCGATCGAGGTCAAGACCACTAGACGCGTTGATCGCATCGATCGGACCGGACTCGCCGCGGTTGCCGAGGTGCCCCGTATGCGCCGCCGTATCCTCGTGTATCTCGGGACGCAGCAGCTGACGGTCGAAGGCATCGACGTCTGGCCGCTCGCGACGTTCCTGGAGGCACTGGCGGCCGATCGCCTCTGGCCGTGAACGCCGGGTGAGTCTCAGCTGTCGGCTACTGGCCTACAGCTGAAAGCTGAGAGCTAAAGTTCA
>CAWJEO010000042.1:0-46662 GCA_963841895.1 uncultured Acidobacteriota bacterium
CGCCAAATTGAACTTTTAGAATCAATAAGTTACGTGCGCACCTCACGCGCCGAGCGGTCCAGCGGAAAAGGAAGGTCCTCAGAGCGCGCGGCGCATTGCGTCACTCCCCGGATCGCGCCTACAATCGCGGGCGCGTACAGGACGCGCCCCGTCCGCGGGAAGGGCTGAGCCCACCTGTCAGACTTCGATCACAATTCGCGATCTTCTTTCAGCCCGTCGAGCGGACGCGGGCGATATCCGAAAGGAGATCGTCGTGTCGCTCACCCCCTCCCGTCATCTGCCGGAACGCCCGTCGCTCGAACAGCTCCGCAAACAGGCCAGAGAACATCTCGACACGCTGCGCGTCGCCGATCCGGCGGTGAAGCTCGCCGCCGCGCAGCACGCGCTGGCGCGCGAGTACGGCTTCGAGAGTTGGCCGACGCTCGTACACCACGTCGAGTCGCTCCAGCCGGCAAGTCGCATGCTGCGACCCGCCGCGCTGCGATCCGATGAGAAGCTGCTGTGGTCGCCGGGGCGCGGCACCGACCTCTGGGCGCTGATCCAGGCCTGCATCTCCGGCGATCTCGACGCCGTTCGCGCGCTCATCGCCAGGGATCCGTCGCTGGCGCGCGCCCACTACACCTATCGCAAGCCGCTCTACTTCGCCGTTCGCGAGAATCGGCTCGACATCGCGCGATTCCTGCTCGAGCACGATCGCAACCCGATGGATCTGTGGTTCGACGACAGCCCGCTGGAGATTGCGCGCGATCGCGGCTACGTGGAGATGGAGCGGCTGCTGACCGAGACGCTCGACACCAAGTTCAACGCCTCGTCGAAGGGCGAACCGATTGCGCTCGCGCTGCGGGAGCACGATCTGACGCGGATGCGCGAGCTGCTGGATGCGACGCCTGCGCTCCTCTCGAAGGGCGACGGCCGATCCAATCAGCCAATCCACTGGGCGACGATGACGCGGCAGCTCGAGGCGATCGACGAGCTGCTGCAACGCGGCGCCGACATCGATGCTCGACGCATGGACGGCGCGCAGCCGATTCATCTGACCAACGGCGACTATTTCTATCGCGGCTGGCGCGACGTCCCGCGCGACTGGCCGACAACGGCGGCGCAGGTGATGGCGCACCTGCGATCACGCGGCGCCATCGTCGATCTGCCGACCGCGTGTCACACCGGCGATCTCGATCGCGTGCGCGAGCTGCTCGGCCAGGATCCGTCGCTGGCCAACCGGCTCGGTGGTTACGAGGGTTACTATCTCGGCGCCGGCGCCCCGCTCGCCAACGCCGCGGCAGCCGGTCGGCTCGACATCGTGCAGCTGCTCCTCGATCACGGCGCCGATCCCAACCTGCCCGAGGAACAGATCGCGCCGCGAGGCAAGGCGCTCTACGAGGCGGTCTTCAACAGCCACTACGAGATCGCGAAGCTCCTGCTCGAACGCGGCGCGTTTCCGAATCCGCCGGTCGAGAGCTCGGGGGATGCGCTCTGCATCGCGCGCGAACGGCGGCCCAATGCGCGCATGGAGCAGCTGCTCCTCTCCTACGGCGCGACGCCGACGCGCGAGGATCCCGACGAGGCGTGGCCGGCAGTCGCGCACAACTGGCTGCGCATCACGCCGCTCCACGAAGCGGCCCGCAGCGGCGACCTCGAAAAGGCGAAGGCGCTCGTCGACGCGGGCGCCGATCTGACCGCGCGCGACGAGCACCTCCGGTCCACGCCGCTGGCGTGGGCGGCGAAGTTCGGACAACGCGAGATGGTCACGCTGCTGCTCGAGCGCGGGGCGCCGCGCAGTCTGCCGGACGATCCGGCGTGGGCGACGCCGCTCGCCTGGGCGAAGAAGCGCGGGCACGAGGAGATCGCCCGCCTGTTGCAGCAATAGAGCACGTAGGGAAGATCCGATGCCTGACACGACCCTGTCTGGCGGATTCTGGCGGTTCAGATCGGGCCTAAATCGTTGATCTGAGCGAGTTCGATCGCGTGCAGCACCGCTCCCGTGCCGGACGGTTGCGAACAGCCGAGCCCCGGTGCAGGTCTGAACCTCGGCGGGGACCGGCGGCAACCGTGCCGGCGCACCTCGCGGCGCGCCGACCTCGGGAATGCGACGACTTCTGCGACGGGCTTGCTAGAGTCTTGAAGGCCCAGAATCCTTGTCAGTGAGTCAAGTTTTCACATGGCCTTCAAGACTCTCGCCCCGCCGGAGGCGGGGCAAAACCAACACTGCAATCTAGCGAGGCGTAGCCGGGTGAGGCATGCTTGCCCGGTCTGAGGCGAAGCCTCGCTAGGCCTTGCCCAATACCTTCTTGAAGACCGGCATGGCCTTTTCCATGTCTTCCATCCGGCCGAGCGAAATGCGCGCGTAGGTCTTTTCCATCGGCGGGAAGTCGCGCCCGACGGACACGCCCAGCGCGCGGCACCCGTCGCGGAATTCGACCGCTGGCCTGCCAATGTTGACGAAGATGAAGTTCGTCTGCGACTCCGGCGATTGGAAGCCCATGGCCCTGAACTGTGCCTGCGTCCAGTCGCGCACGCGCTTGTTCTCCTGCCGCTCCCAGTCCATGTGCGCCTGATCCTTCACCGCCGCAATACCAGCAACGGCCTGGAGCTCGTTCATGCTCCCGAGCCCCCACCCATTCGACACTTTTCTGACCGTCTCGGGCTGACCAACGGCGTAGCCCATGCGCATGCCGGCCATGCCGTACGCCTTGGAGAACGTCCGCGAGATGAAGACGCCTGGCAGCTCCAGCGCCAGCTTCACCATCGTGCCGGAACCTGGCAAGGTCGCGTATTCGAGATACGCCTCGTCGATCAGGATGCCGGTTTCCGGCGAGCGCTGCTTGATGGTGCGCACCGTCTGTTCCAGATCCGCCGTCGTCTGCACGGACGACGTGGGGTTGTTCGGATTGCAGAGGAACACGAGACCGGTGCCGATCGCGGCGCGAATCATGCCCTCGAGATCGAGTGCCAGGGTTTTCGCGTCGACGGCAATGAACTTCACCGGCGCCTTGATCCGCTGCGCGGTTTGCGCTGGCGAGCCGTATGACGGGTCTCCCGTGACCAGCGGTTTGGCTCCCGCGCAGTAGGCCATGACCGCCGCGGTCAGAATCTCGCCCGAACCGGTCGAGATGATGACGTTCTCCGATTTCGCGCCATGCAGCGCCGCAATCGCGTCGACAAAGTTGCTGACGTTGGGCGGCGGATATCCCAGGCCCAGGTCACGGGACGGATGCGTCCGCAGCACGTCGAGCACCTTCGGGCCGGGTCCTCTGAGATTCTCGTTGCTGCTGAGACGAATCGCCGGGCTGCTGGCAGTGGCACTCCGCTGGCCGCCACCGCGTGCCTGTTCAGTGCCGGCCAACGCGAGAAGCTCCTCGTGCCCATAGCCGATGATGTGGGAGGCAGCGGCAATGCCGGCTCCGCCAACACCAAGCTTCCTGACGAATTCGCGACGTGAAAACGACATGCCTGCCTCCTGTGGATGACGCATATTAGCAGTGCTCGGATCGCGGATGGCCGCCTACTTCGTATTCTCAGTCAATCGTCGGTCGGCGGCGCGAAAGCGGGCGACGAGCGTGGTCGCCGATTTTCAGGAGATTTCGAGAGTCCTACGCAGCGGTCGCTGCGACCCTCGGGTTTCCGGGTCCAACAACAGGGCGGCGCGGACGTGTCACGGCAAGCCGGTGCAACGTTGTTTCGCCTCCTGCGGCAGCTCCTTGTAAAGTGAACGCACTGTGACCGCGAGCCCCACCGAAGCGGCCGATGCACCGAGCGAGACACTCGCCGACGGCGTCCGACGTCACCTCGATCCGCGCTGGGTCACGGTGCAGCGTATCCACGCCGCCATCCTGGTCGCCGTTGTGTCGGTCGTCGGCGTCATCACGCTGTGGATCACCAGCGGCAGTTGGCTTGCCGGGCTGCTCCTCGTCCTGCTCTGGATGCTGCTCTCGGCCGCGGTCGCGTGGCAGATGTATCGGTGGCCACCGATCGCCTACCGGTTCGCGTCCTATCGGGTCGACGGGGATGGTCTCGAGATCGCGCGCGGCGTGCACTGGCAAACGATCACCAATGTCCCGCGGTCCCGCGTTCAGCACACCGACGTGTCGCAAGGGCCGATCGAGCGCCGTTACGGCCTTGGCACGCTGATCGTCTACACGGCGGGCACGGAACACTCGCGGGTGACGCTGCCAGGGCTCGACTTCACGATGGCGCGGCGCCTGCGCACGCACCTGCTTCCAGGTGGCCAGAACGATGCCGTCTGAGCATCGCCTCCACCTGGCGTCGATACTCTTCTCCCTCGCCGGCAGCCTGAAGGCCTTCCTGTTGCCGGCCGTGCTGCTCTTCTTTTCGACCGGCCGATCGACGGAGCCGTCATCCGGGCCGCGCTGGATGAATCCCTCGCGTTGGATGGACCGGTGGATCCCCGGCGATCTGGAGATCGGCAACTGGCAGTTCTGGCTGCTACTAGTCTTGATCCCCGCCACCATCGTCGCGGTGATTCGCTATCTGACGTTCCGCCTGCGCTACGAAGGGTCGGAGCTCGTGATTCGTTCCGGGCTGGTGTTTCGCAACGAGCGCCACGTGCCCTACGATCGGATTCAGAATTTGGACGCGGTGCGAAACGTCGTGCACCGGCTGCTGGGTGTCGTCGAAGTCCGCATCGAGACCGGCGGCGGACAGGCGCCGGAAGCCACCATCAGCGTCCTGCACGAGACGGTCTTCGAGGAGATGCGCCGGCGCATCTTCGCGGGACGCGTGCGAACCGCGCCGGCGGCTCCGGACCGACCGGAGACGATCGATCGAGCGGCGGCTCAGGCCGTCGAAACGCGCACGCTGCTGCACCTTCCGCTGCGCGAGCTGCTTCTCAATGGGGTGCTCGAAAACCGTGGCCTCATCCTCGTGGCCGGCGCGTACGGCGTTCTCTGGGAAGCCGGGCTCGTCAACATCTTCTGGGACCAGCTGGCGCTCCGCTACGGTCAAGGACTCGTGCGTGAGACCATCGCCGGACTCGCGAGGGGCGAGCTCCCGTCGCCGATCCGCATCGTCGCGCTCGTCGGCGGCGTCGCCGGCTTACTGGTCCTGGTCCGCGTGCTCTCGCTGATCTGGTCCTTCGTCCGCCTGCACGAGTTCCGGCTGTCGCGCGTCGGCGACGATCTTCGGACGGAATACGGTCTGCTCACGCGCGTGACGGCGACGATTCCGCTGCGGCGCATCCAGACGCTCACGATTCGAGAGTCGCCGCTCCAGCGGCTGGTCGAGCGGATGACGGTTCGAGTCGACACCGCGGGCGGGCCTGGCGCTCGACCCGAGCCGGGGGAGCAAGCCAGGCGGCAGCGCGAGCCGCTGGCGCCGATCATCCGGCGCGACGCTGTGCCCGCGCTGGTGCGCGAGGTGCTTCCGACCACGGACCTGAACGCCCTCGAGTGGCAGTCACTGCACCCGCGTGCGTTTCGCCGTGCGCTGAAGCCGGCCCTGCTCCTGGCCGTCGTGACGTCGGCGCCGTTCCTCGGCTGGTTCGGCTGGGGCGGCATTGCCATCCTGCCCGTCGTCACCGCGTCGCTCGCCATCGTGACGATGCAGCACGTGCAGCACATGCACTGGGCCGCGACCGAGGACGTGGTGGCGTTCCGCAGCGGCTGGTTGTGGCGGACCGTCACGATCGCCCCGATTGCCAAGATCCAAGCGGTCAGCTGCACGGAGTCGCCGTTCGATCGGCGGGCGGCGATGGCCAGTCTGCGTGTGGATACCGCGGGCGGCGGGATGCACCGCATCAGCATTCCGTACCTCGGGCGCGAGACGGCCGAGATGCTCTTCGGGACGCTCGCGACGCGCGCCGCGCAGACGGCGTTTCGCTGGTGATCGTCCGGAATCTCCATTACCCCTTCGCCAGGGCGGCCTTGCAGAAGTCGAGACACTTCGCCGTCTCCTTCACCGCATCCGATCCTGATGGCACCTCGTATTCGAGCTCGATGGCGGCCGGATACGCGTGCCGGTCGCGTTTCATCGTCAGCAGGATCTCCTTGATTGGCGTATCGCCCGTGCCCCACGGCACGTTCCCCTGACCATTCGCGGGCGTCGTGCGATCCTTCAGGTGCACGCTGGAGATCCGTCCGTTGAACTTCTTGATGAATGCGATCGGGTCGCCGCCCGCGGCGACGAAGTGCCCGAGATCGACGTTCGCCATGTTGGCCTTCGAAACCGCAAACGCCTGATCGAACGCCGTCATGCTGCCCTGCAGGTGCGTGTGATAGGCCGCGTAGATCTTCTTCTTCTCCGCGAATTGTCCGATGCGCCGCAGTGGTTCGGGTTCGTCGATCAGCTCGAGTGTGGTGTGCGTGCAGCCGAGCGCTTCCGCGACGTTGAACACGTATTCCATTTCGCCGTCGGACATGTTCGGGTTGAGCTGCTTCCACGCGTAGATCGTGACGCCGGCATCGTTGAACATCTTCCGCAGCGCCTTGAAACGATCCATCGACACGGACGTTCGCCACGCGCGTAGCCGCTCCGCAGCTTCGCGCTGGGCCGCCTGCTGTTCGGGCGTTGGCGGCGGTCCGCCACGGCCGCCTCCGCGGAAGCCGCCTGACGGCGGCGCACCGGCGAACGCCTCGACCGGCCCACCCATGAATTCGATGCGGCTGATTCCGGAATCGAGCACGTAGCGCAGGATCGCTTCCGCGCTCTGATCGGGCATGCTGCGGTAGCTGTAGGTGATGGTGCCGAGGTTGACGCCGTTGATGGTCGAATTCGGTTTGGCCGGCGCTTGCGCCAGCGCGGCGAGAGATGGCCTCGCGATCGCGACAGCCGGCATCGCCGTGAGCGCCAACTTGCCGAAATCCCGTCTGGTGTAGCGCATCGTGTATCTCCTATTGGGGCAGCATGAACGCGTAGAGCGTGTCGCCGACTGCGACCAGCACTTGCTGACGTCCGCCCACTGAATACGTCTGCGGCGCATTCGAGATGTTGTTGATCCGCGAATGCCAGAGCGGCTTCCCGTTTGCGGCATCAAAGGCGGCGAAGTTGCCGCTGCCATCACCCGAAAACACCAGCCCGCCCGCCGTCGCCAGCAGTCCGCCGCCACCACCGCCCGGGAACCGATGGCGCCACGCCACCTTGCCGGTGCGGTAATCGATCGCGGTCAGGAAGTCGCCGAGCGATCCAAGGCCGTAGACCGACTTGCCTCCAAGGCCCATCGATCCGCGCGGATCCGGATCCGTCAGGTAGAGCATGTTGATGCCGTTGTGCTCCTGGATATAGAACAGCCCGGTATCCGGGGAGAAGGCGCCGGGCGGCCAGTTGGTCACACCGCCTTCGACTGGCGACACCAGCGATCCCGGAATCGTCGCTTCCTTGCCGGGGTCGGGAGAGACGACGCCGGTCGGTCGCACTTCTTTTGACCAGTTCGAGTACGAGCCGTACTTACTCGTCACGATGTGCTCGCCGGTGACGCGATCCAGCGTGTAGAAATATCCATTGCGAGCCGCTGTCGAAACGAGTTTGCGAGGTTTCCCGTTGATGACGCCATCGATCAGGATTGGCGTCTGGGCGGAGTCCCAGTCGTGGGTATCGTGGGCTGACGTCTGGAAGTACCACGCCATTTTCCCGGTATCCACGTTCACGGCGACCAGTGAGCAGGTGAAGAGGTTGTCGCCCGGCCGGGCGACGCCGGTGTACGCGGGCGTCGGATTGCCGGTCCCGACGATGTACAGCCGCGTCTCCGGATCGTACGAGCCCGGGAGCCACGGGTGCCCGCCGCCGTGCCGCGCCGCTTCAAGGTTCGGCCACGTGTCCAATCCCGGGTCTCCGGGATTCATCGGGGTCATGTACAGCTTCCACTGCAGCTTGCCGGTGTCGGCGTCGTAGGACTGCAGAAAGCCCGGCGCATCCAGATCGTTGCCGGTGCCGACGATGACATGGTTGTCGACGATGACCGGAGCCGGCGTCGAGAGGTACTGCTGCTCGAAGTCGGCAATCTCGACGTGCCATTTCTCCTTGCCGGTCTTGGCGTCGAGGGCGACCAGATAGTTATCGGGCGTCTCGAAGTACAGCGTGTTGTAGCGGAGCGCCGCGCCGCGGTTGCCGATGTGCGTGCCGCCGCGGGTCTTCCAGTAGTACTGCCAGATGACATGGCCGTCGTGCGCGTCGAGCGCCCACACATTGTCTGGTGCCGTGACGTAGAGCACGTCGTCGACCATCAAGATCGATCCCTTGATGTTCGGCGTGGCGCTGGATGCGAATTCGCCGGTTCCGACGCCACCGACGATCATCGGTGGGCCGGCCGGAGCTGCGGCGGACCGCCACCCGCGCCGGTGCGCCACCAGGTGCCGGCGGGACTGGGCCGGCGCCGGTGCCCGCGGTGAGGCGCGCGACCCACGCCAGCGCGAGGTTCTTGACGGTGGTGCGATCGACCTGCTTCAGGGCGCTGAAACGGCGACCGGTGTAGTCGCCGGAATAGACCGGCCACGAATCGGACAGCGGCTTCTTGATGGCCGCGGGATCGAGGCCGCCGCCATTCTGCGACTGGCCGCTCAGCCAGATTGGCGGCAGCGCGAGGAGCAGAACCAGGAGGCGAACGGGTTTTCATTTCAGCGTCACCAGGTATGCCGTCACGTTGTGAATATCCCTGTCGGTGTAGGTCGGGAGCAACTTGACGTGAGGCTCCAAAGGATCACGAACGTCGACGACCGGCTGGTCTCCGCTGCGACGGAAGGTGCGCTGCGTGCCATCCGCAAGTTCGACGACGACGTAGAAATCGTCGAGACGCACCAATGTGCCTTCGACTTTCTGACCCGTTGCCGGCGTGACGGTCACCGGCATTGGCCGGGCGTCCGTCCGCGGCCACCGCGCGCGAGCGCGCCGCCGGCTGAGATCCAGTAGTTCTGCAGCGCGGTGGGATCGGAGAGTCGCGAACCGATCCCTTGCAGATCGCCGGTCGCCGAATGGCACGTGCCACACTGCGTCTTGAAGTAGGCCTCGCCCGCGGCGGCATCGCCGACCACGCACGTTCAGCACCGGCGGCGGGACCCGGCGGCGGACTCCCCTGCCGTGCATCGTCGCGGTGACGCTGTGGATGTACTCGGCGATCGCGCGGGCATCTTCCGGCGTGACGCGGATCGGCGGCATCGCCCTGTTGACCGTTCAGGATGACCGGTGCGATCAGCTCGCCGGCCTGATCGTTGAGCACCGTATCGGATCGCAGGAGGTTGGGCCGCCCTGATCGCCGCCGCGCAAATCGACGCCATGGCAGACACGGCAATGGACACCGTAGAGTCCGTTGCCGCGTGCGATCAGCGCAGGATCACCAGGAGGTCGCTGCTGTGCCGGAAACGGCGGGCGGCGCGCTCCGGCCCTGCGCTGCGGCGGGCCACCTTGCGCCGCCGGATTGACGACAACGGTGAGCGTGAACAACGCGGCAGCGGCCGCAAGGCTAATGGACGAACGCATCCGAACACCTCTGTGCGAACCTATCATCATCGGGACCGCTCAACGGGCGACTGAAGGTACAGCGCGAACAGCAGAAGATACCGCCATCGCACCGGCGCCAGGGATCATCCAAATCCGGTCCCACGAATGGGCGCCTGGACCCAGGCTGTAGGCGTGGTCGTCGTTGAGCACGGTCGTGATGAGCACTGAGGGATGACATACCCGGCTTCACGTTCTGTTGCGGCGAATACCGGTAAAGAAACGGAAAATGCGCGGGATTCTTCGGGTCCCCGCGGCAAGCTGGACGACGTCGCGGATGGGCGAGAGGTATCACGCCGAAACGCGGCGTTGCGCTCAAGACCTTAAACGTGACCGCGGCCGACGATGGACCGAGTGCAGGGCCGCCTGATCAGAGTCGCCCCGTGAGGGCCAGGATGACGATGATCAGAAGGATCAGGCCGACCGCGCCGCCACCGACCCTCGGTCCTCCAGCATAGAAGCCGCCTCCGCCGAGCAGGACGAGCAGAATGATCAAGATCAGCAGCAGATTCATCGTTTTGCTCCCTCAGCGCTCCGTCGCGTTAGTGCGACGCGGCCTTGTGCCAATCCGTTGCAAATGGCGCGCCACGCGCATGCCGATGAGGTGAGGCATCGTAAGCGATTCGATCCGGGCGTGACCCGGGACTGGTTGACGATTCAGAGCGTGACGCGAAACAGATGCGGGAAGACCTTGGCGATTTTTGCGCGCACGTACTCGCCATATGTCCCGTCGAAGTCGTGCACGTTGGCGTGATCCCAACGCTCCTCGCGTTCGCCGTCAACCGCGCGGGCGCCAGGTAACACGATCGGCTTGATACGCGCCTGCCAATTGGGGTCGAAGAAGAACGGAAACGACAGTCGGTCCCGCGTTGCCACGTTGTGGACGCGGTGTGGCGTCGAGCGATACTCGCCGGCCGTCATGCGGTCGAGCATGTCGCCGATGTTGCAGATGAACGAACCAGGAATCGGCGGTGCCGGAATCCACTGGCCCTGAGACTTCACCTCCAGACCACCGACGTCGTCCTGCTTCAGGATCGTCAGCAGCCCGTAGTCCGTGTGTTCGCCCACTCCCCAACTCGGTTCGGAACTTCCGGCGGCCAACTCCGGCGGATAATTGAAAATGCGGAAGAGCACGAGAGGATCGGCGGTGTAGCGTTCGAAGAAGTACGATCCGTTCAGACCGAGACTCAGAGCGATGCCCGTCATCAGCGTGTGACCGAGACGCGTCATCTCGTCGAGATAGGTCAAGACCACTGAGCGGAACGCGGGCAGATTCTCGGGGAACAGGTTGGGTCCGTGCAACGGCGTGCCGGCTGTGACCAGCGGATGATCGTGAGGCAACTCCGCACCGAAGTAGATCCCTTCCTTGCGATCGGGCTTTCCCGAGGTCAGCTCCTGGCCCACGGGGAAGTAGCCTCGCCACGCGGCACCGCCGAGCTCCATCCGGATCTTCATCTTTGCGTCAAGCGGCTGCGCAAAAAACTCGCGGCTCAAGGTCTCGAGCTGTTGCGGCAGGTCCGCATGAACGCCGTGCCCGACAACATAGAAGAAGCCGCACTCGCGGCAGGCGTGGCCGATTTCTTCTGCAACGCGCTCGGAGTCGCGGCCGTTCACGAGCGGATCGAGGTCGATGACGCGGACTGTGCGCATCACGGTGACGTGTCTTGGAGCTTAGCACCTTCGGCGTGTGCCTTTGCCGTTCCGATCAGGAGAGTGATTCGGGCGCGAGGAAGTCGATGCGCGTGTTCACTATGGCCGTGTCACCCCGTTGAGACCCTCGATCAGCCATAGGTTGGACGTGTTCCTGCTTGTGCTGAAGGTGAGGCTCTTGCCGTCCGGGGCCAGCGAGAGACGCGTGGCCGGACCCCCAAGGGTCACGGGAAGATGCTCCCGTCCGAACGAGCCGATGGTCTTCTCGGTCCCGCCAGCGACACTCACGGAGAATAGCTCCAGTCTGTCGGCAGCCGCGTGCCGGATGCCATAGATCGTCTGGCCGTCGGCTGAAAACGCGTACGCGACTGCGGTCGTCGAGGAGAGATGGCGCGTCGTCTTGCCGTCCGGCGATATCAACTTCACGCCTCCATCAGCGTACAGAATCCAATCATCCGACGGCGACCACAGGGGCAGCCAAGCGCCGACGGGCTTGATATCTGCCTTCAACACCTCCGCTTCCGCTTGTCCCGTGGTCTTCACTTTGTTCAGCGACGACCGGTCCCCTTCGTAGTGGATGTAGACGAACCACTTCCCGTCCGGTGACCAGGAGCCAGCCCGTTCACGCTCAGCGCTACCCTTGACAAGCCGCACCGGCGAGCCGCCGGTCAACGGCCGATATCCACATCAGACCGGGTCCGGCCCGCTCCACTCGCGTGTAGATCACGCGCGTGGCGTCGGGGGAGAGGACGGGCCCCATGAGCGTATCGGTCGTGTCCGGCGGGAAATCGCGTGACGATACCAACGGTCGGTCCAGCTGGCCGGGCTTGTGCAACCAGATCTCGAAGAGGCCGCTGCGATCGGTCACGTAAACCATCGCCGATTCCCGGGCTGCCCAGGCAGGCTGGTTCTCGTTCCGCTGCGTGGCGATCAGCGGTGCAACGACGGCGGTCGTCAGGCTGATCGAAACGATGTCAAAGTCCGCGACTGCTTCGAGAAATACCAGTTTGGTCCCGTCCGGGGATACCGCTGGCGCCCGTTGTGCTGTCGTGCCGGTCGAGAGCACGGCAAACGCCCCCGATACTGTGTCGGCCATGTAGAGTTGTTGAGGCGACATTCCAGGTGAGGTGGACAGCACCACGTGGCGGTTATTCGGCATCCACGAAAACGTCGTGCCGCCCAGCGGTAACGCTTGGAGAATCCGGCGCGGCGGGTTGGCCGCATCCGCGGGGTATGGCATCAACCACGCTTCCTCGCCGGCGCCCGCGTCCCGCACGCAGGAGGATCTGCGTGCCGTCCGGCGAGAACTTCACCGTGGGGGCGCTCGACACTGAATCGGGCGGCAAACGGGGCCGGCTCATACCGCTTCGGCGCACTGCCCGGTGGCGAACTGATCCAGAGACCGATCAGCCCATCGTCTGCCTTGATGCAGCCATGCCAGGGTCGAGCCGTCCCGGGACACTGACGCCGTAGAGGCCTCTGGTGCCGGTCCGATTGACGCCTCCATAGTCCTGAAATGGCTGTGGATCTCCGCCCACAGGCGAGACCGACCAGAGTCCGGCCGGCGGCTGTGTTGATCGGAATACGATCATTCCGGTCGCGGTCCAGCTGATTGGAATAGCGTCCACGGCAAGGTGGGTGATCGGGGTGGCCAGCGGTGAATCCAGATAACGCACATAGACCTGAAACGGGTCCGTGTCCTTCTGCCGCGCCGCGAAGGCCACGGCTTTGCCGTCTGGGGCCCACACCGGGTTGCTTTGCCCGCCTTGCTCGAAAGCAAATGGCGTAAATCGGAGCGCGGTGGGGCTCGGGGACGCACTGCGCCATGGCGCCCACAGCAGCAGCGAGGCGACCGCGAACACGAGCGTCGACGCCGCCAGTATCCACGGCAGCGCGCGCGACCACGCTGAGCGCGGCAAAGCGGCGGGGATCGCCCGGCGCAGCAGAGCGTCTCGTCGGCTGCGCCACTAAGCAGTTCCTCGATTTGCGCGCGCGCCTCACCGATGGCCTGCAACCGTGCCCTGGGGTCCTTTTTCAAAGAGCGGGCGAGCAATCGGCGAAGACCCGCGGGCGTCGCGGCCGGCAGCGTGCGCCAATCCGGCTCCTTGCTGACAACCGAGACGATCGTGTCGGTGATGTCCTCGCCGGGAAATGCCCGCTTGCCAGTGAGCATCTCAAACAGCACGGCCCCGAATGCCCAGACATCCGCGCGCTTGTCCGCCGTCTTTCCTCGCGCTTGCTCCGGACTCATGTAGGCGGCGGTGCCGAGGATCATGCCCGATTGCGTCATTGCCGGCGTCGTGATCGTGGGGGACATCGACGGCGCTTGCCGACATCGCGCTCGTGGGCTCCATCGCTTTCGCGAGCCCGAAGTCGAGGACCTTCACCACTCCATCGGCGCGCACCTTGATGTTCGCCGGCTTCAGATCGCGATGGATGATCCCCCGCTCGTGCGCCGCTTCGACCGCTTCAGCGATCTGCCTGGCGATCGGCAGTGACTCATCGATCGGGAGAGCGCCCTGTGCGATGCGGTCGGCGAGCGTCGGTCCGTCGATCAGCTCCATGACCAGCGCCGTGGTGGCGCCTGATCGCTCCAGGCCATAGATCGCCGCGATGTTTGGATGATTGAGTGCGGCGAGGACTTCCGCCTCACGCTGGAAGCGCGCCAGCCGCTCGGCATCCGCGGCTACCGATGCCGGCAGCACCTTGATCGCCACGCCTCGTTTCAGGTTGGTGTCGATCGCCCGATACACCTCCCCCATACCGCCCACACCGATCTGGGCGGTCACTTCATACGGGCCGAGGCGAGTACCTGGAGTCAACGCCAATTTGTGTGGATTATAAGAGCGGAGCGATGGTGTTAGCTCATCCGCAGAGCTCTTGGTGCGTGCCCACCCAACTTTCGGCTCGACTCTAAATGGTTCGCGAGTCGGGCAGCGTCAAGTCGTAGGGTCCGTGGAACCCTTCGCAACGCGCGAGAGCGGGAACCAAATCCTTCGCCAACTCCGCTGCCGAGCCATACCGATCCCGCGCATCCTTGGCCAGGCAGCGTTGCACGATGACATCCAGCGCCCGAGTCTCCGCTGAATCTCCGGAGAGGTGATATTCGCTTTGCAGAAGTGCCAGCAGGATCTCTTGCTGCGTCGGTCCCCTGAACGGACGCAAGCCGGTGAGCGTCTCGACCAGCATCACGCCGATCGCGAAGATGTCCACGCGCTCGTCGATCACCCCGCCGTTCACGACTTCTGGCGCCATATAGCCGAGCGTGCCCATCACCGTTCCGGCGAGGGTCACCGACTCGGTGGCTCCTGTTCCCGCATCGAGCACCTTCGCGAGACCGAAGTCCATGATCTTCAGGTGGTCACCGGTTCCCGAATCACCGGTGGCAGCAGACATGTCGACGATCATCACGTTCTCAGGCTTCAGGTCGCGGTGGACGACGCCAAGCTTGTGCGCGAACTGAAGGCCCTCGAGCAGTTGCCGGAACCATTCTGACGCCCGCGCGGGAGCAATAACCCCGGAACGCTGCAGCTCCTGCCGCCACGTCCGGCCGGTCACCAGCTCCATGATCAGATACGCGCCGCCGGAGCCGACCGCGCCGTAGTCGTGCACGCGCGTGATGTTCCGATGGTCGATCTTCGCCGCCGCGCGCGCTTCACGCTCGAATCGCCGGAGCGCCGTCTGATCGCCGAAGTGCGACCCCAGCATGATCTTGGCCGCGACCTGTCGCCGCAATCGCAAGTCCGCGGCTTCGAACACGGCGCCGAAGCCGCCACGCCCAAGCGCGCGATCGAGGCGGTACTTGCCGTCGAGCGTGCGTTCGATCGGCAGCGTCAGCGCGACTTCCGCGCCATCGGCGTCACAGCGCTCGGTCGCGCCGTCGTAACAACGGCCGCACACGGGGCATTCCTTGAGGAGGCTGATGCTGCGATCGTCGAGTCGCGCGAGCACGTCGCGGCGGACATCGGCGTCCCGCCGCACCCGTTCCTTGAGATGCTGATTCTCATACACGAGACCGATCTGCGACGCGATGCCTTCGAGCAGGCGCCGATCCGTCGCGGAGTACGGCTCGTCCGACTTCCGCTCGCCGAGGAGCAGCACGCCGACGACGCGATCGCCGGTTCCGGTAATCGGCACGACGAGATGACCGGCCGACCGTTCGAGCCACTGCCGTTCGATGTCTTCGATGTCACCGTCGAAACTCGCCGGCAGGCCCGGCAATCGCGGCGATCGGACGACGAGTGACGCTCGAACCGGCCGCTGCGCTCGTCCGCGCGATAGAAGACATGCAGCGCGGTCGGGTGCAGCACCGAGTCGATGCGCGTGCCCACCAGCTTCGCGATCTCCGCGAGCGAATCGTGCTGCCGCACTTCGTCGATCAGGTGCACCAGCACCTGCTCCTGTTGATAGGCCTCACGGAAAAAGCGCCGGTCGAGCGTCGTCCGAAGCCGCTGACGCGATTGGAGCACGGCGCCGATGGCGCCGATCAAGACGAGGTTCAGCCAGCCGGAGCCCTCAGTGAGGATCTGCACGACGGTGCGGTTTGGATTCCTGAAGATCGAGAAGAGCAGGAGTGCGACCGGCAGGACGAGCAGGGTGCGGAGCGCCGCGCGCGCGAACAGGTACTGCAGTCCGCGCCGGACGAGCACCTTGATGTCGAACAGTTGCTCCTTCCAGACCGCTGCCGCCAGCGAGAGCGGAATGCCGATCATCGGCAGAAACGCGATCGGACCGAGATAGCGACGATAGATCTCGTCGGCGATCGCGCCGAAGCGGTAAGCGAAGGTCACGAGGGCAAACGGGATCAGCGCAATCATCAGTCCCGCAACGACCAATCGGATTCGGCGACGGCTGTCCGGACTATCAAGACGGCGATAATTGCGCGCCGTGACGACCATCGCCAGCACGAGGCACAACATCCAGAACACATAGCTCTCGCGGGCGCCCACTCGATAGCCAATCAGATACAACGATGGATGATCGACAAGGAACTGCGTCGCACGCGCGCCGATGTCCACGCCGAGGTAGTGCAGGATCCAGGCCGGCCAGAACACGAGTACGAACAGCGCGTAGAGCAGCCACTGCATCGCCTGCCACAACCCGCCGGGATGCTGGCCCGTGGGAAAGCGGCAGAACACGTGGTAGGTCAGGGGATACACACATGGCGCAAGCGTGACGAGCACGAAATACGTGGGGACCTCCCAGCCCGCGAGAAACCCACGAAACGTCGCCAGCGTCGCCGTGAGCGTGCCGATTCCCAGCGCCATCAGGCATGACGCGACCAATCGCACCTGCTGATCGCCCGGACGCAAAAGGCCCAGGACCGCACCGCACGCGAAGAACACCAGAGCGTAGACGACGAAAACAATGTCGAAGGGCCGGCCGGGGCCAAGCGGCAGCAGTAAGTCAACGGACACGCGCTCGCCGCGCCGTTCAAGGTCCACGCGATACGTCGAACCGGCGCGAACGTGACGCCAATAGGCGACGCCGACAATCGCCGACCGCTCATCGCCGTCGATCGCAAGCAAGCGATCGCCGATTTCGAGTTGGCCGGCAGCCGGCCCACGACTGTCGATGTCGGTGACAAACCATCCGCCGCGCTCCGCCCGAACGTTCCACCCGGGCGCCTTCAGCGGGCCGTAGTGACGAATCGAAACGTAGACCGTGAACGAGGAGGCGAACGCGAACAGCAGGCAGGCGACGAGCACGACCCAGAAGAACACCGGCCGGCGCGCGCCAAGGGTGAGGGGCAAATGTGAGGCGATTATACGGGTGGGACGGCTGAGCGACGCCCTCGGCAGGTGTTGCCGTTGAGGCCATTGCTAACGGCAAAGGCACCTGCGCGTTTCCCGCGAGTGTTTTCCTGCTCCCGCTGGCCGTTCGGCGGTGTAGCGTATGCCGTGCGCCAGATGGCGTTGCACCCATGACAGGCGAAACGATCTCCCACTATCGCGTCCTCGAGCCGATCGGCAGTGGTGGGATGGGAGTCGTCTACCGTGCCGAGGATCTGCGGCTTGGCCGCCTCGTCGCGATCAAGTTCCTGTCGGACGACGCCGCCGATCCGGATGGCTCGCGCCTCGAGCGCTTTCGTCGTGAGGCGCGGACCGCCTCGGTCCTCAACCATCCTCACATCTGCGTCCTCCACGAGATCGACGATCACCAGGGACGGCCGTTCCTGGTGATGGAATTGCTCCAGGGGCAGACGCTGGCGCAGCGGCTCGCGGCTGGGAAGCCGCCGGCGGGCGACGTCCTGCGCTGGGCGATTCAGATTGCCGACGCGCTGCAGGCGGCGCATGAGAAGGGCATCGTTCATCGCGACATCAAGCCTTCGAACGTCTTCATCACGACCCGAGACGAGGCAAAGGTTCTCGACTTCGGCCTCGCCAAGTTCGCGAGCGTGTACAGCGATACCGCGCAGACCATGTTCGACGCGGTGCAGACGCAGCGCGGCCAGGCGGTAGGCACGATCGCCTACATGGCGCCCGAACAGGTGCGTGGCGAGGACCTCGATCCGCGCGCCGACATCTTCGCGCTCGGGATCGTTCTCTACGAGATGGCGGCGGGGAAGCGTCCGTACGATGCGCCGACGTCGGGCCTGATCTTCGACGCGATCCTCAATCGATCGCCGCCGCCGACCGGGGCGGATCCCGGGCTCGAGCGCGTCATCCTGAAAGCGCTCGAAAAAGATCGGGCGCTTCGATATCAGACCGCGGCAGATCTTCAGGCGGATCTTCTGCGGCTTCAGCGCGACGCCACCACTGCCGTCGGTGTGGTTGCCCCCGCGCCGTCAACCGTGCGTCGGGCTGGCATGCTGCCCGCGATAGCGGCGCTGGCACTCGTCGCGGCGGGGACGGCTGCGGCGATGGTTTGGTATCGCCGGACACCGGCTCCCCCGCCAGTGGCAGTGGACCTCAGGCCCGTCCGGTTGACGGCCAATCCCTCGGAGTATCCGATCTCGGGCGCCGCGCTGTCGCCCGACGCAAAGTTTCTGGCCTATTCGGATCCTCGCGGCATCCATGTCCTGTTGATGGCCGCCAACGAGACCGAGTCGTTCCCAGCCACCGCGGGCATCGTCGTTCAGGGCTGGTCGAACGATGGGACCAAGGTGATCGGCCGGCGGCAGGCCGCCGGCGAGGCCGAGTCGTTCTGGTCGATGTCGATCGTCGGAGCGGGGAGCCGGCGGGCCATCGCTGGCGGGCTGCCCGCGCCGGACGGCAAACAGACCTTGGTGCTGCAGGACAACCAGCTCTGGATTCACGACGACGGCCAGCGACCGTTGCGGTCGGTTGCGACGGTCGCTGATCCGCGCGATGCACTGCGGCAGTTCGTCTGGATGCCGGACTCACGCCGGCTCCTGGCGCTGCGCCCGGTGGGCCTCGGGTACACCGAGCTCGTCGCGATCGATACCACCGCCGATCGGTTGGAGGTGCTGGCGGACAAGGATCATCTGCCCCGTTTTGTCCGCGCGATGGTGCTCGCGGGAACCAACCGCGTCATCCTGAGCGCGCCCGAACTGATCGGCAACGAATTGCCCACGCTCGAGTCGGACGCGAATCTCTGGGAGCTCAGGCTCGAGACGCCGGCGATGGCGCGGCGGCTGACTCACTGGAGTGGCTTCAACATCCCGACGCTCAGCGTGACGCCGGACGGCGCGAAGCTTATCTTCCTCCAGTCCAAGTATCAGCAGGATGTCTGGGTCGCGGGCGTGGACGCGTCGCCCATCCGGCTGACGAGCCCCTACCGGTTGACGCTCGACGATCGACACGATCGTCCGCTCGGCTGGACTGCCGACAGCCAATCGGTGTTGTTCTCGTCGACGCGCAACGGCACGCTCGATGTCTTCGCGCAACGCGCGAATCCTCCCGGATCGTCGCAGCTGCTGGCCGGTGGTCCGGGCGCCCAACTTGGCCGGGCAACCGGTGATGGCCGATGGGTCATCGTCTTGGATTCGGGACCGCCGCGGCGGCTGCTGAGAGTGAGCCAGCCGGGCGGCACCGCAGAACTGGTGGCGAACCTGCCGGACCTTGTGATGATCGCGTGTGGCGTCGCACCGAGCAGTCCCTGCGTGAGCGAGGAGCGCGGACCCGATCCCGGCAACCTTATCCGCCTGATCGACCCGATGCGCGGACTCGGGGCCACACTCTTCCGGTTACCTGGGGGCGCCGGAAACGTCGCGATTTCTCCGACGGCGGATCGCTTTGCGTTCTTGATGTCGTCGAAGCCAGGCAGTCCGCGCAACGTCATCCACGTCGTCACCCGGAATGGCGCGACCGATCGAGACATCGTCGCCGCCGGTGCGACGACGCTCAATTCGCTGGACTACACGGCCGACGGGAACGGGTTTCTCACGAGCGACTACTCGACCGATCTTGGCGCACGCCTGTTGCACGTCACGATGGACGGCATGGTCACCGTGCTCTGGAGCAACCGCGGCGCACTCGGCACGTGGGCCGTGCCGTCGCCTGACGGCAAGTGGGTGGCGCTCCTTGGTGCCACGCAGGAGAGCAACGTCTGGGTGCTCGAGGGCTTCTGAGTCGGTCCGAACGCAGAGTCCTCAGTACTCGGCGGTGCGCTTCTGTTCTAGTGTCCGCTCGGCCCAGAGCCTGCTCACCTCGAGCGGCGCGGAGTGGACGTCCGGGCCGGACCGGTGGCACCACTCCGTCGCCGGGCGAGTGCCGCTGCCACCAGCGCCCGAACAGGGGGGCGGTTGGCGTCGGCCAGGGAGCGGATTTTTACGTGACGCAGCCCCTTGCCGGTGCCTTCCAGCAGCCGTTCGGGGTCCGCCAGCACCGCGCCTTGATAGAAGCCGAGATTGATGTAGCCGCGCATGGGCATGATGTAGGCGTAGCCGTCGGTCATCTTCTTCGGCCCGACGCCATAGGTGGCGGCGTTGTCGCCGAGCCGCACAGTTTCAACCGTGCTCACGTCGACGGCCCGGATGATGGCCCGCAAGCGTCGCGCGATGGCGGCGAGGTCAGGCTCGACACCCGCGAGCAGCTCGTCGAAGGTGCCTTGCGCCGCTTTGGGTAGTTCGGCCATTGGATTGCCTTCACTTCCCGATCCTCTGAATGCGCTATTGGGAAAAATCCCGAACCGTCTCCCATGCGACCCTCTTGAGGAACGTCGCGACATCCGGCGTCACCCCCAACGGCGCGTAACTCAACGCCATGGGATCCTTCCTGAACACGGTCGCGTACACCACGAGCGTAGAGAGATAGGTTCCGTGGATGTTGGGGTGCTCGAAATCGGGGTCGAAGAGATTGACGTCAGGACGTTCCTTCATCACGCGCTCCCAGGCAATTCCCACAGGAGCGACATCCACGCCTAACTCTTTGCCAAGCTCCCGATGTGCCTGCGCGATCTGGTCGGCCGAAATCCAACCCAGCCGTCGATAGGCCCAGGCCATGGTCAGCACCGGCCGCGCACCCGTCTTCCTGATCGCCTCGACGAAACGCGGCGCGTAAGCGCGAAAATCCGCAACCGTCGTTTCCGGAAGATCCTCCTGCAGCACCACGATGTCGTACCCGCGAGCGATGGCCTGCCTCGGTTCCGGATGCACCTCCCAGAGTGACTTGAAATACGCGCCACCCACGACGGCCTTGTCCGCCCACACCGTCACCGGTGGTGTTCCCGACGCCATCAGCTTTTCGAGATGCGTGTACACGCCCTCGTTGTAGAAAGTCAGACTGTTGCCGACAAAGAGGATCTTGCTCGACGGGGTGCCGGTCCTCGGCGCCTGTGTCGCGACAGCGCCGTCAGGCGTGCCGGACTCGTTGTTGCCTTGGCGCGCGGCATCCCCGATCGCGCGACCGTGAAGCGTGAGCGAGAGGGTCGGCGCGTGCGAGCCGGCTCCGAATTGAGCCTGAAGGTCAGGATTCCTGATCGACCTGAACACACCGCCACCGAAGTAGCGGAACGTATGCCCCGCGAGTTGCCATACACGGTCGCTCGCCAGGACCAGGTCCGCTCCCTCGCGACGGACTTCGATCGACGCGTGGCCGATGCGATAGGTGCCGCTCACACGTGTGAGTTCGTTGCCGTCCAGTGCGGTTTCGGCCAACTGCGGCTCGGGCAGTTCCAGCAGACGGCGCGCGATCTGCCTGGCTAAGTGCCCAGTGAAGGCGGGTGCGGCGTTTGAGTTCTGCAACACCGCGACCGTGACATCGTCGGCGGGATACCACGCGAGGAAAGCCGTGAAGCTGTAGAAATCTCCGCCATGGAAGACCTCGGGCCGTCCCTCCATCTCTGACAGAAACACGCCGAGGCCATAGCCGATCGGACGTCCATCAGACAGCGCGCCGGGCGTGGCCATCAACGCGTACGACTGCGGGCTCACGACTTTGCCGTCCGTCAGCGCGCGCGCCCACAGCACCAAGTCATGCGCGGTGGAACAGAGGTTGCCGCCGCCCTTGGGCCCGGCGCTGCTGATAAACGGCGCGTTCTGCGGCGGTCGGCCGTTGTTGAAGATGTACCCATGAGCGCGGTGACGAACCACGCTGACCTCGTCGCAGACGCTCGTCGACTTGAGACTCAGCGGGTTGAAGATCGACTGCTGAAAGTGATCGGCGTACGACTGCCCGGTCACGCGCTCGATCATCATGCCCAGCAGATAGAAGCCCGAGTTGTTATAGAGAAAGTTCTCTCCCGGCCGGAAGTGCGGGGGCTCGTCCTGAAACGTCTCGAGGATCTCCGCGTCGGTGAGATCCAGCCGTTCCTTCGGGACGTACTTCGGAACCTCGGTCAGGCTCTGGATCCCCGACGTGTGGTTCAGGAGTTGCCGAACCGTGATCGCTCGCCCCTGACTGTGGAACTCGGGAATGTACTTCAGGAGGTCGGCGTCGAGATCGACGCGGCCCTGCTCGACGAGGCGAAGAACAGCGGCCGCCGTGAACTGCTTCGTGATCGAGGCGATGCGGTAGATGGTGGCGTTGCCGGCGGGCACATCGTTCTCGATGTCCGCGCGTCCGTACGTTTTCTCGAGAACAACGTTCTCACCACGGGCGACAGCAACGGACAGGCTGGGGACTTGCCCGTCAGCCAGCACGCCGGCCGCAAGGGCATCAACCGCCTTTTCAAAACCTGAGGACGTGGATGGACCCGGTGGGCCAGCACACGCGGCCGACATCGCGACAATGATCGCGCACGACGTGTGTCTGACTGACATTCATCGCGTGCCGGATTATGGCGCAGAAGCTCAGCCGTACCCCCGTATAATCCAGCCCTTGGCGCTTCCCCCCGGCGCGCGCATCGGTTCATACGAAGTCAGGGCGCTCCTTGGCGAGGGAGAATAGGGCAGATCTATCGCGCCCGCGATACCAAGCTCGATCGCGACGTCGCACTCAGAGGTCGTCGCTGGAGCCGTCATCCTGTACCACGAGGCCCGTGCCCGGACCTGTGTGGCTAGTGACGCTTAGAGGTCACTGCGCAGATGCGGCGGTCGCCAACATCGCCAAGAGCGCAGTGGCGAGTGCTGCCCGATGTGCCGTCCCTTTCCAAAGTTCGGCTTCGCGGCATTGCGCGTGACCAGTCGTCTGACCGCGCAGAACCACATGGACGCCACGGCCGAAAGGCGATATGAAAGGTCCCGGGTACGGTGGGCTGACATGTGCCGTCTGCTAATCGCGTCAGGTGTGGCGCTGCTGTGTGTGATGACGCCGGCCGGCGCCCGATCCCCGCAGGCGCCTGGCAGTGCGGCACCGCCGCAGTCCCTGGGCGGCCTGATCGCGTCGCTGTCGGAGCCGGGCGGCTACTTCGACACCGATAATCTCATCTCGAACGAGCGCTCGTACCTGCACGTCGTCCCGGCGCTTCGCGCGCTTGCAGGGCAAGCCGGCGACAACGGCGTGTACCTCGGCGTTGGGCCGGATCAGAACTTCTCGTATATCGCGCACCTGCGGCCGACGCTGGCGATCCTGATCGACATCCGGCGGGACAATCTGCTGCTGCACCTGCTGTTCAAGGCGCTGTTCTCGGAGGCGGCCACCAGAGCCGACTACCTGGCTCTTCTGACCGGACGCCGCCCATCAGCGCCGCGCGACGCGTCGATCGAGAGCGTCGTGCGGCTGGTCGATGAGGCGAGACCGCTTGATCGAAGCGAACTCGCACGACTTCAGGCGCGGCTGGCAGCGATCATCGACGGCTTCGGCGTGCCGCTGTCGAGTGGCGACCGTGCCACGATTGCACGCTTCCATCGCCGCTTCGTCGATGCTGGTCTCTCCCTGCAGTTCAACTCCACCGGCCGACCGCCTCAGTACGACTATCCGACGTTTCGAGACTTGCTGCTCGAGGTCGATCACGACGCCGTGCGGCGGAGTTTCCTGGCGACCGATCAGGACTTCCAGTTTGTGAAGTCGCTGCACGCCCGCGACCGGATCGTGCCCATCGTCGGCAACCTGGCGGGGGCCGGTGCGCTCGCGAACGTCGCCAGGTACCTCGACGCCACGGGACTGCGAGTGTCCGCGTTCTATACCTCGAACGTTGAGTTCTATCTGTTTCGCGACGGCGGCGCCCCGGCATTCATGACCAACCTGGCTCGGCTGCCCCGCCAGCCTGGGAGCGTCATCGTGCGGAGCGTGTTCCCAGGCGGTGGCGCGCGCCTGTCATCGGGCTACAACAGTGCGTCGGTGACGCAGCCGATCCAGGCGCTGCTCGACGGCTACCACCAGGGGCGGTTCCGCCAGTACTGGGAACTCGTCCGATAGCTGAGATGTCGCGCCAGCACGCGACGCTCTTGTCAGTGTGCGACGGCTGAGTTTGGTGGGCCGGCGTTCGACGCGCGCGGTTCCAACCCCAGGTCCGTCACCGCCGTCCAATCACTGCCTTGTTTCCAGGAGCCATGACCATGACGGCAGTTTTCCTCGCGGTCGCACTGGCCGCCCAGCAACCCGACCTCCGTGACCCGGGCGCGGTCGGAAACCTCCTCGCCTCGCTGCGGACCGCCGACCCGGCCGTGTGCGAGATGGCCGGGCGTACGCTCACGAACCAGTGGGGCTGGGGTGGCGACCTCGGCGACGAGCCGATGCCAGCGCCGATGCCGACGCCAACGCCGGTGCCGATGCCGATGCCGTTCGCCGGCGGCGGCTCCGGCATCTCGGGCCCGAACGTCAGTCATCGCGCCGGCATGGCGATGGACGCGAAGGTGCTCGCGGTGTTTCGCACCGGGCTGCGCGACCAGAGCCGCTGCGTCCGCCGCATCGCCGCGCGCATGGTGGCGCGCGAGGAGCCCACGTGGGCGGCGAGCGAGTTCGGCGCGCTGGCCAAGGACGCCGACGCCAGCCTCCGCGAGATCGGTCTGCTCGGCCTCGGCGAGCTCGAGGATCCGCGCACGATTGGGACGATGACGGCCGCCCTTGGCGATCGAGACATAAACGTCCGCGCCATGGCCGCCTGGGCGCTCGGCCAGCTCGAGGACATACTGGCGATCGCGCCGCTCGGCAAGGCGCTGGGCGACGAGTCGCCGGTGGTGCGCCGCCGCGCGGCCTGGGCGCTCGGCGAGATCGAAGACGAGGCGTCGCTCGCGCCTCTCGAGCGCGCCCTCCGCGATCGCGATGCCACGGTGCGGCGCACCGCGGCGTGGGCCATGGGCCAGGTCGAGAGCGCTAAGGCGGTGCCGCTCCTGCGGACTGCGCTCGGGGATAGCGACCCGGACGTCCGCCGCACCGCAATCTGGGCCGTTGGTCGAGATCGAAGACGTCTCCGGCGTAGACGTCCTGGCGCCGCTCGTCAAGGACGGGGACCCGCGCGTCCGCCGCATGGCGGTCTGGGCCCTCGGCGAGATCGAAAGCGGCCGCGCGGTCTCGGTCCTCGCCCCCGTTGTGGGCGACAGCGATCGCGACGTGAAGCTCACCGCGCTCTGGGCGCTTGGTCAGATCGAGGACGGCGCCGGCGTGGACGTGGTGGCCCCCGCGCTCAAGGACCGCGACCCCGACGTGCGGCAGATGGCCGCATGGGCCTTGGGCCAGATCGAGGACTCGACGGCCGTGCGGAGTCTCGCGCCGCTTCTGAAGGATCCCGACACCAACGTGCGAGTCGTCGCCGCATGGGCCCTGGGCCAGATCGAGAGCGGGTCGGCCCTGCCCGCACTCGAGGCTTCCAAGGCCGATCCCTCGCCGGCGGTGCGGCGCGCCGTGCAGTGGGCCATTCGGCAGATCGACGACGACCGCCGCTGACAACCTCACTGGCGGGATCAAACTGATGGCCACTTACCCTGGAGGCCGCCGGATACGTTCATCGGTCGTGACCAGGAACCGTCGAAAGCGGCCGTAGGTGGCGCGGCCCTCGATGAGCGCGCGGCGCGCCGTGTACCGCTCCCGCATCTCGGCCGGGACGAGGAAGCCGAGCACGGGCTCGGACTGGTAACTGACGTTGATGGTACCGCTCACGTCATCGTTCGTCATTTCCAACTCGCTGATCAGCACCGCGCCAGTCGCTGGATCGATCCAGAAGCGGCCCGACGCCGGAAAATTTCGGCCGAAGTTGGTTCGGATCATCGTCGGCCGCTGGGTCTCGCGAAACTCGATCGCCCACAACTCCGCAGCCGCGCGAAAGACCGTCAGCGCGCCGTCCGTGGAGAGTTGCTGATCGCTCAAGGCCGGCTGCGCCACCCGTGCCCGTCGGAACCGGAAGCGTGGTTGCACGTCGGGTAACAGGAACGAGAGCGTCAGCATCGGCGTGTTGATGTTCCTGGGGATGTCGCCGATGTTGTGTCGAGCGCTCTCTTCGATGATCGCTTTCAGCTGGCGTTGAGTGGCTTGGCTCGGGTCGAGAAACAGACGAGTCAGCCGATCCTGTCGATCGCGGACCAGTGCGCCGTCGACCTCGAACACGTCGCGATACTCGACGTATCGCCGTTCGCCGGCGGGCTTGACGAGCAGCAGGTCGGATCGCAGCGCGCGGCGGGGACGCGCGTCAGCTGGGATGGACGGCTCGACCCGTTCGCGCACTTCCTGAACGTAGAACTCCTCCGCGACGATGCCGGCCAGCTGGGTGTGGAGGCGTCGGGTGTAGTCTCCGGCCCGCGCAAGCACGGTGGTGAGAGGGGGCTCCTGCGCCAGCCCGGTGACGCCAAGCCCCGACCAGAGGGCCATAGCGGCTGCCGCGATGGATCGATTCCAAGACGGTCGCATGCTCCGCATTCTGCACGCGACGCCCTCCCCACGTCGAGCGGCGTCGCGACGTCCATCACACGCGGCTCCGGGCTCAACGCCCGCCCGATCCCGCAATCGCCCACAGCAAATCGATTTGACTCAGGAGCGACTCCTGGTCAGCTTCGTCCGCCGTCTGGGGCTCGGACCTGGCCTCTCGCCGGATGCGCATCATCTGCTCGGTCAGTGTGCGCCACTGACTTTCGCTGATCCCGCCGAACGTGGCGGCGACGCCCGGAGTCTCGTTGCCGGAGCTGGCCAGCATCGACAGGAGGACTCCCCGGAGGTCGGCGCGCAGGATTTCACCCGCGCTGAGCGCCGCATCGTGGTCGCGATCCATCGCGTTGAGGAATGCGTTCATTGGCGCGCTACGCAATAGCGCATCGGCCATGGCTTCGCCCATGAGATCGAGGGTCGGGTTGTCGACTTGGAGCGCCGCAGGGACGAGCAGTGCTTCACAGGGCTGTGCAGCGGTCGCCTCACGGCCGGTAGGGCTCTGAGCGAGTCCGCATACCACGACGTTCTGCCAATCGCGATTGTCGTGAAACGAGGCCTCGCGGACTTTCTGAACAGCGGGCAGCAACAGGCCAATCAGAATCGCGATGATCGCGATCACGACCAGCAGCTCAATCAACGTGAAGCCGCGCTGAGCGTCCTTCTTATTCACAGAAAGGCGACGAACGATCGAACACTCCATGAAATCCTCCGATCTGATGCACTACACCCGCGTCACAACTGTCCCTCACTGATCAAGAGCCTGCCACCCGCGGACCGAACGTTTACGGACAGGCGATCGCCGTGGTGGTCAGCGCGCCCGCGTCGGTCACCGTCAGCTCGAAACACGCGCCGCTCGGCGCTTTCAGAATGACCCCCTGCCCGCTCGCGTCGACGAAGAGCTTGCCGCCCAGCAGGTGCAGCTTCGCCTTGGGCGCGGACGTCCCGATACCGACGTTGGGCCCGGATGCGGCGGCCCGGCCGAGCACAATCGCGTTGCTTTGCGTGACGTTCGCGAACGCGCCGATGGCGGCGGCGTTGCTCACGCCAGAGGCCACATTGGCGATGAAGCCGATCAACGTGTTGTTGTCACCTGTCGCGTTCGGATTGTTGAAATCCGCGCCTCTCCCGATAAACGTGTTGCCGGCACCGCTCGTGTTGCGTGATCCAGCGGCGGTCCCAAAGAACGCGTTATCCGCGCCAGTCGTATTGGTGACGCCGGCGATCGCGCCGAAGAAGGCATTGGCGCTGCCAGTCTCGTTGCTCTGGCCGGCCTGCGGGCCGAAGAAGGTGTTGCCGCCGCCCGTGGTGTTTGTCGCGCCGGCGAAGTCGCCGAAGAAGGCGTTGCCGCCGCCCGTGGTGTTCGACAAGCCGGCGGCGCGGCCGAAGAAGGCGTTGGCTTCACCCGTGATGTTGGCAAAGCCGGCAAACACCCCGAAGAAGGCGTTGTTCGATCCGGTCGTGTTGCTTCGACCCGCGCTGTTTCCGAAAAAGGCATTCGTCTCGCCCGTCGTATTGAAGAATCCGGCATCCTGGCCGAAGAAGGAGTTGCCGATGCCTGTGGTGTTGGAGAAACCGGCGCTCCGCCCGAAGAAGGAGTTGAAACTGCCGGTGGTGTTGCTGGCGCCCGCGTCCCGCCCGAAGAACGAGAGTTGGAAGCCCGTCGTATTGACGGGTCCCGCGTTGACGCCGAAGAAGGAGTTGTTACTGCCGCCGCTGTTGGCCTGCCCCGCTTGTTGCCCGAAGAAGGCATTCCCGGTGCCGGTCGTGATGCCCGCCCCGGCGCCGATGCCGGCAAACAGATTGTTGGTCCCGGCGGTGCTCAAAATGCGGTTGCCGCCGAGATTGAACTGCAGCGCGGCGTTGAACACGTCCGCCGTGCCGGTGCCGCCGATGTTGAAGTTGGTCGCCGGCTGCAGGCTGATGGCGTTGCGAATGTAGAACGCGCTGCCGGGGGGAATGTCTGGGGCCGAGAGCGGCGCGCTCGTCCACGCGCTGCCGTCGCTGCGCAGCAAGCTGCCGGCGGCGCCAGGCGCGCTCAACCCGGTGCCGCCAAGGGCGACCGGAACAATCCCGAGCGAGATGTGCGGCGTCGTGGTGGGAGTGGCAACCAGGAGTGGACTGTCGGCGCTGACGCTCGTGACGCCGCCGGTTGTCGTCTCGGTTGCCGACAGCACGATTTCGAGACGCGGATCGTGACTGGTGCCTTTGGCCTCTTTGCTGTCGAATTGGAGATTGACGTCGCCAACAGGCACTAACGCCACGCCGTCGTTGGGCAGCGTGCCGTCGACCCACTCTTTCACCAGGGCGGTCAGATCCACGAGGAGGTATTCGTTCGCGTGGGCGGTTTCCACCGGAACGATGGCCTCGACGTTGCCCACGAGGCCGGCGGCCGTATCGAAAGACAGCGTCGCCTCGTTCCAGTCGCCCTGCACGCGGCTGATATCGAACGAGCCGGCGCGGCCGACCACACCGACGAACAACCTCAAGGTGGCCTTCTGGATCTCGTTGCCAGTGACCTCCATCGGCAGCATCGAGAGGTCGAACCTGATGAAGCTGGTGTATTTACCAGCGTCGCCGACGATGAGCCGTTCTGCATCCCTGAAATTGGTCGCCGAAGCAGTCTTGACGTGGGTGTCGTCACGCGCGATGTGCTGCGCATGCGCAACCGCGGGACAGAGAAGGATGATGACCAGAAGGAGGACGCGTCCGCCGACCGGATGGATGGTGCCGGAGCTGTCGAGTGACTGGGGATACAGTGCGCTCATGATCAGGAGCCTCGTTCTCATGAGGCGATTCGCGAAAAACATTTCACCGGCGATCAGGGGATGAGGTGGGGATTGCGGGGGGCGCTGCTCGCGGCCGGAGGCCGCGAGCCCTTACCGATCGCAGCGGACTACGAAACGTCGATCAAATAACCCGAGGCCACGCCCGTGAAGTCTGCTGGACACTGCGGGCTCGTACTCGCCGCGAACTGGACGACCGTCCCCGGAGCCGCGTAGAGGCGCACCTGTTGACTGATGGTGTACTGGTTGAAGTCGCTCTCCTGGCCCAGCAGCACGGGCACCGCCAGCAGTTTGTGCTGCAGCGACTCGCCCGACAGGTTGGTCGCGATCGTCATCGCGGCCATCGCGCAGGGCACAGCGGTGCCCGCCGCCCCCGAGTAGAACTCGATCACAAGGCGTTTGCCCGCAGGGACCGGCAGCGAGAGAGACTCCTGGACGAATGATGAGACCTGGTGCTGGAACGGCTCCGCCGCAGGAGCCGGGGTGCCAACATCGACGACTGGCACGGGATGGGCCGCGTCGTTGACGATGAACGACATGACGGGCTTGAACGTCTGCGCCAGTGCCGGTCCTGCGCTGGTCAATGAGAGCATCAGAACGACGGCACCGATACTCGCCGTCACTGCAAAGAATCGAACGATCCGGTTCATGAGTCACCTCGCGTCATTGGCCTGCATCACCGAATCGCCGCCGCCGCAGAACGTGATGGCGGCAACCGCATCTCGTTCATGGCCTTTTGGCAGCCCTTCCGCCGCGAGGGTCTTTTCGGGGCGTCAGTGCCTTGACTTTGATCGGCTTGGCGGGCGACTGCTTCGTGGACGTGGTGGTCTTCATGGAATGTCTCCTGTTGGGCGGGTCGCGCGGACGACATCGCGATCAGGCGCCTCGTTCTCTTGAGGCGATTCGCGAAAAACATTTCATCGGCGATCAGGAGGCCGTGGTGAAATTCCGCACGGCCTCCCGACAACGAAAGTGAGCACCGGGACTTGCCCAAGACCGTTCGTCGGCCTGGCCACCGTCTCACGCCTCCTCCGCATAGCTACCGCACCCCGCGGAATCCGTATTCGTTTGATGCGCTCGTCTGTTCGTTCAACCCGGTCGAGGCGAATACGCCATCGCCCGTCTGCGAGCTCGCCGCATTGACGAACTCCCCACCTCGCGCGAGCGCGCCAGGCTCACCCCCGGTCGCGGCACCGACGAGGCACCGTGCATCGTTGCCGAACGCCGCTGGCCACTTCAGAGAGCCGTGGTCGCAGAAGTCGGGATTGCCGTCGATGGACTTTGGAAAGGCATCGGCAACCCATTCCCAGACATTCCCCACCATGTCGAACGCACCCACGTCCGATATGCAGCTGCTGCGCGCTCCAGTGAGCGACTGGGTGTTGCTCGCATGGATGTTGCACGTCGTCAAACCGTCGTCTCCCGCCCCGGGGTCCGGTGTCCCGAACGCAGCCGCCTGCCACTCGGCGTTCGTGGGGAGCCGCTTGAACGAGTTGCGAGCCGCCGCCAGTGCTTGGAACCAGTTGATGAAGGCGGCGGGACGAACGTCGGCGATGGAGACCGCGTAGACGTTCGTGCAGCCGGCAGCGGTTTTCTCCAGGTTATTCGATCGACATGCTCGACTGCCGCCTTTTACGTTCTGCTCCTTTCGCAGGCGATAGTTCCTTCCGATCGCACTTCCCGTGCTGTCTGCCCTTCGTTGGCTCTCTTCTTCATGACACTCCCTCCTGAGGACGTCTCCCTCTTTTCTCGGGATCCGCGAGGTCTCGTTCTCATGAGGCGATTCACGAAAAACATTTCATCGGCGATCAAGGTCCAAGGTGACATCGACTGACCGGCTGGGAGCGGTCAGTGGCGATCGAGGGGTGCCCAGTCGCCGGACTGGATGAAGTTGGCCCAGTAGAAGGGATGGAGGCGGGGATTGCGTGCCAGCATGTCGAGCTGCACGAGACGCAGCGATTCGCCGCGGCCTTTTCCGAGCTTGAGGTTCTGGTAGTAGCTTCGCATCTGCCGTTCGGTCCACGTGTCGCTCACGGGCCACAGGCTCATGAGCAGTGACTCGGCGCCGGCGAGCACGAAGGCGCGTCGCAGACCGTACACGCCGTCGCCGTTTCGCACTTCGCCGACACCGGTATCGCACGCCGAGAGCGCCACCAGCCTGGTGCCCCACAGGTTCAGCCGCGACGCTTCGAGCGCCGTCAGCACGCCGTCGTCCGGGTCGGTTCTGCCGCGGATATTCGCGCGCGCGAGCGCCAGCCCGGCCCGCAACAGCGGATCCCGGCCCGGACCACCGGCGCTCTCCGGCGCGCCGGCCTTCGGCGCGATGCCGGCATACTGCAGGAAGAACCCGTGCGTCGCGATGTGCAGGAGGCTTAGGCGCCGCGACCTGTCTCAGCGACGCTTCGGACGCGCGGTCGCCGGCGAGCAGGGTGGCATCCGGAAACAGCCGTCGAATCGCCTGGGCTTCGCGCGCGGTTCCGGCGATCGGCGCGAAGTAGATCTCCGAGAGATCGCGCGCCGACGTCACGCTCCGGCGCCGCTCACCGGTCGGGCCCGTGGCACCCGAAGTCCGGTGCGGCAGACGCCGCGATCGGTTCCGCCTTCGCCAAGGCTTCCGCCTTCGCTAAAGCTACGGCGGACAAGCCGGCGGACGGGTCGCCGAATGCCGGATTCGCCACGATGAGCGGCCCGTGCTGCGCCTCGCGCGTCACCTGCATCCGCAGCAGGTCGCGCCCGCTCGTCAGATACGTGCAGCGATAACGCTGAACCAGATATTGGCCGCGATCGTCCAGCAGCGCCTCGAACGGAATGAGGTTGAGCGCGCCGTCCGGCGAGATCAGCAGATGGGTGCTGTCGCCGACAAGGCTCCGTAGCGGGCGCATGACGGCATTCTCGAGCGCCAGCGACAGGCGCCGCACGTCGCTACGCGTCGGATCGCCCAAGGCTCCACGCAGCGCGTCGACTGCCTTGTCGATCGTCGCCGCATCGCCGAGATCCACGCCGCGCGGCGGGCCGGTGCGGTGGACGACGTAGGCGGCATAGCGGAGTTTCCCAAAGGCCGCGCTGACGCTGTCGATCGCCGGATCGAACGGGCGGTACGCCGCAAACTCGATGAGCGCGGCGTTGGCGGGTATCGCCGCCTGCACGGCCTCGAGCGTCACCGGCGCGGAGGCCGCCCGAAACTCCGCGCTGCGCCGTCCGATCTGCGACTCGAGCTGTTCCTTCCGTTCTTCGAGTGCTGCAATCGCTTTCGGTACTCCTCGACGGCGTTTTCTGCGGACCGTTCAAGCACCAGACGCGCGAGCTGCCCGACGACGTCGTTCAATTGGTCGAGGAGGGCCTGGCTGTCTGGATCGGCGTGACGCCGCAAGGTCGCCTGCATGTCGGCAGCGGCATCGAGCACACGACCCTTCCGCTGCAGCAGCACCGTCACCGCCAGGGCGGTCGAGTCCGGATCGCCCGGTGTCATTTGCAGGTTGAGCGAGAGCGTGCGTTCGGTGCGCTCGGCGATCGGCGTCAGGTAGGCGACGCGCTGCCGCTCGGACCCGATGAGACAGGTTCAACGCGATCGCCGTTTCGGTCGCGCGCTCGAGGCGGGTCTGGTACGTCACGGCGTTCGGCAGATCGCCCAGGACGGCGTACGTCCGCGCCACATTCACGAGCGACAGGAGCAGGAACGGGGCACTCGGTCCCACGGTCCGTTCGAACATGGCCAACGCCCGAAGGTGGGTCTCGAGCGCAAGCGGATAGTCGCCCTTCGCGCGGTAGATGTTCGCGATGTTGATGAGATTGGCCGCGATGTCCGCATGCTCCGGACCCAGGCTTTTTTCCCGTGCAGCCAGGGCCCGAAGGTAATACGCTTCGGCCTTGGCGTAGTCCTTCGCCTCGCGCGCGACGATGCCCAGGTTCTGAAGCACGTTCGCGACAGAGAGGTCATCGACGCTGAAGGCTTCCCGAAAAGCGGGAGGGAGCGCTCGAGATACTCACCTGCACGCCGGTAGTCGCGCCGGGCGAGGTAGATGAGACCGAGATTGTTCAGCACGTCACCCGCCAGGAGCCGCGTGCGTCCTTCGGCCTTCTCGAGGATCGCCAGCGCGCGAAGATCTATTTCCTCCGCCTTCGTCAGGTCACCACGTCTCTCGAGCAGGTAATCCGAAGTCCCGAAGGGTCAGGCCCAGCGCGGGATCCTCCGGACTGAGCGCCTTTTCCTGGATCTCGAGCGCTCGACGGATCATCGCGTCGGCCCGCACGAAGTCTCCATCCACGGTCAGGACAGCGCCGAGTCGATTAAGCACGACCGCCACACGGGGATGATCGGGACCGACCGATCGTTCGAGGAGGGACAGACTCCGCTCGTACAGCGGCCGCGCCTTCTGCCGTTCGGCCCCGTTGTGGTACAGCCGAGCGAGATCGTAGATGAAGAGCGCCAGATCGCTGTCGGAAAGGCTGGCTCCGCGCTCGGCGACTGCCAGAGCCTCGGCCGCCCGCGCGGTCGCCAGGCCGATGTTTCCTGCGTCTTCGGCACGCCCGACTTCCGCCCGTAGCCGCATGGCCCGCAACAGCTCGCGATCGCTCGGCGTCGATCTGACGCACGCCGGTTAGCCGAAGGGTGTACGAGCCCGACGCGATCGGCCAGCGCCGCGCCGAGACGGTCAGGACAAAGGGGCCGGCCGTCTCGGCCGCCACAATCATCTGTCTGCGACCTTGACCGCCGAACAGATCGGTCACCTGAGCGATGGTGTCACCGCTCGGGTCGGTGACTTTCAGATCTACGTCAATCCCGTCTTCTTCGATCTCGATGAATGCTGTCTGTCCAGCGTCGAGCCTGAGATCAAAGGTGTGGGAATCTCCCGCGGCGATCGATCGATCGACCGGCGAACCGAGACCGAGAACCGTTGACTGAGGCGGAGCCGGTGAAGCGGCCGACGACGTCATCCAGATCGCGAGGATCAGCAGGACGTTCATGGAAGGTCTAGCGCACGACGATGAACCGGTACTCGCCGACGATCTCCGAAGCGCCTCGAGCGGGCACGCCGGAAACGCGGATCAGATAATCCTGCGGGCTGAGGACCGCCGCGGGCAGGCCGAGATCGAGTCTCTTCCGGTCGCCGACCGTACGGGCGATCAGCCGGTCCGACCGCCACACGATCCGGTCTCCATTCGGAGGCGACGAGCGATGCGTCGTACGCAGGGTAGTCCACCGGCTCGAGATCGAGCTGCACGGCCAGATCTCCGGTACCGACGGTCAGCGCCACCGTGGGCAGCTGACGCGCGCTCCGCAACTGCGGCGTGAGGACCAGCGTCGCGACCGTCAGCGGAGACGGATCCCGGCCCGTCGGCGGCGGGGCCGTGTCCGCCGCCCGCGGTGCCTCGGCTTCGCGGAGTTGCCGATCGCGCTGGAGCTCGGCGCTGGTCACGCGTTCGCGAAGCGTCCGGTTGTCGAGGACCAGCCACACGCTCGCCGTCGCGAGTATGGCGGCGGCGGCAAGCGCCAGCAGTTCGCGCCAACGCCGTGGCTCGCGAACGACCGTCGTCGGCCCGCGACCGGCGTCTGACGAACTGCCCCGTCCGGAACTCTCGTCGAGGGACTGCAGCGCTTCGGCGAATCGAGCCGCCTCGCGTCGCTGTGGGGTGGTCAGGTAGCTCGAGCGGAATTGCTCCAGAACGACGCCCTCCAATTCCCCGCGCGCGAAGGCGTCGACGAGATCATGCTCCACGGCCCGGATCCGTTCCGCGCACTCTTCGTCGGTGATGCTCAGCTCGTCCAGCCGTTCGGTCTCCGGCTCAGGCAGTTGGCCTAAGAGGTAGTCGCGAATGGTCTGGGCGGAGTACGTCTCGGTCGTCATGCTCGTATTTGGTACGGAGACCTGCAGTCACAGCCGGACATCGATCCCTTACGTTACGATAAGTCTCCTTGCTGGAAACCTTTCATCCGGCGCCCGCGCAGCGCCGGACACACGCTTCCAGCCGTGTACGGATCCTGCACGCCCGGACTGTCAGGGCATTCAGGCTGAGGCCGAGGCTTTCGGCCAGCTCGCGGCGGTTGTCGATCTTCACTCGCGCGCTTCCGATGTAGTAGCGCGTGATGATCCGACGATTCAGGGGATCGAGCTCCTGGAGACACTTCTCGAGACAGCCGAGCAGCGCTTCCCGCGCGCCGGCAGCTTCCGCGGAGTCGGCGGCTGACGGGGCGGACAGCTGCGGCACGACGTCGCCCGAAGCGTGGGTGACCACCGGGTGAGCCTTGGTTTCGCGCAGATGCTCGAGGAACACGAACCGCGCGACGATGTAGCAATAGCGAGCAGGAGTTTCGCCGCGGGTGATGCCCTCCTCCTCGAGCCGACGCGCCACGCGCGTGAGCGTTTCGTCCGCCAGGTCGTCGGGGGTACGGCAGTTCTTGCGACCGAAGTAGTCTCTCAGTCGCCGCCGCATTTCAACGTAGGCGCGTCCGTCAGAGTTCGCACCGCCGTCGAGCCAGTTGAGCAGCCGCTGCAGCGCATCCTTGCTCAGCGTCCACTCTCCCCGGCGTTCGAAGGTCTTGTCGGCAAACTCGGTCATGCCTGCGGTCTGGCGTGCCGAACAAAGTTGTTGCGAACCATTGTGCAGTTCAAGTTCTGAAGGATTTAAGCACAACCGGACGGTTCCTGGCCCAGGTGCTATGGGCGGCCGGGGTCGAGCGCGAGGAGCCGCGCTTCGACCTCGTGGATGTGCTCCTCCTGCCGCCGATCGCCGACGCTGCGCGCGCGGACGTCGCGCCAGACGGCGACTGCGGCGCGCAACCTCTCGGCCGCGCGTGCATCATCGGGCCGGAGCGCAAGCGCCGCGCGGGCGAGGCCTTCGTGGCTGAGCGCCAGCTGCTTGCGGAGCTCGTTGAAGGACGGTGCACGCGCCAGCGTCTCTTCGGCGACGCGGCGCGACTCGTCGAACAGCCGCTGTGCTTCCGGGGCGCGCGCGTCGGAGAGATCGAGCAGGAGGTCGCCCACGGCATTCAGGCTGGTCGTCAGCTCCCAGGGTACGAACATGAACGACGGGTCGGCCGCGGCGCGGGCGCGGCGGACCTCGAGCGCCTGCCGATGCCACGCCAGCGCCTCTGACCGGCGACCCTCGGCACGCCGCAGGTCGCCCAGCCGCAGCCAGGCATACCCGAGGTCGGCGCGATACTGACGGTTGTCGGCATCCGACGCGACGAGCGGCGACAGCAGATCGACCGCCGCTCGAAGCGCGCTGTCGGCCTCGGCGTAGCGTCCGAGCATCGTGAGCACGAACCCCGAGCGCGCGCGGATTTCGGCCAGGCCGCGCACGAGCACCTGGTTGGCCGGCGCTCCCGCGATCGCCGCCTCGATGACCCGCTGGCCTCGCTGCAGCTTCTCGAGCGCACCGGCCGGGTCGCTGTCCTGCAAACGTGCCAGCGCGTCCTGTCCGTACTCTCGCGCCAGATCGGCCTGGTCCTGCCAGCGCCCGGGCCCCGCCGCGACGACGCGCTCGCGCAGCGCAATCGCGAGGCCGACCGCGCGGACGTGATCCGGCAGGCGATCCGTGACGTGCGCGATCGTGGCCAGCCCATGGTAGGCCTGCGCCATCAGCCGAAGCGTCTGCACGTCGGCCGGATCGTCGCGCACCAGCCGATCGCCCGCGGCGATCGCCCGCTCGAAGGACGGCGCGCCGGCAATCGGATCCGTCTCGAGCAGGGCCCGGTTGTTGTGGGCCTCGATCCGCAGCCGCTCGAGCGCGGGCCCGCCGGGCGACGGCCCGATCGTGGCGATCGCCTTGTCGAAGCTCCGGATGGCGCCGCTGGTGTCGCCGAGGTTCGGCATGAAGGCGCCGCCCTGGACCTTGCCCATCTGCACGTACGCCGCCGCGAGCTCCGCGCGCAGGGCCGGGTCGGCGTACTCGTCGAGGCTGGCGCGATCGAGATAGCGGAGCGCGGTGTCGACGACGAGCCGGCGGGCGGCGGTCGTCCCGGGAATCGCCCGCAGCTGCTCGTCCACGTCGAAGACGATGGCGCCGGCAAAGCCGCGGAGATCGTCGAGCCGGCGCGCGGCGATCCGCGCCTGCCACGTGCTGAACGCCGCGGCGGAGACGAGCGCCACGACCGCGATCGCGGCGGCGGCGCACGCGATCCGGTGCCGTCCGGCGAAGCGCCGGAGGCGGTAGCCCACCGTGTCGGGGCGCGCACGCACCGGAAAACCGTGGCGGAAGGCGTCGATGTCCTCGGCCAGCTGCAGCGCGGACGCGTAACGGCGGTTCGGATCCTTGGCGACCGCCTTGACGAGGATGTTCTCGAGGTCGCCGCGCAGCTCGCGAGCGCGGCCCGGCGGCAGCCCGGGCAGCCGGCTTGCGGCCACCGGTTCGGCCTCGAGCGCGGCCTGCACGGCCTCGAGCGGCTCGCTGGAGTGCAGGATGTACGGACCGCTTCCCGCGCAGACGAGATAGCCGATCACGCCGATCGCGTAGACGTCCGACGCCGTCGTCACGACGCGCCCCTGAAGCTGCTCCGGGCTGGAGAACGCGGGCGTCGCGGCTCGGAACTCGGTGACGTGACCGTCCAGCAGACGCGCGATCCCGAAATCGAGAAGCTTCGCCGTGCCATCCGGCGTGACGAGAATGTTCTCCGGCTTGATGTCGCAGTGGACGATCAGTCGCTGATGTGCGTGCGCGACTCCGCCGCACACCTGCTGGAGCAGCGCCAGCCGCGCATCCACCGACAGGCCGCGCTCGCGCACGAACCGATCGATCGGCTCGCCGTCGACATACTCCATGACGAGGTAGGGCCAGCCTTCCTCGCTGGTGCCGCCGTCGAGCAGTCGTGCGATGTTCGGATGATCGAGCTGGGCCAGGAACTCTCGCTCGCGGTGAAAGCGGCCGCGCGCGTGCGCGAACGCCGGCGACAGCAGCTTGATGGCGACATCCTTCGCGAAGGCGCCGTCGCTCCGTTCCGCGAGGTAGACCGCGCCCATGCCGCCGCTGCCGAGCAGGCGCTGAAGCCGGTAGGCGCCGAGGGCGCGGCCCGACAGGTCGCCGGTCGGCGGCGCCGGCCGGCAACGCCGGCACACCGGCCAGAAACGCCCCCGGACGCTCGTGCGCGTCGAGGAGCGACTCGACCTCGACGGCCGCGGCCGGGTCGGTGAGACGGAGGTCGGACAGGAAAGCGGCGCGCACGTCCGTCTCCAGGTCAAGCGCGTCGCCGAACAGGTCCGTGACCCTTGCCCACTCTTCGCGTGTCATACGTGCCCTGCGAGCAGTTGCCGTGGCGCGGCCCGGACCGGCCGTGCGGCGCGACCCGCACATTCTGCCGTAGGATGAGCTGCCAACACACGACCGGTTGCGAGTGCCATGAACAGCACGCTCCCCCTCGACGAGACCTTGTTGCCAGCCGTCTATCACGAGCTGCGGCGCCTGGCGCATGCCTACCTGCGGCGCGAGCGGCCCGGCCATACCCTTCAGGCGACGGCCCTCGTGCACGAAGCCTACCTGCGCCTGGCTGGCCAGCCGGCGAATGTCCGCGCCGATCGCGCCGCCTTCATCGGCACCGCCGCGCATCTGATGCGGCAGATTCTCGTCGAATATGCGCGCGCGCGCCGCCGCGAGAAGCGCGGCGGCCCGAACCGCCAGCGCGTGCCGCTCGACGAGTCGATGGCGATCATCGACCCCGCGGAAGCAGACCTGTGGGAGGCGCTCGACGAGGCGCTCGAACGCCTGGCTCACCTCAGCAGCCGTCAGGCGCGCGTCGTCGAACTGCGCTATTACGGTGGGCTGACCGTCGAGGAGACTGGCGAGCTCCTCGGCCTCTCGGAAAAACGGTCAAGCGCGACTGGACGGCCGCCCGCGCGTGGCTCCGGCGCGAATTGAGTGGAGGCACCGCGCCATCGCGGCGAAGCGGCGCCGCGTGAACCATGTTGGGCGTTGGGCGGGCCGGCGTCCTCAACGCGATCGATCTAGCGAAAGCGCTGACGATCGCCGGCCACGCGACTATTGTCGTGTCAGGACGAAGGTCCCCGCATCGCCCCCACTATCCCGGGCGGTGCCGGTGATCCGGCCATTGGCGTAGTTGCCGGTGAGCCCGCCGCCACTGGGGGTGGTGACGGAGAAGGTCCCCGTGCCGTCCGGGAACTGACCGGTCACTGTTCCGGAGAACGGTTCACCGATGGTGAATCCGACCAGCGGTTGACAACCGCTCGTGGTGACACTGCGGACGACGGTCCGCACGATGCCGGTGATACTCGTGCCCGACTGGATGGCGGTCGTGGCTTCCGAGCGGGCACGAGTCCGACGCTCATGACAGGCAAGCGAGACTTACTCGGCTGCACACATAGTGTGCGTTTCGTGACAGCCTGCAATAAGGGTTCGGCACTACCCTCTCGCGAGCCTTTCTTGTGAACCGCCGCAACAGCCGCTGTTTGAGCATTGGGCACGGTGAATGACACAAGCATCTTTTGTACTGGGTAACGGTTTGCTGCTCACCTTTGGATTGGCTGGCTGCGGCGATTCCGACTCGCCGGCCACCCCGGTGCGCCTCAATGCCAGGCGCAATGCACAGATACGCGATTGCTGATCCGGCCAATTCCGGCACGAGGAGGAGTTCACATGACTGGAAAAAGACTTTGGATTAAGACTGCCGTTTCCACCGTCGCCTTATTGACTCTGATACCTGTACCAAGGCCGGAAGCCACTCCACTTGCACCGGGTGGAATTGTTCCGGCACTCGGAATCGCTTTTCCTGGGGGCACAGAGCTGGATTCGCTGTGCTACGCAAACCTCGTATCGGGCAACCTCGTCGTGGATGTCGCCACCGCAGTCCTTGAGAGTGTCGAGGGCACGCTCGACTTCTATTACCAGGTGCGCAACGACAGCGCTCTAAACCAGCTTCATCGGGTGACGGCTTCGGATTTCTCGGGGTTCATCAACGACGTGTGGTTCGTCCTCAACGGTGCGGCGGTCCCATGCGCGGCCTGCCCGGGCGGCTTCTTGGTGAACGGAACACAGGACCCTCTCACGATAGACCGCGACGCGTTCGGCGAGGTGGTGGGCTTCAATTTTCCGACGCCAGGGTTCGAGGTGGATCCAGGCGAAACGGGTGTCGTTCTGGTGGTCCGTACCAACGCAACCGCCTACGAACCGGGGCTCGTCTCGGTCATCAACAGCGGCAGCGTCACCCAGCCCGCCTTCCAGCCCAGTAGCGAGACCGCGAGTGACAAGAAGCCCAAGAACCGGAATCGCTGCAGGTAGCTAGCGACGTTCTCGCTTGCCCGCAGCGAACCACGCCGCGCACGGCCGCCGAAATGGCTTGCCCCGACGCGGGAAAGCCGCTCAGCGCCGAGTTGACGCGGACCCTGTTGCTGGAATCGCCAACGACGCTCGATGTGGAAGTGACGGCGGCGTGTTGGGCGGGCCGGCGTCGTCAACGCGATCGATCTCAGACGAAAGCGCTGACGATTGCCGGCCACGCGACTATTGCCGTGTCATGACGACGGTCCCCGTATCGCCCCCACTATCCTGGGCGCTGCCGGTGATCCGGCCATTGGCGAAGCTGCCGGTGAGCGCGCCGCCACTGGGGGTGGTGACGGAGATGGTCCCCGTGCCGTCCGGGAACTGACCGGTCACTGTTCCGGAGAACGGTTCACCGATGGTGAATCCGACCAGCGGTTGACAACCGCTCGTGGTGACACTGTGTACGACGGTTCGCACGATGCCGGTGATACTCGTGCCCGACTGGATGAACGTCACGGAGACGTCCGCCCTCACCACACCACAGTCGTCATCGCTCCCGGTCGAGCCCTCGCCGTTCGCCACGAGGCCCGCCCAGGTCGTGGTCCCGGGCGGCCTGATGCCCGTCACGGTGATGACCACCTCGTTAGATGGCGCGGACACGCCGCCCGGCCCTTGCGAGCGCACACGGATGTAGAACGTGCCGGCCCCTGCGCCGGAGACGTTGAAGGCGCCGATGAGCCCGGGCGTCGAGACCTGCGCCAGGTCGCTCGCGCCCGGCGCCGAACCGACCTGGACCAGGTACGAGTTCGACCCGCACTGGCTGCCCGCGCCGGATGGCTCGTCCCAGCCGAGGGCGACGTCCGAGCCGATCACGATCCCGGTGAGGTTGCGTGGCACGCAGGGTCCCGGCGCCGGGCCTGACCCGGTGACGACGACAGTGACTTCGTTCGAGGCCGGGCCGGTGCCCGCGGCGTCCCTGCCGCGCACGCGCACGAAATACGTGCCGGGCGGGACATTGTTGACCGTCAACCCCGTCCCGGCACCGCCGGTATCGAACACCGCGATGTTGCTCGCCCCCGAAGCGGATCCTGCTTCGATCACATACGAAGTGGGCTGACTCCCCGGAGGCGCGCCCCAATTGAGCAGGACCGTCGTCCCCTGTACAGTCCGCGTCAGGTTGCTGGGCGGCGTTGTGACGACCTCGCCTGTGGAGACTCCCAGTGCCGATACTCGCGGCGCCGGGCAGCTTCCGGATAACCCGGCCGCGAAGCAGTCCCAGTCGACGATGGCGACCGCCATGCCGCGTGCCGAGGCCGAGACCGAGGCGACGCTTGCCGTGCCGGCAACGTCGGTGAAGCCGCGCGCGGCGATCGAGTCGGTCGGCGTCGGACTGGTCGGCGAGCTCTTCCCACAACCCACGGCCGCGAGCCCCAAAACGACACACAGACCAAGGCTGGCCGTGGTCAGCTTGCATGAACGTGGAAGTCGCATTGTGCTCTCCGTTTGAAAGGTCAGGAGCTCCAGCGGGAACGCTTGGAGGATTCAAAGGAGAAAGCGACGTTCGGGGGGAAAGGGGGTCATGATCGCGAGCTCGGATTCAGTTCGAGCGCGGTTTCTGAACTCGCGGACGCGGCCGACGAGGCTTGACCGGGCGGTGCCGTGCGGCGGGAACTCGAGGATCGGCTGGTGCGCCAACTGGCGAGTAGCCCGGCAGGGAATCGATGTCGCGCGCCATCGCCAGCGCCATCAGGACGTCGTGGGTTCCACGCCTGGCGCGAGCATTGCACTACGACTGCCGTCGCTTTATACGGAAGCGCCGAGGAGTAACGATATGTCTCATGTAGGTCGCCGGTTCGTCACATTCGGACTCTCGATGCTCGTAGTCGTCTCGGCTGCGGGCATTCCCGCCGCCGAAGCGCGCCAGGTCGGCGCGGTCAAGGACGCCTGGCTGGTGATGAAGGTGCATTCCGAAATGGTCGACGAGGACGTCCTGAACGGCAGCAATATCGACGTCGACGTCAAGGACGGGGTCGTCACGCTGCAGGGGACCGTGCCGAGCGCCGCTGCCCGCGCCCGCGCACTGGAAGTGGCGCGCAAGAACGACGGCGTCAAGAACGTCGTCGACCAACTGCGAGTCGGGCCGGCCCGCAGCGGCGGCACAGCCGGCGCGGTGGATCGGACGGCCGGCCAGATAGAGCGCGCCGGTGAGAAAGCGGTGGACAAAGCCGGCAGCGCCACCCAACGTGCCGGCCGGGCCATCGATGACGGCTGGATCAAAATCAAGATCTACGCCTCAGTACATGGCCGACTGGAACACCGTCCTCAACGACAGTGACATCGACGTCGACGTCGACAACAACGTTGTGACGCTGAGTGGGATCGTGAAGTCGGCCGAAGCCAAGACCAAGGCCGTCGCAACGGCCAGGGCGACCGACGGCGTCAAAAGCGTCCGTGACATGCTGAAGGTCGCGGCTCGCTGACCAGCCCGCTTCTGCCTTCAAGGCGGGGGAGCGGTCACCTTCTGCTCAGGAGCGGGTTCCGCGAACGACCCGCCGACGATCACGGGAGAGCATCGAATCGAACGACCACCAGCGTGACATTATCTGGGGCACCGCTTTCCAACGCCTGCGCGAGCAGCTTGTGCGCGGCCGCCTCTGGGTGCAGCTCCATCTCGAGAACTGCGCTGATACCGTCGTTGGTCACCGTCTCGCTCAATCCGTCGGAGCACAGCAGCAACCGATCGCCCGCCTGAACTTCGAACGCGTGCGCTTCGACCGCGACACCAGGCTCGTTGCCGCCGACGACGTTCGTGATGACATGCCGCAGCGGATGTTTCGCGACCTCGTCTGGCTGAATCGCTCCTGTCCGCACCATATCGGCCGTCACGGTGTGGTCCTCCGTCACCTGATGCAGCTCGCCGTCTCGGAACACGTACGCACGGCTGTCACCGGCATGTATCACACACAGCTGCGTCCCGAGATGGAATGCCATCGTCACCGTCGTCCCCATCCCGCTCAGTTCCGGGTGGTTCGACGCCTCGGCCATGATCTGGGCGTCGGCCCGAGTGAGCGCCGCTCGGAACTCCGCCAGGGCACTCTGCGCATCTGTGGTATTCGAGCCGAAGAACCATTTGAAGGAGTTCAACGTGAACTGCTCGATGGCGACGACGGCCAGCGTACTTGCGCGCTCGCCGGCGCTGTGGCCGCCCATGCCGTCCGCCACGAGAAACAGGTGCGCCCGCTCCTCCCCGATCCTCAGCCTCGGTTCCGGCAGAACTCGTTTGCCGAACGTGCATCGCTTTCGTGAGTTCGGCAACGAGGAACTGATCCTCGTTGTTGGGGCGCACTTTGCCCTTGTCCGTCAAGCCGAACGCGGTTACCGAAAGTGGGTGGCGTTTCGTCGGCGCAGCGTCTCAGTAAGCATGAGGTTTCACCTGACGGGTCCGATCCGAAGGGGCGCCTCAGCAACGGATCGCTTGCAAATAAGGTTCACGATCTCAGTGTGGCACGGTTTGATCACGCGCGAGGACGGACTATGGTCCCTCGCGCCCTTCCACGAAACTGCCGCCGATTGACGAAATACGACGTTGTCTCCGGACGCCGACGCTTTCGTCGCAAGGACGTGCAGAGCCACTAGTCCGCGCGCAGGGCTTTCACTGGGTCGAGCCGTAAGCGCACGGTACGCGGGCACCGCGCTGGCTATGAGCGCAACAACCGCGAGCGTGGCCCCAACCACGGCGAGCGTCAGCGGATCTGATGCGCTCACACCAAAGACGAGCGTTCCCATGACCTTCGCCGACGCGAGCGCGGCGACCATGCCGGCCGCGATGCCGACGAGCGCGGGCGACATGCCCTCGACGATCACCAGCCGAAGGACGTCGGATGGGTGGGGGCGCCAAGCGCTGCTCTGATCCCGATCTCGCGGCTGCGGCCGCGCACGATGAAACGAGACCACGCTGTACATTCCGACGGCAGCGAGCAGCAGCGCGACGCCTGCAAAGATGCCGAGCAGCAGCGCGCTGAAGTGCTGCGGTGTGAGTTTTCGTCAAGCACCTGCACCATCGTTTGGGTGTCCACGACCGGCTGCTCTGGATCGATCGCGCGAATCGCCGCAACCGCGGACGGGTGCGAGCACGGCGGGCGGCACCGTCGTCCGGATCGCAAACGTTGCCTTGCCATACGGCTTGCGCGTGGAGAAATACACCGTGGGCGTGGCGGGCTTCAATGAGGTTCCGCTGCTTGACGTCCCCGACGATTCCAACGACCTGATGAAGCACCGTCTTCGACAGGGCCGGTAAGGTGGCGCGGCGTCCAATCGCATCGTCCGCTCCCCAATACAGCTTGGCGGCGTCCTGACTGACGAGCAGCACGTCCGCATCGCTGTCAAGAACGTCGCGTCCACGCAGCACCGGAATCCCCATGGCGCGGAGGTAGCCGGGGCTGATCTGCCGGACCTGCACTGCCACCGGGTCGCGCTGAGGCGCGTATCCCTCGAGCGCGAGCGTCTGCGAAGATCCGTCGGCGAACGGCAGGTCGTCGATCGTTCCAGCAGCCACGACACCTGGCAGTGCGCGAATGCGCTGCAATGCCGCCTCGAAGAATGGCGACCGCTGCACCGCCGTCGGATACCGCGCCTCTACCAGGCGCACTCGCATCGTGAGTACGTTGTTCGGATCGAAGCCGGTGTCGACGTGCCTGAGGGCCAGCAGGCTCTGGACCATCACGCCGGCGCCCATCAACAGCACGAGCAACAGCGCGACCTCGCACACGATCAGCAAGCGGCGCGTGCCGACACCGATCGCACCATCGCTGCGCCCACCTTCCTTGACCGCGTCGTTGAGGTCGAACTGGCTTGCCCGCACGCCCGGCAGCGTCCCGGCGAGCGCGCCGGTGAGCATCGACAGACCGATCGCGAACAGCAGAACTCGCCCATCGATCGAGATTTCGTCCGCCCTCGGCACCTGTCCGGCGAGCAGCGTCGACGCTGACATGAGTGCCCCATACGCGAGCAGAAGCCCGAGTGCGCCACCAACGGCCGCGAGGAGCATGGCTTCGGTCAACAACTGCTGAAACACGCGTCCGCGTGGCGCGCCAAGCGCGAAGCGAATCGCGATCTCCTTTCGTCGGCTCAGAGCGCGAGTGAACAGCAAGTTGCCGACGTTGGCGCAGGCGATGAGGAGGACCAGCCCGACCGCACCGAGCAGCAACAGAAGCATCGTGCGGCTGTTACCGACGATTTCCTCGTGCATCGGGATGACCATGGCTCCCCAGCCTCGTCCGTCCGTTCCGGGAAACTCACGCGCGAGCCGTGCGGAGATTGCGTCCATTTCGGCTTGCGCCTGCGCCAGTTTCGACATCTTCGCTTCAGACGCGCGACGCCGTCCCGATTGTGATTCCCACGGGCGGCGCGCTGCTCGTCGGTGAGTGCGAGCGGGACCCAGACGTCGCTCGCCATCCCGGTCCATGACGCGACCGAGGCAGTGGCTGGCATGACACCGACGATGATGTGCGTTTCGTCGTTGAGCTTCACCGTGCGGCCGATCACGTCCGGATGTCCGCCGAACTCGGTTCTCCAGAACCGGTCGCTCAGGACGACTACGTGCTTGCCGCCTGGCGTGTCCTCCTCGTGCCGAAAGACGCGTCCGAGCGCCGGTCGGGCTCTGACGATTTCAAAAAAGCCCGCACTGACGGCTGTCGCATGTACTGTTCGCGCGGTAGCCGTGCCAGTGAGCGCGAGCTCCCTGAAGCCGCAGCATTGATACATTGCCATGCCGTCGAACGACTGCGCGTCCTGCTGCCAGCTGTAGAACTTGCCGGGCGAGAGCTCAAAAGGGTCGACCGTCTGGCGTCCGTAGTAAAGATCCGCACCAGCTGTTCCGGCGCCTCGAAAGGCAGGGGACGCAGCAGGGCCGCATTGACGATGCTGAAGATGGCGGTGTTCGCGCCGATGCCAAGCGCCAGCACGCTGACGACCGCAACGGCGAACGAGGGCGTCCGGGACATGACTCGGAACGCATAACGAACATCGGCAAACAGGGTACGCATCGTCGAGTCTCCCGGTGACGATCCCACCGGAATGGATTTCGGCGAACGGGTGGCGGCGCAGCCAGACAGCGCATCGTCTGCCACCAGAACCAGGCGCGGGCGGCGACCGGCGAATCGCCGCAACGCGTCGCGAACTCTTCTTCGAGATCGCCGACGACGAAGTCGCACCACTCGACTGACAGCCGCCAGGTCAACAGCCAGATCGCGAGCCGGGGCGGATCGGTCATCCTCTTCACTTCACTCCAGCCGGCTCTGCAGGCCGTCCGCCATCGCCGTGAAGGCGCGGTACGCCTGGCGCAACGCTGCGACACCCACGGGCCGCAGCGCATAGAACTTCCGACGGCGGCCGCCGCGCTGCGGCGTGGGATTGCCGACCCAGGATTTGAGAAAGCCCTT
>CAWJEO010000043.1:0-77074 GCA_963841895.1 uncultured Acidobacteriota bacterium
TCGACCTGTCGTGTCTCGGCGCCGATTCCGTGAGGACCGGCTCGGACGATGAAGCGCTGTGGCGCGGACCCGACGAAGTAGAACGGGTAGCACGTCACCAACGTGACCGATGGGGAGGCGGTCGGTTCGAGCACCGAGACATCTTCAGGGTCGACAATCCATGTCCGCTCGACTCGATAGGTGTCGACGCTCGTGAACGTCTCGATCTCGAGGAGGTCACCGGCACCAATGTCCTTCAGCCCGCGGAAGAAACCATCCCGGTGGCCGGCGATGCCGGAGTTGCCGACCGCTCCGGGCAGCGCCGTGTCCTCGATGCGCCCGACCGCGCGGTTCAACATCCATTCGTCGGTGCCCTCGAGCACGGCCACTTCGAGCCCGATCCTCGGAATGCGAAGGACGGCCAGCGGCGCAGCGGACTCGCCGAACACGGCGTCACGCCACGCGCGCAGCCGCTCCGGTGACCAGAGGCGCTGATCCGGTGCGGAGACTGCCGGCAGCCCGGCCGCTTGTTCGAAGCGCTGAAGCTCGTGACGAGCGCCAATCAGACTGGCGCTGCTGGCCAGCGACCACATGGCACAGCCGGCAAGGCCGATCGACCACATGAAGCGCTCGGTCCAGAGCAAGACTCTCGACGTCTTGCGGGCGGTGCGCGAACGAGTCGGCGCTCTCGACATGGTTCTCCCAGGAAGTGGCCCAGCCGCGCTCGAGGCGCGAGCACTTGGATCGCGACAATGACACCGCAGGTCCGGACCCCCGGCTATGCGCTATCGGCACGTCATCGCGTGGGATGTCACAGAAGGTCGAGAGCCTGCCACGGCATACCGCCGGTGGCGCGCGATCCTAGGCGTCCGCGCTTACTTCCCGGTTTCGGTAGTGTCGAGACGACGACGTTTGCGGCGTGCAGGCATTACGTGGTCACGTGGCTGTCGTTCGTGCCCCTTCGCGAGAGCGCTGGGGCCGAGCGACGGTGACCCGATCGGCGGGCGACTCGATCAGCGGCGCTTTTTTCCGCTCACCGACAGTCCGAAAAAGTTGGAGTGCATCGTTCCCTGAAGGAACACCGCATCGTTGACGCCATGGATGCTCGTCCTGGCGACGTTGAGGTGGAGACTGGCCGGCCTCCGGAGAAACGGCACGACGAAGTCTGACAGCCGGTAGCCGAACGCCAGCGTGGTGGCCGGCCGCCAGTCGTGGCCACCCTCGCCGTCAGGCATCATCACCGCCATGACGCCAATCGCCGGCACCGTATATCGTCCAACCTCGAACACCGCAATCTGCATCCCGACGATGCCGTACACGGGCGCGGCTGGATACTGGGCCCGCATCCACATGCCGGTCAGGTGGATGCGTTTATAGAACGAGGTCTTGGCGACCGTGTCGTCAACGGTTCCCGCCGACGTCACCACCGCCGTCCGCCGGCGCTGGAGAATGCGGCGCGGCTGATCGTCCCAGTCGCGGAGAATCGAGCAGGCGGTCCCAAGCAGGCCGTCAATGCCGATATAGCCCTGGCATTCCTTCTCGAGCCAGACCGGCGGTTCGGGACGTTGCACGCGGTCCCAGAGGTGCTGATCGGCAAAGTTCCGCGCGACCCGGTTGCCCCACTTCTCGAACCATGCCTCCCACGCGATACTGCTTGACCCACTGCGACAGTTCCTCGAATCTCTCCTCGAACTGCGGTCCCAGGACGAGCTCCTGGGCGGAGGCGGTAGAGGGCACGGCGATCGCCAGGACCGCCAACCATAGGCCGACGAGGAACCTCGAGACACGCATGTCCTTGGGCCTTTCTGCCACGGCCGCTGCTGGCCTCCGGGCGCTCTGCGCTCGGCGGCGGCAACGACGAACCAAACTGTTTGATTGGGTGCGGCGAATGTCGAGCCTCCGTCCGACTGGACTCGAGTGCTACACCTGCTGAGAGCGTATCCGAAGCCTCGGTTATCCCTAACGCCAAAAATCAAGCCCACCGAACCTACGGATGAGCTTCATTGTGGACCCTTTGGCGGGCGCGGTCAACCCCAAACGACGCCCCTCGCCCCACCGCGTGTATTTCCTGCGTGTCGCCACCGTCCGCGCCGCCGGTCACGGCGGGCTGTGACTTGCGAACACGCCGTCGTTCGAACAGGGCCTTTTTCATTGGTGCTCTCGATGAAACCGGCGCTCGGCCGCTGTGGCAGCCGTTGTGCACCATGGGCCGCCGAGGTGCGGTGACCTTCCTTTTCGGATGTCGCCGACATGGAGGTGACCATCGTGTTCAGACAGCATCAACCCATCGTCTTCGCCATTGCGTTCGTGGCGTTCACAGCAACCCTTGCGAGCGCGCAACCCCGCGACCTGATCCGCGACGAGGTCACCCTTCGTGGGACCGTAGAGGCCATCGACCATGCCGGTCGAACGGTGAGAATTCGCGGCGACCAGGGCAATGTGGTCACGCTCGACGTCCCGCAGTCGCTCACCCGCTTCGATCAGGTTGCGGTCGGTGACATCGTGACCGTCACGTACCACGATCGGGTCAACATCCGCCCGAAGCCCGCCGACGAACCCGCCGTCGATCGGGTCGTCCCGGCAACCACGACGCCGACGCCCGGCGGCCTGCCGGGAGCCACCGTCGCATCGCAGCGCGTGACGACCGTCACGATTACCGGGTGGGACCCGGCGACACGCGTGGTGTCGTTCAATGGACCCACCGGGTCGGCGTACACGCGCCGTCTGCTGGATACGACTGACGCGAGCATCATGGCCGGTCTCAAGGTCGGCGATCGCGTGGACGTGACCCGCACCGAGGCGCTCAACCTCTCAGTCCAGACGCCGCCGCAGGTCGCGGTCGTGGCCGAGGAAGGCTTGCGCGATCGCTTGACGATCTCGGCCTTGTGGGGCTGGGATAACCAGTTCTCCGGAAAGATCATCCAGGAGACGACGGGGGCGACAACCGGCGGCGCGCCGATTAACCTGGCCGAGACGACGTACGACGATGTCTACGGCCGCATCGGGATGTTCCGAGTCGGCGTTGGCTATCGCACGACGCCGCGCACGGAAGCCATCATCAACTTCGTCTATTCCCGGAGCGGTGAAGAGCGGGTGACCATCGGCACGGTGGGCGTCTCCAATACCCCACTCGACGTCGACTTCACCGAGTACAGCTACTGGGGCTTCGAAGGCGGCCAGCGATTCTATTTCGCGCGCACTCGATTCACGCCGTATCTGGGATACCTGGTCGGCCTCAACCGCTACGGCGACATCAGGGGCACCTTCGTTGGTGTGCCACCGGAAGTCACGCCCGGACTCGCCGCACAGGACGGCAAGTTCTTCGAGAAGTCATGGGCGTTGAGCCTGGGCCCGACCGCGGGCATGCTCATCGGCCTCGGCCCCTTCGAACTGGTGGCGGAGACGCAACTGCGGTTCATGGGCGGGCTCTCAGACGTCGATTGGCTCGTCGAGGAGGGCTTGCGCGACATCAACAGCGAGAGCTCGCGCTGGTCGTTCCCCATCTCGCTGGGCGCGCGGATTCGCTTCTGACGATCCGGCATTGTGGCGTGCACGCGACGGTGCCTCGAGCACATCGCGTGCGCCTCCATGCACCCTTGCTGTTCGAGAACACGCCCGCCATTGACTTGACCCGCGGCGGGTTGTGGAGGATGGCGATAGACAGACTGGACCGGTGGCGTGCAGCGAACGAGACAGCCGTCTCGTCTCACGCCACCGCCGATTCGCTCTCCATGGACATCGTGTATCGGCCCAGAGCCGCGGCGCTGGCACATTTCGCCCGGTGATAGAACGCGCTCTGTCCGGCGTCGTGGTTTTCGGTCTTCCCGCGCCACGCGCCGAGCGCTTCGCACTGAAGCGCGCGGCCATAGGAAAAACTCAGTTTCCACGGCTTCGGTCCGCCGATCTGATTGATGGCGCTCAAGTGCCGGGTCACCGCCAGCGCATCCAGGCCCCCTGACAGGAACACGGTGCCGGGGACGGCGACGGGCACGTGCCGGCGCAGGCAGCGGAGGGTGGCGGCCGCGACCTCGTCGGCGGAGACCTTGGCGTCGGACGCGTTGCCCGCGTTCACCATGTTCGTCTCGAGCAACAGGCTCTCGAGCGACACCCGCTGTTCGTGGAGCGCGTGGAAGATCTCGTGGAGGACTTCTCCGGTCACTCGCTCGCAGCGATCGAGACCGTGGGTTCCATCCATCAGCACGTCCGACGCGACGATAGGCACCAGGCCCTGCTCCTGGCACAGGGCGGCGTATCGCGCCAGCGCATGGGCGTTCACCTGCCGGCAGGCGGGAGTCGGCAGCCGGTCACTGACCACGATGGCCGCACGCCATTTCGCGACGCGTGCCCCCATCTTGCCGTATTCCACCAGCCGGTCGCGGAGCCGGTCGAGCCCTTCGGTGGTGTACTCCCCAGGCGATCCGGCGAGCGTCGACGGACCGCTGTCGACCTTGATGCCGGGGATGATCCCGCGCCGGACCAGCTGATGGACGATCGTCTCCCCGCTCGGGGCCTTCTGGCGAATCGTCTCGTCCTGCAGGATGACGCCGCTGATGAACGTCTCGATGCCCGGAGTCGTGAGCAGCATTTCGCGGTAGGTTCGACGACTGTCGGGTGTCGATTGGACCCGTACGGCATTGAGGCGCTTCGTGATCACGGGAACCGTCTCGTCGATCGCCAGGATGCCCTTCCCATCGCATACCAGCGCCTGCGCCGTGTCCTTCAAGTCTGTCATTGTCATCGCGGCCTCTCGTCAGTTGTCGGAAACACCTGCAATCGGTCTCGCCAACAGACAGACGACGCGCGTCGATGTCGACGAGAACGTCCGCGGGAGCGGGCTGCCCCGCCGGGCCTGAACCGTCATGGCAATAAGTGGGGGGCCGTCGTCAGCGGCCTGCGCTCGCGGCGCAGGCTGTCAGTCACCGGCGACGACGTGCGTCGGAGCGACAGATGACGACCACACGAATAATCGGGCAACCCGGCCGTGGGTGGCTATGCGGATCCGGCGGAACACGACCGGGACACAGTTCGACCCTCCGCGGGCAGCGCCGTCGTTGCCGTCCAGATCAGCTGCGGGCCGGACCGGGCATGCTCGCCGGCGTCGATGCTGGGGCCACGGGTTGGCGGCGCGCGAGCCAACGCGCCGTCACGGCCGACATCACCACCGTCACCGGCGCCGCGATGGCAATCATCACAACGGCGCGCGGATCGGGATCGATGGTCGCCAGCGGCGCCAGCGCCGCACCGTGGTTGCGTGTGCACACGCCGAGCGTCAAGACGCTGCGCTGCTCCGGCAACAGACCCGCGCCCAGCACATACGCACCGATCGTGGCCGCGCCGATGAACAGGACCTGTGCCGCAATCGCAAAACTGCCCAGGGCCCCGATCACGTCGCCGCCGTGCATCACGCCAATCAGCGCCAGCACCAGCACCCCCGCGACGTTGCTGATGAGCGCGAGCGGCCCTCGGAGATGCGTCGCGGCGCGCCCGGACGCCGCATTGATGGTCATCCCGAGCGCGAGCGGCAGCAGGACGAACAGGAGGAGCGGACGGGCGATGGCGATCGGATCGACGGCGAGGCCGTCCAGCACGCGCGGGACCGCCAGCGGCATGACCACGACCGTTGTCGCAGCGCTCACCATCATGAAGGCCGCCAGGTAGGCGGAATCGCCACGAGCCACCTGGACCATCGCGGGCGCAAACGGGGCGCACGGGGCGAGAGCCAGCAGGAGAAGTCCGGTCGCGTACGGCCGCTCGAGTGGAGCGATCTGCAGCAGGAGCCAGGCGATCGCGGGGCACAACAGCCAGCTCGCAACCAGCGTCAGCGCCACGAACCGGCCGTGCCGCAGCGGCACCAGCGCGGCGCGCGGAGCGAGGCCGAGCCCGACGCCGCCGAGGCTGCCGATCATGAACAGCATCACTCCGGCACGGAGCCCGAGATCGAGTGCATCCATGTTTCGCCGATTGATTCTTCGTCTCGTCGAGCCGCCGCGCTATGCGAGACCGGCCGCGTCGCGGTCTTCCACGGCAAGTCACGACCGGCCGGTACCCTTCAGCGACAAGTCGTGACTTTGCATCGACTGACGCCCGCAGTCACTCACGGACATGCGGGCATCAATGGTGCATCGCGCTGGGAGGTGAACCAGCGTCACCGCGTCTTCGTCCCTGCGATTGCGCTGATGGCGCTGACGATGTCAGTCGCTGCCGGCGCTCAGTCGAACCAGCCGCGTCCGCGTGTCGGCGTCGCGTTTGGCGGCGGCAGCGCCCGTGGACTGGCGCATGTCGGTGTCGTGCGGTGGTTCGAAGAGCACCATATTCCCATCGACGTGATCGCCGGCACCAGCATGGGTGGACTCATCGGCGGCGCGTACGCCTCTGGCATGTCCGCCGACGAACTCAGCGAACTGCTCGAGCACACCAATTGGGACGAGATGTTCGGGTTCTCGCCGTTCCAGTACAAGAACGTGCGCCGCAAGGAGGATGCGCGTGACTACCCGTCGCGCATCGAGTTCGGGATCAAACGCGGATTGGCGCTCCCACTGGCCTTGAACAGCGGGCAGCAGGTCGACTTCCTGCTGGCGCGAATCGCCGGCCCGTACGTGGGCCTCTCGAGTTTCGACGATTTGCCGACGCCGTTCCGTGCGATCGCCGTCGATCTCGTCACGGCGCAGCAGATCGTCCTCGACAAGGGGGTGCTCGCCAGCGCGATGCGCGCGACCATGTCGCTGCCCGGCATCTTCCCGCCCGTCGAGCGTGACGGCATGGTGCTCGTGGACGGCGGCGCGATGAACAACGTGCCGGCCGACGTCGTGCGTGCCATGGGCGCCGGCACGGTCATCGCCATCAACGTCGGCTTCATGGGCGATACGCGCGCGGTGAGCGGATCGCTGTTCGGCCTGATGGGCCAGACCATCGACACCATGATGCAGGCGAACACTCGAAGGTCGATGGCGAGCGCCGATATCGTCATCAACCCGGACCTGAGCGATTTCGGCAGCCTCGACTGGCGCCGCAGCGCCGACCTTGCGGTCGAAGGGTACCGCGCGGCGGAGGCGATGAAGGACGCGCTCTTACCGCTCGCGGTCAGCGACAGCGAGTGGGCCTCCTACCAGCAGCAACGCCAGGCCCGGCGCCGGAGGGGCTGGCCGGTTCCGCAGTTCGTCACGGTGTCGGGCGCCATCGCCGGCAGACACCGCGCGCATCCAGCAAGTGCTGGCGGCCCATATCGCACAGCCGCTCGACGTCAGCGTGCTCGAAGCGGATCTCGAAACGCTGACCGGCCTCGATCGGTACGAAACCGTCGGGTGGCGACTGGACGAGTCCGGTGGACGCGTTGGTCTCGTCGTCGAGGCCCGGCCGAAGACGTACGCGCCGCCATTCCTCATGCTCGGCGTGAACCTGCAGAACACCACCACCGACACCTTCAGTTTCCAGCTGGCCGCGCGCTATCTGACGTTCGACGTCCTCGGTCCAGGCTCCGAGCTCCGGTTCGACGGCGTCATCGGTGCGGAGCCAGCCGTCACCGCCGAGGCCTACTGGCCGCTCTGGAACAGCCCGTGGTTCGTCACCGTGGCCGCCTCGGCGCACGACAGCACGCTCAATTTCGTCCAGGACGACGTCGTGGCGGCGCGCTATGAGGAGACCCGTGCGCTGGCCGGGTTCAGCGCGGGCGTCAACCTCGCGGCGGCAAGCGATCTGCGCCTGGGCATGTCCTTCGGCCATCTCGATGCCGCGATCCAGGCGGGCGACCCGCAGCTGCCGGAGCTGAGCGGCCCTGAGACACGCGCACGGCTCCAGTTTCGTCACGACGGGCAGGACAGCCCGGTCGTGCCGTCGCACGGCGTGCGTTCCGTTGCCGCGCTCGATCACATCCTGAAAGCGCCGGATCTCCCGTCGACATCGCCCACGACGCGCGCGAACGCAGGCGTCACTCGGGCCGAAGGTCGCGCGTCCATCTTCTGGTCGCCGCGGCCGCGCGGCCGCACTTTTCTCGTCGGCGGCGCCGGCACGAGTTGGGGACATCCGCTGCCAACCGAACAGTTCGAGCTGGGATCGCCGCTGCGCCTCGGAGCGCTCGACGCGGGCAAGCTTCGCGGCGATCACTACGGCGTTCTCACCGCCGGATATCTGCACGGCATCGCGCGACTGCCGGACTTCCTCGGCGGGCCGGTGTGGCTCGGCGGATGGCTGGAAAACGGCTCGGCGTTCAACGACATCGACCTCGCGACGTGGCAGACCAACATCAGTACCGGGGTGCTGGCGGACACCATCATCGGTCCCGCGCTGCTGGCCGCGAGCATCGACGTGCGAGGCGGGTGGCGCTACTACATTGGCGTGGGGCGGTTGTTCTGAAGCTCTTCCTTCGTTTTGCGCCACCCGGCGTGGTGTTGGCGAAGAATCGCGATCGCCTCGTCGGCAGTGTCCACACACCGCGGAAGCTGGAGATCTTCGCTGCTCGCGAGCGGCGGTGTGGCACTGAGCATGGCGCCACGCGCCCACTCGATGAGGCCGGGCCACATCCGTCCGACGACGATGAGCGGGGTGTCGTCGAGATGCTTCACCTGGAGCAGCTGCCAGACCATCAGCATTTCGAGGACGGTGCCGATGCCACCCGGTGCCACCACGAACGCATCGGAGACGAGCACGAACTGGTGCAGTCGCGTGAAGAACGTCCGATGCTCGAATGCCTGGGTGACGAACGCATTGACGTCTTGCTCAAACGGCAAGTCGACGCGGATGCCAACCGACCCGGCGCGCGGCCCTTCGCTGGCTGCGCCTTCGTTGGCGGCCTGCATGAGGCCGGGCCCACCGCCGGTGATGATGTCGCAGTCCATCGCCGCCAGGGCTGCGGCCGTCCGCCGAGTCTCTTCATAGCCGAACGTTCCGGGCTGCAACCGCGCCGAACCGAAGATCGTGACGCGATAGCGGTCGCGGCGTGAGGGTCGCAGTCGCGTCAGCTCGTTGACCACCTCCCACAGGCCGAGAATCGAGCTCACGACGACCTGCTTGACCTCGTCCTCGTCGGCAAGGCTCACGACCGATGCCGATCGATCAGCGAATGCGTTCGTGCTCATGTCGATCGTTCTCCCTTCGTCCACCCTCCCGAGGCAGCCGCGATCGGCGTCGGCTGTTGCACGAGGCGACGCGTGTGATGCGCGATCATGGCTTCTTCGTTGGTCGGGACAACCCAGGCCGACACGCGGCTTCCCACCGCGCTGATGCGCGGACCGCCGCGCTCGTTGGCGCCCTCGTCGAGCTCGACACCGAGCCAGCGCGCATCGCGACACACGCGAGCGCGGACGATCGGTGCGTTCTCGCCGATGCCCGCCGTGAAGACCAGCGCGTCGAGGCCGCCGAGCGCGGCCGCCAGCGAGCCGATCTCGCGGCCGATGCGGTAGACGAAGAGATCCACGGCCTCGGCGGCGCTGCCCTCCGCGTGCGCGAGCAGCACGCGCATGTCGCTGGAGATGCCGGAGACCCCGAGCAATCCCGATTCCTGATAGAGCAGGTCCTGCAGGCTGCGCCGCGGTCAGGCCGTGCCGATCCATCAGGTGGAGCAACACGCCGGGATCGATGGCGCCGCACCGCGTGCCCATCACCAGGCCGTCGAGCGCCGTGAATCCCATCGTCGTCGCGACGCTCTGTCCGCCGTGCGTGGCGCACAGGCTGGCGCCGTTCCCCAGGTGCGCGACGATCGTGCGCCCGGCGGCCACATCCGGGTACTCGCTCGACAGCCTTGCGGCGACGTACTCGTAGGACAAGCCATGAAAGCCATAGCGGCGGATTCCCTCGTCGCGGAAGCGGCGTGGCAGGGCAACCGCCTGCGCGACCGCCGGCTGCGTCTGGTGAAATGCGGTGTCGAAGCAGGCGACCTGCGTGAGGGTCGGCGCCATCTGTGCGATGGCCTTCACTGCCGCGATGTTGTGCGGCTGGTGCAGCGGCGCTAACGGGATCAACGCCTCCAGCTCCGCCACGACCGCAGCATCGATCCGCGCCGGCGCGGAGAACCGCGTGCCGCCATGGACGATGCGGTGGCCAACCGCGACGATGCGATGGCCGGCGAGGACACCGCGCCGACCCCACGACAAGAGAAACTCGATCGCCCCCTGATGGCCGAGGGGCGTGCCAGCCGGCCACGCCTTCTCGGCGACGAGGTTCGGGCCGTCGCGCACCGAGAAGCGCGGCGAGGTCAGCAGCCCTTCGATCTGGCCGCGTAGCAGCGGGCGCGGCGGGTCTTCATTGAGGAAGACCGAGAACTTCAGGCTCGATGAGCCGGCGTTGAGCACCAGCAGCGCGTCGCCCATTGGTCTGCTCTGGTCAGGCCCATCGGGGAATCACGCCCTGTCAGTAGGGCCACAGCCAGTTGGCGAGCTCGGGGCGATCGGTGCCGTGCTCGTGAGCGTAGCGCATGTTGTCGACGATGGCGTTCTTCATCTCCTCCTTCAGATGCGCGGCCTTCGTGCGCAGCCGCGGCACGCGATCGAGAACGTCGATCACCAGGTGAAAGCGCGACGTCTCGTTCAGCATCGCGAGCTCGAGCGGCGTGTTGATGTTTCCTTTTTCCTTGTAGCCGCGCACGTGCAGGTTCTGGTGCGCCGTGAAGCGGTAGGCGAGCCGGTGAATGAGCCATGGATAGCCGTGAAAGTTGAAGATGATCGGCTTGTCGGTGGTGAACAGGCTGTCGAAGTCGCGCTCGGTTGACCCGTGCGGATGCTCGGAGGCCGGTTGCAGCTTGAACAGATCGACAACGTTGACAAAGCGCAGCCTCACGTCGGGCGTCCGCTCACGAAGGATGGCGGCAGCCGCGAGCGCCTCCATGGTGGCGACGTCGCCGCACGACGCCAGCACCACGTCCGGCTCCTCGCCCGCGTCCGTGCTCGCGCGGGCCCAGATGCCGAGGCCTTTGGCGCAGTGCGTAATGGCTTCGTCGATCGTGACGAACTGAAGGTGTTTCTGCTTGTCGGCGACGATCACGTTGACGCAGTCGGTGCTGCGGAAGCAGTGATCAGCGACGGCGAGGAGCGTATTGGCGTCGGGCGGCAGGTACACGCGCACCACCGACGGTCCCTTGTTGGCGACGAGATCGATGAAGCCCGGATCCTGATGGGAGAACCCGTTGTGATCCTGACGCCAGACCGTGGACGACAACAGGATGTTCTCGGACGCGACCGAGGCGCGCCACGCGACGTGGTTCTTGCAGATGTCCAGCCATTTGGCGTGCTGGTTGAACATCGAGTCGATGACATGGGCGAACGCCTCGTAGGTGTGGAAGAAGCCGTGGCGGCCGGTCAGCAGATAGCCTTCGAGCCAGCCGAGCAGCGTGTGCTCCGACAGCATTTCCATCACCCGGCCATCGCGCGCGAGCTCGCCGCCGTCCTCGTCCTCTGGCAACAAATCGGCCATCCAGGTCTTCTTGCTGGCCTGGTACACGGCCTGGAGGCGGTTGGAGGCCGTCTCGTCAGGACCGAAGACTCGGAAGTTGATCGGGTTGTCCTTCAGGACGTCGCGCAGATACTCGCCGAGCGGCTTGGTGTTCTCGTACTCCACCGTGCCGTGTGCCGGGACCTCCACCGCGTACTTGCGAAAATCCGGCAGCTTGAGATCCTTGCGCAGCAGCCCGCCGTTGGCGTGCGGGTTGGCGCTCATCCGACGGTTGCCTTTCGGGGTCAGCGCCTTGAGCTCGGGCAGGAGCCGGCCGCGGGCATCGAACAGCTCTTCGGGCTTGTAGCTGCGCAGCCAGTCCTCGAGCAGCTTCAGATGCGTCGGGTTGCCCCGCACGTCGGCAAACGGTACCTGGTGCGAGCGCCAGTAGCCTTCGACCTTGTGCCCTTTGATCTCCTTCGGTCCGGTCCATCCTTTGGGCGACCGCAGCACGATCATGGGCCAGCGCGGACGCACCGGCTGGTTCGACTCTGCGCGCGGCTTTTTGCTGCGCGCGAATCTCATTGATGGCGGCTTCCAGCGTTGCCGCCATCTTCTGATGCATCGTCTCCGGATCGTCGCCTTCCACGAACAATGGCGTGTAACCGTAACCCGTGAACAGCGACTCCAGCTCGGCGTGGCTGATGCGCGACAGGATCGTCGGGTTGGCAATCTTGTAGCCATTCAGGTTCAGGATTGGCAGCACTGCCCCATCGCGCACGGGGTTGAGGAACTTGTTCGAATGCCACGCGGTCGCCAACGGCCCCGTCTCGGCCTCGCCGTCACCGACGACGCAGGCGACGATGAGATCGGGATTGTCGAACGCCATGCCGTACGCGTGCGACAGGCTGTAGCCGAGCTCCCCTCCTTCGTGGATCGAGCCAGGGGTCTCGGGCGTGACATGACTGCCGATGTGACCCGGAAACGAAAACTGCTTGAAGAATCTCCGCATCCCTTCTGCGTCCTCGCTCTTGTCCGGATAGATCTCGGAGTAGGTCCCTTCGAGATAGGCCGGCGCGAGCACGCCGGGGGCGCCGTGACCCGGTCCGGCGACGAAGATCACGTCGAGGTCGTGTTTGACGATCAGCCGGTTGAGATGCGCCCACACAAAAGACAGCGCCGGGCTCGCGCCCCAGTGGCCGAGCAGCCGGTGCTTCACGTGATCGGTCCTCAGCGGTTGCTCGAGCAGCGGGTTGTCCTGCAGATAGATCATCCCGACCGCGAGGTAATTGCAGGCCCGCCAGAAGGCGTCAATCAGTTCCACGTCGCGGACAGACAGTGGACCCTCGACCCTGGCTTTCACGTCCGGATGTTTGTTCGTAGCAAGTCTCGTCACGGCATTCCTCCCGATTGGTTGCGGTCGTCAGGCGGCTGATTCGCATCTCTTCTCGCCGGCGCTCGCAGCGTCCAAGGCAAGCAGCACGACGGAGCGCGGCTGCGCGACGTAGACCGCCTGCGTCACCTCTGACGCCCTTCCCGAAGGAGTGATGTCATTCGGTGGCGCCAGTGCGGTGTCGATGCAGCGTCGCCAGTGGTGGCGCGGATCAGGGGCAGCCGGCAGCTCGAACGTCAGCGGCTGCCAGTACGCGTTGAAGATTGCATGGAGCAGTACACGCGCGCGCACGGTCCGCACCGTCACCGCAAGCGAGCGTGACTCGTCACTCCAGTCCGGCCGATTCAGCGTCACGCCGTGCCACTCGACCCGCGCGCGATCGAGCAGTTGATTGAGGCTGAGCGCGGTCGCTTCCGCCACGACGTCACGGCGCTGGCGGAAGGCGGTGAGCTCGCGGACAAAACGGTGGATGTCGGCGTGCTTCTCGAGCAGGCGCCAGTCGAACCAGCTGATCTCGCTGTCCTGACAATAGGCGTTGTTGTTGCCGTGTTGGGTGCGCCGCACCTCGTCGCCCATCTGCAGCATCGGCGTACCGGCCGACAGCAGGGTGAGCGCGAAGAGGTTCTTCACCTGGCGGTTGCGCAGCGCCTCGATGCAGGGATCGTCGGTAGGTCCTTCCTCTCCGCAGTTCCAACTGCGGTTGTCGTTGGCGCCGTCCCGATTGTCCTCGCCGTTGGCCTCGTTGTGCTTCTCGTTGTACGACACGAGATCGTTGAGCGTGAAGCCGTCATGGCACGTGGCGAAGTTGACGCTCTGCTCAGCCTCGCGCTGCTCGTGGCCGTAGATGTCCGGGCTGCCCAGGAAGCGCGTGGCCAGCCCCGGCACGGTTCCGGCGTCGCCCTTGACGAAACGCCGCACATCGTCACGGAACCGGCCGTTCCACTCCTGCCAGGTGTCGCCGACGAAGCTGCCGACCTGGTAGAGGCCCGCCGCGTCCCACGCTTCGGCAATCAGTTTGGTTCCGGCCAGCACGGGATCCGATTCGATGTCCCACAGGACCGGCGGATTCGGCAGCGGTTGTCCCTGCTCGCCGCGCGACAGAATCGACGCCAGATCGAATCGGAAACCATCGACGTGCATCTCGGTCACCCAGTAGCGAAGGCTGTCCTGGATGAGCCGCCGCACGATCGGCTGGTTGGCGTTCAGCGTGTTGCCACAGCCCGTGTAGTCGGCGTAGCGCGATCGGTCCGGTTCGAGAATGTAGTAGATGTCGTTCGCCAACCCGCGGTAGCAGAGCGTTGGCCCGTCTGCACCGCCCTCGGTCGTGTGATTGAAGACGACATCGAGGATGACTTCGATGCCGGCGCGATGGAGCGCCTTGACCATGTCGCGGAATTCGTCGAGCACGCCGAGCGGGTCGTGGCGCGAGCTGTAGGCGTGATGCGGCGCGAAGAACGAGACCGGTTGATACCCCCAATAGTTCACGCGCCCCGCCGGCGCATCGTCGGCGTCGAACTGAAACACCGGCAGCAGCTCGACGGCGGTGACGCCGAGGTCCGCGAGATACGGGATCTTCTCGATCAATCCGGCGTAGGTGCCGCCCTTCACGCCAGGCACGCCGGAGCTGGGGTGCCGCGTGAACCCGCGGACGTGAAGCTCGTAAATCACGATCTCCGCCAATGGCCGACCGAGCGGCCGGTCCCCTTCCCAGTCGTAGCGGCGGGGATCCGCAACGACGCTCTTCATCGCGGAGGCGGTGTTGTCGCCGGGACGACGGGCCGCATGGCGGCTGTATGCGTCTGGAATGGCAACCGCCAGTCCGTACGGATCGAGGAGCAGCTTCTCGGCGTCGAACCGTAGCCCGCGGTGCGGCGCAAACGGACCGTGGGCGCGATAGCCGTACACCTGGCCGGCCGCCAGGCCGGGCACGAACACGTGCCAATAGTGGTACGTCCGGTGCCGCGGCGCGTCGAGCGGGATGACCCGCGCCGGATCGGAGGCGTTGCGGTCGTCGAACAGCAGCAGATCGATCCGTGTCGCGTCCCTCGCGAACACGCTGAAGCCGACCCCCTCCGCCGAGACGGTGGCACCAAGCGGCGCACTGGCGCCGGCGGTGACTGCGGCGGCGTTCAGCCGCGATCGCGGGCCGGCTTCGACCACGCCGCTGCTCCTGCGCCGATCTCGCTCACCGCCAACGGCGTGACATTCCAGATGGCGCGGCGGTACTCGCGGATCGACCGGTCCGACGAGAAGCTGCCCACGCGCGCCACGTTCAGGATCGATTTGCGCGTCCAGTCGGGGCGGTTTCCGTAGGCTCTCGCGACCCGCTCTTGACACGCGACATACGACTCATAGTCGGCGAGCAGCATGTAATCGTCGCGTGACAAGAGCGACTCGACGAGCGGCCGGAACACGTCGCGATCGCCGCCCGAGAACACGCCGGAGGCGATCTGGTCGATCGTGTCGCGCAGTTCCGGGTTGTGCTCGTAGATCGCGAGCGGCCGGTAGCCGTCCGCTTTCCGCTGGTTGACCTCTCCGGCGGTCAACCCGAACAGAAAGAAGTTGTCCGCGCCGACGGCCTCGCGGATCTCGACGTTCGCGCCGTCGAGGGTCCCGATCGTCAGCGCACCGTTCATGGCGAACTTCATGTTGCCGGTGCCCGATGCCTCTTTGCCGGCGGTGGAGATCTGCTCCGACAGATCGGCGGCGGGATAGATGTAGTGGGCGCTCTTGACGTTGAAGTCGGGGAAGAACACGACCTTGAGCAGGTCGGAGACCTTCGGGTCGCGATTGATCACGTCGGCCACAGAGTTGATCAGCTTGATGATCAACTTGGCCATTCGGTACCCGGGAGCGGATTTGCCGCCGAAGATCGCCGTGCGCGGCACCGGCGCGGCACCGGGGTCGCGCCTGAGCCGGTTATAGAGCGTGATCAGGTGCAGGACGCTCAAGTGTTGTCGCTTGTACTCGTGCAGGCGCTTCACCAGCACGTCGAAGAGCGAATGGGGGTCCACCTGGATGCCGGTTCGGTTCCTGATCAGGTCGGCGAGCGCCCGTTTGTTCTCTTCCTTGACCGTTTGCCACTCGCTCTGGAAGCCGGGATCGGTCGCCAGCGGCTCGAGGCGGGCCAGTTCCTGCTCCAGGTTCGCGAGCCAGCGGTCGCCGATGCGACTGGTGATGAGCGCGCTCAATCGGCGATTGCTCACCGCGATCCAGCGCCGCGGTGTCACCCCGTTGGTGACGTTGAGGAACTTCTCGGGCATCACCCGATGGAAATCGGAGAGCACCGTCTGTTTGAGCAGCTCGCTGTGAAGCGCCGCCACGCCATTGATGGCGTGGCTGCCGACGCAGGCCAGGTGAGCCATCCGGACGTGGCGGCCAGCCGTTTCGTCGATCAGCGACACCCGAACCGGCAGCTGGTCGTCATCGGGAAAGCGCCGCCGCACCTCGTCCAGAAAACGGCGGTTGATCTCGAGCACGATCTCCAGGTGACGCGGCAGCAGCGCGCCGAACAGCTCGAGCGGCCATTTCTCCAGCGCCTCTGGAAGGAGGGTGTGGTTGGTGTAGCCGCAGGTCCGCTGCGTGATCTGCCATGCGCGATCCCAGTCCATCAGGTGCTCGTCGACGAGGAGCCGCATCAACTCGGCGACGGCGATGGACGGATGCGTGTCGTTCAGCTGCGCGGCCCAGTATGAATCGAACGCGTCCAGATCTTTCCCGCGCATCAACAGCAGCCGGACCATGTCCTGCAGGGAGCACGACACGAAGAAATACTGTTGCGCGAGCCGCAGCCGTTTTCCGGCCTCGGGCTCGTCGTTCGGGTAGAGCACTTTTGAGATGGTCTCCGAGGCCACCTTCTGCTCGACCGCACCGTAGTAGTCGCCGACGTTGAATGCGTCGAAGTCGAACGACTCGGTCGCTTCCGCTTTCCAGAGGCGGAGCGTGTTGGTGGTCGTGACCCCGTATCCGGGCACCGGGGTGTCACAGGCTACGCCTTTGATCATCTTCTCGGGGTGCCAGTGCACGCGGTAGCGTCCCTGGCCGTCGACGTAGGGCTCGGTGCGTCCGCCGAACCTCACGTCGAAGGTGACGTCCGACCGCACGATTTCCCACGGGTTGCCAAAGCGCAGCCACTTGTCGGTCAGTTCGACCTGCCAGCCGTCGTTGATCGCCTGGTCGAAAATGCCGAACTCATAACGGATGCCGTAGCCGATAGCGGGCAGGTTCAGCGTCGACGAGCGAGTCCATGTAACAGGCAGCCAGTCGGCCGAGCCCGCCGTTACCGAGCCCGGGCTCTTCCTCCTGTTCGAGGATGGTCGTCAAGTCCTGCCCCACCGTGTCCAAGGCGGCACGGACGACGTCCCAGATGCCGAGCGTGACGAGACTGTTGGCCAGGTGCGGTCCGGTGAGGAATTCGGCAGACAGATACGCCACGATCTTGGCGTCCGGGTTCGTTTCCGTCACGGCCTCCACCGTCGTGAGCGTCCGATCGAGCAGGCGGTCGCGAACGGTATACGCGAGCGCCATGTACCAGTCGTAGCGAGTCGCATGCTGCGGCATCCGCGCCTGCAGACAGCGCAGGTTCTGTAGCAGAGCCTCTGCAATTTCGTCCGCCGCCAGTCCGGTGCGAACGTTCGAATGTCCGGTCCGATGCTTCGACGCGATGGCGGGCTTGTGGCCGGTTTTCACTTCCGTGGTCCTCGAGACAGTGGGTCGGAATGGGTGGCAGACAACACTGCGAGCGTCGCCGCAACCACTTGTCGCGTCTATGCGGATTCGGCAGGTGGCGACGCCGCGCGTCAAAAGCTGTAGGCGAGATAGAGCATGCCGAGGCCGAAGTTGGCCGTGCGATCGGATGCCTGTCGCACGGCCTCGCCGGGATTGGCGAAGCCTCCGACAAGGCTCACCGTGAAGTTCTGATTCAGCTTCCAGTCTGCGTACGCGTTAATCTCGAACGCGATGTCGTTTGAGGTCACGCCCTCGCCGTAGCTGACCGGTTGATCGGCGAGGAACCGGTAGAAGATCAGGCCCGCTCCGAGGCGCTCATGGGGAGCGGCGTGGACACGAACCTGGTGGGACTTGAGGTTGGAGTTCGACAGGAAGTATTCGCCGGCGATTTCCCCCTGCCACCAGGTGCCCCAGTCGGAGAACCCGAGGAAGAGCGGATCGAACGCCTCGTTGGCGTTCGTCTCGGGATCGTCGCCCTCGAAGAACGCATAACGATACGAGACCTTCGGCGTCCAGGCCGCCGCACTGAACTCGTAGGCGCCTTGAAGCGCCCAGGCGGTCGAGGTCAACGCGTCGCCATTCGACTCGTACGCGTACTCGGCTTCGACGGTGAGGGGAGGATGCGCCGGGATCGGCGTCGCGTAGGCGCGGGCGTTGAAGACATCGAGGCCGTCGCGGCCGAGCTCCATGTCCGCGTGAGCGGCCCAGCCCATGTAGGTCACACCGAACGTGGAGGCCCCCACTGCAAACTCGTAGTTGGCGCCCCACAGGCGACTGCCGCTTTCGCTCTCGGGAACTTCGTCCTTGTCGAGATAGAACGCCTCGACCTTGTGCGGCCCAGGCGCGAACGTGACAATCGAGGCGAACTCGAACGCTTTCCTCGCGTTGGTCCAGTATCCGCCGCGGCTGCCGCCCTCGCCCGTGCCGTCGTACAGCAGGAATCCATGCCCGAGTTGATAGCGTGCGCGTCCCACGGTGAATGAGAGCGCGTCGTTGCCGAGATGGGCGAAAGCGCTGCCCGAGCGCCACCCGACCCAGAGATCGTCGGGACCGAAGGAGGAGAAGTCCTCACCGACGAGGGAAGGCGCGCCTCCGTCCAGTCCGTTCGCCGACGGCGCTGGCGGCGCCGTGCACGACCGAGCCATTGCCAAGGGTGAACGAGCCCGACAGCGATGGCTTGACGTAGCCTTCGAGCCAGTTGTCACTGAGATCGCCAGATGGTTCGTCGCGGGGATTCGTAAACAGCGAGTTGAAGAACGAGAAGCTGCCGACGCCTGCGTCGAAGTTGAACGTCCAGCTCACGCCCCGCGGGAGTCCGGTCGAACGTTCTCGGTGTCCTGCTGCGGGGGTGGGGCCGGCGCATCCTGGCCGAACGCCGTTCCTGCGACGCATGCGACAAGCAACGAGGCGGCAACGCCTGTTGCCTGAATCGTCACAAGAACCACGGTAGGCAAGATGCCAATCCGCTCCTATGCGGATCCGGCGGCGGCGCTTCTGCATAGCCTCCAGCCCGTGGTCATGTTGTTCTGTTCACGGCGGCGGCTGGGCCAGCATGACTGCGTTGCTCAGAGAACTTCGTCATAACCCCGTGCTCTGGCTGCTGGCGTTTGTGCCCGGCGTCTTCGTCGGTCACACATTGGCACCCGACGCGCACACGCTGCTGTTCGGCCTCTCCGTTCTGGCCATCGTGCCACTGGCAGCGTTGCTGAGTCACGCAACCGAATCGGTCGCAGCCAAGACCGGCGACACGGTTGGCGGGCTGCTCAACGCGACGCTTGGAAATCTGACCGAACTGGTGATCGCGCTGGCCGCGTTGCGCGCCGGCCAGTACATGCTCGTGAAGGCGTCGCTCGCGGGCGCGATCGTCACAAACAGCTTGTTCATGCTGGGCGCCTCCTTTCTGCTCGGCGGCCTGAAGCACCATGTACAGGAGTTCAACCGGATCAACGCCCGTCTGCAGGCGAGCCTGCTCTTTCTGGCCACGATCGCCTTGCTGGTTCCGTCGGCCGTCAGGGCGACCGATTCAGAGTCGGCGGCAGCGTTCACGCAGCAATTGAGCCTGGGCTTATCCGGTGTGCTGATCGTCGCGTATGGTTTGGGGTTGTTGTTCTCGCTCCGGACACACCGCGAGTTGTTCGCAACTGCGCAGCACGCGGGCGACGAGGAAGTCCCGTGGCCCATAGGTCTGGCCCTGGCCACGCTGGCCGCTGTCACGGTTTTAGTCGCACTGGTGAGCGAGGTGTTCGTCGAATCGGTGCAACAGGCCGGGGTCGCGCTCGGGATGACCCCCGCCTTTGTCGGGTTCGTCGTGGTGGCGCTGGTCGGCGGAGCGGCCGAGATGGCGTCGGCGTTTTCCGGTGCACGCAAGAACCGGCTGGACTTGAGCGTCGGCATCGCCCTTGGGAGCGCCTCACAAATCGCGTTGTTCGTAGCCCCGGTGCTCGTGCTGGTCAGCTACGTCGTCGGCCCTGCGCCAATGGATCTGCGATTCTGGCCGGGTGCTGTGGTGATGATGCTCATCGCGGCGCTCACGGCCTCGCTTGTGACCAATGGCGGACGTTCAGCGTGGTTCGTGGGAGTGCTCATCCTGATGGTCTACCTGATTTTCGCCATGACGCTCTATCTCTTGCCGCCGACGGTGCAGTGACGGCCTCTCCAAACAGCCCACTCGGTGCGACCCCACGGTGGTCCATCACCAAGCCCGTGCTCGATCCCGCCGAGCGCATCGCCGAGGTGCTCTTTGGTTTGATCATGGTGCTCACCTTCACGGGCTCCCTCAGCATTGCCGAGGCCGGGCGCCAGGACATCCACGCCATGTTGATCGGCGCGCTCGGGTGCAACACCGCCTGGGGGATCATCGACGCGGTTTTCTACCTGATGGGCAGTTTCGCGGAGAAAGGACGCAATCTGAGAACCTACCGCGCCGTTCGTCAGGCTGCCAATCCGGGCCAGGCCCACCGTTTGATCGCCGAGGCGTTGCCGCCGGTCCTCGCGTCGGTGCTCGAGCCGCAGGAACTCGAACGTATACGTCATCGGTTGCTGGGGCTGCCGGAGCCATCAGAACACGCGCGGCTGAGCGGGTCTGACTGGCTGGGCGCGTTGGGTGTGTTTTTCCTGGTGTTTCTCTCCACGTTTCCCGTGGCGGTGCCGTTCCTGGTCATGCACAGTGCCATGGCGGCCGTACGGGTGTCGAACGGCGTGGCCGTCGTGATGCTGTTCGGCATGGGCCTCGCCTACGGGCGACTCGTCAGCGCGACTCCCTTGGTGTTCGGCATCGCGATGGTGGCGTTAGGTATCGTGCTCGTCGCCCTCACGATCGCGCTGGGAGGGTAGTCGTGCGGGCGGGCGAGTTCAATATTCGCCATTGCGGCTTGCTGGTCAGGAGATCGGTCATGTGACACCCGGACGTCAGCGCACCATCGGACGACTGCAACACTCGATAGGGGTTGAAGCCTTTCTCGAGGCGCCGGCGCAGGAGGATGGCGGCCTCTCCGCCTTCGCCCAACGCGGCGAACATGCCCGCGATGTACGTCGGACCCTCACCGTCAGGAGCCTGTTTCGCGACGCGCTTGTCGCGGCTATGCGGATTCGGCAGGTGAATGTTCCCGCGCCGCGCCGTAGTAGATAGTACCCGGTTAGGCGAGAGCTTGGACCGGCCGCCTGAATCACGTCACAATGACTCACCGCGTCAGCAGCGCCGGCCAGTTGATGACGACGTTGATGGGTGCCGGCAGTGCATCTATGCGGGTGTTACGAGGAACCGCTTGCCGTCGGCCGTCACCGCGTAGTTCGAGCGATACGGATTGCCGGTGAGCGGCACTCGCGCGTCGAACAACCGTTGCGCCGGGCCGAAGTTGAACGCGTTGCCGCCGGGAATGGGCACGCTCATCAGCCGCTCATCGCTGGCGAGATAGAAGATCTCGCTGCCGTCGCGTCGCCATCGCGGCTCGGATCCACCATCGGGCGACAGTTTCCGTTTCTCGCCGGTGCCGGGGAACGGCTCGACATACACCTGCAGGTCGCCGGACTCGTCGGATGCGTACACAATCCACCGCCCGTTCGGCGACAGGCGGCCGTGCATCGCGTTGCGAGCCGTGTGTACGACGAGCTGCGGCTTTCCGGTGCCGTCCGTCGGCGCGACATAGATGTCGAACCCGGTTGTGGACGCGGTTCGTGTAAACACAATCCACTTGCCGTCAGCTGACCAGTGGCTGGTGATGAGGTTCGCGTCAAGCCTGGATCAGCGCCTTCGGGTTCCGTTCCACTGGCGCGCTTCTGATACAAGTCTGTTATGCCGAGGCGGTTGCTTCTGAACACGACGGTGTTTCCGTCGGGCGACCAGATCGCGCTGGCATCCATCTTCTGGTCCACGGTGAAGCGCGTCGGCACGTTGCGGCCGAAGTCGAACAGCCAGAGATCAGCGGTACTGACTTGGGGGTCGACGCGGCTGGCCGCCACCGACCGCTCGTCGGGCGAAATCTCGAAGTCGAGAAATTCGCCGACGGAGCCCACGCTTCCGGCCGGCGTTCCGGAACGATCGAACCAGCGCAGCTCGCCCTGAACGCCGATCGGCCTCGCGTAGGCGACCACGCCAGTCTGTGAAGCCGAAAATGTCGCGTAGCCGGTGGACGTCATGCCGACGTCGTTGGCAATCGCGATCGCGTCTCCGGTCGTGGTCGACGATCGACATCGAACGGCTGCGCCATCAGCGTCGGACCGCGCAGGAACAGAAGATAGCCGGGCCAACGTATGCGCCGCCCACTCGGTGTTTTGGATGAGGGGCTTGCCGACCACAGCATCGAGCGAGCCAAGCGACACGCCCCAGTTCTGCTGCTGCACGCTGCGCGTGACGAAGAGGAATCGACGGCCGTCGGGGAGAAACGATGGAAAGCGATGCGAGTTCTCCTCTCGCGACGGACTGAAACTCCGTGGCCTTGACGGCCGTGCCGCCGGCTGCGGGAATCCTGAACAGCCCGGAAAGGCCCATGGGTGAGAAAAAGATCGTTCCATCCGTCGCCCACGCGCCGCCGCGTGAGTCGAGTGGCGAATCGCTGAGCGTTCGCGCCGGTCCGCCCGCCACCTCGATGATCTTTCAGTTTGCCCTGGGAGAAGAAGCCGATCGAGCGGCTGTCGGGCGACCAGAACGGATACGTCGCATCTTCGGTGCCGCGCAGCAGCTGCGCGTCGGCCGCGTCGAGTCTCCGCACCCACAATGCCGGCCGTCCGCGCGGCGCCTGCGCGACAAACGCGACCTGCTGTCCATCGGGCGATGTCGCGATCTGCGGCGTGACGACTGCCGCCGGCGGACTCGAGAAGACCGTGTTCGGTGGCGGCGGGATCGTTAGCTGCAGCAGCGGCGGCGGTCTTCGCGACGATGCGCCCACCACCGGGGAGCATTGCGGCAACGCCGATCAACGCGGCTGCCGCAATTGCAGCGGCGGTAGCGCCGGGCGTAGTGAGCCGGAGGCGCTGCGGCGATGCGCTGCGATCCGGACGTAAGCGTGACCCACCCGAGCGCCTGACGAAGATCCGCGGCTGACTGCCACCGCTGGGTGCGATCCTTCATGAGGCATCGCGACACGATGCGATCGAGCATCGGCGGCAGCGACGGTTGCTGATCGGCAAGCGGCGCCGGCTCGTCCTTGAAGATGGATCCGATGAGGCTCGCCGGCGAGTCGCCCTGGAACGGCCTGGAGCCGGTGAACATCTGGTAGATGACAGCGCCGAGTCCCCAGAGGTCACTGCGCGAGTCGGCCTCCTTGCCCTCGACCTGCTCGGGCGACATGTACTGCACGGTGCCGAGGATGAACCCGCGCGCGGTGCCCGGCGCATCCGTCGCGAGCTTTTCCATGGCCGACATGGACACCGGGCCGACGGGAGCCTTCAACTTCGCGAGGCCGAAGTCGAGCAGCTTGGCGCCAGCCCGCGTCAGCATGATGTTCGCGGGCTTGAGGTCGCGGTGAACCACGCCGTTGCGATGGGCCGCGTCGAGCGCGTCGGCAATCTCGGACGCGATGCGCACGAATGTGATCGAGCGGCAGGCGGCCTTGCTCGAGCGCGGGCGGCGAGCGTCTGGCCGTCGAGGAGCGGCATGACGATGAAATGCGCGCCGGCAGTTTCGCCGACGTCGAAGATGCCGCAGATGTGGGGATGATCGAGCGCGGCGATGACTCTCGCCTCGCGCTCGAACCTGACGCGGGCGTCGGCGTCTTGGGAAATGTCCGGTGACAGCAGCTTGACGGCGACGCTGCGATCGAGCCGCGTGTCACGGGCCCGATAGACGTGCCCCATGCCGCCTGCGCCGATCGCGGCGACGATCTGGTACAGGCCCGAAGCGAGCGCCAGGTTCGAAATGCACGAGAGTCCACGAACGGCTCGACCGGGCTGCGGCGGCCGCGCCTTCCGGATCGGCGGTGATTATAGCGGGCTCGGACGCGGGGGCGTCGCCGGCCTGACGGGCGGCCTACGGGACGGCCAAACCCTCACCTGGAACATCTAACCAGAAGGGACATGAAATCCGCGGCGCTTGCGCTCTGCCTGGCGCTCATCGCTCCGGCTCGGCGGCCGGGCAGCCGGCAGGTCCCCTGCGCGAGGTGCGCTTTACCGGCCCCTCGGCGGTGGACGCGCTGTGCGCGTGCCTGCTCGACGCGCAGCGGAGCGCCGAGGCGCAAGGCCGCCTCGATTTCACGGCCGAAGTGGAGTTCGCCGCCACCGGCGGGCCGGTGGACGTGACCGCGCGCATCTGGATGGGATCGGCTCATGCGGTCGGGCGCATCAACTTCGCCGGGCACTCCGGAATCAACGACTCCACGCTCCGCCGCGCCATGACGATCTACGAGCGCGACCTGTTCGACGTCGGACAGCTGCGGCGCAGCCTCGCGCGAATCAACGACATCGGCGTCTTCGAGCCGCTCACGCTGGCCGCCATCAGCGTGGTGCACCGGGACGATGGCGTGACCGCGGATCTGACGATTCCCCTGCGTGAACGGAAGCGGCGGTGGTGGTCGGTCTCGGGTCCGATGCTCCCGGGCATCGGCTCGCTGCGGGCCTCACTCGCGTCGCGCCTTCCACCATGGGGACGCGGCCTCTTCGAAGCGGCGACGTATTTCGTCTCGCTCAACGTGGCCGGATTCGCGAAGCCGTTCCTGGCGCTCGAGCGGCCCGTGATTCCAGGGCAGGAGCTGCTCTCGGGCTTCGCGGTCTCGCCGGTGCTGTCGCCGCGGGCGATGTTGATGCACTACGGCCGCACGCACCTCGCGCGCGGCATCGGCGCGATGCTCGATGGCGAGATGCAGGATCCGCTGGCGGTGCCGGTCACGTCGGCTGGGCGGCTGCAGGACGAGCCGCTCGTCTGCGTGCCGGCAAAGCCCCGCCTCTGGTGGCTGCGCCGCGGCGCGGCAGCCGCCGTCAATGTGGCGCTCGCGGCACTGATCCTCTGACGTCTCCCCTTTCATTTTATTGTGAGCGGCAGGTGCGCTTGACGTAAATACTACACATGTAGTACTACAAGTGTCCGAAATGTCGCGAACCCCGCGCGTGCCACGGCTGACCGCACCCCAGCTCGAGATCATGAGGGTGCTCTGGGATCGTACCGAAGCGACGGTCGTCGAGATCCACCAGGCGCTTCGCGCCGAACGTCCGCTGGCCCCGACGACAATCGCGACGTTGCTGTCGAGGCTGGAGAAGCGTGGGCTCGTCGCCTACCGGACCGAGGGGCGACAGTACGTCTACCGCGCCGTGCTGCAGGAGCAGGACGCACGGAAGCACGCCTTGGTCGAGGTGACGCACGGCCTGTTTGCGGGCGATGTCGCAACCATGGTCAGCCAGCTGCTGTCGTCGCACGAGCTCCGCCCTGGCGACCTCGTGAAAGTCAGGGCGCTCATCGAAGCCAAGGAACAGGAACTCAAGAAGAGGAAACGTTGATGGCGCCTGTCAACCTCGATGCGGCCGCAGCCGTGGTTCTCGCGTGGCTGCTGAACTATGCGATGCACAGCACGATTCTGCTGGCCGTCGCGGCTGTCGCGGCCTGGCGCCTCGCCGATCAGCATGCCTGGCTCGATCTGATCTGGAAGACCGCCGTGCTCGCCCCGCTCGTGACGGCGAGCCTGCCGCTCACTCCCATCGAATGGCCGTTGACCGGACGCTGGGCGATGGCGAGTGTGACGACCGTCACCGAATCGCCGATCGTGGCGCCGGAGAGGGAGTCCGCGCCGCCCAGTAAAGCCGAGGTCATGCCTGCGACAACGGTGGCACCCGCTTCGTCGTCCGGGTTGACGATCGCTCCGCAGAGAGCGATCGGGCACTCCTGCCGGCCGAGGCCCGAGTGACGTCGTGGCAGGCGACGCTGCGGCGATGGCCGGCGATCCTCGGGGCGATCTGGCTGTTCATCGCCCTCGCCAGTGTGGTGCGGTACGGCGTTCGACTGCGAGGGGTCTACGGGGCGCTCCGCTCCGGGGTACCGGTCGCAGCCACTGACCTGCTCGACACCGTTGAGGAGCTGCGCAGCCGCGCCAACCAGCGCCGATCGATCCACCTGACGACACACGCGTTGTGCCCCGTGCCGCTCGCCCTTGGCGGCCGGCACGTCGTGCTGCCGGAACGCTTCCTCCAGGAGCTGGATCCGGAGCAGCAGCGCGCGGCGCTGGCCCACGAAGTGGCGCACGTCGTCCGCCGCGATCCCGAATGGCGTATCGCGATCGAGGTCCTCGAGCGCGCGCTGTTCTTTCAGCCGCTCAATCGCCTCGCGCGCGCACGGCTCTTGACGCGGCCGAGTTTCTGTGTGACGAATGGGCCGTGCGGCAGACGCAGTCGCCGCTGGCCCTGGCACGTTGTCTCTCGATAGTGGCCTCGTGGTGGTCGCCGGCAGACACGCTGCCGGCCGGCGTCAGCGCGATGGCAAGGAGTGATTCGGCCATGGTTCGACGAGTGACCCGCATCCTGGATTCTGCGCGCATCGCCCACCGCCCGCGCCTGCACTGGCTCGCCATTCCAGTGGCGCTCGTCGCGGTCGCCGCGCCGCGCGTGACGGCGACGCCACTCCCGACCCCGGTCGCGCTGGCGCCGACCGTCGCCGCCCTTGTCGGCGCAGCAACGACTGAGAACGGCCGAGGAGCAGCGCGTGGCACAGCGTGAATGGACCGCTGCGGATCTCGCCGCCGCCCAGGCGCAGCTTCGCCTCCATCGCGCCGATCGTCCTGGCGCGACGCTCGAGGAGCGCTGGCGCCAGGCGCTTGCGGATGCCGCCGGGCAAGGCATCAGCGATTTCTGGATCGTCTATGCGTTCAACACCCCGACGCACGATGGCGATCTGATGATGAGCGACACGCTCGACGGCTCATTCGTGTCGTCGAACGGGCGCATCTCCACGCGAGGGCCGTCGCTGACCCAGTTGTTCAACCCGACCGCAGTTCCCCTCGAGGCCGGCAACGTCGCGGTGCTGCTTCACTACCGAGGCGCGCGCCCCGCCGCGATCGATCGTGCCGGCTATCGCAGCGCGCAGCTCGGCTTCGACTTCGGCCGGACGCCGGTGTTCTGGCTGGGCGATGCGTCCGAGTCGCAGAGCTTCGAGCGCGTCAAGGCCCTGTTCGACCAGGTGCGCACGACGAAGATCCAGGTCCTGCTGATCGAGCTGGCCTCGCTGCACTCGAACACCGACGTCGTGGCGCCGTTCCTGACGCGCCTCGTCGATCCGTCGTGGCCGGCCGAGATCCGCCGCGAAGCCGCGGAAGGATTCGATCACCATCACGATCCGCGCTCGGTCGAGATCCTGCTGCGCGTGGCGCGCACCGATCCCGATTCGAGCGTGAGGGCCGAGGCCGCGGAGACGATTGGCGAGGTCCAGACACCGCAGTCGATTCCGGCGCTGACCGCGCTCGTCAACGAGTCGACGGATTCGGCGGTGCGGCGCGAGGCGGCCGAAGCCTTCGGCGGGCAGCCCGCGGACCTCGCCATCGCGGCAATCGAGCGCGTCCTCGCGACCAATGAGCATGACGAGGTGTTGAGCGAAGCGATCGAGGCGCTCGGCGAGCTCGGTGACTCCGCCGCATTGCCCGTGCTGGTGCGGATCGTCGATACGCATGCCAGCCGGCAGGCGCAGCAGGAGGCGGTCGAGACGCTGGGCGACATCGACGCCCCCGGCGTGGTGGAGGCGTTGACGCGCATCGCGTCAGAGCACAACGACGTCGCCATCCAGCGGGAGGCGGTCGAGACGCTCAGCGATCGGCGTGATGATGCCGCGGCGACGGCGGCGCTCGAGCGCATCGCGCGCGGCCACGACCGGGAGGAGGTTCAGGCTGAGGCGATCGAACGGCTCGGCGATGGCAACGAATCACTCCATCCGGTGATCCTGGAGATGGCCGTCTCCGGCCAGAGCGCGCGAATCCGGCGGGAGGCGCTCGATTCGATTGGCGAGGCGGTGTCGAAGATCAGCGACGCGCAACTACTCGACCGCGCGCAAGCGGTCATCGAGCGCGCCGTGTTCGACGATCCCGATCGCGCGGCACGCAATGACGCACTGGACGCGCTGGACAGGTTGCCGGACGAGCGCGCGCGGCGGGCGCTGCGCGACATCATCGCGCGTCATCCGGATGCCCGCGTCCGGCGCGACGCGGAAGAGCATCTGCGCGAACGGCAGTGAGCGTGGAGCCTCATCGCGCCCGCGGCCGCCGCGCGGCCACTAGCGCGAGCCCGGCAAACGCGAGCGCTTCGAAGACGGCGGTCCACTCGTTGCGCTGATTCGCGGAAGCGGCCAGGAGCGCGCGTGGGATGTGCAGGGTCTGCAGAACAGCGGGGCGGCGACCAGCACGAGGACGAGCGACATGAGTGTCGCAGATCCGACTCGAGTCATCTGGCAGTCGTCCGAATTCTATAAAACGTACTGCCAAGCGGGCCGGAGGCAGACTTCCGCGATCCATCCCTGAAATCCGTCGCTCTACCGGATCCAGCATGCGGTTCAGCCTCTGACGGGCGTCTGGTCCATCGACTCAGCCGCGCAATCGGAGCGCCTCGTGAAGAGCCCGGCGGCCGCGTTGTACTATCCGTCCATGACGACTCCGACTGCTGAGCATCCCGCATCGGTTCTCGTAATCGTCGCGGCGGCGGCGACCGTGTTGAGCACTGCGGCTCCGTTACCAGCCGACGGCGCAGGGAGCAGCCACCGCGTTCATCGGCGTGACTGTGCTGCCCATGGACAACGACGGCGTGCTCGCGGATCAAACCGTGGTCGTGGCCGACGGGAAGATCGCGTCGATTGCGCCAGCGAGTCAAGCGCAGGTGCCGGCCGGCGCGGTGAAGGTCGATGGCAAGGGAAGGACCCTCATGCCGGGACTCGGTGAGCTCCATGCGCACATTCCCGGCGGCAAGGCGCCCGAGACCGAGATCGAGCGCACGCTGTTTCTCTACGTCGCGAACGGCGTGACCACAATCCGCGGCATGCTGGGCGATCCACGGCACCTCGTCTACCGCGACCGGGTCGCGACGAGCGAAGTCCTCGGCCCGCGCATCTACACATCGGGCCCGTCGTTCAACGGCAACAGCGCGAAGACGCCCGACGCTGCCGTCTCGATGGTGATCGAGCAGCACAGGCGCGCTACGACCTGCTCAAGATTCATCCAGGCGTTCCGCGCGACGCCTTCGACGCGATGGCCGCAAAGGCCGACGAACTCAAACTTCCGTTCGCCGGGCACGTGCCCGAGGCGGTCGGGCTGATGCGCGCGCTCGAGGCGCGGTATCGCAGCATCGATCATCTCGATGGCTACGTCGAGGCGCTGGTGCCGAACGCCACCGGGTCACAGACCTTTGGCGTCAATCTCGTCGCGCAGGCGGACGAGGGCCGGATCCCGGCGCTGGTCAAGGCGACACGCGCGGCGGGGACGTGGCAGGTCCCCACCGAGATCCTGCTCGTCAGCTGGCTGAACGACGAGGACCCGCAGGCCATGGCGAAATGGCCCGAGATGAAGGTACGTAGCGCCAGGACTGCTGGAGAAGTGGATCGCGCAGAAGCAGGGGTTTGTCGCGAAGTATCCGCAGGCGATCGGCAGAAGCTGCTGGCGCTGCGGCGGAAGATTATCAAGGCGCTGCACGACGGTGGCGTCCCGTTCGCGTTGGGTTCCGACGCGCCGCAGACCTGGAACGTGCCGGGGTTCTCGGCGCACCGAGAGCTCGGCGCCATTGTCGCCGCCGGGTTGACGCCGTACGAGGCGTTGAAGAGTGGAACCGTCAACGTCGGGGTCTACTTCGGCACGCAATCGACGGTCGGAACGGTCGCTACTGGCAAGCGAGCGGACCTCATTCTGCTCGACGCCAACCCGCTGACGAACATCGCGAACAGCTCGCGGATCGCCGGCGTCATGGTCAACGGGCGGTGGCTGTCGAAGGCAGACATCGACGCGAGGCTCGCGAGCGGGAGAATGACATCGCTACATCCGGCACGACACCGAACGTCGGCAATCCATATACGCGTCCGATCGTCGTGCTTACCCCGCGTGACTCGCGTTACACGCCGGCGACGCAACGACCGGCGAACAATCGAAATACTCGATCCGAGATGTCAACTCAAGTGAATTGAGGGGCTCATCGGCGTTCCGCGGAGACGCGTCGCCAGGAGTCATGTGACATGCGCATTCTTGTCGCGATGGTGAGCGCGATCGCCGCGCTCGCCGGCACCACAGGGCACGGCCAGCACTGGCCCCACTGGCGCGGACCGACGCACAACGGCGTGGTCAGTGGCGAGACCAACCTCCCGGTGACGTGGAGCGCCGAATGCACGCCCACCTCCCCGGGTCCTGCTCACGAAGGCGGCCCGCTGGACCCCGCCGACAGCGTGTCCGCGCCGCCGGCGCCACAGGGCCGAGGTGGCAGGTGGCGGCGGCGGCGGCGAAGGCCGGCCGCTCGCGCGGCTGGGCTGCAGCAACTTCGAGACGAAGAACATCGCCTGGAGGATCCCGATGCCGGCTTACAGCGGCTCGACGCCAATCATCTGGGGCGATACGATCTTCCTGAACGTCGCGACCGCCACCAATACCGGCGTGCTCGAGTTGTGGGCAGTCGACCGCGACAGCAGTCGGTCGCGTGGAAGCGGCCGATCGCCGGCACCAATCACATGGAGCGCAAGCAGAACATGTCGTCGCCGTCGCCGGTGACCGACGGCCAGCATGTCTGGGTCATGACCGGCGTCGGCATCCTCAAGGGGTTCGACTTCCCCGGGAAGGAGATCTGGTCGCGCAACATCCAGGCCGACTACGGCAGGTTCGGCCTCAACTGGGGCTATGCCTCGTCTCCGCTGCTGAAGGGCGATGCCCTGTACGTGCAGGTGCTCCACGGCATGAAGACAGACGACCCGTCCTACGTGCTGAAGATCGACAAGATGACGGGCAAGACGCTCTGGCGCGTCGAACGCCTGACGGACGCCGCGCACGAGTCGCCCGACTCCTACACGACGCCCACGTGGATCGAGGCCAACGGCCGCGCGGAGCTGATCATCACGGGTGGCGACGTCGTGTCGGGCCACGATCCGGCGACGGGGCGGGAGTACTGGCGCGCCGACGTGCTCAACCCGAAGCGACGCGCACTACCGCATCATCGCCTCTCCGACGATTGTTGACGCTGATCATCGCGCCAACGCGGAACAACCCGATGGTGGCGATGCGTCCGGGCGGCAACGGCGATGTGGCGAAGAGCCACGTGGTGTGGCGGTTCGCCCAGGGACCCGACGTGCCCACGCCGGTCAGCGACGGCAAGCTGCTCTATGTCGTCCGCGACAACGGCGTGGTGTTCGCGCTCGACGTGAAGACCGGAGCCCCGGTTTACGGTCCAGAGCGCCTGCCGCCCGGCACCTACAGCGCCTCGCCGATTCTCGCCGACGGGAAGATCTACGTCACGACCGAGGAGGACGGCCAGACGACGGTCTTCCGCGCCGGCCCGAAGTTCGAAATCCTCTCTTCCAACTCGCTCCTCGGCGACTGTTCGCCGTACTGCCTCAGCACGGTGGCCATCTCCGACGGCCAGATCTTCATGCGGACCACGTCGTTCCTGTGGGCCATCGGCGACCGACAAGCGAGGAAGTGATCGACGTGCAAGCACTAGTCTCGGTTACCTGAACGCTGCGCGCAGCACCTCGAGGCTCTTCGGCACCGCCGTGGCCGGGTCCTCTTTGCCTTCCATTTCAAGCGAGACCCAGCCTCGGAACTTCGCGCGCATGAGCGTTGCCGCGATGCGTCGGTAATCGAGATCCAGTGTGTACCACTCTCCGCCGCCATAGTAGGTCTTGGCCTGCACGATCGACGCGTAGGGTGCGAGCTTCTCGATCTCGGGATACGGATCCCCTGGAAAGTTCCCAGTATCGAGATTGATCCCGAGCCAGGGCGAATTCACACTCTTGTAAATCCGAAGCAGATTCTCGGGTTTTGTTGTCAGGCCCCAGTGATTCTCGAGTGCGAGCAGCACGCCCTCACGCTCGGCCGCGGGCAGACACGCCTGAATCCCGTCGATGCACCAGCGGAAGGCGTCCTCATCCGTGTAGCCTTTGATCGGCGGCTCATCGCCTTTCACCTTCATCAGATCGTCGAAAGAGGGGATGGTGTTCCAACGCCCGGAATTCAGGCGGATGCTGGGAATACCGAGGCGCGAGGCGAGCTCAATGCAGCGGATGGTGTGCTCCACCGCTTCCTTCCGCTCATCCGCCTTCTCGGAAATGAAATCCTGGTGAATCGAGAGCATCGGCAGCGCGAGCCCGTTGCGGAATGCGGCTTGTTTGAGCTTCCTGACATAGGCCGGCGATTCGTCGGTCATCTGCCGATGAAGAATCTCGACGCCGTCGAACCCGAGCCGCGCGGCGTCGTCGATGACCTGCTCGACCGGGTACTTCGTGTTCCGGAGGTGCCAATACGAATAGGTCGACACCGCGAGACCGATGCGTCCTGAGGCATGCGAGCCACCAATCTGTGCGGCCACCGAGGCCGTCGAAAGCGGCGCCGCGAGCGCCAGTGCGGTCGCCTTCAACCCGTCTCTTCGTGTGACTCTCACGTGTGCCTCCAAGCGCCTGACCACAACGTCAACTGCCTCAACACGCGGAGTATAAGACCAACGCCTTGGCCGCGCCCTGAAGATGGTTCGTGAGACGTCCCCAGAGCCGGTAGCCCGTCGTCGTTGCGCATTCGTGAGCCGGAATTCCCGCCGTTCGCACATAGAAGAACGAGGACGTGCAAATGAAACGGGTAGTCGTGCGAATCGGCGGTCTGGTGATGCTCGTGCTGGTGCTTTCAGCGGCCGCGGCGTCAGCGCAGGATGCGGCGGGAGGGGCGCCGCCGCTGCGATGGAGCCTCGAAGGGGCGGCAGGCGTGCAGCTCGACTACAGCGGCACCATCCAGTCCGTGGCCTTCGGATTCGCGCCCACCCGAGTCTCACGCTTCTCATCGGCGCGGAGCGGTCTCGCACCAACGACGAGATCGAGTTCTACCCCGACGGGTACGCGAGTGAGCGCGGCGGACGGGTCGAGTTCGTCAGCGCCGAGCTGCGCTACGCGTTCTTCGCGAACACGCGCGTCTCGCCCTACGCGGTGGCCGGCACCGGCCGTGGTGTCGAGCGGCCGAACGTCAACGAGTTCTTCCCGCACGGCGTCGATCGCAAGATCGACGTGATCTACTACGGCGCCGGCGCCCGCATTCCCATCCATCGGCGCCTCGACGCATTCGCCGACTGGCGATTGATCATCACGGGTGACGACGCGGCGGAAATGGCCGTCCTGGGGCCGCTGCGCGCCGGCCTCGCCTTCCGCTTCTGAGGCGGCGGCGGAGCTCTCTTCGCCTCGTCGCCAGCAGCCTTTGTGTCAGAATCCGCAGGTCGCAACGTGAGCCTCGCTGTCGGCACGAAGCTCGGTTCCTTCGAGATTGTCGGTCCGCTCGGGACGGGCGGCATGGGCGAGGTGTATCGCGCGCGCGACGCCAAGCTTGGACGGGACGTCGCGATCAAGGTGCTGCCGCCGACCTTCGCGAGCGATCCGGATCGGCTGACGCGATTTACGCGCGAGGCGCGGTTGCTCGCGGCGCTGAATCATCCGCACATCGCCACGATTCACGGCCTCGAAGACGCCGCTGGCGCGCCGGCGATTGTCATGGAGCTGGTCGAGGGGCCGACGCTGGCCGACAAGCTCGCGCGCCGCGCTCGAGGCGTCGCCTACGGACGCCTGCCCCTCGATGAAGCGCTGGCGATTGCCGGACAGGTTGCCGATGCACTCGACACCGCACACGGCAAGGGCATCGTCCATCGCGATCTGAAGCCGGCCAATCTCAAATTCACGGAAGACGGCCAGGTCAAGGTGCTCGATTTCGGCCTGGCGATGGCCTCGGGCGACGAGCGCGGCGGAGGCGATCTCTCGCATCTGCCAACCGTGTTCTCGAGCGACGTTCGAGACAACCGGATCGTCGGGACGCCCGCGTACATGAGTCCCGAGCAGACCCGCGGCCACCCTGTCGACAAGAGCGCCGACATCTGGGCGTTCGGCTGCGTGCTCTTCGAGATGATCGCCGGTCGGACGGCCTTTGCTGGCGACACGGTCTCCGACACGATCGTCGCGATCCTCGAACGATCGCCCGATTGGAGCGCGCTTCCTGCCGAGACGCCGCCGCACATCCGCCAGGTGCTGGGCCGGTGCCTGCAAAAAGATCCCAAGCGGCGCTGGAGGGACATCGCCGACGTGCGCATCGCGCTCGAGGACGCGGCCACGGCGGCTTCGCCCCGTGATGCGCCGCGCGCCGTGCGCGGGCGCGGGCGTGAGCGTCTCGCGTGGGCCGCGATGGCCGTCGTCGCCGCTGCCGCGGCGGCAGCCGTCACCGTGGCGCTGCGCAAGCCGCCGGTGCTGCCGGAAGTCAGATTCGACGTGCCGTTCCCGACAACGATGGCCGCGGACTTCGCGCAGCTCGCGCTGTCGCCGGACGGTCAACAGCTCCTCGCGGCGCCGACGTTTGCGAACCCGACGCCGCTGTGGCTGCGGCCGTTGGGCTCGACGTCGGGCCGCACGCTTCCGGGCACCGAAGGCGCGTCGTTTCCGTTCTGGTCGCCGGATGGCAAGTCCATTGGCTTCTTTGCCGACAACAAACTGAAGCGCTTTGACATCGACAGCCAGGCGGTCTCCATCCTTGCCGACGCGCCGAACGCACGGGGCGGCGCCTGGCACGCGGACGGCACGATTCTGTTCGCGCCTCGGCCGTCTGGTCCGCTCTCTCGCATATCGGCGAGCGGCGGTGAGCCCGCGATCCTGACTCGCCTCGAGCAGGGACAGAACGATCATCGCGCGCCATTCATGCTGCCGGACGGACAGCACTTCTTGTACTACTCACGAGGCTCGCCACAGGTGCGCGGCGTCTGGGTCGCTCGGGTGGACGGCTCTGAACCGCGGCGCCTGCTCGACGCCGATGCGGCGGCCGTGTATGCGGCGTCGGGCCACCTCCTGTTCGTGCGCAATGGCGAGCTGCTGGCGCAGCGCTTCGACGCGACGAGCCTCGCGTTGGACGGCGAGGCGTTTCGCCTCGCCAGCGGCATCTCGGTGAACCCCGGCGTCAGCCTCGCATCGCTCACGGCGTCGCCCGCAGGGCCGATCGCGTATGGCACCGGCAGCATCCGGCGCACGCAGTTTGCCTGGTTCGATCAGACGGGAAAGCGTCTCGAGAGTGTCGGACCTGCTGACCAGACCAACCTGGCCAATCTCGCGCTGTCGGCTGACGGTGGCCGGATCGCGTTCAGCCGTGGCGTCGGCAGCAACTGGGACATCTGGGTCATGGACATGCGAGGGACGATGAGCCGGCTGACCACCGGCCTCGCGTTCGAAAGCAACCCGTTATGGTCCCCCGACGGCCGGACCGTTCTCTACAACTCCGGCCCCTCGATCATCGTTTCGCGTGGCGCGAGCGACGGTTCAGCGGAGCAGCAGCTGTTGAGGGATCGGACGATGTTGGTTCCGTCCGACGTGTCTCGTGACGGTCGCGTGCTCCTCTATTCGAGAGCGGCGGAGCTGTCGATGGATCTCTGGTATCTGTCGTTGAACGGCGACCGCACGCCGCACCCGTACATCGAGGGGCCGTTCCACGAGCGGGACGGGCAGTTCTCGAACGACGGCAAGTGGGTCGCCTACCAGTCGAACGCGACGGGCCGCAACGAGATCTACGTGCAGCCGTTCCCGGGCCCGGGTGAGCGGGTTCAGGTCTCGACGGGCGGAGGGCAGCAGCCGCGCTGGGCGCCGCGCGGCACGCAGCTGTACTACGTGGCGGCCGATCAACGACTCACGACCGTCCCGATCGCGTTCAGCCAGACTGGCGCGAGCGTCGGCCAACCCGTCCCGCTCTTTCGCATCGAATTCGAGAACAACTTTCTGGCGCGGCAGCAGTACGCGATCTCGCCCGATGGGCAACGCATTCTCGCCAACGCCGCCACCGATGCCATCGAGCCTCCGTGGACGACAGTGATCGTCAATTGGCAAGGCAAGCCGTAATCTGAAGGTGCGATACGCGGTATCCTGATGCCGGCAACGTAGACCGCTGGCCTCGTTCAATGAGCCGGCGCAGCGTGCGACCGAACGGGAGCAACCGATGGCAGGACTGACAGGACGGGCGCGCAGCAAAGCCGCCGCAAAGGCGAATCGGACGCGGCAAACGAAGGCGCGCGCCAGGAAGGCTGCCAAATCGCGCAAACGCAAGGCAGCGGCGCGTAAGGCATCAGCGACGAGGAGCAAGAAGACCGCCGCTTGAGGCGCCAGAGCGCGCCTGGGTGTGGACTCAGTGCGTCGCGCGCGCCAGCAGATCCCAGTCGATCGGCCGCCCCACGAGCAGCGACGCGCGGGCGCGGTCGGGCGCCGCACTGGGCTGCGCGTTCATCGCGGCAAGAATCTTCGGGACAACCGAGATAGCGCTGGGCGAAAAGAAGATGTCCGCCGCCGTCTGAGTATCCGCCGCCCGCGCACCTTTGGGCCCCTCGTCGGCGCTGATCGCAAACAGGCACGCTCCCGCAGGCTCACCGGCGTCGCGCACCGCCACGGCGAATTGCTCGCACAGCGTCGCCAGATGGCCAGCGGCCACCTGCCCGCCAGTCAGGCTCGCGGTGTACCAGATGCCCGATTGCAGCGGCGTCGTCACTCGGGCCGACCGCAGCCGGCGCGGGGCCCTTGCCACGGCCTGTCGCGCTGACGTGACTCAGGCGCTGCGGACGCGTCAACGCCTTCGCTGGCTGCGCTCGATTCTGACGTCGTCGTTCAGACACCACGCACTCGGCAGGAACCCGCGGTGGCGCGATCAGTCTGCGAAGCGGAACGTGGAGTTTTGCGCATACCACGTGTGCTTGCACGACTCACACCGGTAGTACTGACCGTAGGTGGTCACCTCGGTCACGCTCGTGCGCGTGCTCTTGCACTTCTCGCACGGGACGGACGCCGGAACTTCGGACGAGGTGTAATTGTCCTGCATGACAGCTCCCGAGTGGGCTTTGGTGGAAGCTGTCGCGGTCGGTGCACCGTCCGGCAGGTTTCAGAAAAGCGGTAAGCCGCGAGTATACGCCGTTGCTCGGTCACGCCTCCGAAGGAGTCAATGCCAGGTGAGTGTCCGGCACGAGGAGCCAACTGGCGATCGCCGCCGACTCTGAGTCGAAGGACTCGACAATCCGGGCCAGTCCCGTGATCTCGAGCAGATGGCGCGTGCGTTCGGTGGGCTTCAACAGCTTGAGCCTGACCGCCTTGTGCCGCGAGACGGTAAAGGCTTCGACAATCGCGCCGAGGCCCGCGCTGTCGACATAGGACACCCCTTCGAGATTGAGGAGAAGTTGCGTCGTGCCGCCAGCCAGGAGTGCCTGCACACGGCGTCCCATGTCAGATCCTGAGGTGAACGTGAGCCGCCCCTCGAGATCCAGGATCGTCACTCCAGCGATCGTCCGTTCTTTCAGTTCCACCGGATTGCTCCTTCCCGCACGAGAGGCGTCGATGTCAGTCGAACGGCGCTGACGGCGTCGCCAATCAACGCCCGAGGGTCCGTTGATAGGCGGCCACCGCTTCCAGTCGGGCGGCGTCCCATTTCTGGCCGCACCTGCTGCACGACCAGGCTGCGCCTTCGGCCACGGCTTCAGGTGTCATCGTGGGATCGGGCGTGTGGCACAGGGGACACGTGGCCGTGAGCACCGCGACCTGGGTACGCACCGGACTCATCGCGCCACCTCGTCAGACGAGGCCGGGCGATCGACGGCGCCAAGAACTTCTTCTTCTTTCATGATCAGGTACTCCACGCCGTCGAATTTGATTTCCTGCCCGGCAAACTTCCCGAACAGGACCGTGTCGCCGGCCTTGAGGTCGAGCGGCACGCGGCGGCCATCGGGGTGGAACTTGCCAGAGCCCGCGGCGATGACAGTGCCACGCTGCGGTTTCTCTTTTGCTGAATCAGGGACGATGATCGCGCCTGGCGGCGGCGCGGCATCGTCGATCCGCTGGATGACAACGCGATCGTGCAGTGGTCGAAGGTTCATGTGTGGAAACTCTCTGAGGCGTGAGCGGCGCGGTCACGGCTGAAGGCGGCGTTGGGTGTTATGCGGCGTCTTCGGTGAGTTCGGGCGACAGGACCGCCTCCGCCGTCAACAGCAGCGAGGCGATCGATGCGGCGTTCTGCAGGGCCGAGCGAACAACCTTGGCCGGATCGATCACGCCGGCGTGCACCAGGTCTTCGAAGGTCTCGGTCTGCGCGTTGAAGCCGTGGTTGCCGACCATGTCCTTCACGCGCTGGACGACGATGGCGCCCTCGTGACCGGCATTGGTGGCGATCCATCGCAGCGGCTCCTCGATGGCGCGAGCGATGATCCGGACGCCGACTTGCTGGTCGCCTGGCAATGTCAGCGTCTGAAGCACGCTCGAGGCTCGCAACAGCGCGACCCCACCACCTGCCACGATGCCCTCTTCGACTGCGGCCTTCGTGGCGTGCATGGCGTCTTCGACGCGGGCCTTCTTTTCCTTCATCTCGGACTCGGTCGCCGCGCCGACCTTGATCACCGCCACGCCGCCGACCAGCTTCGCCAGCCGTTCCTGCAGCTTCTCGCGATCGTAATCAGCGGTGGTGTCGTCGACTTGCGCGCGCAACTGCTTGACCCGGCCCTCGATACCCTGCCGCGTGCCGCCCCCCTCGATGATCGTCGTCGTGTCCTTGTCGATGACCACCTTCTTCGCCGTGCCGAGGTCCGTCAGCTCCAGGCTCTGCAGCTTGATGCCGAGGTCCTCGTCGATGGCCCGCCCGCCGGTCAGCACCGCCATGTCCTCGAGCATCGCCTTGCGGCGATCGCCGTATCCCGGCGCCTTCACCGCCGCGACCTTCAGCGTGCCGCGCAGCTTGTTGACCACGAGCGCGGCCAGCGCTTCGCCTTCGACATCCTCGGCCACGACCAGGAGCGGCTGGCCGGACTGGGCGACCTTCTCGAGCAAGGGCAACAGGTCTGGGAGCGACCGGAGCTTGGTCTCATGGATCAGAATCAACGGATTCTCGAGGACGACCTGCATTTTTTCCGGGTCGGTCACGAAGTAGGGCGAGAGATACCCGCGATCGAATTGCATGCCCTCGACGACGTCGAGCGCGGTCTCGATCGTGCGCGCTTCCTCGACGGTGATGACGCCGTCCTTGCCGACCTTGTCCATCGCTTCGGCGATGATCCGACCGATGGTCTCGTCATGGTTGGCGGAGATGGTGCCGACCTGGGCGATCATCGCGCCGCTGACCGGCTGCGCCTGGACTTTGAGCGCGGCGACGATGGCTTCGACGGCGCGGTCGATGCCGATCTTGATCTGGCCGGGACTCGCGCCCGCAGCCACATTCTTGACACCTTCGCGGTAGATGGCCTGCGCCAGGACGGTGGCCGTGGTGGTGCCATCGCCGGCCACATCGGAGGTCTTGCTGGCCACCTCGCGCACCATCTGCGCGCCCATGTTCTCAAGCGGGTGCGGGAGGCTTATCTCCCGGGCCACGGTCACGCCGTCCTTGGTAATGGTCGGAGAGCCGAATGACTTGCCGAGGATGACATTGCGCCCTCGCGGTCCCAACGTGACTCTGACGGCATTGGCCAGACCGTTGATGCCGCGGAGGATCGCGTCGCGCGATGCATCGCCGTACGTAATTTGCATAGACATTGATGGACCTTCGGAAAACCGACCAACGGCAGAATCGAAAAGTGGTGCCCTGCGGCGCGCTTACCTGCCGGCAGTTGACTCGGGCCGGCCGGTGTCGATGCTCGGCGCCACGAGCGCCACGGCCACCGGGGGCTCAGGCCACAGCACGTACACCATCGTGGAAACCGCGAGTCCCAACACGAGCAGGAACAGCGAGAAGCTGACATTGACTGCGGGCCCGAAGGTCACGGCGATGGCGCTGGCGATGAACGAGGCCGGAATGACGACGCTTCGGCCGAATGGCACGGACATGGTGAGGCTCTTTTCTTGACCGCTGCGGGTGAGGCCGAGACAACCAGACCCTCGGTTCGCTCTCGCGGCGGCAATGATTTAACCAACTGTGGTTCATTAACCAAAATTAGTCAAGTTTTAACCTCCTCTGTGGTCAGCCGCTGAGCCTCGCACCGGAGCGCGAGTGTGATAATCTCACCGCACTTGATGTTAATTAACATTGGTTAATTCGACAGGGGCCATGCAGTGGACTTTCCAGTCTTCGTTCGGCAGCGCCTCAAGGACCTGGGCACTGAGCAGAGAGATTTGGCGGCAGCGGCTGAGGTGACCGAGTCCTACATCTCCCAACTGCTGACGGGCAAGAAAGCGCCACCCGCGCCGGAGCGCACCGACATTTACGACAAGATGGAAACCTTCCTGCGGCTTCCCGCCGGTCAGCTGGCCACGCTGGCGCAGGTTATTCGCACCGACGCGATGAAGCGCAAGATCGCGGACCCGCCTGCCCCGTTGTTCCACGAAGTACGGGAACTGATTCTGCGCAAATGTGCCGCGGCGAAGGTCCAGTCCATTCGGACGATCTTCGCGAAGGAGCCGTTTGGCGCCCTGGAGCGGCTCGTCACCCAGAAGCTGCTGGATGTCGTCAAGCGCGTCACCAAAGAAGAACTGAGAGACAAGGACTGGCTCCGCCTCGTCGCGCGCCACAGCGACCGGAGCTACGAGCAGATGCGGGTGATGGTGATCGAGTTTCTGGAAGTGGACGTCTTCAACGTCTCGGCCGAGAACAGCCTGACCTTCCTGGATCCGCTCATCGAGTCGTGGGACATCGACCTCGTCAGCTTCGGCATGGAAATCGTGCTGAACCGCCGGCTGGCGCCCGGGCATCCGATGAAGTTCGAATTCGTCGAGCAGGAGCCCGCCGGCCGGGTTGAGCGGGAGCGAGGCTTCAAGGAGTTCCTGGACGATCCGACGCTGCGCGGCGATGCGACCGGGGAAGAAATCGCGTTTCTCGCGCGGCTGACGTTCACGGGCAAGCGGCCAACCGCGCTCTACTACTATCGCGAGTTGCAGAACCTGCGGGACCCCCTCAACTTTCAGCCCGCGCCGACCGAGGCCGTCGCCGTGGCCCCGTCGCAGCCTCGTGCCTTTTCATCTAGGAGCAAGACATGACGGCCTGGCTTTGGTTGCTTCTGCCCGCGCTCGCCTTCGCGATCTGGGCGTTCCGCGCCCGGCGCCGTGACGACAACGATCTCGGCAGCGTGAGCGCGCAGTGGCTGCACGAGTACCGCCGGGAGACGCACCAGGAACGGTGAGCCGCCGCGCTAACCGTCACGTAGGACAACGTTGGGATCGAGCCGCGATGCGCGCCACGCCGGCAGCCAGCAGGCGACGCCGGCCACCAGCGTAATCGTCGCGACCACCCCCGCCATCGTGATCGGATCGGTCGGCTGCACGCCGAACAGCAGCGAGGCGATCAGGCGATTGAGCGCGAACGCGCCAGAAAGCCCCCCGAGGATCCCGATCGTCGTGAGCAGGAGGCCCTGCTTCATCACGTTCGCCAGCACGTTGCCTTGATCGGCGCCCAGCGCCATGCGGATACCGATCTCACGGCGGCGCTCCGCCACCATGTAGGACAGCACGCCGTAGGTGCCGATCGCGGCGAGCAGCAGCGCCAGGCCCGCGAAGCCGCCGAGCAGCTGCGCCAGGAGCCGCGGACGGCGGATCGATTCGTCGAACACACCGTTCATGTCGCGCAGGCGCACGATCGGCACCGAGGCGTCGGCCTGGCGCATCACGCCCTCGATCGACGTCCGCAGGCTCGCCGGCGGCAGCGTCGTGCGCAGGACGATGTTCATGGTGCCGGGGGCGAAGCTGATCGGCGCCGGAAGCCCCGCCGTCTGATCGACCAGCGTGTAGATCTCCGTCCCGGTCTTCTTGTCGACGCCGCCCTGCTTCACGTCCTTCGCCACGCCGATGACCGTGAAGTCCGGCACGTTCACGAACGCCGCGAAGCCCGGCTTCAGCGTCTGGCCGATCGGATTCACGTCTTTCCAGAACGTGTTGACCATGGCTTCGTTCACGATCACGACCGGGCCCGACGCCACGTCGCTGAGGCGGAACGAACGACCCTGGACGATCGGGATGCCCATGGTCTCGAAGTAGTCGGTCATCACGCTCTGGTAGTAGTCGACGATCTCGAACGGTCCCTCGGGTGGCGCCGTGTAGTTGCCGATGTCGGTGGTGTTCGCGTTGACCGGGCGATCGGGCGGCAAACCCGTCATCGCGCTGGCGCCCTGGATGCCGGCCACGCCGCGAAGGTTGTCGAGCAGGCGCTGGAACAGCTGCGCGCGCGGCCCCGCCTGCGGGTAGTTCGCCGTGGGTAGCGAAATCTGGAAGGTCACCAGGCGCGAGCGATCGAACCCGGCATCGACCGCCGAAAGGTTGTAGACCGTCCGAATCAAGAGCCCGGCACCGATCACCAGCATGACCGCCAGCGCCACTTCCGCGACCACCAGCGCGCGCCGCACGTGGTGGCGGGCGGAGCCGACGGCGCCCTTGCCGCCGCCTTCCTTCAGCGCGTTGGCGAGCAGCTTGATCCGCGTGTGCAGCAACGGCGCCAGGCCAAACACGATGCCGGTCGCGACCGAGACGCCGGCCGTGAACAGCAGCACGAGCGGATCGACCGTGACTTCAGTCGTTCGCGGCAGGCTGTTCGGGTAGACGCGAATCAAGGTGTCGATCCCCACGCGCGCGAGTACAAGCCCCAGCGCGCCGCCGATCGCTGACAGCAGCACCCCCTCGGTCATGAACTGGCGGACGAGGCGCCCGCGCCCGGCGCCGAGCGCGGTGCGCACGGCGAACTCGCGATGCCGCGTCTCGGCCCGCGCCAGCAGCAGGTTCGCGAGGTTGGCGCACGCGATCAGGAGCACGAAGCCGACCGCGGCCTGCAGCATCCAGATGGCGCGGCCCGCACCGCCGACGATCTGCTGCTGGACGGCGTGGGCCTGGATGATGTGACCACCGCCGCCCGCCTGCAGCGCGGTCTGGCCCACCGGCGCCGCCGGTGAAAACACGTGGTTCTTCACGCCGGTGCGCTCACCCCACGTCTCGTTCAGCGTCTTGATTTCCGCGAGCGCCATCGCCGGCGTCACGTCGTCCTTCAGCCGTCCGACCAGGTACAGGAAGTGCGAGCCGCGCGCGACCCGATTGCCCGGATTCAAGCCGAGCGGCATCCAGATCTCGGTGCGGTTGTCCATCACGTCCGCGCCCGGCGGCATGATGCCGATCACTTCGCGGCGCACACCGTTGATCTCGATCATGTCGCCGAGGAGGCCTGGGCGGCCGCCGAACGCCGACTGCCACAGGTCGTACGACACCAGGCAGATGGGCGGCAACGGGATGGGTCCGGTGGCATTCGGCGGCGGGATCAGGTCGGCCTCGCCCGGCGAGAACAGGCGGCCGGCCAGCGGCTGAATCTCGAGCGCCCCGAGCAGGCGATCGTCGACTGACGCCGACCGCACGCGCAGCGGACGATCGCCGGCGGTCAGGTTCACCTCGCCCGTGCTGTAGGCGCCGACCGCCGCGAACGACTGATTCAGCTCGCGGAACTCGAAGTATCCGGCGGCGACACCCAGAACTGATCGAAGCCGAATTGCGGGAACTGCGTGGTCAGGTACATCAGCTGTTCGGGCTTCGGGTACGGCAGCGGCCGCAGAATCACGCCGTTGACGATCGAGAAGATCGCGGTATTCGCACCGATGCCGAGCGCGAGCGTGAGGATGGTGACCACGGCGAAGACCGGTGCGCGAAGCAGGCTGCGGATGGCGAGACGGATGTCCTGGCGCAGGTTGTCGAAGGTCATAGGGTGTTTGATGCGCTGGAACGGCGGAGGGTTGACATGCTCAACGGAGTGTCTTTGCGAGCCACCGATCGATCTCGGACCAGATCGAAGCGCCAGACAGATCGTGTCCGAATCCGGCAAACACCACCCGCGCGAAGGGCCGGCCCGACGCGATCAGCTGATCGAGAATCCGTACCGTTTCTGGCGTCGGGATGCTGCGATCGTCACCGCCTAACAGCCACAGTCCAGGCACGTCGAGCTTTTCGAGCACCGGCTGGGGATCGAACCCGTGAAAGCCGCGGAACGATGGCATCTGCCGATACCCTTCCTCGACGGTCGCGGAGCCATGTTCCACAACCCGGCTGTAGAAGTTCTCGACGCCCACCGACACGGTTGGCCCGACGAGCAAGATCATGAATGCCGGTTTCGATTTGGCGGCGGCAACCGGCACGATCCAGCCGGCCTGGCTCACGCCAGCGAGGCCAATGCGCGCCGGATCGATCTCAGGGTGCGATTTCAGGAACTCAACGCCAGCTGCCAGGTCCGATCCCAGATCGTCAAAGACCAGAATGCTGTCCTTCGCGCCGACGAACACGAAACTGCCGCTCGATTCGCCAACGCCGCGCTTGTCGTAGCAGAGCGTGGCGAAGCCACGCGACAGAAAGCCATCGGCGAGAAAGCGGCACGAGTCCTTGTCCTGGCGCCCCGAGCCGTGGCCGAACACAACGGCGGGCACTCTCCCGGTTCGCGCCGGCAGATCGAGGCGGTAACTCAATCGCACTTCGCCGTTGATGAAGAAACCGCGTTCGGTCCCGGACGCACGCGCCTGCGCCGACTGTGTAGAGACCGAGCCGCACGACAAGCCCACGAGCGCGGCCACGATCCCGATCATTCGAGCGGGCATTGCGAACGTGATGGTCGACAATCGGCCGAGCCCGCGCAACGCCCATGCCACAACGCTGCCTCGTGCCCCGACACTAGAATCCGCCACGATTTGATGGTGGGACAAACGGTGGGACCGGGTTGTCCGCACGCGGACACGCAACTGTTCCACCTTCGCGCGCCCCGCAGCATCGTTGCAGCTTCGATCACATTCGCTTACTGTTCGCTGACACCTCTCTTGCGTTCTGGCCACAACTGACGCGTGCGCTTCGCGTCTAAACGCTGCAAGGACAGAGGCCGAAGGTTTCATCGGAGGGAGACACATGACGAGAGGTCGCATCTGCGCAGTCGCCACAACCTGGCTGCTGTTCGTGGCGGGAGCCGCAGGGGCTCGATCCAACGATGACCGTGCCGGACGCTTACCGCGTGCAGTTCGAAAACGCGCAGGTGCGCGTTGTGCGGGTCCACTTCCCGCCGGCGCCAGGCTGCCCGATCACACCCATCCGGCCGGGACCACCCTCTATGTCTACTTGAACGACGCAGACGGGATCATCTTCCGCCATTCTGGCGCGATGAATCACGTGGTCAATCGCCCGCCGGTCAAGACTGGGGGCATGCGAATTTCGACCGGTCCTGAGGAACACCACACCGCGGAAAACACATCCGCGCAGCCGGCGGACTCTCTGCGGATCCAACTGAAGACGATCAAAAGCGCGCGAGGCCGGGGTCGCATCCCCGCGGGAACGTTCCGTGGCGACAACGCCGTTTCGGAGGAGTTCAAGAGCGAGGCCTTCGTGATCCAACGATTCTTTGTCGCCGCGGGACAGTCGATCACCGCGGAGGCGGTCGGTACGGCGGCGCCGTCACTGTGGATTTCGGTGCCGTCGGGCGACCGTTGGGTCGGACGCGGCTAGGAAGCTGCGACGAATCAACCCCGATGGAACTGGTGCGCGTCATCGTGCGGTGACGACCGGCCCAGCTTGCAGAATCGACGGGACGGGTCCACAGTGTGAAGACCCCCTGTGCCACGTCGTCGTCCCTCGTCCATCACTCCTGTCAAGCGGCTGAAAGGGTTGAGCCGGGAACTGGAACGACTCCAGGTCGAAGCCAAAGAGCTGTCCACCCTGGTCACAGAACTGCTGACCACCGTAGAGGGCGAGCATCGCCAACCGCCTGACCCTCTCGTGCCACGACGTCAACGACGCAGCGAGAAGTAGTGCAGGTTCGCGCCGGTTCTGGTCTGCAGCTGAGTACCTCGATTCTGCCGTGGCAAAGAAAGACTCCCGCACGACAAATCAGGACGAGGAGCGCGCGGCTCGGGTCGAGGAAATCTTCGCCCGCGCCAAGAAGCTGTTCGACCGCGCCGAGAAACTGCGCAAGAAGGCGACAAAGTTGCGGCGGCAGCTCCGACAGCAAAGCCGAAAGGCACGGCGTTAGGCTCTCGCTGGCGTTCCTGATGTCTGGTTCTGACGGACCGACCTCGAGCGATGTGCTCCTTCGCGGCGACGTCGAGGGCGGGTTTTACCTGGTCGACCCAACGACGGAACATGTGCTGCGTGGCTGACGTTGTTCTCCCATGTCGATGAAGCAGAGTCGTAGCCTTCGCCTCCTCTTGGTTATTGCCACGGTTTCCACGATCGGCTGCGACCGTGTGACCAAGCACATGGCTGCCACGTCGCTGCCCGAAACGCCGACCCGGTCATACCTGGCCGACACCGTTCGTCTCGAGTACGCGGAGAACACGGGCGCCTTCCTGGGCCTCGGCGCCGACTGGCCACCTCCGCTCCGAACCGCGATCTTCGTCATTGGAAACGGCTTGCTCTTGCTCGGGCTGGCGGTGATCGCTACGCGGAGGCACTGGCAACGACTGGCACTCCTCGGAGTGGCCCTGGTGGTGGCAGGTGGAACGTCCAACCTGATGGACCGGATCTCTTATGGAATGGTGATCGACTTCATGAACGTTGGAATCGGCCCAGTGCGGACGGGCATTTTCAATGTCGCAGATATGGCCATCCTGTTGGGTGTCGGCATCGTGGTGCTCGAACGGTACATTTCCGATCGGCCTTCACCCTCATAAACACCAAAATCCCCCGAGCGAGGGTACGGGCCACTAGAGACCGAGCCGCGGATCACATCGCTGGCGGGAGGTTGTCGCGCCGCCCGAGTGCTGAGACGATCTGCGATGGATCGGCCATAGCAGTAGGCGGCGACGTAGACCGCGCAAATCATCGAAGGCGACTGACGGCGGGCGGTGACGAATTACTGGAGGTTGTGAACCTGAGACTGCCCGACGATGGAAGGCCTCGGCCGTCCACTGGCGCGGGCTTTGCTACGGCGCGTTCGCATGCGCGCCGACATCTCGTGGAACGCCCATCGGCTGGCCGTCCTTCGCAACCTCCTCGGCCGATGGATCGCAGAACTTCCCGCCATGAAGGTCGCTCCCGAGCGCGCTCGCGCCCAGGAGCAGGGGATCGCGGACCTGAAGCAGATGATCGAGTCTATCGAAACCGAGCACGGCGCTTACCTCGGTCCGGCGGTGATGCACGCTGTGCAACACCGGACATACCCTCCTCGAACTGCCCCGTCATAACCTCCTTCGGCGTCACGACATCGCGCGGACGAGGTCTGCGACACCGGACCGGCAATTGATCTAGCGGGGGGCGTCGCGGGCCGCCAATCCGTCCTCCCGCAGCCTGGCGATGTCTTTGGTTGGCGCACTCCAAAAGAAACGCGCGTACTCACCGGCTGAGGCTTGCCTAACCCTGCGAGTCTGGAGAGCGATCGCCTTCGCTCATTTGTCGGAATAGGCAAGGAAGGTCAGGTGCCTGGCAACGGCGCTGCTAAACCCAGCAGTAGCCAAAGGGCTCGTTCTCGTCAAACCGGGTGCCTGCCCGCCGAACTACACCGACGAGCAGATCAAGACGCTGTCGACGCTTCCCATTCTCGTGGTCTTCGGTGATTATCGCGACACCGCAACAGGCCTTCCGACGCTGCCCACATGGCAGGCCCGTTTCGAGGCCTGTCAGGCGCTGATCGGCCGCATCACGCGCGCCGGTGGCCAGGCCGAGATGCTCGCTCCGCCAGAGCGCGGCATTCGCGGCAACAGTCACATGATCATGCAAGACAAGAACAACCTGCAGATTGCCGACTTCATCCTGCAGTGGATCGACGAACGCGTCAGCAAGCGGAGTGGGTTGAAGAAGTGACGCGCGTCGGCATCGCACACAAGCGGCCATGCGCACACGCGTCAAGGTGAGGCCCCGGAGGAAAAGGATGGATGACGGACGTCAATCCCACTATTAGTATCCCCCACACCACCCACTCTTCAAGACTGTTTGTTGGCCCGCAGGACGGGTATCATCGCCGGCCCATGTCGACAACCACGAACCGCAAAACGGTGCCCCGCGATGGGGACTCAGTGGATCATCGGCTCGCGCGTCTCCTGGACACGCCATTCCTCGCGCGGGTCGTCCCGCACCTCGCGCCCGAGACGCTGCATCAGCTCATTCAGCACCGCGGCCTCGATGCGTGTGGTGAGCTCGTCACCTCTGCCACGCCCGCGCAGCTCGCCTCCCTGCTCGACCTCGATCTGTGGCGCCACGCCCAGCCGGGACGCGACGAACAGTTCGATGTCGATCGCTTCGGCGAATGGCTCGACGTGTTGGTGGACACCGGAGACTCGGTGGCGGCGCGCACCGTCGCCGCCCTCGACAAGCAACTGGTGATCGTCGGCCTCTCCCGTTACGTCCGTGTATTCGACCCGGGCACGTTCGAACCGACGGCATCGAGTGATGACGAGCCGCCGGATCGCCACGACATGATGAACAGCGAGACCAGCGGTGACGTGCTCGAGTGTGAAGTGGGCGGCTATCTGGTGCGGGCGCGGAGAACCGATGCGTGGGATGCGATCGTCACGCTCCTCGTCACGCTCGAGATCGAGCAGAACGACTACTTTCACGCGGTGATGCAGGGATGCCGCCGCCTGTCCAACTCCAGGCCGGAGATCGACGGCCTCGACGATCTGCTGATGGCGCCGGAGCAGCACCTCCATGACGTCGCGATCGAACGGGAGCGACGGCGATCGCGGCAGGGCTACGCGACACCGGCCGACGCGCGCGCCTTCCTTCAGATGGCGCGGCAGCCGCGGGCGGCGTCGGCGCCGGCGGCCCGATCGCGATCAACCCCATCGCCACGGCCTACTTTCGCGCGGCCGAAGAAGAAGCGGACGCCACACCAGCAGCCACGTCTGCAGATGCGCTTGAAAGTGGGGCACACGACGACGCGACAGACGACATCCCCGCGTCGGTCGACGCGGTCATCGAACTGCTGGCCGAGGCTGGCCTGATGCCGGACCGGCCGCGGGCGCTGCTCGAAGCCGCGGACGAGGACCCTCGAGCCACGAGAGTCCCGCTCCTGAGGCGGCTGATGACGTTCGTGCGGCACCACGACGAGACCGCGTACCTCGCCCGCAGTCGTGAGCTCGCGTTCCTCGCGAATACGCTGCTCGCGGGATCGTCCGTTCAGTCGCGGCCGTTCACGCCACAGGAAGCGTCCGATGCGGCTGCGTGCATCTGCAACCTGGGTCTCGAAGGCTGGCCCGCGCGCTGGCCGGGCGCGACCTCGCATGGTGCATCGTCGCCACGAGAACTCGACACGGCCATGCCGCCCGACGCGTTCCTCGTGGACCACGACCTCGTGACGGCGTTCGAAGTGGGCTGGTCGGTGCTGTACCAGGACGTGAGCCTGTTCGTGGCGGATCAGCTCATCTCGACGTTGGACGATCTTCGCTGTGTGGACGCCGACACTCGCCACGGGCTCCGCGCGCTGCGGCGCACGCTCGTGAAGCAGCGCGAGGCCGGCACACCGTGGCTCGCGCGCGATGCCGCCGACGTGCTCGCGATGCTCGACATGACCGCCTGGATCAGCGTGCTCGGATTGCTGGACGAGTGTCCCATCCTGCCGGCGGCGCTGACAGCCGTTGTCGAACGCCGCACGACGTCCGTCAGCCCGACCGCGTTCGAGTTCATCTCGACGGCCGCCCAGATTGGCGACATTCGCCTGTTCATGAGGACGCTCCCCGGCGTCCTGTCTGGCTGAGCGCGCGCTCGGACCCCACTGTGACGTGCGTCGCATGGTCATCTCCCTGGCGAGCCCGGCGCCGGCTCTTCGGGTCGTTGCAGATCGCTCAGTGGCAGCTTGTTCACTTCGTCGATGATCTTCGCGTAGGCCCGCGTGGTGGCCTCGAGACCGGTCCACGGCACCGTGTCCGGCGTTTCCTGGTCGGAGTGGAAGTAGTGGTAGAACTCGCTCGTCGCCACTCCCGGCACGCCGCGGAAGAACGCGCCCAGGTCGCCGGCCGGCGGCCGCGGGTTGGGATCGAGATACATGCTCGCGCCAAACGCGCGAAAGGCGTTCACGGCAATCGTTTCGAGCTTGCGCCGCGACGGCCCGCCCGCGTACCACTGCTGCGGCATGTAGGTGTTGCTCCACACAATCGGTTGTCGTTCTGGTAGTAGCGTGGCCGAACAGTCGTCTGCAGCGTCGACGGATGCTCGGCGTTGATCATCAGCGCGGTCTTTGGGAACAGCGTCTTGCGGTTGTCCCACATCCACCGTCGTCCGACGCCGGCTCCGGCGCCGGAGTTGTGATGGCCGTCCAGGCCGACGAAGACCAGGGTGCGACGGCGTTCGGCCTGCGGCACCTTCGCGTAGTACTCCGCCAGCGCGACGATCGACGCCACGCCCGAGGCGTTATCTCCCGCGGCGTCGAACCACCCGTCGCGGTGCGCGATCAGGTAGATCGTTTCATCCGTCGCGCCGGGCAGCGTGCCCCACACGAGCGACGATTTCAGATTCGGCACACGGCGCATGTCGAAGGTCGCCTTGACCCGCGCCGACTGGCCGGCCGGCATCGCCGCAATGACATCGCGCGCGGCATAGCCGTCGTCACTCCCGACGGTGAACGCCGGCGCCTTCGTGCCTGACGGATACGCCTGATACCGCATGTTGCCAGGCAGCATGTCGACTTCGAAGATCACCGCGGCTCCCTTGGCGTCGGCGCGGCGGACGGCTCCTTCGTTTCTCAGCCCGGTCTGGTTGAACACGAACACGGCCTTGCCGCTCACGTCCTTGCCGGCAAAATCAGCTTCGCTCCCGAGCCCGGCATACACCGCTTCGACATCGACACCACCGGCGGGCAGCGCGTTGGCGCCGTAAAACGGCTGCGCGCTTTCGAGCCGCACGGTTTTTCCAGCGCCGGTCACGACTGCGCTCCAGGTCTGCGGCATCCATTGCGGTTCGAGATCCAGCGGCTGGATTCTCACGTCGGACAGACCGGCGTTCTTGAACTTCGCCGCCAGCCACTCCGCGCTTTCCTGATCGGACGAGGTGCCGGTGATGCGGCCCCAGAACTTCGGATGGACCTTGTCGCGATAGCGCCGAGAGATCAGCACCTGCTCGACGACATCGCGGTGCATGCGCTTGCCGTCGATCGCGGCATAGCGCTCGGCCCCCGCCGGCAGCGGCCATCGCAGAAACGCATCGTCGAGCTGTGGATAGAGGTCCGCGCGAGCAGTGACGGCTGACGGTTGCGGTGCGGCGGGCGCTTGTTGCGCGCTCGCCGCGCTGATCGGAGCGATCGACACGGCCAGCCCGCAACACAAGGCAATCCAGCGCACCGACGGTCGTCGCATGTCTCCCTCCCTTGCTTACTCTGCCGCGATGGCCATTATGCGCCCGACAGGTCGACGACGAATCGCCCGCGCGCCTGTCCGCCGAGGAGCGTCGCAAATGCGTCCGGAAGCTCGTCGAGCCGCAGCGTGCGCGTCGCGTCGCCAAGATGCGACGGCTTGAGGTCGCCGGCAAGGCGGCGCCACACTTCCCGGCGCGTCTGGTCCGGGCACATCACCGAATCGATCCCGAGCAGCTTCACGCCGCGAAGGATGAACGGCAGCACCGTTGTCTTGAGCTCGATGCCGCCGGTCAGTCCGGAATTGGCGATGCAGCCGCCATACATCATCGTCCGCGTCAGCCAGCCGAGCATGTCGCCGCCGACGGGATCCACGGCGCCGGCCCACATGCGACTTCTCGAGCGGCCGCGTGCCCATCTCGAGCGAGCCGCGCGTGATGACGTCTGTCGCACCGAGCGTGCGCAGGTAGTCGGATTCCTGCGCCTTGCCGGTCAGCGCTGTCACCGAGTAGCCGCGCGCCGCCAGCGATTGAATCGCGATGCTGCCGACGCCGCCGGTCGCGCCGGTCACGATCACGGGGCCGTTCGAGGGCGCGAGACCGTTCCGTTCCATCTCGACGATCGACAGCGCCGCGGTGAATCCGGCTGTGCCGATGGCCATCGTGTCGAACGGAGCGTCAGGCCGTTGCGGAATCGGTACGACCCAATCCGCCGGCACCCGAACGTAGCCGGAATAGCCGCCGTCGTGGGCGACGCCCAGGTCGTAGCCGGTGACGACCACGGGATCGCCGGCTTTGAAACGCGCATCCTCGCTCGACTCGACGGTTCCGGAGACATCGATGCCGCCGATCAGCGGAAACCGGCGCATGATCTTGCCGGCGCCGGTCGCGGCGAGCGCATCCTTGTAGTTGACGCTCGAGAACGCGGCTTTGATGACGACCGCGCCTTCGCTCAGGCCATCGAGCGATTGCTCGACCACCCGTCCCGAGATCTTCCCGTCCTCGCTGAACACCTTGAACGCTTTGAACATCTGTCCCGTTCCGATCAGCGGTCCAACTTCTGTGTCGCGACTGCGGACTTCATGTCGAGCCACGCCTGGCGCGCCTCTTCGACCGATCCCTCGTCTTCGATCGTGGTGATATCGCCCGGATCGCGGTCGAGGATCACCGCTTTGAGCACGCGCCGCATGATCTTGCCGCTTCGCGTCTTGGGCAACATGCCGATGAAGTTCATCTCGCCGATCACCGCGACCGGACCAAGCTCGTGGCGAATCGTCTCGATGAGCGCCTTGCGCAACTCCGCCGATGGGGCGTGACCGTGCTTCAGCAGGACGAACGCCGAAATCACCTCGCCGCGAACCTCGTCGGGACGGCCCACCACGCCGCACTCGGCCACGGCCGGATGCTTCAGGCACGCGCTCTCGACCTCGATGGTGCCGATGCGGTGGCCGGCAATCTTGATGATCTCGTCGGCACGGCCGCCGAACCACACGTAGCCGTCCTCGTCGATGTGCGCGGAGTCGCCGCTGTAGTAGACGCCGGGAATGCGCTCCCAGTAATCGCGGCCATACCGTTCCGGCTCGCCCCACAGTCCCGCGAGTGAGTCCTGGAAACGGACGCTTCAGGACCATGATGCCTTTTTCGCCCACGGCGCACGGCGTGCCATCGAGCGAGACCACCGCCGCGTCAATACCGGGCAACGGGATCGCCGACGACCCGGGCTTGATCGGCAGCATGCCGAGACCGTACGGGATTGCCAAACACCGGGCCGCTCGTCTCGGTCTGCCACATGTGATCGATGACCGGCACGCGTCCGCCGAGAATCGTGTTCTGCAGCCAATCCCATGCCGGTGCATTGAGGACTTCACCAGCACAGACGATGCGCTCGAGGCGGGAATGATCGATCGCGAGCAGCGGTTCGTTGCCGTAGCGCATGAGCATGCGGACCGCCGTGGGCGACGTGAAGATGCCGGTGACGCCGAACTCCTCGACCGCCGCGCGCCAGTTGGCGTTGGCCTGCGGATAGTCGAGCGCGCCCTCGAACACGATGGTCGTGCAGCCCGCCAGCAGCGGCCCGTACACCATGTAGCTGTGGCCGACGATCCAACCGATATCCGACGTCGCCCACCACACGTCGGTCGGTCGAAGACCGAAACACCACTTGCCCATCGTGACGACGTGCACCTGGTAGCCGCCGTGCGTGTGAATCGCCAGCTTCGGTTTCGCCGTCGTCCCGGAGGTCGCCAGGATGAAGGCGGGCTCGTTCGATTCCATCACTTCATGACCGGAGTCATGACCGTCGCCGCCGCGCAGGAAGTCGTCCCACGAGAGATGGTGATCCGACGCGCGCGGTCGCCGGCACGAGCGAGTACGACGACGCGTTCGACCGATCCGCCGCCCACCTGCAGCGCCTGCTCGACGATCGGCAGGAGCGGCACGTTTTGTCCCTTGCGATAGATGACGTCGGTCGCAAACACGACGCGCGATCCGCTCGCGGCGATGCGATCAGCCGAGCGCCTGCGCGCCGAACCCGGCGAACACGATCGAGTGAATGGCGCCGATGCGCACCGTCGCGAGCATCAGCGCGATCGACTGCGGGCACGGCGGCATGTAGATGGTGATGCGGTCGCCCTTGCCGATGCCGAGTCCGCGCAGCGCCGCGGCGATGCGCTTCACCTCGTGCAGCAGTTGCGCGTAGGTCTGCACCACGCGCTCGCCGCGCTCGTTGAAGTAGATGAGCGCGGCGCGGCCGCCGTGGCCGTCGAGCACGTGACGGTCGACCGCATTGAAGCCGAGGTTGGTCTGTCCGCCGACGAACCAGCGGAACGTCGGCGGATCCCACTCGAACACGCGGTCCCACTTGCGGAACCACGGCAGATCGTCCGCCGCGCGCGCCCACAGCCCATCCGGGTCGCGGCGCCCTTCGTCGATCCAACGCTGGATGATCGGTGTGACGAGCGTCATGAGACGTGGATGATAGCCGCCTTCAGCGGGGTTCACACGGAGTGACGCGGCTACAGGCGGGAACGTGCCGTCCCGAGTCTGCAGCTCAGGTTGGAAAAGGCGCTCCGCGCCGGATGCGACGCGGCTCAGGTTTGCCATAATACGAGCACGCCGGTTCCTCGATGAGCTCTTCCATTCCGGAGCGCATTGGCCGTTACGAGGTTGTCGAACGCCTCGGCAGCGGTGGCATGGGCGTCGTCTATCTCGCCACGGATCCGCTCCTCAGACGCACCGTCGCCGTGAAGGTGCTGTCGGGCGAGAACGAAGATCTGCGCGAGCGTTTCGCCCGCGAGGCCAGGTCTGCGGCCAGCCTTCGCCACAACAACATCGTCACCATCTACGACGTCGGCGAGGACAACGGCCAGCCGTACATCGCGATGGAATTCCTCGATGGCGAGTCGATGGCCGAGATGATCCGTCGGCGCGCGCCGCTCCCGCTCGCGCGACGGCTGCAGCTCATCATCGAGCTTTGTACGGGTTTGGGCTATGCGCACCGAAACGGCATCATCCACCGCGATATCAAGCCCGCCAACTTGATGATCACAACCGAGGGAGGGCTGAAGATCCTCGACTTTGGACTGGCGCGCGTCGTGGCGGAACCGACGCTTGGCGGCTTGACGCAAGTCGGCACGCTGCTTGGCACGTCACACTACTTGTCACCCGAGCAGATCAGGGGAAAAACGGCCGATCAGGCGAGCGATATTTTTGCCGTCGGCCTCGTGCTGTACGAGCTCCTCGCGTATCAGAAGGCATTTCCCGGCGACTCGCCGCCCGTCATCCTTCTCGACATCGTTGAAAGGGAGCCAACGCCGATCAGGCAGTTCGTGCCGGACATCGATGAAGAGCTCGAGGACGTGGTCAAGCAGGCGGTTGAAAAGGATCACGACCGCCGCTATCCCAATCTTGGCCTTTTGGCCGAGGCGCTCGAAACCATTCGCAGGAGAACGGCCCGCCCTGCAGAGGACTCGACGTTGTCCAGGAGACCGCGTCGGAAAGCTGGAGCGGGGCACGGGATCGGGACAGATGCCGCGCCGGCGACCGACGAGTCCGACCAGCGTTTGGGAGCGATCGCTCTGAAGCGGGCGGCGCAAATCGAGCAGCATCTCGTCGCGGCCGCGGACGAGCTCCAGAGCGGCCACGTCGACGCGGCACTCGAGCACTGCGAGCATGCGCTCATGCTCGATCCGGAGAACGATCGGGCCTTGGACGCGCTGCGTCAGGCGCATCATGCAAAAGAAGAGGCACAGGTGCAGTCCTGGATCGAAGAAGCGAGAGCGCAGCTCCAACGCGGCGCCGTGACCGAGGCCGAGGCACTCATCGAGCAGTCGCTGCGGGTGAGGGCGAATCAGCCGGACGCACTGTCGCTGCAGAAGGATCTCAGAGAGCTGCGTCGAGAACGCGAGCGAAAGGCGGAACGACAGCGGTCAGCCCAGGCGGCGATGGAGCGGGCCAGCAGGAACATCGAGGAGGGCGCGCTCGACGCGGCCATCCGCAGCGCGAGTGAAGCGCTCGCCCACGACCCCGACCACGCCGGAGCCCGAGAGCTCAGAGCGCGCGCGGTGGCCATGGTGGAGGCACGTCAGCGGCAGCAGCATGAAGAGGCGGCCCGCGAGATCGCGGCGCGCGAGGAACAACGGAAAGAACAGGAGCGACAGGCACGCGAAGAAGCAGAGCGACGGTCGCGCGAGCAAAAGGATCGCCTGGCGAACGAAAAACCAAGGCGGCAGAAGCGCAAACAAGAGCGGCGTCGAGCGCGAGAAGCCGACGAACCACGGCGCCATGAAGAGGACCAACGCCTCCAGCGAAGAGGCGGAGCGGCTTCGTCTGGCGGAAGAGGAACGACTCCGTCTGGCGCGACAAGAGGAGGAAGAGAACGCGAAAAGCAGGGCTGACGAAGACCGCGGGCGCGCCGAGCCCGCGGCGATTGAACCGGTGAACATGGATGCTGGTGAGGTCCCGGCGCCAGCGCCATCAGAATCGGCACCGACGAGCGAACGCCTGCCGGCGGGCGACTCGACATCCGGCCCGGACCAAGCTGTCCCGCCGCAGCCTCTCACGATCCAACGCAACACGAATCTGCCCGGCGTCGTTGCCGTTGCCGCTCTCCTGGCCGTCAGCGTCGCCGCGTGGCTGACGTCCTCTCGACCCGAACCCGCTCCTGCGGTCGCCACGCCCGATGCGCAGGCGGCCAAACCGGCGGATGACACAGGTCAGCTTCTCGCGCAACAGAACGCCGAACGGTATCGCGGTTTCCTGGCGCAAGCCGATGAAAGGCTGGCCGCCCAAGATCCCGAGGGTGCGATGGCGGCCATCCAGGAGGCGGAGAAGATTCTCGCTGGTGACAGCCGCGTCGAGGAGCTCAAGAAACAGGTTGAGAGCGTCAGGGCCGCTGCACTGCAAAGGGAACAACAGCGGGCCGACGCCGAGCGCGCGCTGGATGAAGCCGCGAAGATGACCAGCGACAACGAGGCCATCGCCCGGCTGCAACGCGAGCTCGGAAAATATCCGGGTCACGCCGGAATGACCGCCGCCGTCGGCGCGCGGACGAAAGCGCGCGACAGCAAGATTGCTGATCTCGTTCGATTCGCGCAACGCGCCCCCGATGCCCAGGCGGTCACCCTGCTGCAGGAGGCCTTGACGCATGACAGCAGCCGCGTTGACGTTCGCCGCGAGCTGGAGCGGCGGCGGGCCTCACTCGTGGCCGCGAGCAAGCCGCCGGCGCCGCCACCGACACGCGAGGAGATCGAGAACGACGTCAGGAGCGCGCTCTTTGCGTATCAATCGGCATACGCCAGCCGGAGCGTCGATGCTTTCCAGAAGGTCGCGCCGTTCTGGACGCGCGCCCAGATCGAAAACGAGTTCAAAAGCTTCCGGACCATCCAGCTCAATATCGAGGGCATCAACATCAGCCTTGATGAAAGCGGCACGCGCGCAGTCGTCACGTGCACGATCAGCAGCGTCAAGGTGCCCGCCGACCCCGCCAACAGCCGGCCGGTCACCGAGAAGCGGGCGTGGCAGTTTCAGCTCGCCAATATCGGTGGTGCCTGGCAGATCACCAGCGCCCCACGCTGATCCCCTCAGTCCCACTTGTCATCATTCGTTCATCGATCTCCTGAAATCATCGCCAGATGTGGCGGTGTCACTCTGGCTGTGCGCTGAGTGCGCGTGGTGGCGAGCCGTCTCACGACGGCTGCGTGGCCTCCACACGGCGCGCCGACGACACAGAGGTTGACGCGGCGATTCGGGCCCGGACGTCGGTCGCGGGCCTGCGGCTCGATCGGGAGGCGCCGATGCCGCCCGATGTCTCGATCGAGGATGGCCTCACGTCTGAAGAGGCCGTCGCGATCGCACTCTGGAACAGCCCCTCCTTCCAGGCCACGCTTGCGGATCTCGGCATCGCGCGCGCCGACCTCGTCGAGGCGGGACTCCTGCGCAACCCGGTGTTCTCGTTCCTGTTTCCCTTCGGTCCGAAGCAGCTCGAATGGACGCTGCAATTCCCGTTCGAAGCGATTTGGCAGCGGCCGGCCCGGGTGGCGGCCGCACGGCTGAATGCGGAAGCGGTCGGGCGAGCGGCTGGTGTGGGATGCGCTGACGCTTGTCGCCGGTACACGCGCTGGCTCACGCGGGCGCTGAAATGGCGGATCGGCGGCTGCAACTGACCGCTGAGAATGCGGCGCTCGTCACGCGATTGGCCGAGATCACGAACGCCCGGCTGCGGGCCGGCGACATCAGCGACCTCGAGGCGCGGGCGGCCCAAAGCGACGCCGCCCGCGTCGTCGTCGCTGCGCCGAGCCGCCGAGCACGATCGCAATCTCGCGCGCCTGACCCTGGCCGCCCTCATGGGGATCAACACCACATCCACCGATGCAGATTCGTCCCACGGCAGTCGTCCTCGATCCAGCGTCGTGTGGCCCCGAAGCGGCGAACCTCGAAGATGCGCTGGCGTCTCGTCCCGATGTTCGCGCCGCCGAGATCAGCATCGAGGCCGCCGCCGAACGCGCCCGGTGGGAGCGCTCGCGCGTGTTTACGCTGATGGGCATCCTGGACGGCAACGGCGGCGGTCACGCAAGGCGCCGAAGTTGGTCCGGGCGTGAACGTGGAATTGCCGTTCTTCAACCGCAATCAAGGCGGCATCGGCAGGGGCGAGGTGGAGATTGAGCGTGCGACCCATCGCTATGCGGCGGTCCGCGCTCAGGTGATCGCGGACGTGCGCTCGGCCGCCGCCAGAATGCAGCAGGCGCAGGAGATCATCAGCGCCTGGCGGCAGGAGATCGTGCCTTCACTCGAGATCGAACAGCGGCAGGCCGAGAGTGCGTACCAAGCCGGGGAGATTCCCCTCTTCAATCTTCTCGACGTCAGCCGGCGGCTGGTTGACGGCCGCACGCAGCTGTTGGCCGCCGAAGCGGGTCTGCAGACCGCCACCATTGCCGTCGAACGGAGCATTGGCCGTTCGTGCGCTCAGCGCTGAGGACACCGTGCATCACACCCACCGCTCTCCTTTCGCCCTGTCGGCGCACTCCGTGATCATTCTTGCGATCGTCATGGTGGGTTGTGCCCGCGGCAGCACCCCGGGAACCGCGCACGAAACCGCAGCCACGGTCGAGCGTCCGCGCACGGAAGCGGAGCTGACGACCGTCAAACTGTCCGAGGACGCTGTGAAGCGCCTCGGGATTGAAACGGTGGCCGTCCAGACCGATTCCACGGCCGCCACGCGCACGCTCGGAGGTGAGGTGGTCGTCCCCGAAGGGCGCGGCGTGGTCGTGACGGCGCCGGTGGCCGGCACGGTGACCGCCACAACCGGAGTGCAGCCCGGCGCCCGCGTCCGGCGTGGCGATCGCTTGATGACGCTGACGCCGCTGATGGCGGCGGAGCGCGATCAGCGGACCGAAGCGCAGCGGGCCGTGAGCGCGGCGGAAGCGGAGGAGCTCGCGGCACGCCAGCGCCGGCAACGCCTCGAGCAGCTGCTGAAGGACGGGGCGGCGAGCATGCGCAGCATCGAGGAAGCGAGCGCCCAGCACCAGGTCACCGTGGCGACGCTGACGGCCGCCCGTGAGCGGCTCGCGGGCGCATCAAAGAGCTCCGTGGGTGCGCAGGGCGAGCTGGTCGTCTCCGCGCCGTTCGAGGGCATCGTCCAAAGCGTGTCGGCCGTCCAAGGGCAGACAGTGGCGGCGGCGGCGCCGCTGCTCCAGCTTTCGCAGGTCGACACACTCTGGATTCGGGTACCGGTGTATGCGGGAGACGCCGACAAGATCGACTCCACCAGCCGGTCGCCGTCAGAAGACTGGGCGCCACGGGCGCGCCCAGACCTGCCACGCGCGTCGTCGCACCGCTCAGGGGCGATCCCACGGCTGCGTCGGTTGATCTGTATTTCGCCCTGTCCGGCACGGGAGAGCAGCTGCGGCCTGGTGAACGCGTGCTCGTTGAGCTGCCGCTCAAGAGCACGGACAAAGGGCTCGTGGTGCCTTCAGCGGCGGTGCTCTACGACGTCCATGGTGATACCTGGATCTATGAGGATCTTGGCGGGAACGCCTACGCGCGCCGCCGTATCCAGGTTGCCCGCCACGCGGGCGAGCGGGCCGTGATCACGCGGGGAATCGGCGAAGGTGCGCACGTCGTGACCGCGGGTGCCGCCGAGCTCTTCGGCACCGAATTCGGCGCGGGGCACTAAGGTCATGCGCTGGCTGGTTGCGATCTCCCTCCGGAACCGGATCGTCGTCGCCGCGCTCGCAGTATTGCTCGCGGTCGGTGCCGGGAGGATTCTGCGCACGACGCCGCTCGACGTCTTCCCGGAATTCGCGCCGCCGCTCGTCGAAGTGCAAACCGAGGCGCCGGGCTTGTCCACGAACGATGTGGAATCGCTGGTCACGGTTCCGCTCGAGGCCGCGCTCAACGGGGTGCCGGGCCTCGACAGGATCCGATCGAAGTCGGTCCTCGGCCTGTCGTCGGTCGTCCTGATTCTGGAACCCTCTACCGACGTGATGACCGCGCGGCAGATGGTACAAGAGCGGCTGTCACGGGCGGCGGCTCAATTGCCGTCCGTCGCCCTCCCACCCGTCATGTTGTCGCCGCTCTCGTCGCTCAGCCGCGTCATGAAGATCGGGATGACCTCGGCGCGGCTGTCGCAGGTGGAGATGAGCACGCTCGCCAAGTGGACGATGCGCCCGCGGCTTATGGCGATACCCGGGGTCGCCAACGTCGCCATCTGGGGGCAGCGCGACCGGCAGCTGCAGGTCCTTATCGATCCGGATCGGCTTCGCGCGCATGGCGTGACGATCGACCAGGTCGTGCACGCGACAGGCGATGCGGTGTCCCTCCAGGCCGGCGGCTTCCTGGACACGCCGAATCAGCGCCTCGCGATTACGCATGCGGCCTCGGTGAGCTCGGTGCCGGAGCTCGAAGCGATCGTCGTCTCCGCGCGCAACGGTGCCGTCCTGCGCGTGGGCGATGTCGCCACGGTCGTCGAAGGGTTTCCTGCGCCGATTGGCGACGCCGTCATCAACAACGGCCCCGGCCTGATGCTGATTGTCGAAAAGCAGCTCGGGGCGAACACGCTGACGGTCACGCGCGAGGTCGAGCAGGCGCTCGAGGAGATGAGGCCGGCGCTCGCCGATATCGCGATCGACCCCAGCGATCTTCCGCCCCGCTACCTTCATCGAGATGTCACTCGAGAACCTAAGCCGCGCGCTGCTGGTGGGCTGCGTGCTCGTGATGATCGTGTTGATGGTGTTCCTGGCGGATTGGCGCACGGCGCTCATCAGCAGCATTGCCATTCCTCTTTCCCTGCTGACCGCAGGGCTGCTGCTGCATTACCGAGGCGGAACGCTCGACACGATGGTCCTGGCGGGCCTGGTCATCGCGCTCGGCGAGGTTGTGGACGATGCCATCATCGACGTGGAGAACATCGTCCGCCGGTTGCGGCTCAACCGGATGGCGGCGCATCCGCAGCCGGCCATCAAGGTCGTCCTGGACGCGTCGATGGAAGTTCGCAGTGCGGTTCTCTATGGCAGCCTGATCGTGGTCGTCGTGTTTATCCCCGTGTTCATGCTGGATGGCCTCGCCGGCGCGTTTTTCCGTCCGCTGGCGCTGGCGTACGTGCTGGCCATCCTGGCGTCGCTGCTCGTGGCGCTCACGATCACCCCGGCCCTCGCGCTGTTGCTGTTGCCGAACCATCTCGACCGTCACGAATCGCGATTTGTCGGTGCGCTCGAGGACCCGATATCGGCGGATGCTGCCGGCCTTCGTGGACCGTCCGAAGACGGCGCTCGGCTCCCTCGCCGTCATGCTGCTGGTGACCGCCGGCACGGTGCCGTTTCTGGGCGAGGAATTCCTCCCCAGTTTTCGCGAGTACGACTTCCTGATGCACTGGGTGGAGAAGCCAGGCACCTCAATCCAGGCCATGCAGCGCATTACGGCACGCGCCAGTCGTGAGCTGATGGCGGTGCCTGGTGTGCGGAACTTCGGTGCGCACATCGGGCGTGCGGAGGTGGCCGACGAAGTGGTCGGTCCCGAATTTCACCGAACTCTGGATCAGCCTCGACCCTTCTGTGGACTATGAGGCCACGGTTGCAAAGGTCCAGTCGATCGTCGACGGCTATCCCGGACTGTACCGAGACCTGCTGCACGTACCTCCGCGAGCGCATCAAGGAGGTGTTGACGGGTGCGAGCGCGACGATCGTGGTGCGCGTTTACGGGCCGGACCTGGAACGGCTCCAGGCCGAGGCTCAGAGGGTGAGAGCCGCGATCGCCGGCGTCGAGGGCGTCGTAGACCTAACGGTACAGGCCCAGGTTCTCGTCCCGAAGAGTCGAGGTCCGGTTTGACCCGGAACGTGCCGCGGCATTCGGGCTGACGCCAGGTGAAGTCCGCCGGGCAGCAGCCACGCTCGTGCAGGGCACGAAGGTCGGCGAGTTTTACGAGGAGCAGCGGTTGTTCGACGTCGTCGTCTGGGGCGCGCCTGAAGTGCGACGCGACCTCGACGCGATTCGGGCCCTGCAGGTGCCCATCGCGAATGGGGGCATGGTGCCGCTGGGCAGCGTCTCGCGCGTGGAAGTCGTTCCGACGCCAAACGAGATCACGCGCGAGAACGGATCGCGCCGGATCGACGTCACCTCCAATGTCCGTGGGCGCGACCTTGGCGCGGTGGCGCGGGACATCCAGGCCCAGCTTGCCGGGCTGCCATTTCAGCAGGGGTACTATGCCGAAGTCCTTGGCGAGTACGCCGAGCGGCAGGCGTCGTCCCGGCAGCTGATGCTGCTGGGTATCACCTCCGTGGCCGCGATCTTCCTGATTCTGTTCGCGGACTTCGGATCAGCCCGGGTGGCGACGCTGGTCTTCCTGACCTTACCGTTCGCACTGGTGGGCGCGATTGTGGCCGTCTTCCTGACCGGCGGCATACTGTCGCTCGGCTCGCTGGTGGGCCTCGTAACCGTGATTGGCATCTCCGCCCGCAACGGCATCATGCTGGTGAGCCACTATCGTCATCTCGAGCTGCAGGAGGCCGTCCCGTGGGGTCGCGACCTGATCCTCCGGGGATCTGAAGAGCGATTAGCGCCGATTCTCATGACGGCGCTGGCCACCGGTCTGGCACTCGTGCCCATCGTGCTGGGTGGCACGCGCGCGGGATACGAGATCGAACATCCTCTGGCGGTGGTGATCCTCGGCGGGCTCTTCACATCGACCCTGCTCAACCTTTTCATCGTGCCGGCGCTGTATCTGAAATACGGACGTTCGGCGCTGGCGACCGCGAGGAACGATCTGACTCAGCTAACCTTCTCGCGGTATGTTGTCTTGTTGTCTTAACCTGTATTAGCATGCTGGCCAGCCTGGCGCTCGATGGGGCTGGTAATCATGAACGCATCGATTCTGAAGGCCTGTGGTATCGGGGTGCTCTTCGCTGTAGGTACCGTCTCTCTTCTGGCGCGGTGGGATGCGACGCACAGGGGACGACGCCGCCTACCGAGTGGACGGTCTGGGGCGGCGATGCCGCACAGACGCACTTCTCGCCGCTGACGCAGATCACGCCGCAGAACGTCGCCCAGCTGAGGCCGGTCTGGATCTACAACCCCGGGACGACGGGGCGTGGCTGGGAGAACACCCCGCTGCTCGTCGACGGCAGGCTCTATGTCTCGGATCCCACCGGCGACATCCTCGCGCTCGACCCGACCAACGGCGACCCGATCTGGCGCTGGAAGTCGCCGCAGCGCGTCTCGCGCGTCCGGGGGCTGGCCTACTGGGCGGGCGACGGCACGATGAAGCCGCGCCTTCTCGCCACGCGCAACGGCCAGGTGCTCGGCTTCGATCTCAAGACCGGCGTGCCGGTCACCGACTGGCCCGACGGCGGCTTCAACCTCGGCTTCCCGAGGCGCCGACGGCACGATCACGAGCGGCGGCACGAACTCCTCGCCCGCCGCTCATCTACAAGAACATGATCGTCACGGCCACCGGTGGGTTCCAGCCGGGGGCACAGGGCGGCGTGCGCGCGTTCGATCTGCGCAACGGCAAGCTCCTGTGGCACACGCGGCTTGTGCCGGCCGCCGGAGAGCCGGGCAGCGACAGCTGGGGACGGCCCATCGATCAAATGGGCGGCGGCGGGTCGTGGGGCATTCTCTCGGTTGACGAGCGGACCGGCACCATCTTCGTACCGACCGACTCGCCCGGCCCGGACTACGTGGGCATCTGGCGGCCCGGCGACAACAAGTGGGCGAACTCGACGGTCGCCATCGACGCCGAAACCGGCCGGATCAAATGGGCGTTCCAGACGCATCATCACGACGTGTTCGATTGGGACTCGATGGCCGCCCCCACCTTCCTCGAGATCACCCGCGGCGGGCAGCGCGTGCCCGTCGTCGTGCAGACGACGAAGCTCGGCATGGTGTGGATCTTCGACGCGCGGACCGGCGAGCCGATCCATGGCTTCGAAGAGCGCCCGGTCGCGCAGAGTCTCATTCCCAACGAGAAGACGTCGGCGACGCAGCCGTTCACGATCTCGCCTCCGCCGCTTGGCAAGATGCGCGTGACGCCGCGACGACATCACGCGGATCCATCCCGAGTCTGCCACGCGTTGTGCCGAGCAGTGGGATCGCCTGAATCTGCAGAACGCCGGGACCATTCACCCCCGGATTCCCTGACGGGATGACCGTGTTCCTCCCCGGCAGCTCGGGCGCGATCAATTGGGGTGGCGCGACCGTGAATCCCGACACGGGCATGGCGTTCACGAACGTCACCAACATCCCGGTCTTCAACGCGCTGCGCCAGAAGGCACCGGCGCGGGAGGCCGGGGCGGTGCGGGTGGCCGTGGCGGCCGCGGTGCGGGTGGCCGCGGCGCAGAGGGTGAAGAGGGCGGCGGCGGGCGGTGGCGCTGGCGGACGCGGCGGAGCGGCCATCGACAACGAGGGCTGGACCTCCGAGGGCAACTTCACGCGATGGGCCGACCAGTTTGGCCGGCCGTGTATTTCGGGCCCGCACGGCGAGCTGGTGGGGATCGACCTTGCGACGGGCAAGATCGGCTGGCGCGTGCCGCTCGGGACGCTCGAGGACGACTATGGCAGCGCCGGCAAGGATGTCGGCGCCACGAACATCGGGCCGTCGATTGCGACGCGCAGCGGCCTGCTCTTCATCGGGGCGACGGCGGACGAGCGGTTTCGCGCCTTCGACCAACGCACCGGCCGCAAGCTGTGGGAAGCCAAGATGAGTGCGTCGGGTGTCGCTGGTCCGATGACCTACCTCGGCCGCGACGGCCGTCAGTATGTCGTGATCGCCGCGGGCGGGCCTGGAACCGCCGCGTATCGGACGGAGCCGCAGTGGGGATATCGTCAGCTCCTGGTGGCCTTCGCGATCCCGCGTCCCGGCGAGCGCGTCCTCGACATCGTGACGCCGTATCCGCGCCGCATGCCGATCGGACCCGAAGAGACCTGGACGCCGCAGTAGCCTCGATCGGCACGCGGCCATTCGTGGTCCTCGGACTCTCCACGTCGCGCACCGCCTCGCCACCGCCGCGTCAGTGCGAGCGGCGGGAATTCGAGCGATCGCAAGGCCCGTCACCTGCGGCCGGGAATCCACACTGGCGTGCCTTGCTCGATCGAATCGTCCGTCACCAGGCGCAGATCGGAGCCGTCCGACCGCATCACCGCGATTGGCGTCGAACTGAAGCTGTCCGAGCTGTTGGATTGGTACGCTAGGATGGCCGCGGCGCAATCGGGAATCGCCAGAGACCTGACCAAGGAGAAATTATGATTTGCGCACACAGGTCAATCGCGACAGCGACAGCAGGTATCATCGCGCTGCTTGGATCAATGGCCATATCGGCTCAGGCGACCGTTGATATTGAGAACAGGTATTCCAACGTCGGGACGATCATGGTGTGGCGTGTCGATGATTCCGGAAAGCCATTACAGTTGCGTGGATTCGCGAGTGGCACACTGATTCGCGATCGGGTGATGGTGACTGCTGGTCACGTCACGGGTCCGGAAAAAGCGCTCGGTGGCCTCCCACCAAACCTTCGAGCCTTTGTGAGCTTCAGTCCGACCGATGCAAAGGACCCCAAGACCTGGATCCCCGTAGTCCGCCAAGCCACACATCCATCGATGCCACACTGTCCGCCGCCCCCTCAGTGTGACCCGACCGACGACATTTTGGTTGCCCCGCTGCAGCCTGGGATCGCTGACGTCGGACTGCTATTCCTCGAGCACCCGCCAAAGGGCATCACACCAGCGCGTTTCGCGATCCACGGCACGCTCGAGAGATCCGAAGGAGCGCAGACGACTATCGTCGGATACGGCACCACGACCCCACGAGATCGGACTGCACCGACAGACGCTTCGAAGTGGGACGGGAAGCGGCGCATCAGGACTTCGACGTTACGGAGAGTCGTCGACGAGACCTGGGCGCTTTGGTCCATACCTAGTTACGTCTGCTCCGGCGACTCAGGTGGTGCCATCTTCCTGAACGCCGATCCAACCAAGAAAGACAATGCGCGAGCTGCTCGTTGCCAATGTGAGCGACGGCGGACGCGACTGCCGCCGTCAGAACAACAACAATCGGCTGGACACGTCCACTATCCAGAATTGGATCAACGACACCATCCGGCAGCAACTTCGCGGGAACTAAAACTGAGTCCGCCTGCCGTCCGCGGCGCGTCCCGCGTCGACCTCAATCAGCGCCTGGGGGCGCCTTCCGAAAGTCTGTTAGTACCATGACACGCCCGCCGAGCGCGCCACGTGTTTCACTTCAAACGGATATCAAGTCAGCCGCTGGCTAACGATGGCCGTGGCTCAGAACAACATGCGGCCGATACGAAGGCCTATTGTCGGCGCAGGCTCCGACTAGTAGACAGCCTGCAGACGTCAAACCCTTAGCACATCAGCGAAATCGGTACTTCCAAACGGATCGAGTATTGCTAGCGGTCGCAGCCGGAGATACACATATGCGACTGCGACTGATCGTTTCTGCGTTGACTGTTGTGGGACTCCTTGGTGCGGTGTCAGTCGCCGCTCAGAGTGGTTCGGAGAATAATCCCGTTATCACCGCAATCAATCAGGGCGTCACGGCTTTGCGGGATGCGATTGCGGATGCGGTAGCCGCGATCAACGCCCACACCGATACTGCCGTGCAGGGTTCGGGACAGAACTCGATCGTGTTCGCTCAGGGCTTCACCTTGCCTGGAAGCCCACCTGTCGTCGAGCAGGAGCTGCTTCCACCGGTCGCTGGAACCACCTACAGCGGGCACGTCACCCTTGTCATGACGGGTTCCCAGGGCATTATTCTGACGCTGCGGGCCGGTGTTGGCGGCGCCGTCGTACCGCTCGGCACGGCGGACACGCTTTCAGCGACCGCGGTCACCGAAGTGATCAACATTGATTTCGCTGGTGAAGAATTGAACTTCAGCCTGTTCAACACCCGCCCGGTGGCTGGGACCGACACGGTATCGGTTTTCGCGACCGTGCATTACGTCACTGCCACGAACGTGGTGAATGTGCAGTGACGTCCTGGTCGCCTTCGCGATCCCGCGCCCCGGGGAGCGCGTCCTCGACATCGTGACGCCGTATCCGCGTCGCATGCCGATCGGCCCTGAGGAGACCTGGACGCCGCAGTAGCCTCGATCGGCGGCTGATCGGCAAGCCTTTGAAGACACTTGGGCGGTCCAACGTCACTTGGGCGGCGGCAGCAGGGCCATGCTGACCGGCTGATACACCAGGCCGGCAACCTTGCCGTCGTTGTCGAAGACCACCCGTTGAACGACTCGCTCCTTTTCAAACGTCAGGATCAACTCCGCCGCGCGAAGGCCTTTCAGCTCGCCGCTTCGGCGTTCGTCGATACTCTTGAGCGCACCGAACTGGGCGTCCATCGCGGCCCATACCGCTCGAAGCTTCTCCTCCGGAATGGCCTTCGCCATCGTCGGATTGAACTCGCTGTAGACGTCCGCGAACTTGCCGTCCTGAAGATTCTTTAGGAGCGCCTCGGATTTCGCGATCGTTGCGGCCGAATCGAGTTGGGCGACAACACCGCTGCCGAGCAGGAGAACCACGACGCAGGTCGATATGCCGAAACGATTCATCGTACACCTCGAGTTTGATGCACCACCGTGACTACCACACCTTGAATCTCCGCCTGCACCCGCGTCAACACATCGAACCAGACGATGTTGCCGAGCCGTCTACTGTGATTCGCCGATCCACTACGCTCGGGTTACGTCAGGCGACGGCGAATCTGCCCGGTGAAATCTGCGACATGAACGTCGCTGACGGGAGACCGCTGATTCGCGGTTTCCATATCTGTTTGAGATCTCTAAAAGCATCTCTCGGCTTTTCCGCAAAGATACGCGCTCCCAATGACAGATTGGCCCGTCGCAGTTCTTCTTGCCGACGACCGGAGAGCTCGATGACCAGCGCGGCGGCCGAGTTGTCGGGTTGCAGCCCAGGTTCGGCGATGATCTGTGCTCGAAGAACCGCCAGATCGTGATCCTCGCCCAACCGCATTTCCAGCTCCTTTAGCTCATCGGCCCGGCGTTTGGCGGTCAAGGCGCGCGCTTCGAGCAGCCGCAGGTGATACCACATGACTTTGACGCGTCTTCGCCACCGGTGAAAGTCTGCATCGCCATGGGAGCTTCCGGCGCGCGACATTGCACGTTGCGCCCGTCTGTAGTCCCGTTTCAGCACTCGTACCAGCTTCGAGAAGCCCGCCCGTTTCAAGTGCAAGCGCTTCGCGCCTCGCAAGGTTCGCAGCGCCTGGGCGGCAATCACAGTGATCCTGTCGCGTCGCCCTTCGGCCTGCATCTGAGTCTTGTGCCAGTCAAGGGTGCGGCGCACTGCCGCACATGTCTCTCTCTGCTGTGCAGCAGCGTATCGATCGCAGAGGTCGACCGCGGTTTTGACCATCGCGTCCACATCTCGCAACGGCGCCAACAGTCGACCGACACTACGCAGTTGATTGATGTCGCGATCGGCCCGGTCGCGGACGTCCTTCGGGACCAACAGGAGAATGGCCCGGGCTTTCTTGATGCTCTTCCGCGACTCGTGAATCGCTTCATCACCTGGGTTTGGTTGAGCCAACTGATCGATGGTGGAGCGCAACTCCCTCCGAAGAATTCGCTCAAGTCCATGGCCGATGGGCTCGTCCTGCCGTACTCGGTATGCCATTCTTTGGGTTGTGCAACTATTGCGCCGATTCAGCGCGATTTCTGACCAGCGAGGCCCGTCAATCTGGCTTCGAGTCCTCGGTCAAGAGCCTCTTCAGGTTCCTGGCGATAATGGTGCGTCCAGTCATGAGGACGCCGTAGCACCTACGAAGCTCGAAGCCAACTGTTTTGCAGGTCTTGGGGTCTAAGATGCCGATGCGCCGATTCGTCTCAGTTCTTGGCACTGTCGTAACTGTCTTCGTTTGTCTCGGGGCCGATCAACTTCCAGGGCTTGCCCAGGCGCGAACTGCCGACAGCGTCTTGGCCGCGGCCCGCGCCGCACTTGGCGGCGACGCGAAAATCGCCGACGTCAAGACGTTCATTGCCACCGGCCGCACCCGCCAGGTTCGCGGCGAGAACCTGGTGCCAATCGAGTTCGAGGTCCAGGCCGAGCTCCCCGACAAGTATTCGCGGCGTGATGAGTTTCCGGCGCAGGATGCGGGGCCGGTCACGTCAGGTTTCGTCGGCGATGCGGTGGTGTTGATCCCGCGGCCGGTTCCTCCTCCGCCGCGACCGGGTGCGCCCGCGCCGCCACCGCAACAACAGGAGATGATGCTGCGCGCGCGGATGATGCAGGCCAAGCAGGACTTCGCGCGGCTGTTGTTAGGCATGTTCGCAGGGACGACGTCAGCCTTTCCCGTCACATATTCCTATGTCGGCCAAGCCGAAGCGCCACAAGGGAAGGCGGACGTGATCGACGTCAAAGGACCGGCGAATTTCGCCGCGCGACTCTTCGTCGCCGATAACGGGCTGCCCATCATGTTGAGTTGGCAAGCACCGTCGGGGCCGGCCGGGCCGGCGGCGCAGGAGCGATGACGCGTCCGGGGCCGCCGTCAGGTGGTCCCCCGGCTGGGAGGTCCACCACCAGGCAGCGCGCCGACTCCGTCGGGCCCCGGTGGTCCTCCTCCCGGAGCAAAACCTGCTCCCGAGCAACGCCTCTACTTCGCCGACTACCGCGATGTCGAGGGCTTGAAGCTCCCATTCCGCCTCCGGCGCGCTGCCGGAGCGGAGACGACCGAAGAAACCTTTTCGATCGCTACCGGATCAACGCCAAGGTGGATCCGCGACGTTTCGACACGACCGCGAAGTGAGGTCCAAGATGCGTTCGGTCGATTGGCATGCTTGTCCTTTTGTTCTGCCTCGGCATGAGCGTCGCTCCCACGGCTGCGCAAACACCCGCGCCAGCCGGCACGCTCGTCGTCACCGTCGTGGATTCGACTGGCGCGGTCTTGCCTGGTGCCATCGTCACGGTCACAGGAATCGAGGCGGCAAACAAAGCCGCGACGATCGAGCCGGTGAAGGCGACCGATCAAGGCGTCGCAACGGTCCCACGGCTTCCGCCGGGACGATATTCGGTGCGAGCCGAATTCCCCGGATTTGAAACGCGCATGCTGCCTGACGTCCGGGTGAGAAGCGGCAACAACAAGCAGGTCTTGATGCTCCCGATCGAAGGCCACCAGGAGGCCGTGGTGGTCGGCCAGGACAAGCAGGCCGCCGCCGCCGATCCGCGCGGATCGTCGTTCGGCACGACGCTGACGCGCGAGCAGCTCGCGAATTTGTCAGACGACCCCGAGGTGCTGCGCCAACAGTTGATGGACATGGCCGGCCCCGGCGCGGTGATCAGCGTCGACAGCTTCGAGGGGGCGGCGCTGCCGAACAAGTCGCAGATCCGATCGATCCGCATCTCACGCGATCAGTTCGCCGCGGAATTCCACGCCGCGGGCGGCATCAATGTCGAGATCATCACGCAGCCGGGCATGGGGCCGATGCGGATGAACGCCAACTATCGCCTGCTCGGCGATTCGTTGAGCGGCCGCAGCCCGTTCGTGCCGGAACGCGGGCCGGAAGGCAACCGCAATCTCGGCATGGGCGGCGGCGGCACGCTGATCAAGAACAAGAGCTCGTTCAACTTCTTCATCAACGACGTCCACGGCAGCCAGACGCCGAACATCAACATCGTGACACCTGAGGGCGAGCACCGCTCCGAAGCGATGGCGCTCCAAAGCCACAACGACGGTTTCAACGGGTCGCTGAACGTCGATTACGCGTTGACCATCGATCAGACGCTGCGTTTCGGCCTGGGCTACAACACCTTCAAGAACCTGAATCAGGGCATCGGCCAATGGGACCGCGAGGAGCGGGCCTACACCCGCGAGACCCACAACGGCCAGTTCATGCTGCAGCAGATCGGTCCGCTCGGCCGCCGCGCCTTCCTGCGAACCCGAATGCGCTACTCGTGGAGCGACACCACGAGCGCCGCCGCGATCGACCTGCCGACCGTGCGGGTCATCGATGCGTTCACAGTAGGCGGCGCGCAAGTCGCCGGCGGCCAGCGTCAAAGACGCTGACGCTCGGCTCCGATTTCGATTACGTGCGCGGCAACCATACCTGGCGCGTCGGAACCCAGATCGACGCTGCGGACTGGCACTCGGACGATCACACCAACTATCTCGGCACCTACACGTTCGAGAGCCTCACCGCCTTCGATGCGGGCCGGCCGCGCAGCTACACCCGGCGCGTGGGCGATCCAAACATCGACTATACGTACTTCCAGGGTGCGCTCTACGGGCAGGACGACTTTCGCATCCGGCGCAATCTGACGCTGAGCGGCGGCCTGCGGTACGAGGCACAGAACCATGTCGACGACCTCGACAACGTCATGCCGCGGCTCGGCGTCACCTGGGCGCCGGGCACCGCCGGCACGACGACCCTGCGCGCGAGCTGGGGCATCTTCACCGACTGGCTGCCGAACGGCACCTACGAGCAGACGCTGCGTGTCGATGGCGAGCGGCAGAAGGAGATCGATCTAGCCAATCCGCCGTTCCAATCGTCTCCGACCTCTCGTCCTTGCTCGCCGCGCCGGTGAGCCGATACCTGCTGGCCGATGATCTGGTGCTGCCCCGCTCGACGCGCGTCAGCCTCGGCATCGATCGCCGCTATAAGCAGATGCAGGCGAGCGCCACGTATGCCTACATCAGGGGCGGCGCGGTCACGCGCGGCGAGAACATGAACGCGCCGGTCGACGGCGTGCGACCCGATGCGCGCTACAGCAACGTCATCGACGTCGTGTCCGACGGCAGCGGCCGGCAGCATCAACTGCAGACCAACCTGACGATCAACCAGGGCGCGCTGTTTCCGTTGAACAAGAGTGCGCCGCGCTTCAACTTCAAGCGCGTGACCGTGTTCCTCAACTACACGCTGGCCAGAAACCGCAACAACAGCGACGGCGCGTTCAGCGTGCCGGCCTTTGGCGACATCGATCTCGACTGGGGGCCCGCCAACAACGACGTGCGGCATCGTCTGAACGCGACGCTCAACAACCAGATCGTGAAGAACTTCCAGATGGGTATTTCGTTCAACTCATCGAGCGCGACACCGTACACCCTGCGCACCGGGCTCGACGACAATGGCGACTTGATCTTCAATGATCGGCCAGCCGGCGTTGGCCGCAACACCGAGCGCGGCGACGGTTCGTTCAACATGAACCTGAACGTGAGCTACAACTGGATGTTCGGGCCGCCCGCCGGCGGTCCTCCGCCGATTGGCGTGTTCGTCGGCGGTGCGGGTGCCTCACCCGAGGTCCGCACCTTCGATCAGCCGGCGCGCTTCCGGATTGGCGTGTTCCTGTCCGCGAACAATCTCACCAACCATGCCAACTATGTCGGGTATAGCGGCGTGATCACCTCGCCGTTCTTCCGGCAGCCGACAACCGTCACCGGCACGCGCCGCGTCGAAATGGGGCTGAGTTTCGGATTCTGAGAGACGAAATGGTCTTCATTTGACTTCCTAATGGACAGCTGGCACAATCCATTCGGATGTCTAATAGAGAACCCTCCAAGGCCGAAGTCCTGCGAGGCACGCTCGACTTGATGGTGCTGCAGACGCTCGCGGCGCTGGGGCCGCAGCACGGCTACGCCATCGGCGCCCGGCTCGAGCAGGTCTCGTCGGGCGCGCTCACGCTGAACATGGGCACGCTGTATCCGGGCCTGATGCGGCTGGAGCAGCAGGGCCTGGTCAAAGCCGAGTGGGGCGTCACCGACAACAACCGCCAGGCGCGCTTCTACGCCATCACCGCCGCCGGACGCCGGCGGCTCGCCGCCGAGAAGAAGGCGTGGGATCAGATGGTGTCGGTCATGCACACGCTCTTCGAGGATCCGGCATGACGCCCCCGGGGTTCTTCCCTCGCTTCGGGAGTGGACACGGCGGGTATGGGGCGCGCTCAGTGGCCGGCGGACCGACCATGACCTGCAGCGCGAGCTTGCCGGACACCTCGCCCTCGCTGAAGACGAGCTCCGCCGGCAGGGCCACGCGCCGGACGACGCTGCGCGACTCGCCCGGGCCGCCGCCGGCGGCCGCATCCAGGCGCTCGAAGCGCTGCGCGACCAGCGCGGCCTGCCCTGGCTCGACTCGTCGTGGCTCGACGTCAAGCTCGGGCTCCGCCTGCTCGTCCGCAACTGGGGGCTGACGCTGGTCGGCGGGCTGGCGATGTCCGTGGCGATCGGCATCGCGGCGGTCGTGTTCACCGCGTTCGACGTCATCATGTGGAGTCGCGCTTCCGCTCGAAGAGGGCGACCGGATCGTCGCCATCCAGATCTGGGACCGCGAGGCCACTGAGCGGCGGGACACGCCGTGGCAGGACATCGAGCGTTGGCGCGGCAGCCTGCAATCGGTCGATGATGTCGGCGCCTTCCAGACGATCCGGCGCAACGTGATCGCGGCCGACGGGTCGGTCGAACTCGTGTCGGTCGCCGAGATCTCGGCTGCCGGATTCCGGGTCGCGAGGGTGCCGGCGATCATCGGACGGGTCATCGTCGAGGCCGACCTGGCGCCCGACGCCGCCCCCGTCATCGTCATCGGCCACGACGTCTGGCAGCGGCGCTTCGCCGGCGCGCACGACGTCATCGGACGCGAGCTGCGGCTCGGCGACGCCGTGCACACCGTCGTCGGCGTCATGCCGGAGGGCTTCCAGTTCCCGTTCAACTTCGGGTACTGGGTTCCTCTGCGGCCCAGGGCCGACGACGATGCTGCGCAACACCGGTCCCGAAGGCGTTGTCTTCGGCCGGCTCGCGCCGGACGCGACGCTCGCGCGCGCGCACGCGGAGGTGTCGGCGCTCGGGATCCTCCCGCCTGCCCTCCGTAGCGCGCAGCGCGAAGGAGGCGAACGCCGAGGCGACCGGACCGCGCGTGGTGCCGTACACGTTTGCCTTCACGGGTGACTTCGAGCCCGGCGAGTTGGGCCAGCTCTGGTCGCTGTCGAGCCTCGCGCTCGTATTACTGCTGTTGCTGCTGCTGCCGCCCTGCGCGAACATCGCGATCCTGAACTACGCGCGCACCGTCACGCGGCAGCAGGAGTTCGCCGCCCGGCACGCGCTCGGCGGCAGCCGCGCGCGGATCGTCTGGCAGCTCTTCATCGAGGCGCTCGTGCTGACGGCCGCGGCCGCCGGCGTCGCCCTGCTGATCGTGCGCGTGGTGTCGGTCGTCGTGGCCGGGCGCCTGCAGAACATCCCCGGTGGCCCGCCGTTCTGGATGACGTTCGACGTGTCGTACCGCACTCTTCTCTTCGTCGCCGGACTGGCCGTGGCTGGGGCCGCCGTGTCCGGCCTCGTGCCGGCGCTCCAGGCCACGGGGCGCCTGGCGCGGCTCGGCGCCGGCGCGATCGCCGGACGGACCAGCCTCCGGCTGGGCGCCACGTGGACCACGCTGGTGATCGCGCAGGTCGCCTTCTCGGTCGGCGTGCTGCCGCTGGCCGCTGAACTCGCGTGGGGCACGCTGCGACTCAGCGCCATCGGTCCGGGCTTCGCCGCCGAGGAGTATGCGACCGCACGTGTCGCGCTGGAAGAGGGGCGGCTCGTGGTCGATGCGGCAACAACGCGCCACGGCGCTTTGACGATCGCCAGCGCGAGCTCTGGCAATCGCCAGCGCGAGCTGACGCGACGGCTTCTGGCCGACCCGGGCATCCTCGGCGTCGCGGCCGCCCTGCGCCCGCCCGGCGAGGAACCCTGGGTGTTCGTCGACATCGAGGGCCGCGACGCGCCGACCGAGACGCTCAACGGCCGGCTGCCGGGCTTTCCCGCCCGGTTCAACCAGGTCGATGCCTCGTTTTTCGAGATGTATCAGGTGCCGACTCTTCTCGGCCGCGGATTCGCCGCGGGCGACGTCGCGGCGGAGCCCGATGCGGTCATCGTCAACCGCAACTTCGCCGACACCATCGCCCCGGGCGGCAACGCGCTCGGACACCGTTTCCGGTACGTCCGTGCGATGGACGGCGAGTCGCTGGCCGGCCCGGAAGCGGGCCGCTGGTACGAAGTGGTCGGCGTCGTCGGTAATCTGCCCGTGACGACCGACGCACGGGTCGGCGTACCATCCGGTCGGCCCCGGGTCAGATCCATCCGGCGCACCTGCAGCTTCGCTTGAGAGGCGGTCCGGCCGGTCTCGCGGAACGCCTCCGCGACGTCGCCGCGAGCATCGACCCGGCGCTGCACGTCGACGAGGTCCGCACGCTGGCCGAGATCTATCGCGAGCACCGCTTCGGCGACAACCTTGGCGCCATCACCATCGGCGCGGTCACCGGCAGCGTACTGCTGCTCTCGGCCGCCGGCCTGTACGCGCTGATGGCGTTCACGGTCGCGCAGCGCAGGCGTGAGATCGGGATCCGTTCGGCGCTGGGCGCCCAGCCGGGCCAGTTGGTGGCGGCGATGTTCAGGCGCGCCTTCTGGCAGATCGGTGCCGGCTCGGCGGTCGGGATGCTCGCCGCGTACCTCGTCGGCCGGTACGTGCCGATCGAGCAGATCGGCGGCTTGCCGATTCCCGGCGTGCTCCCCGGCGCGGCCGCGTTCATGCTGCTCGTCGGCATCCTCGCGGCGCTGGGTCCTGCCCGACGCGGCCTCCGCATCGATCCCACCGAAGCGCTGCGAAGCGAGTAGGGGGACCGCAGGCTTGGTGGACGCTGGCCCTGACTGTCGGTGAGGACGGCCGTCACGCGCGGGATTAGCCCGCGGTAACGGGTGATCCGGTGCCGCGGGCGTTGCCGCGCCAGGATCGGGCGTCGCGCCCTGCTCGGCAATCCAGGCGCTGAGTTCTGTGTACGTGACTGCAAGCACCACGGGGCCGATGAACAGGCCGACCAGCCCGAAGCTGATCAGGCCGCCGATCACGCCGGCCATGATGAGCAGCAGCGGCAGGTCAGCGCCGCGCGGATCAGAATCGGCCGGATCACGTTGTCGAGCAAACCGACGAATAACGTCCACACGAACAACCCGATCGCCGCCGTCGTGGCGCCGTTGACGTAGAGCCAGCCGACCGCCGCCAGCATCGGCAGCACGGGTCCGAGCTGCGCGATGCAGAACACGAACATCACGGCGGCGAAGATCGCGACATAGGGTACGCCGGCGACAACGAGACCGACGGCGCCGAGCGCGGTCTGGACGATCGCGGTGACGACGATGCCGAGCGCCACCGCGCGGATCGAGCCGGCGGCGAGCAGCACCAGGTGATCCCCGGCTTCGCCCTGCAAGCGGCGGGCGAAGCGGCGCACGCCGAGAGCAGCCGTCTCGCCGGTGACGTAGAGCACCCCGCAAAGCAGCAGCGTCAGGACCAGGTGGAGCAGGAACGTGCCGAAGTTGCCGGCGCGGACGGCGATCCAGTTGACCACCGCCGTCATGTACGGCGAGGCCTTGCTCGCCAGCTCCTCCGGCGTCGCCGCCGCGTAAACGCGCCACTCGGCGGTCAGCGTCGCGCCGACGACCGGAACGTCCTCGATCCAGATCGGCGGCATCGGAATCCGGAGCTCGGCGACCTTGATGTCCGACAGCCGCGCGGCCTGTTGCACGATCGTCGAGACCCCGACGGCGAGCGGCGCGACGACGATCAGGGACAACAGCGCGGTCATCGCCACTGCGGCCAGGGTGCGCCGGCCGCCCAGCGCGTGCTGCAGCCGGAGCAGCAACGGCCAGGTCGCGACGACGATCATCGTCGCCCATATCAGGGCGGGCAGGAAAGGGCTCAGGATCCACAGCGCGCCACCGATCAGCAGCATGATCAGAAGCACACCGAAGACGATTCGCACCAGATCGCGGGAACCCGGCGGCAGATTCATCGAAAGCCCTCAATCTGGCATTTGCGATTTCTATGGTT